>CAMCVE010000008.1 GCA_945881775.1 Bacteriovorax stolpii
GAATTTAAAGGAGATTAGCTATGAAGACATCCAAAGAGTTCAACGACTACTTAACAGCCGCCCTCGAAAAACGCTGGGCTTCCTTACGCCGCAGGAAGTGCACTTCAAAAAATCTTCTTGATCCGTCGCACTTGAAATGCGAATTCACCAGCCTATGACCTAATACCATAGCTACTTTTATACTTGACTCGTACCCTATTCACGAGCAGAACCTCCACATGCCCCAACAGCTTTCGCTACTTTCGACATGGCAGAAAGATCGTTTTGCTTTTGGTGGCAGTCTTCTTAAGAAATCCCACGCTAAGGGCAAGCGACCCTTTTCAAAAAAGCTTGCCGTGCACCTTGTTCTGCGCTCCTCACGAGCCACTGGCACCTACTCGCTTCTGCGGCATGAGCGCCGTGTGAGCGACGTGCTTCTCCAAGAGGCGTCTGCACGTGGCTTAAAACTCCATGGCGCCGCCAATGCGGGCAACCACCTTCACCTGCTTGTGCAAGCCCCGTCCCGCGAGCGACTCAGCGCATTTCTAAGAGCCATCTCAGGACGAATTGCGATGCTCTCCAGCAGGGCCCGCAAGGGGCACCCGCTTTCCAAAGATAGCTCGGTCTCGAGCACTCGATTCTGGGACCAACGCCCCTTTTCGAGGCTCGTTTCTATAGGACGAGATTTTGTAAACGTCCTTCGCTATATCTGCCTCAACTCCACAGAAGTCGCTGGCTTCTCGCGCTCCAGCTCCCGAGCGATGTTTCGAGAAATCCGCGAACGGATGTTACGAGGTGAGATTGCCCGGACGACGGGACTTGTTGCCGCGGGATTTGTTTAGAACAACCACTCGGCCACGAGACCAACTCGCAGGCTTGCGTCTGCTTGTCAGCGTGAACAATGACAGTAGCTACACGCACGCCAATTCGTTAAGACGTCGAGCCACCACTTCAGGCGCACAATACTGCCGAGCATAAGGCTGGAAAATACCAAAGTGCTTCGCCTCAGCGAGCACCTCGACAATACCAAAGAACAAAATCCGGGCGTGAGCTAAGGCCATTTGCTCAAAAAACGCGTTCTCGAAGAAAGACACTTCCCGTCATCTTGTGCCCAGCACTGAACCCAAAACCACAAGTTCAATGCTCTGTCTTGATTTTGGTTTTGGTTGCAGCGGCAGGCTTAGAACCTTCAGGGACAACACTGCCGCGCTTCGATGGACACAATCCACCGAGAGAGGCAAATTTGAGAGGAATCGAATCCAGATGCCACGATCCCATGCCGGGCATAAATCCGCCTTGCACCCACGCACCGATTTTTGAGCGGTCGAAGTATTTCAGAGGGATCTTAAACGACGGCATCTCAGTGACTCTGGCGTCTTTGGTGTAACCCATGCAACTCGTACCCGAGTACATAGCTCTATAGGCCACAAGATACTCTTCTCCAGTCTTGGGGTCCTTTTCGGTGTCATAGTCCCATTGCATGAACGTGCGTCCAACGTGAGGGTTTCCGCTCGAAGCAAGGATACGGGCAAGGTCATCTATTTCGCTGCCGTTGAGAGAATTTGAGGATCCAAGCTTTTTGCGGAGCAGACGAGCCGAATCGAGGACTTCTGGTCTCTGCTGATTGATGTGAACGTCATCGGCGGTGTCCTTACTCCACTCAAGATCGTGCTGATAAACCTCATTGATCTTGTTTTGAGTTTCGGCACTGAGCTGCCCGCGATCGGCTTTTTTCTTGAGCTCAGCCACGAGTTGCTCGTGAGCAAGCTTCACTTTCTGATAATCCTCACTGCTCTCGACGCCAAAAGCCTGATTAGCTTCGGCACGACAAACTCTATCCTTTGCTTGCTCCTTAAGAGTCGCCTTATCGTCAGCACTCAGCTCAGGTTTTTTGCCCGCCAAGATGCCGTCCAGCTCCACGAGAAGTTTGTCTTTTGCTTTTTTATCGAGCACAAGCGGAGTAGATTCCTTGTCCGCAAATAGTTTCTCAATGATTTTGTTTCTTGCGCTTTCGTTTGAGCAGGGATCCTCAACCTCTTCGGCGCGGAGCGTAGGAATTCCAACGAGCACAATACCCAGAACTAACACGTTCCGTTTCAAAAAAAGAAATTTCATCTTCAAATCCCCCCGACCAACAAAAGACAAGTCTTTGCCCAAGTTTGAGACCCTAGTTTATCCGGAAAACGGGGAGGTCATCTTAATGTGAGGAGAGGGTATTTGGTAAAAATTTGACGCCACGAGTTCCTTGTCTTCATCGGTCGATGGAAACCAATGACCCAAGCAGCTTCCTCGAAAGGTTTCACTTCTCAATGAAGCGACGCGCGCCAGGGGAGCCTAGAGACAATCTCAGCCTCAGCCGTGAGAAGCTCGTCCATACGCCGAGCCACAACATCAGGCGCACAATACTGCCGAGCATAGCGCTGAAAGATTCCAAAGTGCTTAGCCTCTGCGCGCGCGAGGCCCGAGTAGAACTCCCTGAGCTCAGCATCCGGAGAATCCTCTCCAATAAGCCCAAAGCGCTCACAGCCACGAGCCTCGACGATGCCAAAGACCAGGATACGATCCAGGAAACGATCGTGTTCACTGCCGTCGCGGCACAAATCCATGAGCGCGTTCACATACGGATCCTTGGCATCACCGCGCAGGGCAATGCCGCGTGATTTCATGATTCGAAAGACCTGGTGAAAGTGCTCGAGTTCCTCGATTGAGAGCTGAATCATAGCCTCGCAGAAGTCAGGCTTATCGGGGTTGCTCATAAGAAGCTTCATGGCGTGGGCTGAAGCCTTACGCTCACAAAACGCGTGATCGATCATAAAGGCGTTCATGTTCGAGAGCGCCACTTGAGTCCAGGCGCGCGGAGTCTCGCTCTTTAAAGGAAAAAATTCCCGAAGTTCTTCGAAAACGCTGGCCATGGCCCGACCCTAGACCGGCCAGGGCCAAGGCTCAAGCGCCAGCTTCGAGCTGAGGACGCTTCGAGGGAGCCTGGAAGAGGGAGTGCTCAACAATCGAGCGCTCCAGCATAAGTCGCAACTTGGGTAAGCGAGACTCCTCGGGAAACTGATGCAGCATCTCCATCAGGAGCTCGCGGGCAGATTTGAGATTGCGGCGTCCCTTGGCCATCCTCGTGACCTTCAGAAGAATTTGCATGTAGTCGGCAACGCCATGACTCCACTTGAGCGGATCTTGTCCCATAAAGTGCCCCATCGAATAGTTGCGACCGCTGAGAATCTCTAGATCCATCTGACGGTAGAGATGGAGACTTCGCTTCAAAAAACGCAGTGACATTTCGAGGTCTCCTTGAGCCAAACTGAGATCGCCCAAGAGTCGCCACAGGAGCGAGGTGTCTCGCCCCAAACTCGCAGCCCTGTTGAGGGACTCAAAAGCCTGCTCGAGGTGGCCCTCTGCAAGCTCCACCTGCCCCACCCATTCGTAGAGCACCGCGCGATCAGAAAGCGCTAGGCTGTCCCAAAATTCCACGTGCGGCCCGTGACCTGAGGTGAGCTCCTCGAGATGCAGCATGGCTCCGATGCGGTCCTTAGAGATCCAAATCTCCATCATCGACAAGAAGCACTCGAATGTTTCGTTCGAATTCTCAGGCACATCCCAAATAACTTGAAGCATGCGCTGAGCGTCTGAGCGGTTACCATATCGAAAAAGAACCTTTGCGGCCTCGATGCGTTTGCTCACAACTCGGGCTCCCCAAGAACTTTGGCCATGCTCTCGTAGAGACGGTACTGTTCGCTCTTGCCCCGTTTTTGAGCCATTTTCTTCAGCTCATGCAAACGAATTTCTTTGCGAGAGCTGGTGAGCTTCTCGAGCCAATCCGGCATGCAGATTTCTGGAGTCAAAGGGACTTTGGCATCGATACAAATATTCAGGAGCTCAACACGCGATTCCAGAAGCACGACAAAGATTTCCCAAATGTCATCGTCGTTCAGGTCAGCGCTTTCGCTCAGCCAAAGATTCATCAGGCGAAGATCGATTTGTTCGATTTTCTTCAACAGCTCTTTTTTAGAGATTTTCACGATCAACGCTCCCTTTCTTTTTGAGTTCTTCGACAGCAGCGACCCAACCTTCATAGAGAGTGCCCATAACTCTAAGTACGGCGTCCAAGGCCGCTGTATCGTTCTCGATATTGGCTTTGATAAGTTGCGAGACGCAGAAGGCATAGAGAGACTCGAGTTGTGCCGAAACTCCAGGCCCCTTCGTGTGATCAAGCGTATTGGAGAGCTCATTGATAATGTCGTGAGCCTTGGTGATGTACTTGCACTTGTCGGCAATCTTTTTTTGCTCGATTGCGATCCGCGCCAATTTACAGTTTTTGATCGTTGCTTCGTAAAGCATCAGGAGAATTTGCTCCCGGCTTGCCGTCGTAACTGCAGTTTTCTTATAATTCTTCGCTCCGTAACTCATGTCCTCATTACCCCCAAATACAAAACTTCAACCACGATCAAACCCCCATCCCCTGAGGCAACCCGGCTTTCTGCGTGGCCATGTCTGCCATCGCAGCATCGGCCCGCACAAACTGGGTCTTAATCTTCTCCAAGCGCTTCTGCGCCCGGTCGGTTGCATTGTCTCTGTCTTTTTCAACTTTTTCGAGACGCGTCTTTAAGGACGCTTCCTTGATCGTTACCAGACCATCTCCGCGACGAATGGCTCCATCGACGAGAGCGATCATTTCATTGGCAAAACCTGTGAGAGGGCTCGATCCCGCAAAAAACGAAGAGACTCCGTCGAAATCGTCTTCGAGTGCCTTTTGCAGCTTGTTGGGTTCATAGTCCAAGGTTCCGTTGCGATTGAATGTGATGCCCAGATCCCTAAGACGAGTGAACTGAGAAGGACGCTCATTCGTGGTGAGTTGAATGACATTGCGCATTCGACTCTCGATCGCCTTCAGGCCGACGTCACCCCCGAGGGCTTTGGTGGGATCTTTGTAACTATCGGGTCCCAGAGAGTTCTGAGTCTGAATAAAGCTTAAGACCTCGTTCATCCCGTCAACGAAGCCTTTGGCGCGCTCCTTAATGACTTCAATGTCTGGCTTGATGTCGACTTTGATCGTTCTGCCGGGTTGAGCATCCTTGAGGTCGATATTCACTCCGGGCAGCAGCTCCTTCAGAGTGTTCTCATCGGCCATAATCGGCTGACCGTTGAATCGGATAGTAGCGCTCTTGGCCTCGCGAATACGTTCCCGATCGAACTCAAGATCGCCATCGAGCAAGTAGAACTCAGGCCATTCAAAGTTCTCGCGCCAACCTGTGCCCTGCCCCGCAACAACCAAGCGCCAGGGCTCATCCGCGTCGGTGCCGTCGTTGACGACATAGGCCGTCACCCCGAGATTGGCTTTGTTGATCGAAGCCGCAACTCCGTCGAGAGTGTTGTTGTCGGACCCGATATAGACTTCGCGCTCCTCGCCCGCAGGCGTCTTGAAGCTGATGTAACCCACGCCAACTTCGCTTTTGTCGCGATCTGCCATGCCGTAGGTCATGATCGAGTTGGTGTTTGCCAGGTTCAGCACTTCGAATTCATACGTGCCAACGGCCGCTTTGCTTTTGTCGATGCCGCTGACATCGAGAACTTCAGGCGACGACGAGCTGCCCTTGAGTTCGCGGAAATCTCCGGGCGTTCGAAACGGCGTAAGAGCTTCCTTGATCTTGGAGAAACGACCCTTAAGGTCGCCCACCAACTTCAATTGCCCTTCGACTTTCTGGGTTTTCTCATCGAACTTGGCTAGCGACTTTTGCTCGAGACGTCCGACCTTTTCGAAGGCCTTCGCGAGCTGCATGTTGCTAGTCCCGAGTTCGGGAACTTCTAACGGCAATGAAGGATCCTCCTCTCTCTATGATCCGCTTTGCCGGGCCGCGTTTCCAGCCAATGCTTTGACCCGCGGTCGAGACCCAACGCGCTGCCGCCAGGCGTCAGATGCCTCTAAAACTCAAGCTGAGGAGCAAAGTTTTGACGCACTCTTCGGCTCGGACTATCTGAGAGAGATGTCGAAAGCTTTCACACCGTTCTTTGAGGGAAAATGGGCACTTGTTTTGGGGGCCTCGTCCGGATTTGGCGAAGCCACGGTCCTAAAACTCGCCGAGTCGGGCCTGAATATTTTTGGGGTCCACATGGACCGCAAAGCCGGACAAGCTCACGTCGACGAGATTCAAGCCAAGATCAAAGGACTCGGTCGCGAAGCCGTTTTCTTCAATATGAACGCTGCCGACGATGAGAAACGCAAAGAAGCTCTCGTCATCATGAAGGAAAAAGCCAAAGGCAAGCTCCACATCGTTTTGCACTCGCTGGCTTTTGGAGCTTTGAAACCTTTCATCGAAACCGACCCCGCCGAGGGTGCCCTCACAAAAGCCCAATTCGAGATGACCCTCGACGTGATGGCCAACAGTCTTGTCTACTGGGTGCAAGATCTCATGAAGGAAGGCTTGCTCGCAAATGGCGGACGCATCTTCGCGATGACTTCGGCTGGATCGAGCACCGTTTGGAAGAGCTACGGCGCCGTAAGCGCAGCAAAAGCTTCACTGGAGTCTTACTGTCGACAGCTCGCAGTTGAACTCGCCCCCCGCGGGATCACGGCCAACGCGATCCTGGCCGGTGTGACAGACACGCCGGCTTTGCGCAAGATTCCTGGCAACGTTCAAATGATCGAAGCCGCAACCGCACGCAACCCGTTCGGGCGTCTCACTAAACCCCAAGATGTTGCCGATGCGATCGCCGCATTTTCGCTGCCACATTTTTCTTTCATGACCGGCAACACGATCCGTATCGATGGCGGCGAGAACGTCGTCGACTAGTCTCTAGATCCCGCGCTTCAGGGCTTCGATGCGCGCTTCCAGAGGCGGGTGTGTCACGAGCAGGCGACCAAAAACTCTAGGGGTGCTCGAAATTTTGAGTGCTGCCATCCAAGGTTTTCGGCGATCAGGAATGCTCGACCTGTCACGCAAGGCCTCAAGTGCTGCAATCATTTTACTAGCTCCTGCAAGCGCTGCCCCACTTCGATCGGCTCGAAACTCCCTACTTCGGCTATAGGCTTTCACCACCAGAGCACCAAAGAAGCCAAAATACATCTCCACAAAGAGTGTGTTGATGACTCCTTGCATGAGAGCGATGCGAAGCATGTCTCCATTTTCAATGTGCGAAATCTCGTGAGCAAGAACTCCTTCGATCTCGTTTCGACTCATCGACGAAAGCAAACCCGTAGACACGGCGACGAGCGCGTCGTTGTGTGAAGGGCCTGTTGCAAAAGCATTGAGTTCTGGCGATGAGTAGATGCCCACTTCGGGGACCTTGGAGAGCCCACTTTGATCCGAGAGCCGACGCACGGTCTCATAGAGCCAGCGCATTTCACCATCAGCTTGAACGGGGTCAAGCACATCAATTCTCAGCGATCGTTTTACGAGCCATTTTGACAGAAACAGAGAAACTCCGGACCCCGCGAATCCAAAAACGAGACAGAAAATAAGAAGACCAAGATAATCTAGCCCGCGCTCTCCTAAATAGGGAGCCAGCCCTAAGAGTAGCAGCAGCAGACTGAGTGTCAGGGAGACACCGAGTGCCACCAAAAACATCAAAGCCACTGTGGAAACTTTTTTCACCTGACTTTGAATATACGGACCCAATGGAGCCGAGACAAGAGGCCGCGCGTCTCATTGGTCGCGTATCGCCAGCAATGGCCAGGTTTTACGCGTCACCAACAGTGCGTGCGCCAGGGCTTAGAAGCTTGAACGACCTTCTCCTGCGGGAAGCTTCAGCCAGGCGACAAGGCTCTCCGGTGAGCTGAGCCGCACATCACAAAGCTTCTCTTCCCACTTTTCCCAGGCAGCCTTGAAACGACCGCGAGCGGTCTTTCCGGGAACGTGAGAAAGGTCCCATAAAGCAGCTCCCGTCAGACAACCCGCAGCTTTCCCCGACATCATGTCGTGAGGATGATCGCCGACCATGAGTGTCCTACTCGGCGCAAATCCATTGAATTCCATAAGCGTGATCAAACCCTCTGGTGAAGGTTTGGCATCGTGTCCATCATCGCCGCATGCGAGCTGCGTTTCAGTGAAAATTTCGTCGAGCCAGCCATGCGACTTGAGGATTCGCAAAGTACCCGCTCTGTCACGTCCCGTAAAAACTGCTAGGCCATAGCCCGCTTCTTTGAGATAGCGCAGCATCGCCTCGGTGCCTGCAAACATTTTCATCGTCGATGGCCCCTGAGTCGTTTCGAATTCGAGCCAGTGGGCCATTGCTACGGGAACCATTTCTTTGGGCATCCACTGCTCAAGAACTCCTTGCGGAGCAGGACCAAAACTGGCCATAAGTTCGTCTTTTGGAATCTCGCGGCCGGTGGCATGTTTCACCGCAGCTCCTAGGCCTTCGACGACGCTCGACATCGTGTCGACAAGTGTCCCATCAAAGTCAAAAACTACGTTCTTTAAAGGTCCAAACATCGTCTATCTCCCCACAATGAATTTTTTGCTACGTGCTTTAATGTCGACTTCGCCCACTTCGATACGACGAATGACAGAATTAGAAGGGCCCATGACCTCTAAGGTCACTTGGTGTTTGCCCGCAGGAACAGGCAAGCGAAGGATTTGCAGAGACGCCGGCAGAGTCGACCACGAGCGAAGGTCCGCCTGGTCTGAAGCCATGAGCGCATAGAATGCGAGAAGCCCAAGATCATCATTCTTGGACATCTTAGCGACACCGACCCCGATCGCAGCCTTTGTCGCCAAACCTGCCAGCTGAGCAGCCTTGAGGCGTCCAATACGATCTTCGAGATAACGAATCGAAGTGTTCGAGATGTCGAGCGTCGCTCGAAGCTCGCCACGAGCTTCGCCATCCACCACCACACGCGCTCCATAATCATCACTAGATCGGGCAACAAAACGCGGAAGAGTGCGGTCCTCATAGCGTGGCTGTTTGCGAGGACTGCGCCCCTGTTGGTAGATGAGCACCAACTCCCCCCAACCTTTCTGATCTTTTCGGATTGGAGCTTCAGGATGAGCGATGCGCCACTTGCTCTCTTCGTCGCGAAAGCCCATTTTCTGCGCAGCAAATATCAAATCCGAAGCGAGGCCCGGCAAAGTTGGGTCCAGTTCATAGGCGAATTTGTAATCGATGTAGGCCGAGTTCCATTCTCCACTCGATTCCCAAAGCATGCCGCTGAGATAGCGTGCAAAAGGAGATTCCTCATAGTTTCGTTTGCCATCGGTGATCATGCGGTTGAGGAGTAGATTGATTTTGCGGCATTCCACTTGCGCTTCTTCGACGTTGCCAAGGGCTGCAAAAGAAAGTGCGAGATAGACGTTGATCAGGACTTTTTCGAAATCTTCACCCTTGTAGCCACGGGTGTTCTGCCCTGTTGCGAGCACTCCGACCTCTTCACCGATACTGGTGAAATCTTTGATTTCAGCGAGGTCCTCCGCCAACAGAAAAATGGGAATGGCCTCATTGTATTTTCCGGCATTAAAGAGAGCTGTCGCTTGGTCGAGCTTAAAGAGAAGTTGATTTGTTCCGGGCTTCTGCGCGTCCTTAGCCCAGACACTGGCAGCTTGATCCCAATCACGCTTTTCGAACGAGCGATGCCCCTCGGATCCCCAATAGCGATCCGAGGCACAGCCCGACAAAAATACTAGCAGAACACAGCAGAACCCGGCGCGGGTCACGGATCAGAGACCAACGCTCCGTTTTTTGAAGCGCTTGCGGATCGGTTTCTCGTCGGACCATTCGATGAGGCCTGTCGTGAGATTGGTGAGGTTGAGCGTCAAGCGGTAGTAAACCAGTTTGCGGCTTCCCACCTGTTGAACGTTCGAGATCAAGTCACCCGTAAGGATGTAGTCTGCTCCGATAGCTCCTTGGCGATCCTTGCGCGTATCCTTGCGAACACGACCCGAGTCGTTCTGATACTCGATCTCACCGTCGACGGTCGAACGGTCTTCTTTATTAGAGAAGCGAACCTTGCCTGTTTTGATGAGCGAAGTGCGTAGCGAATCTGTAAGCGCCTTGGTGTCGATGTGCTCAGCAGTTTTGTTGCGCACGCCTTCAACTTGAACGACGGGTGGAACCTGCGCATCGGCGAAGACGGGATGAGTTGCCATCGAGCCGATCATGTCTTCGATAAGAAGCTTCGCATCGCTTTCGTTGAACTTATCATCGAGGAGGCGTGCCTCGTCGACATCATCGTACTCGCCTTGAGCGAATTGTCGTTGACTGCAAGATGCGAGAACCGTGAACGCACAAAAAAGCGCAAAAACGCGGGAGACTTTGAATGGCGAAGTTTGAAGCAAGCGGTATCCTCCTGGATAAGAAAATACTAGGCGCAGTCCATGTCGGGGGCAAGACGACGGACTGTCAGTCCGCACAATTCGTGCCGATCGGGTGCACAACCTCGAAACAAGCATGGACAGAGTGGCACATGGACAGCCCCCCCCCTCTGGGGCATGTTATAGAAACAATGACACGCGTGACCGACGCCGAGTTTCGAGCCGAGATCGAGAGAGCCCTTTCTAAGATCATCGACCCCGACCTAGGTCGTGACATTGTCTCGCTCGGTTTCATCAAAAACCTCATTGTCAAAAAACAGCTTCTGGGTTCGCGAGATATCAGCTTCGAGATCGAACTCACCACTCCTGCGTGCCCGATCAAAGATCAGTTTCAGAAAGACGCTCAGCGATACGTCTCGGAGATCGCCGGGGTGGGTCGGGTCGACGTCAAAATGACAGCGCAAGTCAAAGACCCTCGAAACAAGTCCGGTATTCCTGGCATACGCAATATTCTCGCTGTCGGTTCGGGCAAAGGAGGCGTCGGTAAGTCGACGCTCGCCGTAAACCTCGCCTACGCACTGAAACAACAAGGTGCTCGAGTAGCCCTTCTCGATGCAGACATTTACGGTCCGAGCCTCGCGCAGATGCTCGGACTCTCGCAAAGTCCCAAAGTAAAAGACGGAAAAATTCTTCCCGCCGAAGCCTTCGGAATACCCGTGATGAGCTTCGCGTTCTTTGCTCCTGTGGGCGAAGCAGTGATTTGGCGAGGACCTCAGATCGGGAAAGCCGTCCAGCAGATGCTGCTCGACGTGAATTGGCTCGAGACTCCCTCCAATCCTGAAAAAACAGACATCGATTATCTCGTGATTGATCTTCCCCCCGGAACCGGCGACGTGCACCTCACAATCGCGCACACTGCACCAATCACCGGAGCGATCCTCGTTTCAACACCTCAGGACATCTCACTCATCGACACTCTCCGCGGTCTCTACATGTTCGAGAAGCTCAAGATTCCTGTGCTCGGCCTCGTAGAAAACATGAGTGGCTTTGTTTGCCCTAAATGCGGCACCGTGACAGACATTTTTGGCTCGGGAGGAGCCGAAAAAAAGGCGATCGAAAAAGGCCTATCATTCCTGGGACGTATCCCCTTGCATCCCCTCGTGGTGACAAAAGGCGACCGCGGTGTCCCCCTTGTGGTCGCCGAACCTGAACACTTTATCAGCAAACTGTTCCTGGAAATATCTTCGCGAAGCGCCCAGGAATTGAGTAAAGTCACTCACAAGGAAAGCTAGAGCGATGATTGTACGACTCGTCAAAGAAAGCCTGCGCACGCTCAGCGTGACGACCTACCATCCGCTGGGTTGGAGCCTAGGCTGGCTTCACAAACGACTTCGACACCAGTCCCTAAGCGAAGAAGAGCTCCGGATTGAGCACAACTGTCCGGTTCTTCTGGTGCACGGAATTTTTCATAATTCCTCTGCATTTTACGCTATTGAGCGCATGCTCAAAAAAAATGGATTCTCGAAGCTCTCTGCACTCGAACTCTGGACAAGTCACCGAAGCATCGAGCAAATGGCCACCCAACTCAAAGAACGTGTTGAAGAACTGATTGCCGACCATCACACCAGTGGCCATGAAGGTAAAGTCCGCATGGTAGCCCACTCTCTGGGTGGAATTGTTGTGCGAACAGCTCTCCAAGACCTCAATTTTGCTCGCCGCATCGACAAGGTTATTTTCCTGGGAGTGCCCCATCAAGGAAACAACCTTTTCTTTCGACTGCGCTATCCTCGCTGCGTGAAACAGCTTTCTCCTCACTCCGACCTTATGCAGACGCTCAAGGAGCTGCCACTTCCCGGAGGCATTCAGTACTGGAATCTGCGCGGCACTCTCGACGTGGTGACACCTGCCCGCGAGACCATTTTGCCCCACATACCCAATCTCTATTTTGAAGGCGTAGGGCATGCGGGACTTTTGTCGGCCACACGCGTTCTTCAAGCGATTCTCGCAATTCTTGAAACGCCGCTATACGACGCCGACTTAAGCGGAGTAAAAGGGACTGCGTGAGTTCCAGGCCCAAGACCCAAGTGCACATCGTGACCGGCAAAGGCGGCGTCGGAAAGTCGACCCTCTCGGCCAGTATCGCGCGCGCACTATCCGATAAGGGCGAAGGCCCCGTGCTCCTCATCGAGGTCCAGGGATCGGGTCGTTCTCTTGAACTTCTTGGTCTCGAGGATCACTTTCGCTACGAGGCACAAGCCGTCCCCGAGATGAATAATGTCTGGGCATGCCGGATTCTACCTCGTCCCGCATTTCGTCAATATTTCAGTCTTCTGCTTGCCCTGGGACAACAAGACTCCGCTTTTGCGCAGTTCACATCAGGCCTGAGGGATCGTCTCGTCGACACAGTCCTCGACAACAAAGTCGTCTCTGCATTTGTCGATGTCTGTCCAGGTCTCGAGCCCGCTGCACTTCTAGGTAAAGTTCACTGGGAGGCAACCGAAGGATTGGCGCCGGAGATCGACCGCCCTTGGCGTCACGTTGTGATGGATGCTCCGTCGACAGGCCACGCGCTCATGCTCTTTCGTAGCACTCAGGCGCTCGTCGAAGTTTTTGGAACCGGCATCGTCTTTAAGCAAGCCTCAGACATCATGTCGCTCATGCGAGACGCCTCCACCACCCGTCTCTATGTGCTCAGCACCCCTGAAGAACTTCCGCTCAAAGAGGCCACAGATCTCGCAAGTGGGCTCGCCACAATCGGCCTCCCTCGTCCTAGATTTGTTCTCAATCGCGTGCGCCCCATGACTCAAACGGGACCTGACGCTCCTTCTGGAGAATCCCTTGAAAAATGGAATCCGCAGTGGGCTCGTGAAGCTCGACTCGAGGGGGAACGCAGCCAAGAAGAGGCCGCCTTGCTCGGCGATTTTTTAAGTCAGCATCAAATCGCAGATTTTGCGGCACGTATTCCAGAAATTTTCGCGGCCCGCGACCCGCTCTCTCCCATCGTTTCTCTGTGTAAGGAGCTTGTTGCCAAGTGATTGAGTCAGACGTCCCCACAAAAGTCGACGCGCAACTCGTGCTGGTGCTTGGATCCGGCGGCGTCGGCAAGACGAGCAACTCCGCTGCACTCGGACTTGCCCTCGCAGAGCGCGGCTTTCGCACAGCCGTGATCACGATCGATCCCGCCAAGCGACTCGCGCAAGCGCTGGGCCTCGATTCCCTATCCAACGACCCCCAACGTGTCGTGACCCACGACAAAGGCTATCTGGATGCGCTTTGGCTTGATTCGCGTACGGCCTTTAGCGATCTCATCAAGCGTCATGTGAAGAACGAAGCACTTGCGGCTCGCGTGCTGAACAATCGTCTCTTCAATATTATTCAAGAGCAACTGGGCGGCATCGAAGAGTACCTCAGTGTCGAGCGTCTGCTTCGACTGGGCGGATCGGGAAACTATGACGTGTGCGTTCTCGACACGCCCCCGTCTCGACACGCACTCGACTTCATCGAGAGCCCCAGACACCTGTTGAAATTTTTTGACGACGGTATCTTAAAAATCTTCCTAAAAGACGACGAAGCACCAAGCAGTGGGTTCTTTACAAAAATTTTCCGTAGCACCAAAGGCCAAGCACTCGAGATTTTCCGTAAGTTCCTCGGCAATCGTTTCATGAGCGAGCTTTCTTCGCTGCTCGCGGAAAGCCGCCCGGTGCATCAAGCCCTCCGCGACACCGCTCTTGGCGCCGAGGCCTGGGTCAAACGCGACGACACCCGTATCTTGCTCGTCACACTACCTGAGCTCTACCCCATCGATGAGGCTCATTTGCTCGGCAAAGAGATCCTCGCACACGGCATGCACAAAGCCGATCTCCTCATTCTGAACCGTTGCCTTCCGAGCGAAATACCCGCAGATCTTGCTCCCCTGCGAGCCTCAATAGGGGAAGCCGCAACCACAGCACTCAAAGCGCAACATGAAGCGCAAATCAAACACGTCACCGAGCTCGGTGCTGCCCTCCCCGATTACGCGAGAGATTGGGTTCGAGTGCCGCGCCATTCCAGTTCTCAGCTCGATTTACCCACCCTAAGTGCCATCGGAAAGGATATCCTCACACAATGGGAACAAAGCGGTCAGAAGCCTTTTTCAAAGAACTGATCACCCGGCTACCCGAGGTTTTGCAGGCACTTGCAGAGCAAACCTCGACCTGCGGCTATCCGATCTACTCCTCGATGGACATCCGCGACGCGGGTTGGAAAATTTGTTCGGTGGATGTGAATATTTTTCCCGCCGGCTTCAACCTGCTCTCCGAAACCGACCGCGATCGTGGTGCCCAGAAAATGAGACAGTTCCTCTCAGCGAAGCTCCTGCAGCCGGGCCCTTGGAATGTTACCGTCGTCCCCGAAGCTCACACCAACAACATGGGTTACCTCGACAATCTCGCCGGTATTCTTAGCCTCCTCGAAAAGGCCGATGTTCGCCCGCGACTGGCTTGGTCTGGCCCTCCGATCCCCAAAGCCTGGACGCTCAAAACCCCCAGCGGCCGTGAGCTCACCTATCTCCCTGCTGAGGAAGCCCTCAAAGGCGCCGATGCGATTCTCTTGAATCATGACCTGAGTGGAGGCTTGCCAAAGTTTCTCGAAGCAAACACGCTGCCTATTTTTCCCAACCCTTCGCTCGGATGGTACCGCCGCCGCAAGAGCCAGCACTTCGAAATCATCTCGGGACTTCTGAAGATCCTCCATAAAAAGTTTGAGTTCTTTGATCCCTGGTACTTTGAAACCCTTTCATCGACCCTCAAGGGTATCAATGTCGAAGACGGCGCCGATCGCCAGCGTCTATTTGAGGAGGCCACTCGTCTCACCAAGATCCTAAAACAGCAATACCTCGAGCGCGGCATCGATGAAGAGCCCGCGCTGTTTATCAAAAACGACGCCGGCACTTACGGTATGGGCGTGCTCCAAATCCGCCACCCCGATGAGATCCTCGCCTGGGACCGCAGCGACAAGAACAAGATGCGCAAAGGGAAGGAGTCGGTGCCGATCTCCGACTTTATTTTGCAAGAAGCCATCCCAACGGCGCTCAACTACCTCCGCGACCCTGCAGATCCGACGTCCCGCGTTGCGGGCGAGTCGGTCCTCTACATGATCGACGGTATTCCGATCGGCGGCTTCTTGCGTCTCCACGAGAAGCTAGGGGCCGAGGCCCAGTGGAAGAACCTCAACCAGCCCGGGGGAGCGCTTGAGCACCTCGGAGGCATCGCAGAACCCTGCTCTCCCCGCCCCTTCCCTAAAATTCGGGGCCTTTGCCCTCGAGAAGAAATCGAGGGAAGATATCTCTATCACTTCCTCGCCAAGCTCCACGCCACAGCGGCGGGGCTCGAGGAATGTCCGCCCGTTTGAGGCGGATAGAGGGGCTTCACACGATGACCACAACGATTTCTCCCCAAAGGCGCCGAAAGCGCCTCTTAATCGAAAAAGATTTCCAGTATCGCTTCACCTTGAAGCTGTGTCTGATCTCCGGACTCTTGTTTGCGGTCTTTACCTCAATCTCATTATTTTTCATTCGCTTGAGCTACGAAATGCTCATCCAAAGCGCGCTCATTCAAATGCCTGAAATGGTCACCAAGCTCCGCTGGGAGTTCCGTAGTCTCTCGATGGCGATGTTTGTGAACTGGGCGCTTTTTGTGGGAGCGATCTTCGTCGTCGGCGTTCTCTACACCCAGCGCATCGCAGGACCCGTCTATGCCCTACGCCGCAAGCTCCAGGATCTCTCCAAAGACCTCAATTTCCATAAGCTGAAGTTCCGGCAGAGCGACGAGTTCCACTCGCTGGAACTCTCTTACAACCGCGCCATCGAAACACTCGAGAAGCACCTCGACGGCGTTGAAGAAAGCACGCGTCGGGCGCGCGAACATCTTGTTAACGAGGCTCCGCGCGAAGCCCTTGAAGAGCTCAACAGACTCATCGAAAAACGCCTGTCTTAAAAACTGATCCACGAAAAAAGAAAAACCCTGGGTCCTTTCGGATCCAGGGTTTTTTGTTGGAACTTGAGAGTCCCTAAGGACTCGTCGCCTTACGCGTTGCTGGCACGAGCTTCGAAGACTTCAATCAGCTTCTCGAGGTTCGAGAGTTGGCTGTTGAGGTTCTGAAGCTGGATGTGGGTCGCGTTCAGAGCTTCACGGCTGAGGCCGGAGTTCTGAGCCTTCTCGTCGATGGCACGACGGAGGTCTTCTGCGGCGCGCTGGGTGATCAGGAAGGCGCCACGCAAGTTTTCTTCAGGAATGAAGCTCTTCTCGAGGTCGGCCTTAGCCTTACTCAGCACGTTGGTTCCGCTCTCTGCAGTCTTCGTGAGGAAGCCCGAGAAAGTTCCGCCGCCGACTTGGATGATATCGCGAAGCGTACTCACGGGAATCACAGTCTTGGAGCGTTTTTGTTTTTCAAAGATAATCTGGGTGAGCGTGCTGGACGTGATGTCCTTCTTGGTGCGGTTGTCGACAACGACAACGTCTTCACCGCGCATGATCATGTCTGCAATTTCATCCAGGGTCACATAGCAGCTCTGGTGAGTATCGTAGAGTTTACGGTTCTGGTAACGCTTGATGACCTTGACGTTCGCGTTGCGAGCGTTGAGTTCAGCATTTCCCTCGTTCATGAGGCCAGCCGTCAGATTGCTGTTCACGTTATTTTGTGCGCCTGTCACTTCCATGTTTTTCCCTTCGTTCATTTCAGTTCCCCCTTCGATCACAATCTCGTTCGTTCCGAAGACTGTTGTCCGCTATAACATTATTTACCTTGCACCGCAAAAATCTTTCGCAACGCTTCAACAGTCGTTCTAGACATTAATACCCCGGAATTACAAGAGCTTTGATGAAAAACTTGGCGACAAGACTGTCCCCAAGACCCTCAACTTTTCGAAGCCTTGCCTGTGTCCTGCACCCGCCTTAAGGAGCGTTTCCGGTATAAACTCAACAACTTGGTTACGAGCTCAGAAGCAAAAGGGGCCACAACGGTCACGCCGATCACCCACCATTCGTTTCCTTGAGGCATCCAAGTCATCACTTTTATGCGCTTAGTCAGGACCCTGTGAAGCTGTCAAGCTTGACCCCCAAAAGCCTTTCAATATATCCCCACTCCTCATAGACCGCGGAGCGGCAAGCCTGGGTTAATGCACCTCGTAATTTTTCGAGGCGACTCTTGGACTGAGTTTTCTAAGAAGGGCGAGCTCGGTTTCGCTGATACTGGTGCGCTTTGAGACATCGCTCAAGGAGTGTCCTTCTTGGAGAAGTTTTTGGGCGAGAGCGTAGCGCCCTGTCGTCGAGAGCGAAGTTGTGTCGCTGTCCGTGGGCGCCGCTTTGCGCTCCGAGAGCGTCGAAAGCGCTGATCCCAGCGGCGTGTTGATATTGGTTTCAAGAGGCACGGCACGCGAAGCACCCAAGTCGAGGCGGGTGAGTGCGATCATGAGCTGTCCCTCCAGCTCCAGAAGCCGCCGCCGCTGAATGATGTAGGACACGGCGAGCGCGACGAGCGAGATATCAATCAGACCCTGTAGGACCCAGAAGATCAGCATGACTTCATTCTAACGCATCGACCAAAAACCCGAAGCCAATCGTTTGACTGGATCCTGATTTTCACTCGATCAGCGGGCACCCGAGGGGGCTGCGCTGGCCGAGAAGTCACCCTCACCGAGGCTTGCTGCGCCCTGAATGCGGGACATGTCCTGGTTAAGAATACGGGGCGAAATAAAAATCAGCAGCTCGTTGGCAGTCTTAAGGAACGCCTTGCTCGAAGTGAAGAGGTTGCCGAAGATGGGAATCTTGCGAAGGAACGGAATGCCGGACTCTTTGTCGGTCACGTCGTTTTGATAGATACCGCCGATCACGGCCGTCTTGCCACTTTCGACGACCATCTTCGTCTTCGCGGAGCGCGTGTCGATACTTGGAATCGAGAGGTCGACCGGGATATCCCGCGTGATTGTGATATCGAGGAACACGAATCCGTCGGAACTCACTTGAGGTGTGACGGATAGACTTGTGGGAATGTTGATTTCCTGCGTGACCGTATTACCCGCCTGATCCTGACGGCTAACGGTGGTCTTGCTGCCCTGAGAAATTGTCGCCGTCTCGTTGGCAAGAACCGTAACGCGTGGACTTGAGATGGCGCGAGCGCGGCTCTCGTTCTCTTGGAAGCTTAAGAAACTATCGACGCTGGCAATGCCACCGAGATTGGCAAAACGCAGAGCCATTCCGTGTGCCGCGGCAGCTCGAGTTGGTCCACCCACGTTGTACTGGCTGGCACCGCCGGTTTTGTCTGCCGGCGCCTGGCCGCCGGTCCAAGAAAAGGTGCGCGTTCTATCAAAGCCTTCTTTGGCTTCCACGATTCGAGCTTCGATGAGCACTTGAGGGGTTTGCTTGTCCACAGCGCGAACATAACGATCGACCTTCTCGAGGACTTCTGGGATGTCGGTAACGACCAAGGTGTTGGTTCGCTTTTCAATCGTCACGTTGCCGCGCTCTTTGGTGAGAAACGGCGTGATGTTGGTCTGCAGTGTCGAGACATCGGCGTAGTTGATCGGGAGAAGTCGCGTTTCTACAGGAATGAGATCTCGAGATTTGTTGGCCGCAATGACGGCGGTGTCGAGTTCCTTCTGAAGCTCTTCGACTGTTGCCACACGAATTACGGTGTCGAGGTCCTGATAACCAAGGCCATTGTTAAACAGCGCGATTGAGAGAGCTTGGTCCCAGGGAACATTGGTGAGGTTCATGGTGATTTTTTTATCGCCGCCGATACCACCGCTCACAACGAAGTTCTTGCCAGCCGAACGAGAAATGAGGTTCAGGAAGTCGCCGAGTTCGGCACCTTTAACATTGAGGGTGATCGGAGCGCCTTTGAATTCTTTGA
Source organism: Bacteriovorax stolpii (assembly GCA_945881775.1). Taxonomy (GTDB): domain Bacteria; phylum Bdellovibrionota; class UBA2428; order UBA2428; family UBA2428; genus CAMCVE01. The sequence continues at coordinate 19,116 of CAMCVE010000008.1, forward strand.
GATCATTAGACGAAATGTAGCTCTTGGGGACCACCACTCGAGTCGCGGACCTGGAGCGAAACAGCGTATCTCCACCCGAGATGGGGAAATCGATCACGAGGTCGTTGCCGGTGCGCAAAATGGTGGGATCCACAAAGGAGCGCAACTGGAAAAGAACCTTCACGGAGTCGCGTCCTCCCACTTTGGCGGGAAATGCCTGGACAAGAGCCACGGGACCTTCGAACTCTCCCGTGTCCAGAGCCCGCTTGAGGATATCGCGTGCGATGTCCATGTTGCGAAGTTCAACAATCACCTGACGACGCTTCGAGCGAAGCTCGCGAGTCCAGTCGATGGGCCTGTCTGCGCTCACCACGAGGCGCACGCGGTCTTGGAGCTGCTTAAAATCGAGACTGGTGACGCGACCCTTGATGTCGTCACCAAGATTGGTATTTTGCTGGGCCTGCAACTGCTCGAGCCCTACTTTTCCGCCGTCTTTGAAACTGTCGAAATTGAGTTCCTGCTCGAGTCCTTGAAGGTCCAGATCTCCGACTCCGAGCTCTTTTGAAGACGAAGATCCCCCGCTCAGCGCAGAAGTGGCCGAAGGATTGGCCGTCTCAAAGGAGCCTGCATCGGGAACACCCGAAGCGGAAGAGGAGGATCCGCCAGCGTCTACGGAGCCCGAGAGATCATCTTCCGGAAGATCATCGAGCGCATCGAGTTCGGCTTTGAGATCTTGCGCATGAAGAACAGGGGCCGGAGATCCCAAGCCCACGGAGACGAGGGCCGCCCACAACCAAACGATTTTGCTCGTACGTTTCATCACACCAGTATCCCCCAAAGCGGGCGGACCCGCTATTTATCGAGCGTCAGCTTTTCGTAACTTTTCTTCTCGCGGCCACGGAAGTCTTTGAAACTCTCGACGACAGTCAATTCCTTGGCGCTAATCTTCATCACGTAGCCACTGTTGCGACCGAGGCGATCGCCTTCTTGGACAATGTGAGTCTTGCCGCTCGGCAAAACAAGCATCGCCTTGGCGGCTCCGAGTCCAGTCATGATCGCCACAAGCTTCATCTCAAAAAGATCAAACTTGCGGAGCTCATCAACTTGCTCGGAAACCGTAACTTCGGGAGGAGAGAAAGGATCTCGCTTCACTTCGAGAGGGTTGAAGGTGAAATCTTCGATGCGCGCCTGCGCGTGCGTCTGAACTGCGCTCAAAAGAGCGACAAGAACAAAGCAAGCAGCGAGGCAGCGCTTCAAATTCATCCGCCCTGATCTCCATAGTAGGTCAGAATTTTTAGTTCTGCGTCGATGCTCCGGAACTGGTTGTTTTCGAGAGTCGTTCCCGGCTTCAGCGTGAGAACTTCGGCATTCACAATGCGCTGAAGATTGGAAACTTGATCGAGAAAACTCATGAGCTGCACATAGGAGCCTTTGATCTTCACATCGATCTGCGCGGCTTTGAGGAGCTCCACGGGGACTTCGCCCGCGGGTTTGAAGTTCGAGAACTCAAGACCGATGCGCTCGGAAATATCGGCCAGCGACTTTAAAAGCGAGGGAAGTGCGGGCGAAGCCGGAAACTCTTTGCGAACTTTTTCGAACTCATCGAGGAGAGCGTTGTATTCGGCGAGTTTCTCGTCTTTGCGTTTGCGGTACTCTTCCACGCGTGCGAGCGAGGCCTCAGCTTGAGCGACCTCGGTCTTAAGACCTTCAACCTGCTGAAGCAGTGGCTCGTAGGTGTTGGTCTCCCACTCCTGATAGTCCATCACCACAAGCCCGATCGTGAGCGGGATCCAGAGCCAAAAAAGCTTTCCAATTTTTGAAATCATGGAACCTCCGTGGTCTGGGCCCTAAGCTCGAAGCGCGAGGCATCAAACTCCTTGTTGCTGTCTCGTTTGATTTTTTCGCGTGTCGCTTCCACAAGCTGCCACTGCGAAAAGAACACACCGTTTTCGAGCTTCGTGAAAAAGGCGCTGATGGTCTGGTGGTTCATCGAATATCCCTTGAGGGCAACATCGCTCCCGGCCTTCGCTTCGACTTTGACTTCGGTGATCCAAATCGGCTCGGGCATCTGCGTGACGATGTAGTCGATCATCCGAACAATCTTGTCGCGATTCGAGTTCTTGATGCGATTGATAACGGCGATTTTTCCTTTGAGCTCACTGATACGCGCTTCGTTATCTTGAAGTTCTTTCTCTAGGTCTGTGAGCTGAGACTTCTTGGCATTAACGGCTGCGAGCTTCGATCCAAGTTCCGCAATCTCTGCGTTGGGTGCTTCAAGTTTGGCGGGGAGATAGGTGTCCGACACGTAACCCCTGACGCCAAAGAAGCCCACAAAACCTGCGACAAAGAGGAGCAGACGAATTTTGTCGGCAATCCCGATCTCGGAAAGAGCGCCGCCGCCCGTGCTAATGGCTGTTTGCTCGACAGTGGTTTCAGTTCGTATCTGTTTGAGAAGATTAACGCCAGCCATCGTTCAACCGTTCCGACATCCCAGCCCTGCGGCTGTCACGAGCCGATCGGCCCAAAGGTGGAGGAGGTCCTTGTCCACAGTTTTCGTGGATGCCTTGAGATGCTTGTCGAGACGCGCGAGTTTGACCCGATCACGGAAACGGTCGTCAGAGAGAATTTCGAGAAGTCCCGGAGTCTTCGAAGCCCCACCGAAAAAATGCCACTCTGAGAGCGTCGCATCCGAACCTTGAGACACAAAGATATCTTCGGTTTGTTGCAGCTCCATTTTCCATTGGCCCAAAACGCCTGACAAGGCATCGAGCGCTTCTTGCGGGAAGGCGCCGTCTTGGCCCTGAATTTTGAGCGACTCTGCATCCTCAAACGAGAGCCCCAACTGTCCCGCAATGGCATCCGTGAAGGCGAAACCGCCAATCGGAAACTCACGAATAAAGATAGTGTTGCCTTGGTGCCGAACCGAGACGCGCGTTGCAGAAGCGCCGACGTCGACGAGGGCAATGTATTTTTTCCGAGAGAGCTTGAGCATTCCCTCGAGCATGTCGCCGACAACAAACATGTCCACGTCGACCATCTTCAGATCAAGGGATGATTCTTCGGCAATGGCCTTCATTGTCATGACATCATCTTGGTGAACGCCTACGAGCAAAAGATCCCAGCCCTTAGTTCCTTTCGGGGAGTTGGGCACTTCAGACGTTTCACCAAGGAGCACGTGGTCCACAATGATCGTCGACAAATCCTGTGGGAAAACCTGCTCGGCTTCCCAACGAACTTGCTCAGGGATTTCTTTCTTAGGTATGCGCGGGAGCGTGATGCGTTTGGTGAAGACGCCGGGACCGTGCACAGCTGCGGCGAAAGAAGACTTTTTGTAGGACGCGGACATTTCGAGGCCTTTAAGGAGAGCGTTCAACACCACGGGGGAATCTTGGATTCCTCGGTCATCGATCGCGCGTGGAGGGAGTGGAATCACCGTGAGGTGTTCCATCAAAAACTTTCCACCAGAGAATTTGCCCGAAACGATCTTCAAGGCGCTCGCTCCGAAATCGAGGCCCACCAGGCGCTTGCCTTTGGACCCAAACAAAGATGCCAAAATGCTCTCCCCCCAATAAATCCGACAATTTAAGTTTACGCGAGCTTTTCTAGAAAACCAATGTGCCTACAGAAAACGCCGAAAATTTGAGGCACCACGCCACAAGGGTCGCGAAAGCGAGGAAGGGCCCAAAAGGAAGCGCCGACTGCAGGCCTTCCTTCGACTTACGCATTTGGACGAGGCCCACAACAAGGCCACTCACAGACGCAACGAAAATAATGAAGGGAACCCACTCCAGGCCCAGCCAGGTGCCAAGCCAACCGATCATTTTGACGTCCCCAAAACCCAGACCCTCAACTCCCTTGAGCTTCTCGTAGCCCCAGGCCAAAAGAAAGAACATCCCAAAACCGAGGAGTCCCCCAAAGAGCGCGGGCCAAAGTCCGGGGTCGTCGAAATAGAACGCTGCCGCGACGGCCAGACCCCAGTTCCCGAGCGAAAACCTGTCGGGGATGATGCGAAAATCGATGTCGATGTAGGTCACTACAAGCAGAGACCAGAGGAAATAGATTTGAAGTCCCAGAAAAAGTAGCTCGGGCCCTAGCGCCTCATAGCCCCAGGAAAATCCCCGAAAGCGAATGAAGATCAGGGTGGCGCCAAAGAAGAGGAGCGTGGAGAGAAACTCAACCGTAGGATAGCGAACGGAAATGGCTTCCCGACAATCCGCACAACGACCTCTGAGCAGGAAATATGAGAGCAGGGGAATGTTGTGCTTAGCGCGGATTAGGCTCTCGCACTTTGGACACTTTGAGCGCGTGTGCGAGAAGAGTCCAAGAGGGATCTCTCGCGGGATACGATGAATCGCAGCATTCCCAAAGGACCCCAGGAGAAGTCCCAAAGCGGACACAACCACAAGTAGCGCGACTTCGAGAGGATCCATTCGTCTCTAAGATTACGCGGGATTTGATCAAAGATCGAGCTTCTGAAAACGCCAGCTCGCAAGACCCAAGAGAATCACAGTCCACGCAAGGCCCAGCGCTGCCGTGGAGCCAAGCGTTGACCACGCAATCTGCGGTTCGTAGCCGACAAACATCTTGAGATCGAACCACTCGAGAGGGGGAAGAATTTTGGACACTTTGAGCACGCCAAGCGCCCACCTGGCATCGGTCAGAAGTCCCGTCTGCGGATCAGAAAAAACCCTCTCGACCGCACTGACACTATAGAGAAACAAGAAGAGCGCTCCGGACAAGAAGAGCGCTAGTAGGGGCCTGAGCAACAAAGAAAAGAGACTTGTAAAAGAGAGGACCACAAGAACCGAAAGCGCTTGGAGAATTTTGACCTGAACGAGGATCCAGGCTCCGGCCCAAGAGAAGCTTGCCAGTGAGACGAGCCACGTCGTGACAAACCAAATCATGTCGATCGCCACCAGACCGAGCCAAATCCCCAGAACGTTCCCCACAAGCCACTGCAAACGCGAAACCCCTCCCACAAGAACAAGGTGAAGGGTTCGACGGTCTTTTTCGTCATGGAAGAGCTGCGCGCCGAGATACAGCGCGAGAACATGAACCAGAACAAAACTTAGCCCGAGCGCAAAATCCCAAAATATTTTCTGAGGCGAAACAAATGAGACGCTCGCTGTGGAGTATCCGATGAGGATAAGAGCGAGACCCACGAGCAGACTCACCCATCCGATTTTTTGTCTTAGGAGCAGACGAAAACGCAGAAGTAGCAACGCGGAGAAAATCATCCGTCGAGACTCCACGCTTCGGGGATCTCTCCCAGGGGATCTTCGTCCCAGGGTTCAGAGCTTCGGTATTTCTCGACGAGTTCCTGCAGCACTTGGGCCGTGGGGCCGTCGAGAACTCGTTGGGATTTCTCGAGCACGATCACGCGGTCACAAAGACTTCTAATGTCCTCGAGGGAATGTGAAGAGATGAGCAGAGTTTTACCGGCCGCACGCAGCTTCAAAAGAATCGCGCGGAGCTTTTCTTGGGCGCGAGGATCGAGACCACTCATCGGCTCATCGAGGATCAAAAAATCGGGATCATGAAGCAGAGCCGCGGCCACTCCCGTGCGCTGAAGCATCCCCTTGCTGTATCCTTCCATGCGACGGACTCCCCGAAGCCTAAGCCCAAGAATCCCGAGCAGCTTTTCGCGACGTTTTTTGACTTGCGAGGGATCCACTCTGCGCAGACGACCAAGCTCAGCCAGGAGCTCTGTGGCACTGAGCTCACCCCAAAAACCGGGAATCTCCGGCAAGTACCCAACGCGCTCTAGAGCCGACGAATCACCAGGCTCAAATCCAAAAAGTCGGACCTTGCCGCTGGTGGGCTTCACAAGCCCCAGAAGAATCTTGATGAGAGTGGACTTGCCGGCCCCGTTGGCGCCGACGAGCGCTACGGACTCACCGCGCTTCACAGAGAAACTCACGCTATCGAGCACGCGAGCGCCCTTGAGAAATTCTTTCGTGAGATCTTTCAGTTCGATGACCGGTTTGTCTTGCGACATCAGGGCTCAGTTTAGGTGTGAAGCCTCTCTTCCCGCAAGTGCTCGAGGCCAGGCAAAACAAAGAAAGCTCGGAGTTCCGTCTTGGAACGCCGAGCTTTTGTGGAGTTTTGGAACTGGGTCTCAGCCGATTAAATACCAGATCTGACGTTCACGATCTGGCGGAGATGCGTAATAGCCCAGTCATCAAGCGCAGCTGCATTGGTATAGTTTGCAGTACCACGCGGGCATCCACGCGCTACCGCCACGAAGGATTCTCGTCTAGCTCCTGGGGTGACACCATTGCGGCCAGCTTGGATATTTGCAGCTAATGCTGCTTGAGTGCAACCATTGTTGTGAGCCGGGTAGACTCCAGTCGTCTGGTAGTCGGCTGAAGCACCCAGGCCAATATCTGCATACAAAAGGTTGGGGGTGGCCGCAGCAGCGGCAAAACCCGGAAATCGAGGTGCAGCAGCGACCGGAACTGACCCAAGTCCCGTGGCCGCCACAGTGCCCATTGAACTGGCGTAGATACGATTAATGTCGAGCACCTCGGCTGCAGTCACCCCGGCAGCGCCGTTGAGTTGGATGCCCTCTGGAGCGAACCCGGCAAGCTGCAAATCCGGCGTATAAGAATTGTACTCAACGTAAAAAGCCTTCTGCGCCGTGTAGATACCCGTGAGTTCGGTCTTGGCACTTGCCTGTTTAGCGCGTGCTTGGAAACGTTGGAAGTTTGGAACGGCGATGGTCGCAAGAATACCGATGATCGCAACGACCACCATAAGCTCTACGAGCGAAAAGCCCGATTTGGATTGAAGTTTCATAAGTCCCCCCTAGAAGATTTCAATTTACCTTTGTCCCTTCTCAATATCTTGCAACGCGGGTGCCAATAATCTGTTCTTAACACTTGTGACTGGGACATATTGTCGCGGTCTTAGGCGCCTGGAGTGTCAACTTTATGTTCTCAGCCATGAGAAATTTAGCGTCCCGGCGCAAATGTGTCCGCAATTTGTGTTCCCAAGGCGTTGGCTTGAGCAGTGAAAGGGACGATACAGAGAGTATGACAAAAGCCAAAGAGAGCGCACCCGTGACTCGTCTCGAAGAGGTCTTCTCACAGCAAGCCAAGGCTCTCGAAGGGGAGCTCAGAAAGTCCGTCGATAAGTCGGTCGAATTTGTGAAGGAGAATCCTCTGCTCGCTCTAGCGGGAGCCTTTGCTGTAGGATTTCTTCTCGCTAAAGTCACACAAAGGAAGAGATCATGAAATTTCTAGAAATCTTTCTCGCATTTGCTGCCACTCAGGGCAAAACAATGTTCCAAGACAACACGCAAGCTCTCTCAAGACACATCGTTAACAACGCCCGTAAAGTCGCCATCCTGCTGAGTATCGCTGTCATCTCGATCACGCTCTTTTGCACGGGCACTTCGATGGGATACACGGCACTTGTAACGGGTATCGATCAAGGCGAGGGTTGGACGTGGTCTGCGGGACTCATCGCGGGACTCATTTTAGCCGCCATTTCGTTTGGAGGACTCGTCTACAGCCTTGGCGAATCGCGCTGGCTCGAAGCGACGGGAATCCCCGAAGCCGAAGCAGCGGCCAAGCAAAAACCCGAGGGGCCCGGACTCGACACGGCCTTTGCACTGCTCATCACAGAATTTGCACTCCAACTCAAAGAAAGCCGCAACAAAAATGCTGAAGACGCTCCGGGAGAAACTTCATAAACACCGCAAGTGGGAACCGCTTGTTTTCTTCACGGCGGGCTTCACCTTCGATGCGCTGCTCTTGCATCGCATCGACGATCCTCTCATGCTCACGCATCAGGCTATCTATCTTTCGCTTGCAGCGCTGATCATCGCTTGGGATCTTTTTGGAGAAGAGGGTCATGATGTTGTTCCCTCTTGGCTTCAAAAAATTTGGAACTACCGTGAGGGCGCGCTCCATTTCATCCTAGGCACGCTGCTCAACGTCTACACAATCTTCTATTTCAAAAGTGGCTCACTGATGAGCTCAATTTTATTCCTGGCTCTCCTCGCGCTGCTGTTGTTTCTCAACGAGGCGCGGCCGCCCCGCATCTCCAAACATCTGCTCCGCAACGCGCTTTTTGGGCTTTGTCTGATCTCTTATATGAACATTTTGGTTTCGATTGCCGTGGGCTCGGTCGGACCCTGGGTCTTCCTCCTGGCCATCGGTGTGGCCTTTGGCCTCCACGCTTGCTTTGTGAGTCTCTTACGCAGCAGGCTTCCTGGTCCGCGCATTTTGCGCGAAATTAAAGCTCCCTTCTACGCCACCGCATTGGTCTACGTGCTTCTCTACGCCTTCAAAGTGCTTCCCCCTGTCCCCGTGTCTGTGAAATACATGGGCATCTACAGGAGTATTGAGCGCGATGGTACCGAATATCGCCTGGGCTACTACGGGTCTTCATGGAAGTTTTGGCAAAACGGAGAAGATATTTTCGTTGCCCGCCCTGGAGACAAAATTGTCTGCTTCGCACAGATCTTCTCGCCCACCCGATTTAAAGACCAACTCTTTGTGCGCTGGCAACACCAAGACCCCAAACACGGCTGGCAAAGCTGGGACGCGATTCCAATCGAAGTTTCGGGCGGTCGCGAGGAAGGCTACCGCGGCTACACCGTAAAAACCAACTACCAACCCGGAAGCTGGCGCGTGTCGATCGAGACGGGAGACGGTCGGGAAGTGGGTCGCGTTGGTTTTCAAGTCGTCGCGGCAGACACGAGCACTGCAGCACCCTCACTTGAATACGAGCGCCGCTAGTTCGCAAACCACTTAGGTCGAACGCGTTCGATGCGCTCGAGAATCTCCGGAGAAATATTGGTCTCGAGTATGCGACGGCGCTCCACGGAACTTTCAAAAGCGGCTGAACCAAACTTTAGTCGCTGAGACAAAACCGCTAAGTAATCCGGAGCTCCGGGTTTCAAAGCAGCCTGCTCATAGCAATAAGCAGCCATGGGTCGCACAAAAAGGTTGTCGACGGCATGGAAGCCTCCCCAGAACCAAACGTTGTAGGAGTTCGGTGCGCGCCTGACGAGCTCATCAAAGAATAGAGTCGCACCGGCATGATCGTGCCCCATGACGAAATAGTAAGGGGCGAGCATCGTGAGAAAAGAGATCTCTTTCTTGTCGGAATACTGTGCGACCGTAAATAGTTTTGAGAACATCCAGCTAAAATCGCCGTCATAGCTTTCTGGTATGTGAACCCCTTGGAGCAACTCAAGCCATGCCCATGAAATCTGCGCAGAGCGAAGCCCCGGCCAAGCCCAGTCTTCGCGGGCTCCTTTTCGGAGGCGTTCTTTAAAGGCGAGTGATTCGCGACTTCGGACGAGACTCGCCACACGATCGGCACCGCGCGGATCCTTTCGGGCACCGGTCCAACTCGCCACCACAAGGCCCGACGAGAGAAGTAGGGCCAGAACCTTAAGCGTCTGCGCCCTCATCGTCGTCTCCACCTTGATCGAGATTGAATTTTTCGAGACGATAGCGCATCGAGCGCATCGAAATACTGAGCAGTCGCGCCGCATCGCGCTTGGTTCCGCCCGTCTGATGAAGCGCCTTGAGCAGGTATTCACGTTCGACGTTGGCAAGAATATCGTCGAGTTTTACGCCACTCGCATTCCAGGTAAGCGTGTTTGCGAGCGCGTCGAGTTTGGGCTTCAGAGGTTCGCGGATAAAATCGGGGAGCCCTTCGGGCATGAGAGATTGTCCGCTCTCAAGGGCCATCATACGTTCGATCACGTTCTCGAGTTCGCGAACGTTTCCGGGAAAATTGTAGGCACCCAGGAGATCCATTGTTTCTTGGGTCACGCTCTGAACATCTTTGCCGAATTTCTTCGAGAATTTCTCGACGAAGTGGCCCACAAGAAGAGGAATGTCGTCTTTGCGCTCGCGAAGAGCGGGAGCTTTGATGTGAATGACGTTCAATCGGAAGTAGAGATCTTCGCGGAAATTGCCTTTTGAAATCTCGACTTCGAGATCGCGGTTGGTCGCTGCGACAATCCGCACATTGGTCTTGATCGGTTCACTTCCTCCGACGGGATAGAAGGTGCCGTCGGCGAGAGCGCGTAGAAGCGAGGACTGCAGATGCATTGGCAACTCGCCAATCTCATCAAGGAAAAGAGTTCCGCCGTCTGCGCTTTCGAAGTAGCCTTTTTTATCCGCGATCGCTCCCGTGAAAGATCCCTTCACGTGACCAAACATTTCAGACTCAATGAGATTCTCAGGAATCGCTCCGCAGTTAACGGAAATAAAGGGACCAGGCGCCAAAGGGCTATTGTAGTGAAGCGCTTTTGCGATGAGCTCTTTACCTGTTCCGCTTTCACCGGTGACAAGGATGTTTGAGGGCGTAGGGCCCACGCGCCTGATGAGCTCAAAAATGCGGAGCATCGACGGCGCTTGGCCAATGATACTCGAGAACTGGTACTTCTCGCCGACCTCTTTGCGAAGGCGAACGTTGTCCTGTACGAGAGTCTTGTTCTCGAGAGCTTTCTCGATACGGATTTTAACGTCGTCGATCTTGAAAGGCTTTGAGAGATAGTCAAAGGCTCCGAGCTTCATCGCTTCGACAGCGGTCTCTGTCGAACCAAAGGCTGTGATCATGAGCACCGAAGCGCCTGGATCGCGTTCTTTGACCTTGCTGAGTAGCTCAATGCCCGACATCTCTGGCATCTGGATGTCAGAGATGATCAAGTCGTATTGTTCGTTCTGGAGTTTGTCCCAAGCCACTCGACCGTTCTCGGCGAGGTCCACGTCCATACGTTCGCGCTTGAGCATGATTTGCAAGAATTCGCGAATACTTGTTTCGTCATCAACGACGAGGATGCGGGCACGGGCTTTGGACTTCATGACTTCTCACTCCCCAAGAAACTGATACGGAAGATGCTACCACCTTTTTCGCAAAAATCAGGTGCGGGAGATTCGACTTCTATGCGGGCTCCCATAGCCTCAAGAACCTTGTAACTCACCGCAAGACCAAGACCGGTGCCTTTGTCTTTTGTTGTAAAGAAGGGTTCAAAAAGTCGTTTTCGATTTGCGGGCGTGATTCCACTGCCGTCATCGCGAACTTCGAGAATGCCGTTGGGAGTCACAAACACTTCGACACGTTTGGCTCCGGCCTGACCCGAGTTCAGGATAAAGTTGAGAAGCACTTGGGTAATTTTATTGGGCTCTCCTTGAATTCTAACAGGTGAATCGGGAGCGCTCAAAGACAGTTCGCAGCCCAGCTGGACCCACTTCGAATTGACATTTAGGCTCTCGAAACATTGCCTCGTGACCTCGAGGAGATCGAGACTTTTTAGATCGAGTTTTTGAGGACGCACATACTCAAGAAATTCGGTAATAAGCGCGTCGAGGCGAGTGGATTCGCGTTGGATGATATTGAGGAGCTGTTTGTCTTCAGAGTGGAGGCCCGCGCTACCTGCGAGCAACTGAGCGCTGCCCGAAATTCCGGCAAGTGGGTTGCGAATCTCGTGAGCGATGCCCGCCGCAAGCTTACCGATCGCGGCGAGTTTCTCGGACATGCGCAAGTCGTCTTCCATCTTGAGGACATGGGTCAGATCCTGGAACACAAAGAGTGTTCCGATGATGCTTTGGTCTTCAGGGTCTTTAAGTCGCGCAAGTGAGAAACCGAGCTTAAGCAGGTGTCCCTGCGAGTTCATGTAGTCCACAACCTCACGACTCCGCTCCAGCCCGGGATGAGTGTGCGCCGCCTCGAGATTGAGTCCAGGCACAAGATCTGAAATCGGACGATGCAGAACAGCCTCTTCACGCACTCCTAGGATGCGGCTTCCCACCTGATTGACTTGAATCACGCGTCCTTCCGAGTCAATACTCACAAGTCCGGAGGGAATATTGGCGAGGATAACTTTTTGCAAATTCTCGAGGCGACGCCTGGCCGTCTCGGAGCGAACAAGCGCGAAGTCCGTACGTTGAAGCAGTCTCGACAAATAAAAACTTAGGGCGCCCACAGCCAGGATGGCCACCCAAACACCGACCACGCCCAGTCCCCAGCCCATCGCGAGGCCTGAGAAAAAGACGCCCGCGCCGATAATGGCAAAAGAGAGCTTGCCACGAAAGATAATGGGGCCGAGCGCGCTAAGAATCGGAAATAGAACCAGGAAAGGTGAAGCGCTGCCACCCGAAACTCGGACAAGCACCGTAAACAGAGCGGCGTCGCAAAAAAATAGTCCGAGCAGCGAAGAAGTAGAAAGCGGCACAAACAGCGAAAGCAATTGCCCGAGCGTAATAATCGAAGCGATCAGGAAAATCTGACTTTCACGAAATGGGGCGCCGTCGAGAACAATATTCGGAGCAATCCACCCCAAAAGAATCAAGAAGAAGACGTAGAAGAGGCCCCGAAACCCCAACACGCGCGAGGATTCGGACATCAATTGCCTCCCGACATGACCTCTCCCATCTTGAAGATGGGCAAGTACATGGGGATGAGGATTCCCGCAACGACAACACCAACGAGAACGATCATAAGGGGTTCGATGATCGACGTGATACTGCCCACAACAGCATCAACTTCGTCTTCGTAGAAATCGGCGATCTTTTGAAGCATCGTATCGATCGCACCGGTCTGCTCACCGATTGCGATCATGCTTGTTGCCATCTTTGGAAACAAATTCGATTTCGTCAGGGGCGCTGAGATCGAGTTACCTTGGCTCACTTCTGCCTTAATGTTGAGAAGCGTGCGCTCGACGGCAACGTTTCCCGCAACGCGAGCCGTAATATCAAGCGCTTCAAGAATCGGCACACCGGACTGAATGAGTGTTCCAAATGTCCGCGAGAATCGCGCAATCGCAACTTTAGCGATGAGAGGGCCAATGATTGGAAATTTGACGAGTACGGGATCGATGACAGCTCGAGCAGCTTCATTCTTAAAGAGATAAGTCACGAGACCGACCACAAGTCCAATTCCACCGAGATAGGCCCACCAAAACTCGCGGATAAGATCCGAGAGTCGGAGGACCATTTTTGTGGGTCCCGGAAGTTCTTGGCCATTGGACGAGAACATCTCAGCAAACGTCGGAACAACAAACATCAGCATCACGCTGACGATCACCACCATAAGCACCAACATGAAAGCGGGATAAGTCATCGCTGAGACGACTTTGCGACGCAGTTTGCTGGTCTTCTCGTAGTAATGGGCGAGGCGCTCCAAGATTTTGTCGAGAGAACCTGAGATCTCACCGGCCGCAACGAGGTTGATGAAAATTCGGTCAAAGATAGCCGGATGGTTCTTGAGGGCTTCTGTGAAGCTCTGTCCGCCTTCAACTTTAGACCGGATGTTAGCAAGCGCACGCCCAAAGCCGGGCGTTTCGACAGTGTCGGAAAGCACGTTTAGAGCCTGCACTGTGGGAATACCTGCGGCCTGCATCACAGACATCTGCCGAATGAACGCCGCGAACTCGGTAAGACTTGGCACGGGTGAGGACAAAGAATCAAAGACGGTAGAGAGATCGGACCAGTTGACCGCGGGCTTTTCGCCCGATCCGGCGGAGTTGGCCTTGCGTGGAGCTGCCCCACCCTTGAGAAGGACAAGCTTTGAGGCACGAATGCCTTTGGCCCTGAGCATCCCGCGCGCCTCAACGGCATCACCAGCTTCGAGTTCACCGGAAACTTTTTTAGCTGCGTTGTTGTAGCCCTCGTACTTAATTTTCATGCAGCCCTACCTTTGAGGCGCGGGCTCTTTGAGATGAGGCGCTCGAGTTCTTCGACGTCGGGGCTGTGATTGAGAGCATCCTCGAGCGTGATCACACCTTGTTCGAGATAGGACATGAGATTCTGGTTCATGGTGCTCATGCCCGTGTTCTCTTGACCGAGCTGCATGTGACCATAAACTTGGTGGAGTTTGTTCTCACGGATGAGGTTACGGACCGCTGGAGTCATCGCGAGATATTCGTAGACCATGACACGTCCCTTACGATCGGCTCGCTTGATGAGGTTTTGAGAAATCACCGCCTCCAGACAGAACGAGAGCTGCAAGCGGATGTAATCCTGGTGATCGGCTGGGAAGAGCTGCACCAGACGCGTGATCGAGTGAATGGCGCCGTTGGTGTGCAATGTCGAGAAGACAAGATGACCTGTCTCAGCCGCATACATCGCCGACTCGGCCGTTTCTCGGTCACGCATTTCCCCCACCATGATCACGTCGGGATCCTCACGAAGGACCTGACGGAGCGCACGGTGGAAGCTCAGACAATCCACGCCAAGCTCACGCTGGTTGACGATGCTCGTATGGTGGGTGTGCGTGTATTCGATGGGGTCTTCAATTGTCACGACATGGTAGCGAGAGGTTTTGTTGATCTTATCGATAAACGAGGCAAGCGAGGTCGATTTGCCCGATCCCGTAGCTCCCGTGACAAGCACAAGTCCGTGAGGTCGCTTCACGATGTCGCAGATCTGCTTGTTGAAGCCGAGCGTCTGCAGATCGGGGATCTCGTTGTTGATACGACGAAAGACAGCAGCCACGGCGCCGCGCTGAACAAATAAGTTGGCGCGGCAACGTGCGATACCCTGAAGTCCAAAGGCAAAGTCGATTTCTTTTTCGCGGTCAAAGGCTTCGCGCTGGCGATGATCCAGTAAGGGATAACAAAGAGCCTTCACCTCCTCAGGAGTGAGAGGATCGGCCTTCACGCGCACGACCAAGCCATTCACTCGAAGCGCGGGCGGCGATCCAACCGTCAAATGCAAGTCGGACGCACCTTTTTCGACCATCAACTTCAGGAGTGCAGAAAGTTCAAATCCCATAACATCCTCGCATTAGTCCGCCGCCTGAAGTTCGCCCACCGTTGTGGTGCCGGCGATCACTTTGCGCATACAGTTGATTTTAAGAGTTCTCATACCTTCGGCGATAGCCGCCTTACGGAGCTCAGCTGTGCCTACGTTCTGACCAATTTTTTCCTTAAGCGTTTCCGTGAGAACCATCACTTCATGGATCGCCACACGTCCTTTGTAACCCGTACCGCGACAAGCAGGGCAGCCTTTGCCCTTCATCGGCTTGAACTTGCCCATGACGGAATCCGGAAAGCCCATCTTTTTTAGATCGGCGACGCTGTAGCTTGAGTCTTCGGTCTTACACTCTTTGCAAATGCGGCGAACCAGTCGTTGTGCCACGATGATATGAACGGCGGCGTTGATGAGGAAGGAGTCGAGACCCATATCCTTGAGACGCATGATGGTACTCGCCGCGTCGTTGGTGTGCAGCGTCGACAGAACCATGTGACCCGTGAGAGCCGCCTTGAATGCGATCTCGGCCGTTTCCTTGTCCCGGACCTCACCCAGAAGAATCACGTCCGGGTCTTGGCGCAAGAGGGCGCGAAGAGTTTCGGAGAAGGTGAGCCCAATATGTTCTTTGGTCTGAGTTTGGTTGATCCCGCGGAAGTTGTACTCGACAGGATCTTCAATCGTGGAGATGTTCACGTCGGGCTTGTTGAGAAAATTGATCGCGCCATAAAGCGTTGTGGTTTTACCAGAACCCGTAGCGCCCGTTACAAGGCAAATGCCCCAAGGTTTGGTGATCGCTGCGATAAATTTGGCAAGGTCGTCTTTCTCAAAGCCCAGCGACTCCATCTCGACGACCGCAGACGACTTGTCGAGAATACGAAGCACAACTTTTTCGCCGTAGATCGTTGGAAGCGTGTTGACCCGGAAGTCGATAACCTTGCCTTCGGGCGTCTTAAATCGGATACGCCCGTCTTGAGGGAGTCGTTTTTCGTCGAGGCGCATCTTCGACATGACCTTGATGCGCGCCACAAGAGCGCTCTTAGCGGCAACGGGTGGTTTTGCCGCGGGTACAAGGTCGCCGTCGATACGGAAACGAATCCGAACTTCGCCCTCATAAGGCTCGATATGAATGTCTGAGGCCCGCTTACGAACGGCATCGATAAGAACGCTCGAGACGAATTGAATGATCGGAGCATCGTCTTCCGAATGTTCGCTTTGACCCGATTCGTTTTCGGTGTCGATAACTGAGGCGTTTTCGGCGTCAGTGGCAAGGCTCGAAGCCATGTTCGACATGACGTCTGCGCCCCACTCACGCTGGATAATTTCACTGAGAATACTAGGCGCACAAAGAACCTGCTCGACACGCAAACGTGTCTGGAAGCGAATCTCGTCGAGACACTGGACGTTGGTGGGATCACACGTTGCGATGACCAGTGTGCTGTTGCGTTTGCCGACAGGGAGAATCTTGTGTTTTTTGCAAAGTGAGGGCGAAACGAGTGCGATCAGCTCCTGATCAAGCTCGATCCCGTGCAGGTCCATGATCGTGAGACGATAATGCTTGGCGAGGATCTGCAGCAACGCTCCTTCGTCGATGATTTTCTCGGCAACGAGAGCATCGACAAAGCGCACGTTTTTCTTGCGACTGTCCTCCAAAAGCTTCGCGAGCTGCTCAGCATTGACGACTTTTTCGCCAATGAGAACGTCCGCAAGGCGGGTTGCCATCATTAGAATTCGACTCCTCTAGGAGTCCTATCGACAATTTTGACCGGAAAGTGAACCCTTCGACGCATCGCCCTCTAGAGACAAAGTTCCGCCGCTTGGCGCCCTGCATCATCGCTTGAGACTGATTGGAGTTTCTATCGATGCGGGTTAAATTGGGAACTCATGAAAATCGCAGTACTCGTCAAGCAAACCCCAGACACCGAAACCAAGGCCAATCTCGGAGCCCAAGGGCTCGAAACGACTGGCCTCAAATTCATTCTCAATCCTTATGATGAGTTCGCTGTCGAAGAAGCCATTCAGCTGCGCGACAAGCTCAAAGGTGAAGCTGTTGTGGTGAGCCTTGGACCCGACCGTGTGGTCGATGCCATGCGCACCGCTCTTGCGATGGGCTGCGATACAGGAATCCATATCAAAGTCTCCGAAGACGAGCTCAAAAAACTCGACTCGTTCACGGTCGCAAAGGCTTTGGCTTCAGCCCTGAAGCAAAAGGGTCCCTTCGATCTTATCCTCGCCGGTAAACAGGCCATCGACGACGACGCCCTTGCCGTTCCGCAAATGGTCGCTGAGTTTCTTGAGCTGCCGCGGGTTACGGTGGTTACCAAACTTGAAATGAGCGCTGATGCCAAAAGTGCCAAACTTCGTCGTGCTGTCGAAGGCGGCGCAGAAGAAGTTATTGAGGTGACCTTACCTGTGCTTGTGGCCGCCCACAAAGGGATCAACACCCCTCGCTATGCTTCGCTCCCCGGCATCATGAAAGCCAAGCAAAAGAAAGTTGAACTCATTGAGCTCGCAGCTCTCGGGCTCTCGTCAAACGACGCCAAAGTGACCTACGAGAAATTCGAGCTCCCCCCTGAAAAAGCTCCAGGAAAAATTTTCAAAGGCAGCCCCCAAGAACTCGCCGAACAGATCGTCCAGCATCTGCGCAACGAAGCGAAAGTGATCTAAGGAGTCCATCATGACAAAAGCCCTCGTACTTGTTGAACTGAAAAACGGAAATGCCAAAAAATCCAGCCTCGAGAGCATCCATGCTCTTGCAAGCCAAGGCGTCGAAGTCGATGCCATCGCATTTGGACCTGACACTACCGGTAACAAAGACAAAGTGGCCAAAGCTGTCGGAGGACAAGGGGCGAAGAAACTCCTCATCGCCGACAGTGCTGACCTGAAGTTCTACCAACCTGATATTTTTACTGCCACGATTGCTGCGACTTTCAAGGCGGGCGGATATCAAATCCTTGCTGGATCGGCCTCTTCCCTCGTGAAAGATCTTTTCCCCACAATCGCTGTCCGACTGGATGCCGGCCTTGCTCCTGACTGCGTTGCGATCAAGATTGAAGGAGCTTCCCTTTCTGCCAAGCGCCCCATGCTCGCCGGCAAATACTTTGCGACTCTTAAGTTCAAAGCCTTCCCCGCAGTGGTGAGCCTCCGCCCCAACGTGCTCACGATCGGTGCCGACTCAGGTCAGTCTGCCCAAATTGTAGCAACTCCACCCTCGGGCAGCATTCGCGCCAAAACTCTCGAAGTGTCGGGCGCTGCTGGAAATTCTCGACCCGATCTCACCGAGGCTGAGCGCATCATGAGCGCGGGCCGCGCCATCAAGGAAGCCGCGAATTTCAAGATCATCGAAGAGTGCGCGGACGTGATAGGAGCCGCAGTGGGAGCCTCACGGGCCGCGGTCGATGCCGGAATGGCGCCGCATGCGATGCAAGTCGGACAAACCGGTAAAACCGTGAACCCCAATCTCTACATTGCCTGTGGCATCAGCGGCGCGATCCAGCATCTGGCGGGCATGAAGACTTCGAAGGTCATCGTTGCGATCAACACCGATCCCGAAGCCCCCATCTTCCAGAAAGCCGACTACGGCGCAGTAGGTGATCTTTTCGCAGTGGTTCCCGAGCTCACAAAAGAATTCAAGAAACTGCTCTCAGCGGGTTAATTCGCGGTGGCGTGGCTCTATATTTTGGTGAGAACCTTGCCCTTTTGGGCCATTCCCATAGGGATTGGTCTCATCACGGCCGCTCTTCGAAGTAAAAAGGGCAGCGGGAAAAAAAAGATTGCCTATATGTTGTTGGGAGTGATCTTTATTGTGGGCTCGGCATTATTTCTCTACGAGCAGGGGCACTTCAGTGCGGTCCCCTTCATCCACGATGTTTTTCACGGACAGCGCTGAGAGAAATTTTGTTGCATGCGCAGCGACCATGAGTCGCCATCTCCGAGAGAGTGTTCTTCGCGCAACTTCTGGAAGAATTTCTTAGCTTCGGAACACTGGCCTTTGTCGGTCCACTTTAGAATTTTAGCTTCTGAGGCAATTCGAGTTCCCTCGTCGAGCGTTGACACTGAGGCTGGAGCGCGGCCCGGAAATTTCAAGGGCTTTACGAGGGCGATACTTGCGGGCATACGACCGAGCTCGCGGGCAAGGTCTTTGCCTCCACGACGGGAAGGAATTTCGAGAGGAATACTGACCACTTCGAAAGGCATGAGGTCGGATTCTTCGAGACTTTGCCGACGCCTGTCTTCGCCCTCGGCGGCGAGTCTGAGCTGGTCCTGGTAGAGCATCGCTTCGCGACGCCCATCAGATTTGAGAAGCTTAGAGAGTTCGCGCGCTTCAGCCAAGGTGGCCTGACGAACGTAGTCCAGATAGCGACCCGACATGCGTGACTCGGCATCGGGGAAGCTCTCTTTATCAACGATTCCCATCTGCGATGTCGCCATCCAACCATCACTCGGAGCGAGGGAATAGCGGATTCCGGAATTCGTCACGAGGTAAACCTTGCCCGTAGCATCACCGGGACGCTCGATGTGCATCATTCCTCTTTCAACTCTCAACAGAAGTTCAGAATCAGGAGCTTCTTTGTTGCTCCATCCGACTTCGACAACCGAGTCGTACTGCAGCCAAAGTTGGCTGCCGTCGGGCATTTCAAAATACGTGGAGTCGTTGCCCTCCGTGGAGAGCACGCTGCGTTTGTTTATTTTTTCGCCGAGATGAACAAGTGAAAAACCCATTTGCGAAGGCATCGAGAAGTTTTTTCCATAGCTCGAAGTGGCGTTGCGATCGTCAGATCCAACTTTGCGAGCCTTCTGGGGAGTGGAACCGTCGGCCACATCACCTTCCACCGGAAGTCCCAGCCATGAAGCCATCATGGGATTTCTAAGAGCCTCTTCGATGAGTGGTTTTGCGAGGGCGTGCATCTCGCTCATAACAGGAGTTACAAAATCTTCGTAGAGGAGATGTTTCCGCACGGGAGCGTACATTTCGGGCTCTGCAAAATGCAGTGCCACGAAAGTGCCCGTTAAGAGCGTGCCATACACACAGACGCGAAGAAATCCCATCTTATAGCTCTATCGGAGTACAGAGACTGAAACTTGACGGTGGGGCACGAGCGTACGCGAATTGTTAAGAACGGATTAGGAAGTCCTTAGGGTTTCAGGGCAATGCCACCTTTGCAAGCTCTCCAACCTTCAGAGGTCCAACGCATCCAAGATAATTCTCCGCGAGATCTTGAATCGTGTAGCCTCGGTAGCTGAGCGTGGCCTCAACGACGCAGCTGATGCTTGTGGAGCAGGCGACCACACCCTCCAAACCCTTATCCACTGACTCAGAATAGATCTTCAATTCGGCGGCCATACAGAGATCAAATTACCCTCAAAAGCTTTCATGGCCTAGATGGTATAACCCGCGTCTGTAGTTATACTGGGGAGCATGCTTCCGAGTCTGCGCGCGATCCGTGTTGTCCAAAGTCCCGGCCGATTGCGCCACGGACCAAGTCTTTTCGAAGTGGACTGTGAGTGGAAGGGCCCCTCTTTGAACGTCATCATGGGCGAATCAGGCTCAGGAAAATCCACACTTCTGAAGACCCTAGGGGGAGTGTGGGAACCTCTTTCTGGACAGGTTCTATTTGAGGGTGAGTCTCTTTGGTCTGAGTCGGGACACAGGCAAAACAAAAGCCTCCTGTCTCGTATTGGATTCTGTTTTCAAAACAACGCCCTCTTTAATTCAATGACATGTTTTGAGAATCTCTGTTTTCCACGCAGCCAACGGCGTCCTCTTGAATCCGAAACTGCGCGCCGAAAAATCGCGACTCACTGGCTCGACAAGGTCGGACTCAGTGGAAGCGAGTCCCTCTTTCCCTTTGAACTTTCAGGAGGCATGCAAAAACGCCTGGCCATCGCGCGCACGCTGATTCTTGAACCCGACTACATCTTCTTTGATGATCCCACCGCGGGACTCGATCCGATCACGAGCCGACAGATCGCACTTCTCCTGCTTGAGCTTTTAGAAAACCGGCCCGCGCTCACGTTTGTGGTCACGAACGACGAAGACCGCGCTCGCTCCTGGGCTCCCAGCGTCTTCGAGTTGCGTGGTGGGCATTTGAACGAAAAGAGACATTTGCCATGATCCGATTCGAAAATGTCCACAAGAGCTTCGGCCCGAAGAAAGTTCTAAACGGACTGAGTCTCTCAATTCAGCGAGGCGAAATTTTCTTTATGCTCGGCAGGTCGGGTACCGGCAAAAGCGTTTCCCTCAAACATCTCGTGGGACTTCTCACGCCAGACAGCGGAAAAATTTGGATCGACGACACGGAAATCTCTCAGTTCTCGGAGAACCAATTCGTGCCCATTCGCAAGAAATGTGGACTAGTGTTCCAGCTGCCAGCTCTCGTTGACTCTCGCTCGCTCTACGAAAATTTGGTTCTGGGCATCCGACATCTCGACGCAGTCCAAAAGCTTGCGAGGATCTCTGCGACCCTCAAAGCGGTGGGTCTCGAATCCCTCGAAAAAGATCTCTTTGAAAGATTTCCGCCGTCTCTAAGTTACGGTGAACAAAAACGTCTCGCCTTGGCGCGCACTCTGCTTCCTGATCCTGAGATCCTGCTCTACGACGAACCCACAACGGGCCTCGATCCCACGACCTCGCTCCAGATTCACGATCTCATCAAGAAGATCTCGAAGGATTTTGGCAAAACTTCGATTGTTGTAAGCCACGACATGCGCAATGCCCTAAAAATTGCAGACAGGTTGGCGGTGCTGGACGCCGGCCGTGTCGTCGATCTTGGAACTCCTGAAGAAATCAGGCGCAGCCCCGTTGCGATGACAATGGCTTTCATGGAGGATCTCCAATGATCCATCGACTGGAAGCCCTCCGTGAGCACCTTCGATTCTTCTGGATGCTGTTCATTCGTCTTCCCGAACTCTTCACGGAACGCCGAGAATTCATGCGCCAGTTTGCCGATGTGGGCGTGCGCTCGCTGAGCACCACCGTGACCGCTGGAATCTTCACAGGAGCCATCATGGCCCTGCAGTTTCATCTTCAGCTGAAAGACTTTGGTGCAGAGTCCGTTCTAGGCGGCCTCAACACCTCAGGCACGATTCGCGAAGTAGGCCCCATTCTTATTGCCTTCATGCTCGCGGGAAAAGTCGGAGCTTTCACGTCGGCCGAACTTGGGACCATGAAGGTCACGGATCAAATCCAAGCCGTGCGCTGCCTAGGACTCGATCCCATATCCTTCTTTGTGGTCCCCCGCTTCTGGGCCGTGGCACTGAATTCTATTCTCTTGCTGGTCTTTGGACTTGTGATTTCTGTCTTGGGAGGAATGATTGCAGTCTGGATGGTTGCTGACATCAATCCCGACCAGTACCTGCTCATGGTCGAGCGTTTTGCGACTTCTGAGTCCATCTTTCTTGCAGTGAGCAAATCCGTGATCTTTGGACTTCTCATGGGTCATATTTGCTGCGCAAACGGCTACTGGACCGAAGGCGGCACCCAGGGCGTGGGCCTCGCGGTGAAGAAAACTGCTGTCCAAAGCATGGTTGCTATTGTCCTCGCGGACTTCTTCATCTCCTGGATCGTAGAGATCATCGTGCGGTCGGGGGATTTTCTGTGAACGCGTTTCAGAGAGCCCTCGACACCGTAAAGATACTTCTGACAAGCGTGAACGCGCTCGCTCGGGGTCGTGTTCCCTCGCGCGACATCTGGAAACAGCTCTACGAATTCGGAAATTCTTCAATCGGAATTGTTGTCCTCTGCGTGACCTTCATGGGCATCATCCTCATTTCCGAATACAGCTTTCACATGAAGCTTGTGATAGGCAACGACTCGATGATACCGGGATTCGCGATGATTCTGCTCATTCGGGAACTTGCTCCGATTGTCGGCGCACTACTGATCACATCAAAAATGGGCGCGAGCATCGCCGCAGAACTCGCCGCCATGAAGAACACCGAACAAATCGACGCTTATCGCCTCCTCGGCCTCAATATCGTCGAGCTTTACGTCGCGCCCCGCACATTGGCTTCGTCTGTGGCGGCTTGGTCTCTGGCCACGATCTCTTTGGCGATCGCGATTCTAGGGGCCTGGTTCTCGGCGGTGGTCTTTCTCAACTTCTCGACAGGTCCATTTTTTCAAAGTCTCTTCATCTTCGTTACAGCGGGTGATTTGATTCTTATGAGTATCAAAGCCGTGGTGTTTGGTTGCTGCATCCCCTCGATCTGCGCGCATTATGGCCTGCAGGCCAGCTTCGGTGCAGAGGGCGTAGGCCACGCAACTACCGACGCCGTCGTTGGGACCTCGATTACGGTCATCGTGATGGACTTTGTCATCACCTACCTCTACGCCGTGTTAGCTAGCTAGAAGAGCAGGTCCAAACCGAGCCCCACAAAGGCCTCTCGATTGTTGAAGGCAATTTGAGGACGCCATGCGACGAGCTTGGGCTTTACGAGTCCAATCTCGTGAGTGATCAACGGTCCGATCGAAACCAAAAAATACGAAGGGCGCTCGTCGAAGTTTTCTGAGGGAGAACCGAGTCTCATCAGGATGCGCATCGCGCCCCCGAAACCAAAGAATTCGTTGTAGGGCCCGTAGTAGCGCAGTCCGTAACCAAGCCACACCCCGCTTGAATACACCCTCTCATCAGAACGAGTTTTTCTGAGCTCGAGAAGATGTCCGAAAAGCACTTCTGCATCGAGGGCTTTGTCGCGCCCCACGACCCAGTGATGACCTGCTCCCACACTCAGTTGCCAAGCCTCAGACACATTCAGAAGTGCTCCACTAATGTTCTTAAGAGAACCCGATCCTTTTATGAGATCGTTACTCAAGACAAAATAGAATTTTTTTTTCGCGGGACTGGCCTCGGTGCTCGATGTCTCGGAAGCCTCAGGAAGAAGATAATCAAGGTCTTCGGCGCGGATCCAACCTTCGGTCGTTCTAAAGGCGCGTCCAAAACACCAGCCGTCATCGCCACAAGTTCCAACTTCAAAAGGTGCTCCCGCTCGCACCCAGGAATGCACGGCCGCCGAATCACCGGGATCAAGACGAAGCGTCGTATCTTTGACGGTGTAGACAATCATACCCGCGCGCACAGGACGTACAACGAAACCGACGCAGAGTAACAGTCCCCAGATTAAGATTCGTTTAGGAATCGCCGATAGCGAAGACATGGACATTCGAGGCATTCAAAAAGCCAGAGCCTTTCTCGGGAGCATCATTGATGTTCGCCAGAAGCCTGTCAACGCCTCGAACGATCGAGATGCCCACCGCGATCAACACCAAGAGCGGCGTCAGTTTGCAAAACTGACCGAGCCTCAGATCACGGAAGCTCTGGAAATCCTCGTGGAAAGTTTGGGAGCAAGCGGCCTTCAAGCCGAGCATCACAAAAGTCCCGAGGGCGACGTCTTTGTCGTTAAGGATTCAAGCGGCAAAGTCGTGCGCGAACTCAAAGGACTCCTCATCACCGATCTCTTCCTCAAAGGCCGCGCCTCTGAAGACACTTCATCGGGAACTCTTCTCAAACGCTCGGCCTGAGAGTCTACACTCAGTCTACGCTTTGTTGCTGCCCCACCTTCTTCTTGAAGCTTAGTCGAAATAGAACCTTTCATGGGCCGAGAGCCTACGGAACTTTGATCACTGGAATATCGCCGCTAACTCCGCCTTGATCAGGGGCTCAGACGATTGAGCATGCGTGGGAAGGGAATGCACTCACGCACGTGGGCCGTGCCACAAAGCCAAGCCGTGCAACGCTCAACACCCATGCCAAAGCCGCCGTGAGGAACAGACCCGAAGCGACGCAAATCGAGGTACCATTCGAAAACGTTCTGATCGAGCCCGTGCTCTTTGATCTTGCGAACAAGTGTTTCGATATTTTCTTCGCGCTGACCGCCACCGATAACCTCGCCGTAACCTTCTGGCGCGAGCATATCCACGCAAAGAGCGCTCACGGGATCTTCTGGATCTTCCTTCATATAGAAAGCTTTGATGGCCTTTGGGAAACGATGCACAAAAATCGGCGTTTCAAACTTCTCGGTGAGGATCGTCTCATCACCGCCGCCGAAGTCCATTCCTTTTTTGAAACCGTCTTTCGACTCTTTTTCGAGAATGGCTGCCGCTTCATTGTAGTGAAGGCGCGGGAAAGGCTTTTTGATTTTTTCGAGTTTCGAGATGTCGCGCTCGAGAGCCTCGAGTTCAGGCCTGCGCGTGCGCAAGACCCGCTGGACAATGTGGCAGATCATGTCTTCGGCGAGCTCCATGTTGCCCTCGAGATCCATGAAGGCAACTTCGGGCTCGAGCATCCAAAACTCTGTGAGGTGCCGACGCGTCTTAGATTTTTCTGCTCGGAAAGTTGGACCAAAAACATACGCTTTGCCAAACGCCATCGCGCCCGCCTCTCCGTAGAGTTGTCCGCTCTGGGTGAGGTAGGCTTTGTCATCATCGAAATAGTTCACTTCAAAGAGGTTGGTGGTTCCTTCGCAGGCTGCAGGCGTGAAGATAGGAGCGTCGAATCCCACGAAACCTTGGTTGTCGAAAAACTCTCGTGCGGCTGCGACGATCTCGCTGCGAATACGCAAGATCGCGTGTTGGCGCTTGGAGCGAATCCAAACATGTCGGTTATTGAGGAGAAAATCAGGGCCGTGCTCCTTAGGAGAAATGGGATAGTTCACCGACTCCCCAAGAATTTTGAGTTCTTTAACCTGAAGCTCCCAACCTCCCGGTGCTTTAGGGGCTTTGACGATCTTGCCTTGAACTTCGACAGAAGATTCTTGGGTTGCTTTGCCGAAGGCCTCGAGCGCCGCATCGGATGAATCTCCGGGGAAAAGCACTCCTTGAATCGTGGCGGTTCCGTCGCGCAATTGAAGAAACTTCACCTTGCCACTGGCGCGTGAGTTGTAGACCCAACCCTTGAGTGTCACGATGTCATTTTCTTGGCGTTTCCCTTGGAAGATGTCTTCGATGTAAAGCGTGGGTCTCATGACTTCTTTATTTACCCGGAAGATCCTATAATGACCAGTATGTTGCCCGAGACGACAATCAAGTATCTTCTCAAAGGCGCCCTACTCCTCGCTCTTTTTACAGCTGTGGGCCAAGTAAGATTTTCCGAGCGCAGTCTCGAAGATCGCTATCACAGCTTTGTAAATTCAGACGGCTTTCAGACGTGGTTCTGGGCGATGGCGCTCCCCGTCACTTGGACGGGCGAAAAGATTCAGCAAGGCTTTGCCTCACTCCGCAAAAAAGCAACGAACTCCAGCAACCTCAATGAGGCTGCGGAGTCCGCACGTTGATCAGAACTATTTTATAAAATTCAGCGCCCTTGCGGGGCCATCATCGCGTGAACTGCATTGCCCGCGGGGTTCGCACCCGGAGCCTGCTTCTGCTCAGGATTCTGCGAGGCCAAGAGGGCCTTACAGTTCTGAGTGCTCGCAGCTTCCGGTGAACTCGTGCAATTGCACAACGCTAAGATGCTCGCACTGTTGTCGCTGAGTTCGCCGACTTTCTGAGCCTGAGCCTCGGGCGTGAGCGCAACGAGCGCGCACCACACTAGACCCGTCCCAAGAACGGCGTAAGTTTTCTCTAAGAACATCATGACCCCCTATTGCTTTGAAAAGCCTTTCCCTTAGAGATGCGAAGCTTGTGCCAGCCCTTCACAACTTCTTAATGTATTATAAGTATAAGTAATTATTATTAATAATCACAAGGACCACCCAGCAAGCAAAGAGCAAATCGTCCAAACTTTGGACACCTGAGTGCCCAGCTAATCATTCCCGACGTCGCTTCGCTGCCGAGCCGTCCACGCATTCGAGGTGCGCATCGGACCAGGAGAAGCAACGGATGGGCCGTCCTTTAGGGGAGATCGCTTGGTGCCAGGCCAGACTCCGGAGGGCGTCTTAAACCAAGACGTTCGGCGATAAAAATTGTCTGTCCCTAGTTCGCGCTCTGAATTTGGCGGAAGCGAGGGATGCCCGATTGTGTGGTCTCAAGCACCAGCACGTCTCTCTGCGGAGTGGAGTCGGATCTAAACTGAAGTTTGCCACTCACACCCTCGAAAGGGAGAGAGGCTTTAAGCACTTTCTGCAAGGGAACCTCTGCTCGAAAGCCCGCTCGGGCAAAGGCCTGACCTAAAACTGAGACAGCCTCGTAACTGAGGGCCTCAAGAGTACTTGGCTCAGAAGCATGAGCCTCTTGAAACCGGTCCACAAAAACGCGACTCCCCTTAAAACTGCTCGAATACACATCCGCAAAGAAATGTCCGATGGGGCCCGGGGCCTTCCCCTTGTCGAGGCTGAACCCCCAAGAAGAAGCGCCCAAGAAAATTGCAGGGACTCCCTGACTCGGCGCCGGGTCCAAAATTGCGCGCGCCGCCTCCCAGGAACTCGTCGGAAGACTCACGACGTCGGGTTTGAGTTTGGCGATCTCACCCAAAAGCTTCGGCGATTCCTCTGCGAACGAAACAAAACTCATTCGCGCCAAGGTTTTCATCTTCTTCTTTGAGCTCGCTTTGAGAAATCCCTCGTTGAAAGATTTGGAAGCATCGGAGGTGGCCTCGTCGACAACAATCACGCTCCTGGCCGACAGTTTGCTTGCCGCAAAATTTGCAAGAGCCTCACCCAAACGAAAGTCTTCAACACGCAAAAATCTGGTGTTCTTATCGGCACCCCAATTGGACGCGCGGGCCAGAGGAACAACAAAAGCGATCCCAGCCGCCGAGAACAAAGACGCAGCCGCAGTCGCCCCAGCAAGAAAGGAAGGGCCCACGACAGCCTGCACTTTATGCTCCCGCACCAAGGACTCTGCCCGCTGGGAAGCTGCTTCGGCGCGGGACTCGTCATCGACAAAAACAAGCTGCAGTCGAGCGTGCCCCGCGTGCTTGGCATCAAAATCTTTAGCGGCGAAGACAGCGGCGCGGCGCATCTCGACGCCGGAGCTCTTGAGATCCCCTGTATCCGAGACCAACACGCCCACTTTGAACACCTTGACGGGCGCTGCGCGGAGCGCGTGAGGCTGCGGCAGAGTGAACAACGCTATGCCCAGAAAAATACGAGCTAAGCCCTTAACTTTTGAACCTCTCATGTCCGATCAGATACTAGAGACCCAAAAAGGAGCTGGCAATGGCAGGAGCACAAGAACCCAACGGAAAGAACTCATTGGTCGGAGAATTTTTGCTTGCGCTAGCCCGGGCACCCGAACCCATCCAAGAAGCCATTATCATCTGGGGCCTCAAAAAGATGCAGCCTTTTGCGGGCGAACTGATCGCCCCCTACCCGATGATGAGTCACATGGTAAAAATTCTGCGCATCGATGCTAACGACGAAACTCCTAAAAAGTCCTAATTCCAAGACACACATGCGCTTGTTGCTCGACGCTATTGAATCCGGATACGCGACAAGCTTCGACGGGACGCCCATTTTTTGGGAGCGCCATGGCCCCCGCCTCGACGATGCAATAGCTCTACGCCCCTTAATGTTTTGCTACGGGCTTGTTTGCAGCATGAACCAGTGGCGCCATCAGATCGAGCGCTACTCGGCAGCCGGCCATCCCTGCATCCTCCTCGACTATCGCGGGCACCACCGTTCCGGAAACCCCGCCGATCCGCAACTCCTCAACATCAGCGCGCTCGCCAAAGATGTCTCCGCAGTCGTGCATCACCTCGGGATCAAGAAGCCTTTGCAGATCTGGGGACACAGCATGGGTTGCAATGTGGTCATCGAGTTCGCCATCGCAGAGCCCGCGCTTTGCCAGAGCCTCATCCTATGTTGCGGCACACCCGACAACCCCTTCAACCAAATGCTTGGTTCGCAGATCCCAGCAAAACTGAGCGGCAAACTTTTTGATTTTATGAAAAGCTACCCTGAGCCGATCCTAAAAGCATGGGATGCTTTCAGGGCGCGCCCCGCAATGACACACATCTCTGCCTATCTCGCTGGATTCAACACCAGCGCGAGCACGCGTGACGACATTCAGGCCTACGCCGAAGCGGTGTGCGACGTGAGCAGCGAAACCTTCTTTGCCCTCCTCGAAGACATGAGCCGCGGACACACCCGCGCGGTGTTGCCTCGGGTCAAGGTCCCGGCCCTCGTGGTGGCGGGCGCACTTGACCGCGTAACTCCGCCCTCCGAGCAACGCGCGCTTGCTGAGCTTTTGCCCGATGCCACATACGTCGAAATTCCCGCGGGATCTCACAACGTCCAATTAGATTTTGGCGAATATGTGGGACTGAAAGTCGAAGAGTTTTGGCGCAAACGCGGACTCGACTAGCCCGGAGACTGCGCCTAGTCTCTGGATCCATGAAACGCAGTCTCTCAGGCATCAAGCCCACCGGAACCCCGCACCTCGGGAACTACCTCGGCATGATTGGACCCGCGATCTCCCTGCAAAAAACTCACGAGACTTTCTATTTCATTGCGAACTACCATGCCCTCACCTCAGTGCGCGACGCGAAAGCCCTTCGTCTCGACACCTTGAGTGTCGCCGCTCAGTTTCTTGCTTTTGGACTCGATCCTTCAAATGGCGCCTTCTACCGGCAGTCGGACGTGCCCCAGGTGACGGAGCTCTCCTGGGTCCTAAGCTGCATGACCTCGATGGGCGACCTCACTCGAGCCCATGCTTACAAGGCTGCCAAGGACCGCGGAGAAGAAGGGGCCATCAACTTGGGCGTGTTTTCCTACCCCGTTCTGATGGCCTCAGACATTATCCTCTTCGACAGCGACGTGGTTCCCGTGGGCCAGGACCAAGTGCAGCACATCGAGATGGCTCGTGGCATGGCCCAGCGTTTTAATCACTACTTCGGAGAGACCCTGAAAGAGCCCGTCGAACTTGTGCAGTCGAGTGTTGCCGTGGTTCCGGGCATCGACGGACGAAAAATGAGCAAGAGCTACAACAACGGGATCGAGCCTTTGGCCGCCACCAAGGAACTCAAAAAACAAGTCATGGCGATCGTGACCGACTCCAAAGGTCTCGAAGACAAAAAAGACCCTGAAACCTGTAATATCGTGAACCTCTATAAATTTTTCGCAAGTCCCGAAGAGCTCGAATCGATGAAGTCCAGTTACCGCGCGGGAGGATACGGTTACGGCCACGCGAAGCTTGCCCTGCTCGAAAAAATCGAGTCGCGCTTCTCGCCCGCTCGCGAGAAGTACAATGATTTCATGAAGCGTCCCGACGACCTTGAAGACATTCTCAAGGACGGATCCAAAAAGGCTCGAAAAGTGGCCGAAGGCGTTCTAGATAGAACCCTGAAAGCTTGCGGTATCCGATGAAAAAACCAATCACACCCCAACCCATCTCCAGCCCTGCAAAGCGCTTTGCAATTCTTGGCCTGAGCTCGGGATTGGGTCTTGGCTACGCACCCATCGCGTCCGGCACCTTCGGATCGCTCCTTGGTATTCCCTTTGGACTCTGGCTCCTTCAGTACCCCTCGTGGATGTCTCTCATTTTGCTCAGTGTCCTTGTTCTCGTGACGGCACCCATTGTTGAGCGCGCCTGCAAGCATTGGGGTCAAATGGATTCTGGTCGCGTTGTGTGGGACGAAGTCATTGGACAAGCGATTGCCCTGCTTGGTTTGCGGGGCCCTATCTACTCACAACTGCAGGTTGATTCTTCACGATTCGTATTCCCCGAATGGACTGCGGTGCTCGTTGCTTTCTTAGCGTTCCGCGTCTTCGACATCTTCAAACCCTATCCTGCCCGTTCCTTTGATCGCCGCGACACCGGATACGGCGTGATCCTGGATGACGTTGTTGCAGGTCTCTATGCCGCTATCACGGTTTGGTGTCTGATCAAAATCCGCTGGCTCTGAGACGTTGACGAAAGACCCTTCACGGCATAAACATTTTGCAGTCCCTGCACGGAGGGGTAGGATAATTGGTAATCCAGCAGATTCGAAATCTGCCGCCCTAACAGGCTTGCGAGTTCGAGTCTCGCCTCCTCCGCCACTTCCCCTACGCATGAGCCAAAACTTGAAATCACTTCTACTGTTCTCGGGGCTCCTTTCGGCGCTTTGCGAAGCAAAGAGTGTCACAACCAATTCGGTGATCATCGACAATGCGCCCGCATGGGTGAGTGAGTATTCGGTCCAAAGTGTCGTGGACCGCATCGAATCGAGACTCGAATGGAGTATTCACCGCACACGCGCGACGTTTTATGCAGACCAAGCCCTGTTCATCTCGAAATTCAACGGCCGTGCCGCACCCGACATTCTCGCCTTTACCAAGCGCAATGATCTTTCGATTCATCTTGGTCCAAGAATCAAGAAGGAAAACTTCGCAGGAGTCTTTGGTCACGAACTCGCCCACGTCATCCTTTTCCAGAAGTACAAAGATGCGATTCCACCCTGGCTCACGGAAGGTCTCTGCAACAGCGTCGCTGGCAACGAAAAAATCAGCTACGTATGGCTAGCAGCGCAAGAACCGCGCTTCGATATTTCGACACTCGCACACCCTTACGACAAACAAAACAAAAACCGCGCGGATCTTCACTACCGCGCCTCACTCGCTGTCGTAAAAATGCTCGAAAAAAAATGTCCCGACTTCAGAGAGCTCCTGAACCTTTCTCTGAAGAGCAAACTCGCAGACTTTCTGCCGACCTACTGCAACATCTCCGATCTCAATACGACCTTTTGGATCTTCGTGGATTCAGAGGCGAAGAAAGAAAAACGTCAGTCCTCCGGGAACTAAACCGTCTCACTCAACCTTCCGAGAGGTGCCCCTTGTTCACCGCATCCTCCACCAATCGCGCAGCGAAGTCCCAGAGAGTTTTTGAAGCGCCTTCGATCTTGCGATTCTTCTCGAGGACCTGACTTTTCACAATGCCGTGTTTTTTCCAGGAATGTCCTTCGGTTTTCGAATTGGCGATGAGAGGGAGCAAACGATCAAGGCCCGCAACAAAGCGCGATTCGGGACAGTTCAAGCACTCGAACTCTATCCAAATCGAGCGAAGTTCAGCATCCAAGGGAGCCGGCAGGAGCCCAAATATTCTTTCTGCTGCGGCCTCTTCGCGAGCTTGTTTGTCGAGACTTGCGACCGTGTCGTAGACAAAGGTGTCACCGGCATCGATTTCAACGATGTCATGCACGAGGGCCATTTTGAGAGCTCTCGAGAGATCGATTTTTTCTTCGGTGAATGGAGACAGCACCAGCACAGCCATCGCGAGGTGCCAAGAATGTTCCGCGGTGTTTTCACGACGTGCGCCATCATAAACAAGCGTCTGCCGGAGAACACCTTTGAGACGATCGATCTCTTCAACAAATTGGAGGCTCTGGAGAGCAGAATCTAGCTTCATAGAGCCTCTCTTTATCCCCCTCGGTGACGCTTTGCGAAGAATTTTCACCCCTCACTCACACAACTCTTACAGCGACGAAGGCTTGGTTCTGGGAACGGTCTGGGCTAGCTTCAATGACGTGAGAAACCCCATTATCATTCAAGGAGGCATGGGCGCGGGCGTCTCCGATTGGCGACTGGCTCGCACCGTCTCTTGTCTCGGGCATCTTGGCGTGGTCTCGGGAACTGCCGTCAACACCCTCCTTTTGCGCAGGCTCCAGGATGGCGATCCCCAAGGCCACTCGCGACGCGCACTCTCACAGTTCCCCGATCGCGCCATCGCAGAAGAGATTCTCTCACTCTTTTTTCAAGAGGGCGGCCGCAACCCCGGCCAACCCTACAAGCTCAGTCCGCTCTCAAACCTCAACGCGAGTCTCCGCTTTCATCAGCTGAGCGTCGCCGGTGCTTTTGTCGAAGTGTGGCTGGCAAAAGAGGGTCATGACAACCCCGTGGGAATCAATCTCCTAGAGAAACTGCAACTTGCGAACTTGCCCGCCATCTACGGGGCGATGCTTGCCGGTGTTGACTACGTGCTCATGGGTGCCGGCATCCCCAGAGAGATCCCCGGAGTTCTTGATCTTTTCTCTGAGCAGAAAGCAGCATCGATCAAAGCTCATGCGGTGGGCCTGAGTTCAGCACCTGAGCACGAAGACGTGCGGACATCTTTCGATCCCGCACTCGTTTTTCCCGATATGGAGAAGAAACCCCTCAAGCGTCCCCTCTTCCTCGCGATCGTTTCCTCCGCGACACTCGCCACACACCTCGCTAAAAAATCTACAGGACGCGTCGACGGATTTGTTGTCGAGGGCCCTCTTGCGGGTGGACACAACGCCCCTCCTCGTGGACCCCTCAAACTCAGCGAAACAGGCGAGCCTATTTACGGCTCAAAAGACGTTCCCGACCTTGTTGCCATCAAAGAGATTGGCTTGCCCTTCTGGATGGCGGGATCATTCGCTACTCCCGAGAAACTGCGTGAAGCTTTGGCTGCGGGTGCCGCAGGGATTCAAGTCGGAACAGCCTTCGCTTTTTGCGAAGAGTCTGGGATGTCGGAGTCCATCAAACGCGCTGCGATCCGCAAATGGGGCCTTCCCGAGTCCAACACCACCGATCGCGTGTTCACAGATCCCCTGGCTTCTCCAACGGATTTCCCATTCAAGGTGGCGCCTATGGAGGGCACACTTTCTGACAACACACTCTACCAAGCACGCCCTCGTATCTGCGATCTCGGATATTTGCGAACACTTGCTGTGGGCCCGTCTGGAGACTTTGTGCATCGTTGTCCCTCGGAGCCCGTGGCAGATTATCTAAAAAAGGGCGGCAAGATTGAAGAAACGGTTGGCCGCAAATGTCTCTGCAACGCACTGATGACCAACATCGACATGGGCCAGTCCCAAAAGAGTGGTCACGAAGAGCTCGCGCTGGTCACTGCGGGCGACGACCTTGCCATGCTCAGGCGATTCCTGCGCGGTGGCAAAACCAGCTACTCCGCACGTGACGTTCTCGAGCAGCTGCTCGAAGACGTGAAGCCCGCTTTTTCGGATGCAACTTCTTCTTCGGTTTCACCCTAGACTCTGAGAAGCAAAACCAATTCTTCGAGATACTTCTGATCGATCTCATCAAAGCTCGCGAGTTCTGCACTATCGATATCGAGCACGCCCCACACAGACCCCGACTGATCTTTGAGTGGGACCACAATCTCGGAGCGAGATAAGGAGCTGCAGGCAATGTGGCCTGGAAATTTTGAAACATCATCCACAACGAGTGTTCGAGCCTCGGCCCAAGAGGTCCCACAAACACCACGGCCCCGCGCGATTCGAGTGCAGGCAACAGGCCCCTGAAAGGGTCCCAAAACCAATTCATTTTGTTTCACAACGTAGAAACCCACCCAGAAAAATCCAAAGACTTCTTTAAGGGCCGCTGAAAAATTTGCCAGACAAGCCACAGCATCAGTTTCGCCCTCGAGAAGCGCTGCAAGCTGAGGCTTGAGCTCTTTATAAGTCTCTGTTTTTGTGAGATTTTTAGAGATAGAAATCGACTCAGACATGAGACTGATATTAGTTCGGGAACTGAGTTTTTACGAGTCTTAAGAGGGTCTCTTGCGGTCCGTACTATTGTATGGTTTCATCATTTTTAACAGCCGAGAGTTGTACCGGAAAAAAGTCATAAGTGGCCCGAAGCGTGCACAGGCACCCGCAGAGGCACCCATGTGACAGATCTGCGGCCGGGGAGTTCAAATTTTTTGGACAAGCCCGACCACCGCAGACTAACCCGTCAACCTCTGGAGGAGTAAGAACATATGGCCATCAATCCCGAAAAACAAAAAGCACTTGAGCTCGCGCTCGGCACTATCGAAAAGCAATTCGGTAAGGGCGCTATCATGAAACTCGGTGGCTCCGGCCAAATTGCCGATAACATCAAAGTGATCCCCACCGGCTCTATCGGCCTCGATATTGCTCTCGGCATCGGCGGCCTTCCTAAGGGACGCATCGTTGAAATCTACGGACCCGAATCCTCCGGCAAAACAACCATCGCCCTCCAAGCAGCCGCTGAATGCCAAAAGCAAGGCGGCATCGTGGCGTTTGTTGATGCAGAACACGCACTTGACGTGACTTACGCTCGCAAACTCGGCGTCAAAGTCGAAGACGTTCTTATCTCCCAACCCGATACCGGTGAGCAAGCTCTCGAAATCGTCGATCTGCTTGTCCGTTCTGGATCCATCGATCTTCTCGTCATCGACTCCGTGGCAGCCCTCGTTCCCCGCGCCGAAATCGAAGGCGATATGGGCGATGCTCACGTTGGTCTGCAAGCGCGCCTCATGAGCCAAGCCCTCAGAAAACTCACAGGCTCGATCAACCGCTCCAATACCTGCGTGATGTTCATCAACCAGCTCCGCATGAAGATCGGCGTGATGTTCGGCAACCCCGAGACCACCACCGGCGGCAATGCCCTTAAGTTCTACGCTTCGATTCGTCTCGATATTCGTCGCGTCTCTCCCATCAAAGACGGCGAAGAAGTTGTCGGCTCCCGCACTCGCGTTAAGGTCGTCAAGAACAAGCTGGCGGCTCCTTTCCGTCAGT
This sequence comes from Bacteriovorax stolpii, assembly GCA_945881775.1. Lineage (GTDB taxonomy): Bacteria > Bdellovibrionota > UBA2428 > UBA2428 > UBA2428 > CAMCVE01. The sequence goes on from CAMCVE010000008.1 coordinate 54,187, forward strand.
GCGAGTTCGACATGATGCACGGCCAAGGCACAGCTCGCGTGGGCGAACTGATCGACCTCGCTTCCGAGAAGCGCATCGTCGACAAGAGCGGCGCTTGGTACAGCTACAAAGGCGAGCGCATTGGCCAAGGTCGTGACAACTCCGTGCAGTACCTCAAGGATAACGTCGACCTCCAAAAGAGCATCGAAGCCGAAGTCATGGTGGCCTACGGCGTCGGTGCCGGCAGCGCTGCTGCAGCCCCACTCCCCAGCTCAGGCACCCCATCGGAAGACGAAGTCATGGAGAATGCGACCCCAAAAGGTCGTGGCAAACGTCCCGCCTCGACCGAGATCCTCGCCTAAGCTCCTAACGGTTTCCTACGGCAGCCTGCCGTAGTCCTCATCTTCGCCCGATCCGGCTCCCCCCGGATCGGGTTTTTTTTACCAAGAAGGTGCGAGTCTCTTTCGAAAACCCTTCTTTTCGTTAAACTCTCTCGACGATGACGATTCGAAATCTCTGCACTTCGATGAGCCTCAGTCTTCTCGTCACAGGCTGCGCCCAACTCCACCACGTGCAGCTCTCTGACATCTCCAACCGTACAAACTCCTCCCCTAGCAAACAGATCGACATCAAACTCAGTGAGACCGGTGTCAATCTTCAGGAGATCGCTGATATCGCTAAGGCCTTCAGCCGTAGCGACAAATCGAGTCAACAGATCCAAGAAGTCCAGAACATCATCGCTCTCTTTCAAATGGGACCGGTCACAGGCAACCCTGTCTACGTCGAAAACTACTGGAGGGGCGTGCCTCAGATGCTCGAAGCGGAATGTCCAAGCGGCCGCATTACGGGTGTGACAAGCATTCGTGAAACACGCAAATATCCTGTCGTCAGCGGAGAGATCGTTCGCATCAAAGCCACCTGTCTTGGCAGTGCAAAATAAGAATCTCAGGAGTGACTAACATGAAACGTTTCTCAATCTTTCTCAGCCTCAGTCTTCTTCTAGGGTCGTGTGCTTCTCTACAGAGCACATCTCTTTCGTCGATCCCCGTAACGCGCGACAATGTTGTCCGCGCCGAAGCGGGCCGCACCATTATCCTCGGATTTAATTTCGACAACGATTTCGTGAACACGCTTGAAGCAGACCTCAAAAAGCAATGTCCGAACGGCGACGTCCGCGGCATTCTTACCAAAGACGAAGCGATCTATTACTTCCTCTTCTTAGTGTGGAAACGCAAAGTTACTGCCAGCGGTTACTGTGTGGGAGCAGCCAAATCGTGAGAAAATTTTTAGCTCCAGCGTTTGCGCTCGCCCTGTGCGCAGCGGGATGCACACACAGTCTTCACCAAGACCACGTCTCGGACTTCGGCCGCGGCGTGAATTTCGCCAAAGACAGAAAAGTCGAGGCCCAGACCGAACAGTTTGTGGTGATGGGTTTTGTAGGACAAACCAACTACCTGGATCAGGCCTACGAGCAGCTTCAGTCCCAATGTCCGAGCGGCGAAATCCTGGGAATCACCACCGAGTCTTGGACGAGCCACGGATTTCTTTCTTGGACGAATAAGATCCGTATGCAGGGATACTGTCACCTCAACTGAAGCTCGATTTGACTCGCGCCTAGCCCCGTTCCACAATCGCTCCTCATGGACGGCCTTTTTAGCGCTCAAGCGATTCGCACCCTCGTACTCTTTGCTCCGATGCTGATCATCTGTCTGAGCATTCACGAATGGGCTCATGCCAAGAGTGCCGATCTGCTCGGCGATTCGACTCCTCGGTTTATGGGACGACTCACTCTCGACCCTATGGCACACATCACTCTCATCGGTACCGTCGTCCTTCCCTGCATCGCAGTGCTCACAGGACTTCCACTTTTTGGATGGGCTAAACCCGTGCCGGTCGACATGCGGAATTTTAAGAATCCACGTTCAGGAATGGCCTTGGTCGCAGCGGCGGGTCCAGCGTCGAACCTCGTGCTTGCGACACTCATGGTGGCTGGGCTCGCGATTCTCAATCAGAAATACCAGATGGGTATTGGAGAGCTTAAAGCCCAAGGGGGAATGCTGGGAGCGGGCGTTGAAATGCTGCTTCTGGGTGTGCAGCTGAATGCGTTTCTCGCATTCTTTAACCTCATCCCGCTGCCTCCGCTCGACGGTTCGCGCATTCTCCAAGGACTTGTGAGCCGTGATTGGGCGCTGAAGCTTGACCAGATGGAAGCCTGGAGCGGTTGGCTGATTCTCATTCTTGCCTTCAGCGGGGTTTTCCGCGTGCTAGCGATTCCTGTTTTCCACTTCATCGGCACGCTGCTGGCGCTCTTCCAAGTGCACTGATCCCCGTGTAATACCTGAAAAATTAAGCCCTTGGCCCTTTGCATCATAAAGGGCTTTCCGCTCGCATGACTCGCAATGACATGCTATCTCGGAAGGGTGGAAGCAAAAGACAACGTTCCCTCGTTTTTGAAGCGGGGCCCCAGTGTTTTGATCGACTGCCGCGTCGAGCTTGCAAACTTCGAAGGTCCCCTGGACCTCCTCCTGCATCTGATCAAGACCCACGAACTCGACATCCGTAACCTCTCGATCTCCAAAATCACCCAGCAGTACCTTTCCTATCTCAACTTCATGCGCGAGCTGAACCTCGACCTCGCCAGCGAATACCTGCTCATGGCGGCCACACTCACCTACCTTAAGAGTGAAGTGATCCTACCCCGCGACGAAACCGAAGAAGCAACGGGCCACGACCCGCGCACCCAACTCATCCGTCGCCTGATCGAGCTCAAGAACTACAAAGATCTCGCGAGAGATCTGTCGGAGCGTCCTCGGATGTTCCGCGACGTCTTCCCGTGCCGCAACACCGGCGCCGACGAAATCCAAGACGGTCTCGAGGCCGAGGTTGCGCTCACCAATCCCTTCCAGATGGCCAAGGCCTACAAAGATCTCATCGAGCGCCGCAAGACTCACGTGCACGCCATTTACATGGAAGAGGTCCCCGTTGCTACGTCCGTTGAGCGCATCGCCAAGCTCTTAGAGCTGAGCGAGCAAATGGGCTTCAAGCAACTTCTCCCTGAGAACTGCAAGACACAGGAATTTGTCTCCACTTTCCTAGCGGTTCTCGAAATGACTCGCATGCAGTTCACCACCCTTCAGCAAGAAGAAATTTTTGGAAGTCTCGGTATCACTCGCAAAGTGAGCGCCGAGGACATGGACCGCGCCAACCAAATGATCCGCGGCGGAAGCTGGAACTGATTTTAGGACCTCACGAGGATTTGATGATGAACCAAGAACTGAACCCCGTCACTGAAGAGCTTCTGATCGAAACCGAGGAAACACTCGAAATTTCCGTGAGCGAAAGCGACTCGGAACTTGAAATCGAGAACCCCAACCTCATTACAGACCTTGCCGAAATCACACGCGCTCTGGAGGCTTTGGTCTTCGCATCGCCCAAGGCCATTTCCCTGAAACGCATCAAGGGTATTCTCGGCACCTTCAACTACGACACACGTCCCGTGGTTGAGATTCTCGATCAACTGATCGAAGACTCCAAAGAGCGCGGCTTCCAGCTCGTCAAAGTTGCGGGCGCCTATCAGTACCGCTCAAACCCGACCCAATCTGACATTTTGCAAAAGCTCCTCGAAGACAAGCCTGTGCGTCTTGGCGCTTCGGCGCTCGAAGTGCTTGCGATCATCGCCTACAAACAACCTGTGTCGCGCTCCGAAATCGATGCCGTTCGCGGCGTCGACTCGGGCCACCTCACACGCGGCCTTCTCGATAAGAATCTCATCCGCACCGTCGGTCACGCCGAAACTCCCGGGCGTCCGCTTCTCTACGGAACCACACCCTACTTCCTCGAAGTCTTCACACTCAATTCCCTGGACGACATGCCGAGCCTTGAGGACTACGACCGCGAACTTGCCTCCAAGAAGACGGCGGAATCTGAAAACAGCGAAGATCAAGAGCACGAAAACATCGAAGGCATCAACACCGCGGCCCTCGAAGAAGCTTCCCTTTTCTTTGACCACGCCTCGCCGCTTGCGGCCAATCCTGATCGCGGCAACTTCGACGAGCCCTCCGAAGAAAACGAAGAAAAGGCTGACTTTGGCCTGCGCGAGCGCGCTGCCGAAGAAGTTCAACAGAACTAATTTTTGTCATTACGCTCCCCTAAGCAGGGAGCCCACTTGTGTCGGGAGACACAGAAGGAGGACGACATGTCGTCACCAACAAACGGAATCCGAGTTCAAAAAATTATTGCAGACGCGGGCATGGCCTCGCGCCGTGAAGCCGAGAACTGGATCGAGATGGGCGATGTCACCATTAACGGCCGCGTCGCACAGCTGGGAGACAAAGCGCAACCCGGCATCGACCACATCAAGATCCGTGGCAAGCTGATGCAGTTCAGCGCCAAGCGCGTGGTGATCGCATTCTTCAAACCCCGCGATGTGCTCTCGCACAAGATCACCGACACACGCGATTCGCGCCAGGTTGACGCGGGCACGGTCTTCGAATTCCTTCGTGGCATCAAAGAGCGTGTCTTCCCTGTGGGCCAACTTGATAAGGACGCGGAGGGCCTCGTGCTCATGACCAACGACGGCGAACTCGCCCAGCGTCTGAACCAAGAACGCTACGAGATCCCCAAAGTCTATAAGGTCAAGATCGATGGCCACCTTGACGAAGCTCGCATCAAACGCCTCATGACGGGCCGTTTTAAGGTCGAGGAAAAAACCCTCAAAGTGCTCGACGTGCGCCCTCTCAAAGAACTCGAAGGCAAACAGTGGATCCGCGTGAAGATCACAAACACTCAAAACCGCATCATCCGAAAGATGTTCGAAGCCGTAGGTCGTCCGGTCGATAAAGTTCGCCGCATGAGCTTTGCGGGTATCTCGATCAATGGGCTGGACCGCGGCGAATGGCGCTATTTGGACCCCGAGGAAATCGGTGAGCTCTACAAAATCGTCGGTTTAGAGGTAGACTCCAAGAAAACAGGGAAGGATGCGTGATGCGCACTCAAGTCATTAAACGGAGTTTGGCAGTCTTAGCCCTCGTTGGCATGATCTCCTGTGCCTCGAATGAGCTGAAAAACTCCGAGAGCCCCGAAGTCGTCTACAACGAAGGCGTGCGCCTGCTCGAAGACAAGAACTACCTCGAGGCCGCTGACTTTCTCCAAGAAGTTCGTCGCCGCTTTCCACAAAGTCGTTTTGCAATCCTGTCGGAGCTCAAAGCAGCCGACATGGATTTCATGCAGGACAACTTTATCGAGGCCGCTGCGGGCTACGGCATCTTTGTGGATCTCTATCCGAACCACGCTGAAGCGCCCTACGCACTCTACAGAAAAGCTCTCTCCTTCTTTAATGGAGCACCCGAGCTGATCGCTCGCGATCAGAGTTCCGCTTCGGACGCTGTCGAAACAAGTCGCTTCTTCCTGAAGCGCTACGCAAGCAGCAACCACGCCAAAGAAGTTCAAGAGATCTTGCTCAAATCCCGTTTGAAGCTTGCCGAAAAAGAAGCCTACATTGCGCGCTTCTACCGCAAGAAAGAAGCCTACGAGTCCTCCCTGCGGCGCTGGAAGGCTCTCACTAAAGATTTTTCAGACCTCTCCACATCGGATGAAGGTTCAAAGCTCCTCAACGAGGCCAAGGAAAATATCTCAGAACTTGAAACTCGCAGCAAAGGAGAGTCGAGCACTTGAGCGCCTCCTACGATGCCTCCAAGGAACTCCTTCGCACGGAACTGGCTTCGCGTATCCGCGAGTGTCTGGTGCTGCGCGACTGGGTGCGGATGGAGCATTGGGCGAGTCACTGGGTGCAAGTCGATCCTCGCAACGCCAACCCCTTCAAGTGGCTGGCGCGTGCTGCTGTTGGCCTGAAGCGTCTTCAGAAAGCCTCTTATGCCTACGGGCGCGTTCTTGATTTCGAGCCTTCAAATGAAGAAGCTCTAAAGTTTTTCAAAGACTATCCTTCGGCACTCCATCAAGACACCGTCACCACGCGCAGTATTGCCACAGCCATGAAGGACCGCCTCGCCGTCGAGAGAAAGGCCCTTTCGCCTGACGAAACAAAAAGCCAAACCCTCGGACCCGAAGAGCGCCGCCTGCTTGCCTCCAAGTGCCTCGAGATGGGTGAGCTCTACGCGCGCTTTGAGCTTTTTGCGCGAGCTGCTCAATTCTTTAAGGATTCTTTCGAGTGGCTACGGAGTCCCGCAGCCGCCTTAGGCGCTGCTCGCTCGTTTCACAGCTCACAGCAAACCCATCATGCCGTGCATTTCCTCAAGCAAGCGCTTTCATCGCAGCAAAACTGGGTGGAAGGCCGTGTGCTCCTCGGAAAAATTCTTTTCGAAACAGGGCAAGTTGGCGAAGCCCAACGCGAGTGGCAAACCGTGCTCAAAATTGAGCCCGACAACCGCGAGGCCCTGAACTTCCTTCGTCACCTTTTGGACAAACGCTAAAAACTTCTTAGTTGCTCTCTGGCACCAGTGTGAGGTCGAGTTTGGTCTCGCCCACTTTGGTATTGAGACTCACACCCACATCACCTGGCTCGCGCGTGAGAGGATTGCCGTCACCGTCGAGTCGCAGCGAGAGATAGACCTCGCCGCTGAAATCTGTACCCGCCATCATGCGGTCTTTGTCGCTGAGCTCGAAGAGATAAGGAAAATCAACCGCGCCCAGACGCTTCACCGCTAGCGGAGGCCCCCCGGCGAGTGGCCGTGCAGAAATAAAGAACGACATGCCAGGCTTGAGTTTGGCCCCTGGAGAAAGACGCGCGGTGCCTGCGATACGGCCGCCAGCTCCGCTTCCCGACGCTCGAGGATCGGATGACTCGAGTGGATTGTTGAGTGAATCCAGGCCGCCGAGAACAGCCTTCGTGGTCTCGGCCTGAGCGATGTCTGTGGTTCGCCCTTGTCCACCGGGGAACTTCTCATGAGCAACCTCTGAACAAGACAAAAGTAGCCCAAGGCCCAGCAGCGCAAACGTATTTCTCATGGATACAAACCCTTCAGTGCTTCTTGCACTTTTTTTGCATTTTCAGTAGCCACAGCACCCTCAAAAGAGCCCTGTGCCGTGCGAGCTTGCCCGCCCCCACGTCCCCCAAGTTTTTCGGTGAGCTTCTTCAGGAGATCGCCGGAATTGAAACCCTTCAGCGAAGTTTCGTCTGCGGTGATGAGGACGTTCTTGCCCGCAAGAACGATGTGCGCAGCCGCTGCATCTTTTTGGCGAAGTGAATCGCCCATCTCGCGCAGGAGCTTAGCTTCGGTGTCGTCGTCAAGGGCATGAATCTTCAGTTGAAGACCTGCGCCCTTGTGCTCAAGAACATTGGACTGAGATGCGCCCGACATGAGCTTACGGCGAAGTTCGTGAAGTTCTTGTTCGAGTTTCTTCTGAGTTTCGAGGAGTTTCTCGATCCTGTCTTCTACCTGCGCAACGGGAGCTTTGAGCTTTTGAGCAAGCCCGGAGAGACGCTCGTCTTGGCTGCGGAAATAATCGAGAGCTGCTTGGCCTGAGAGAGCTTCCACGCGGCGAGTCCCCGCAGCGACGGCGGACTCCGAGAGAAGTTTGAAGACCTGGATGTCCGCGGTGTTTGTGACGTGGAGACCTCCGCAGAGTTCGGTCGACAGTCCGGGAATTTTTACCACGCGCACCACGTCGCCGTATTTTTCGGAGAAGAAAGCGAGTGCGCCGTGTTTCTTGGTGGCATCGTCGAAGGAGGTGCTTAGGATTTCGACGGGAGTGCCCGTTCTTATCGCGCTTGAAACCCAAGATTCGATTTTCTGAATTTCCTCGGTGGATATGGACTTGTTGTGAGAGAAATCGAATCGAAGCTTGTCCTCGGTGACGAGCGATCCCGCCTGTTGGACATGCGTGCCCAAAACAGTGCGAAGCGCGCTGTGGAGCAGGTGTGTGGCTGTATGATTGGAACGCGTGAGTTCGCGCTTGCTAAGGTCGACTCGGGCCTCAATCATGTCTCCCGCTTTGAAGGCGCCCTTGGGAGCTTCGACATAAATGGCAAAACCATTTTCGTAGGGCTTTTGACTGTCGCGCACGGGGTAAGTTTTGCCGGCGAGACTGAGAGTCCCTCGGTCTCCGACCTGACCCCCTCCTTCGCCGTAGAACGGCGTGGGGTCGATCGCGAGCCAAGCGCCTTGCTCGCCTTCTGCAACAGCAAGAACTTTCGAGGTGGAGTGGTTCGCCTCGTAAAAAGTGGGCTTGGGGAAGATGCCTTTGTTCTTCCACTCTTTGACTCCCACAAGAGCACCCGTATCACCGGAACCCTTCCAAGATCCACGTGAGCGTTCTTGGGCCTCTTCCATGAGCTTGTGGAATCCAGCTTCATCCAGACCAAGACCCCTTTCCCGCCCAATAAGTGCTGTCAGGTCGAGCGGGAAACCGTAGGTGTCATAGAGCTTGAAGGCGACTTCAGCTGGAAGAGTTTTCGAGGAGCCCATCTTCGCAAAAGCCTCGTCGAGAAGTCCGAGCCCTCTTGAAAGAGTGACAAGAAACTTTTCTTCTTCTTCTTTGACGATGCTGCGGATAACGCTCTCGCGGGACTTCAGCTCTGGATAAACCCCACCCATCTGCTTGATGAGGTCGGGCACGAGCTCGGAGAGAAACGGATCGTTCACACCCAAGCGTTGGCCAAAGCGCACCGCACGACGCAGGATGCGACGAAGCACGTAGCCGCGACCCTCGTTTGAAGGAAGGATGCCGTCGGCGATAAGGAAACTCGTTGAGCGCAGGTGATCGACAATCACGCGAAGTGCGGAACTCTCAAGCGAGCGAGAGTGGGCGTCGTAGCGGATCTCTTTGCCGCTGCGCTTTGAAGCCAGTTGACGCGTGGCTTCGATGAGTGCCCCCATGAGATCAATGTCGTAGTTGCTCGGCATGCTTTGCATGATGGCTGCCATTCGCTCGAGACCCATACCGGTATCGACCGAAGGCTTGGGCAGCGGATTGAGTTTGCCGCTCGCGTCCCGGTCAAACTGCATGAAAACGCAGTTCCAAAACTCGAGCCAGCGATCGCCGTCGACTTCTTCACCCTGATCCCAAAAAATCTCGGAGCAAGGTCCACAGGGACCGGTGTCGCCCATCTGCCAGAAATTATCCGCCTCGTCGAAGCGCACAATGCGGTCAAGCGGCACGCCTTCTTGCTTGTGCCAAATCTCGGCGGCCTCATCGTCATCACGGAAAACAGAAACGCGCAGACGGTCCTTAGGAAGACCAAGAACATTCGTTACAAAATCCCACGCAAAGTGAATGGCTTCTTTCTTGAAATAGTCGCCGAAAGAGAAATTGCCGAGCATCTCGAAAAACGTGTGGTGGCGCGCGGTGAAACCCACGTTCTCAAGGTCGTTGTGCTTGCCGCCAGCACGAACGCATTTTTGCGACGACGTGGCGCGCGTGTAGGCGCGCTTGTCGGCACCGAGGAAACAATCTTTGAACTGATTCATACCTGCATTCGTGAAAAGCAGAGTCGGGTCGTTAGCGGGCAGCAGACTCGAGCTAGCGACACGTGTGTGTCCCTGCTTTTCGAAATAACTCAGGAAAGCTTCGCGAATTTCGGCGGTCGTGCGAGGGGTCTTTGTCATAGGCTGCGAAGCCTATCGCAGGGGATGGAATTCATCAAAGACTTGGCGGAGCTCGGAGTCGGTAATTTTCAGATAGCGCTCGGTTGTGTTCAGTGAGCTATGTCCTAACAGCAGTTGCACCACTCGCACGTCCGCTCCGCCCTGCAGCAAGTGGGTCGCAAAGGAATGTCGGAGCATGTGCGGGTGAACAAGGGTCTCGACACCGCTCTCGAGCGAGCGTTTTTGGAGTATTTTCCAGACCGCCATGCGGGTGAGAGGTTTGGAGAGATGACTGAGGAAGATACTATCTCGATGTTTTTTCAAAGCCTTAGCTTGCCACTGAGGCCAGACCTGCTCATGGTAGCGCTCGAGCCACTCGGCAGCCCTCTCCGAGTAGGGGACGAAGCGTTCTTTGGAGCCCTTACCCAGAACTCTAAGAATACGGCGTCCCGGCTCAACAGCCGACCAGGTCAAACCCAGCGCCTCGGAAACCCTAAGACCCGAGGCATAAATGAGTTCAAGCAGGGCACGGTTGCGCAAAAGTCGGGCATCAAATGCAGGGTCGAAGTTGAGCAGCGTCTCGACCTCCTGGCGACTGAGCGCTTTTGGAAAGGGCAATTCCTCGCTCGGGGTCGGTAGCTCTTCGAGAAGCTCCTCCCAGCGAAGATCCAGAAGACTTCGAAACCTCACAAAAGCCCGCAGACTCGCCACTCGGCGTGAAAGGGTGGAGCTTTTGAAATCTTGAGTCTCAAACTTTTTGAGAACAGCGATCAAACCCTCACGCGAAGGAATATCTCCCGCAAATAGCCCGAGTCCCGCCGCTTCCCAGCTTCGAAGATCGGAGCGATACGCACTCAAAGAATTGGGTGCGAGACGTTTTTCACCCTGCAGATACCAAAGAAAATCCTCGAGGACCTTCTCCAAAGGAGCGTGGGTCATTCAGTAACCTTGGTGTGAAGAAGATCGAGTTTAATAATGGAACAGCGTCCGCCTTGAACACCTTCAGCAAGTAGTGTGGCGCCCTCGAGATCCCGCAAGCGGATCTGACCGAGGCCGCGCGCGGCAACAGCGCTCGTGATTTTACCGATCGGTTTTTCGGAGTCATCAGAGCGATAGACGAAAGCACCCTCTTTGAGAGGTGCATCGGCTTCGAAACGTGCGAAAACTTTGGGGACTTGACCCCGGTAGGTCCCCCGCGCCACGACTTCCTGACCGATGTAGCAACCTTTATGAAATGAGATCTCATCTGAAAATGGAAATTCCAGAATAAGGGAGTCTTCGCCAAAATCCTTGCCCCACTCCGCAACGCCGGCATCAATTCGTCGCACTGTAATATCCGCTGGAGAAAGAGTAACAAACTGGGGCGGTGGACAATCGGCAGTGAGCCAGGCCTCGAGATGCCCCCCCGAGAGACGCGCCACCGGAAGCAACCAAGATCGCTCACCGACAGGTGAGGCCCGGAATAGCTTCGACGCGTCAATCTGAACGCGCGGAGCGATGCGCTCCTCACTCAGATCCGAATCGTCGAGCAAAGTCCAAGCACTCCACGTGTTTTCGAGACCGAGCTCGACGTCGTCCGCCACGATGTAGCGGTCCAGGGCTTCCCGAGTTTTCTCGCCCCACCCCGCAGGGACACCGATGACAAAATCCCTCTCGCTCAGGCAAAGAATTTGTGCGGGAGCAACCGGACGCCCTTTGATCCCCAGGAGATACGATCCGCACGTCGCGGGGGCTTGGCTCGCGGCAATCTTGAGATCGCTCGTCCACATTCCCTGCAAAAAACGAAGAGCATCTCCACCGCGCACGCGCAAAAAGTCTCGCTGCGTCTGGAAGCCGGCTATGTAAGAACTTTTCAGGTTCATCTTTTCGATTTTATAGACTTTCGTCGATAGAATGTCATGAAATTCTGGGAGGGATTAATATGAACATGATGTCCGCAATCCGGGGCCGTGCGCTCCGGGGAATGGCTGTGCTTGCGCTGGGAGCCTCGACTCTCGCCGTCAACGCCGCCGTCGAAACCAAGCCCACACATTATCTCGAAATTGAAGCTCACGACAAAGACACCCGCAGTCTTGTGTCTCGTGCTGGCTACGCCATCGACGAGGTCCGCTCGGACCGCATTTTCCTCTTGGGACGCCTCGAAGACGTGGCTCGCCTCGAGCGCCTCAGCCTCAAAGTGAAAGCCCGCCCGCTTCAGGAGCGCTGGTTCGCGATGGATGCGTCACCTGAAGCGGCTCGTTACACGAGCTATGCTGAAGTGGCTCAGCAACTCAAAGATCTTGAAGCAAGCAACTCATCGCTAGTGACCCTGATGAGCCTCGGACGCAGCACCGAGGGACGTGACGTGCCCATGGTTCGAATCAGCGGCAAAAGCATCGCACAAGCTGAAGGCGAAAAACTTCCCGTGATTTTCTATATGGGCTGTCATCACGCCCGCGAACATCTCTCGGTTGAAGTGCCTCTCATGTATGCGAAGTATCTCGTCGCCAACTACGCCACCAACGCAGACATCAAGCGTCTTGTGGACAGCCGCGAAATTTACGTTGCTCCAATTATTAACCCCGACGGCCATGTCTACGACTACCGCAATGGAATCCGTGGCCAAATGTGGCGCAAGAACCGCCGCGCTAACGGCGACGGAAGCTACGGCGTTGACCTCAACCGCAATTATAGCTGGGGCTGGGGAACCGGCGGATCAGACACCAACACGCGCTCGGATGTCTATATGGGAACCGCTCCCTTCTCCGAAGCCGAGACTCAGAACGTGAAGGCCTTCGTCGACATGCAACCTCGCATGACCACGCTCCTTTCGACGCACACTTTCTCTGAGCTGATCCTCTACCCTTGGGGCGGCACCTACGACAAGATCGGTGAAAAGCAAGGCAATCCCGCGGACCTTCCTGTCTTTGAGAAAATGGCTCGCGACATGTCGGCATGGAACAAGTACACCCCTCAGCAGTCGTCGGATCTCTACATTGCGAGTGGCGACACGACGGACTGGGCTTATGGAACGCACGGAATTTTTGCTTTCACGTTCGAGCTGAGCCCAAGCAGTATGTTTGGCGGTGGTTTCTATCCGAGCCCTGCGGTGATCGAGCCCACTTTCAACGCCAACCTCAAGCCCCTTCTCTACATGCTTGAGTTCGCAAACGACCCGCGCCGCGTCCTCACAGAGCGCATTCCCAATTTCCTGCAGACTCCCGTTAAAATTGGCGTCGGTATCGCTTCTGCAAAAGACGTTCAGTTCTAATTCGTAGAACGAGTCAGATTATTGCAAAGCGCCTTCCCCTAATCAGGGAAGGCGCTTTTTCTATTTGTAGGTTTTGAGTGAAGTTTTCAAGCCTGTAGAACTTGCAAGGCGCGTTCTGAGAGACCCTCAACAATCGAGGTGAAGTTACGAAAATTGTCGAGGCGACTTTCCTCAAAACGTTTCAGGAGCCCTTCGCGCACAACGAGTGCTTTGGCCGTTCCTCCCGTGCAACAGACTCGGTCGATGTCCTTGGCCTCAACACCCGCTCGTGCCAAAGTCTCATCGAGTGCCATAAAAATTTTGGAGAGTTCAGTCTGGGCATCTGCCCGAAACTCTTTGCGCGTGACAGGTTCTCGAACTCGGATATCGGGATATTCGAAGACAATTTCGGTCTTCTCATTCTCTGAGAGGCGACGCTTGGCCTGCTCGATGGACTCGAAAAGAGAAAACCCCAGCTGATTTTCGAGGAGAACCCGAAGTTGATCCATCACGCGCTCGTCCTCGCCGCCCAAAGACCAGGTTTTCACGCGTTGTAAGAATTCACGATTTTCTCGGCTGTTGAGAAAATTGATATGCGCGGTTGAATTGAGGTGACTGATGATTCCCTTAGGCATCGTCAGCACGTTGTTGCCGAATGGGACTCGGTACGAAACTTCGGCTCCAAAGTTGCGAGCCACATGATTCTTCATGAGCGAAGCGTCTAGAGCATCACCCGCAACGCTAGCTCCACCAATGGCCAGGACGTCGCTGGGCTGAAAATCATTCTTTGATAGCTTGAGAACCGTATAGTCCGAGGTTCCACCACCAAAGTCGGCCACAAGAACCAATTCTTCGCGTTTCATTTCTTGGCGATATCGGTAAGCCGCTGCCACCGGCTCCGGCAGAAACTCAATATGGCGAAAACCCGCGAGACGTGTGGCGGTCTCAAGACGATCTTGCGCGAGACGATCGGCCTCCACATCCTCAGAGAACGTTGCAGGCCTTCCCATGATCACCGAGTCGACGTCTTGCCCGTAATGAAGGTTGGCTCTCTCCCTCATTTCGCGCAGAAAACGCCCGATAATTTCTTCGAGTTTCCAGAGACGCCCCTCGATGAGAGTGCTTTCGAAACTTTTCATGGGCAAAAATCGCTTGAAGGAGCGCAAGAAACGTCCGCTCATGGAGTTTTCCGTATAACGTTGCACGGCCTGAAGGCCAAACACCGGAGCCAGCTTGGGCTCGAAGTACATCAGACTTCGCAGCACGCAAGGATCAACAGCAAGTGGATCCATGGGCGCCAGTGGCTGCACGTTCTCAGGCGAGGCGGCGCCGAGCAATGAGTTCGAAGTGCCAAAATCTATGGCGTAGATCATGCGAGACATCGTCGTCGCACTCCTCTAGCGCTCGAGCATGAGACTCACAGGTCCCCAATTGCTAAAACTCAGTTCCATGTTTGCTCCGAAGCGTCCGAAAATTTGCTTATAAGCACGCGGCTGAGCCGAGAGTGTCGCGACGAGACTTTCGAAACGGCGTTTGGCCAATTGAGGTGCCATGGCATCCGTGAATGAGGGCCGGTAACCCGACTCAAGTCGACCCGCGAGCGTGAACTGGGGAACCCAGAGGATCCCGCCTTCAATCGCATTGACCTCAAGGTACTTCTCTAAACTGAGATTCATCTTGCCCTCTTCATCGGGGAAGACTCTGAGTCCCTGAACTTTATCGACGAGCCACTTCTCGGCACTATCCAGGTCAGCACGTGTTTCGTCAGACTTGAACCATCCCATGAGGGCCACAAAACCAACGCCCGCAAAGGAGTCTTCGAAAACTTCCGAGGCCAAGTCCTCTTGAGAGCGGACAGCGGTGTACATTGAAACGCGTTGGATGAAGATTTTCATCAGAGCCCCACGAGGTGAACAATCACAAACGGACGAGATCCAGAAATTTTTCTCACGAGCCTGGAGAGCTCCTCGGCAGATTCATTCTCAAAACGCGCGCGTTCGGAAGCCTGGAAGGCACCCTCTCGCACGAGACCCTGATAGCGCCTCTGGGCCCAGTCGAGAATCTCCTCGCGCAAATTTATCGCGAGTCTTTCGTTCGCGGGTCCGAACGAGGGGAGAACTCCCTCACAGGCGAGCTGAGAACGTCCCATCGAGTCGATGCAGAGTGAAACCAAGCCTCCTTGAGCGGCACGTTTGCGAACACGCAAGAAGGGATCAAGGCTACAGGTGCTAAAGGTTTCAAAACGTAGCATTCGCCCTTCGTAAGGAAGCGTCTGCCGACCTGACGCCACCCAAGACGTGCGTCCGTGGCGCTCAAAGTCGAGGCGCGTGAGGTTCTCGCAAACGTGGACTTCGGCGTCGCAAGATTCGGATGCGATTTCGGCACAAGCCATGAGCTGCCGTAGCTCTCCGTGGACCGGAATCACGTGAAGAGGGCGCAAGCGTTCGATCACGGCTCGAATTTCGTCACGCCGGGCGTGTCCGCTTCCATGGATCGGCCCGCCGGCGCGCTCTTTAGCAGCGTCACCCCAGTGCACGCGTGCTCCCTGTCTCAACAGCCCGTTGATCAGTCGTGAGATCGACTTTTCATTTCCAGGAATCATTTTGCTCGAGAGAATGACGGCATCGCCGGGTTCCACTCGGAAGTCGGGATGCTGACCTTGCGACATCCTCATCAGAACACTGCGACGCTCGCCTTGGCTGCCACTGCAAACCACCATTTGGCGACCCCGCTCAACTCTCTTGATGTCCTCTGGGGCCATGAGCTCCGCTCCCCTGAGGTCGGGACATGACCCGCCGTAGAGTCCTCGATCCCGTGCGATGCGGTGGACCGAGTTGAAACTCCTGCCAGCGAGACAGACTGCGCGACCGAGATCCTTAGCCATATTCAAGAGCGCTGCCATTCGGTAGACGTTCGACGAAAAAAGCGAAACGTAAACGCGTCCCTCTTCGCCCTCAATAAGATGACGCAAATTTGGGATCACTGTTTTTTCGGGGACTGTGTGTCCGTCTCGCTCAGAATTGGTGGAATCGATAAGGAGAAAATCTGGCGACTCTCCTCCAAAACAGTCGAAGGCGTCGAGCCCAATAACCCCGTCCTCATAGGTGTTCTCGTCGAGTTTAAAATCGCTCGTGTGCAAAACTCGCGTCACAGCACCCGATTCGTGGGTCCACTCAAACGCCAAGGCATGGCACTGAAGGGTGCTGTGTCGGATCTCGATGAAGCGCACATTGAGATCCGCAGCTAGCCTCACGACTTTGCCAGATTCAATCGGAATCAAGCGATCAACAAAACGCCGAGCGCGGGGCGTGCGTGGGTCATCGAGCACTTTTTCTTTGATCAGTTCACAGGCAAAAAGAGGAGCGTAGATGAGCGGGACCTCAAAATCATCCCTCGCCGCCGCCGCTTCGATCATCGCTGCAACGGCACCAATATGGTCTTCATGGGCATGGGTGATGAGCCAGAACTTGGGGCGATGATCTTCAAACAATTTTACATAGTCCGCGTGCAGACTTTCGATTCCAAAGTCATTGGGGTCCGCAAAGAGAATGCCGGCGTCGATAGGCACAAGAGTTTCCCCAAAGTGCAGAAAAAGCGAGTTCATGCCTACTTCGCCGCTACCCCCGAGGGACCAAAACTGAAAGTTAGAAATCATACTGAAGCCTCAGCGTCGTTTCGAAATTCGAGTAGGACCGAGAGGGGTAGTTGAGGTTCGTGGTTTCTGGAGAAATGTCGCTCTTTAGAATCCAGAACTGAATCCACTGAACAGGGACAGAGAGTGTCGTCTTAGAAGACAATTTATAACTTGGGGAAGCTCCCGCGCCAAGGGATCGGTCATCGCGGTGATCCCCACCGAGTCCCCGGTGAAAGTCTTGCCCCACTGAAAGCGTCGCGGGAAATTCAAAAGCTCCTCGTTGGTATCTCAGACCCCACGAAGCCTTACCCACCAAAGTGTGCGCTGACCACGGAGTCGACTCTGGAGAAAGCGAGAGAGAAAAGCTGGGATAAAGACCCGAAAAAAAGAGATCTCGTCCCTCGAGACCCAAGGCTAGGTCGGGCCAGATGCCCGCTCCAAAACTCTTCACGCGACGGTCTTGAAGACCCAGCCGCGTGTAAGCCGAGGAGTACGTCGATCCTTTGCGTTTGTAGGCGACGCCAGCACGAGTCACCCACACTGGACTTGAAAGACCTTTGAGTGTCTCCTGGGCAAGCCCTCCAACCACTTTCAAATCATCGTGCAAGGTTTCGCTGAGTACGTAATTGGCGTCAACGCCGATCGCACGCAGACTCCAAGCCGAAGAGCTCCAGGTATCGTCTGTCCAGCGTCCCAGAATTTCTAGAGCTCGTGTTGAACCAGGAACGAGTCGCCAACCAGCCTCAACTTCTCTATGGGTGTGAGTGCCCCGCGTCGCTTGGTTCCATAGCCAAACACCTCGCCGCTCGAGAGCTGCCTTGACGCGAAGAGCCTGCGAACCCAGCTGCAGCACGTTCTCCTGCTCGAGCGCATAATCGAACTCTTTGTTTTGGTCTGAGACCATAGCGAATCCCGAAAGCGCTCGCAGCGAGTGCCATGAACTTCGAGAGCGGTAGACTCCCCGAAGCTCAAGATCGAGCGAAGGTGTAAGCGCCGAGGAATCTCCACCTGCCGTTGCCTCTGCGCGAGGATTGGACTCGTTCAGGGTCTGAGCGCCAAAAGAACCCTTTAAACTCGTTTGTTCTTCGAAAACCCACTTGTTGAGCGTCCGCTGGCTTAAGCATCCTGTGATTTCACCCTCGAGAGTCCGAAGCGCATCCACAAATTCTTCGAGTCGGGCCGCCGAGGCGCGACACGAACCAAAGCATCCTAGGAGGTAGGGAACCTGTTTTTGAAAGTTATCGACCAAGAGTGCAAGAGCATTGCGGGCATTTGCACGACAGGGAATCTCGTCTCCCATGTCGAGTCCCGAATGAAGGTCTCCAAGTAAGAGTCGAACGTCTTCGACCTGGGCACGCAGACGCTTGGGGGCTTTTGGCTCTGGAATCGGAGACACCCTGGAGGATGGCTCGGCAAATTGGGGCCACATCTCCGTGAGATGACGAGTGCTATCGAGGCCAATAAATGCGGGGAGCAGAGTGAGAACCTTAAGGCGAGCTCGAAATGAAATCATCGACGCCCCCCCTTTTGGATTTCTTCAAGACTGGCGCGCACATCGAGCTCGCCAAAGAGCCCTAGTCTCCTGGCGCGAGACTCAGCTCGCTTCGACTGAGCACCCAAAACCTCATTTGTTGGATTCAAGCGTTGGAGTACTGAAAGCCCATCGAGCCATCGAAGCAATTCAGCCTTGCGTTCAATACCCGACTCACCTCTTTCGAGAGCGGCCCCACCCAGAATCACGGATCGTTGCAAACCCCAAAGTCTCTGCTCCTTGGAAGATGCGTATTGGAAATTCCAACCCAACACCTCGAGAGCTCCAGACATGTTGCCTCGAGCTTCGAGAAATTCCGCGTAACTGCGAAGCACTTCATCTCGGTAAATGGACTGGAAGGAAATTTGAAGAACGTCTTCGAATTTCTGACTGGTCGATGAGGTGTCTTTGTAGCGGTGGTTGGCAGCACGTGTTCCTGCAACAAGCTCGCGCACGCGAACATCGAGGTCCGTTGCGCCTTCCTCACGAGCTCGCAAATAGAACTCAAAGGCTTTGCGCCATTCCCCTGCCTCAAACGAATAGCGCGCTACGTCTCGGATCTCCGCGCTTGTAAGCTTTGCGCCCGAATCGAGTTTTTGTAAAAGTGCGTAGGATCGTTGCTCCGACGCCAGATCAAAAAGGCGTCTCTCCTCGTAGACCTCGGCGAGGCTTGAATAGAGTCGCTGACAAGAAATTTTTTGTGCGAAGTTCTCGCGCAAAATCTGTCGCTGCTTAAGAATATCGATAGGTAGTCGGGCACGGAATTCTCTCGCGACGGAAAGTCCAACGGTCCTTTGGTTTTCAGGGATGAGTTTCGCAGCAGCGCAATAGGTCTGTGCCATCGTTAGGGGGGCGCTTGATGCTCGAGCCAACAACAATCCTTGGAGCGTCGAGAGCTCCCACGGGATGGGACCCTTTGAAGGAATGTCTTGTAGCCAGGCCCACCACGCGCCATGACGAGTTTCTAAAAGTGCCTTGTGCTGAGAATGGGTGGAGAGAAACGCTGCGAGTGCAGATCGGATCCCCACCCAATCATTTGAAGATCCGAAAAAATCGCCAAGAACAGCCTCACTCATCAGTGACCAAAGAACCTCATCCATCAATTGAGGATCTCGAACAACGCGAAGATCCTCTAGGACGAGCGGCGACCGCGACGGACCCAAACGGAGATACCACTCAATTTTGATGAGCCCGTCTTCTGGCGCTCTCGGAGACTCGGCGGCAGAAAAGCGCGCGCCGACCAGCCGCCTTTGATGGGCCCACAGATCCTCCACCAAAGACTGCGTGCTTGCGCCTTCGAAGCGATCCAGTGCCGCGTCGAGAGTCAGCTCCGCTGAAGCGACTGCGAAACCCGAACCCATGATGAGACCCGCTATCAGGACTTGCTTCACAATCACGGCATATCCTCATTTCGGGCACGACCCTCAGCGCGCCGAATGTCGTGAAGCGTAAGGTCGATTGAGGATCGGATGCGTTCCCGTGCTTTGTCCTCGTAAGTCAGGCGGTCCCGAAAACTTGTCCATTCCAAAAGATCTTCGGCCTGTCGCACACGACGATAGGCCGAAGTGTAGGAACCCATCTCAGCGTGCGCCACAGCGTTCAACAAAAAAAGACGAATCTTTTCTTCGGGGGCGCGGTCATCAGAAATGAGTAGCGTCGCATCCAGAAAAGCTGCCGCCGCAGGCGCATTGCCCTCAGACAGCCAACGCCTGACGATGTCGTCTTCGGGACTAATTCGCTGAGCATGAAGGCTCAAAGAAACAAAGCCAAGCATGAAGACCGCCTTGAATCTCATCGCGCGCCTCCGGGTAAAACTCGCAGCTTAAGAGCGCGCTCGGCCTTCTGACGCTCCGAGAAGGGTGAGTCTGAATCGAGCTCCACCAGAACGCGCAGAGTCCCGTCCATGCCCGAAAGAACGACAGGAACACTTCCCTCGAAAACAGACACCTGACGAATGGATTGAAAGGGGGTGCGAAACACGCGCGACTCAACATCGGCCTTCACACGCAGGACTCCAATGTCGCCCAAAGGCTTCGCCAGAAGAGCAGAGTACCATACAAGCCCCCAGTCGCGTTCTTCACGAATGGGAACGGATTGGCTGGACTGGCTTCCTTCGCTTTCAAACGAAACGGCTAGATTGCGAAGTTGTTCACTATTGGACGGCGCCCACCTCAGATAGATTCGCATTCCCTTGCTTCGTTCTGATATCCCCTCGAGCTTCTCACCAGAAAAGCGTGCCACCATCTCCGCGCGGTGCTCGTGCAAATTACGAGAGATGTCGAAAAATCGTTCAACCACCTCGCTCTCGCGAGCCGAAGAAACCGACGCAAATCCAGCGAAACCGAAGGCCAGCATCCGAGAGAACGTTCCACCCCTCACCTTTGCCCCCCAATCGTTGCGCCCGTGTCGCGAGGCTTCTCGCTCATGGGGCTGCGTCGGTTGAACTCTGCAAGGGCTTGGCCAAAGGGGTCCTGCCAGTTCCGAATGGTGGCGTTGCTTTTGGCATCGTCATTCATCATGACGGAAAACGCGAGAAGTTCTCCGCCCCGACTTTGGACAACACCCGTGATCGCTGCGACGCCATCGATACTCCCTGTCTTTCCGCGCAAGCGTCCGAAGGCCTGTGTACCATGCATGCGACTACGCAAGGTTCCATCGCGCCCGGCAATCGGCAGAGAAGAGAGAAGTTCCGGTAAAACTTCAAAATCGAGATAGGCAGCATTCATCAATTGAATGAACTGTGTCGGACTCATGCGGTTCTCGCGCGTGAGTCCCGACCCGGAGACAACATTGAGTCCCTTGCTTCCTAGCCCCATTCGAAGAGCTTCCTCGTTGAGAACCTCAAGACCTTTGTCCATGGTTCCGGGACTGCCCTTGAGTTCCTTGCCGATGGTTTTTGTGATCGCGTCGGCGATAAAATTGTTTGAGTACTTGTTCATCAGCTTCACAATCTCGCTGAGAGGCAAGCTGGTCATTTCGGCGATCTTACGCGCCGATGCTGGCACCTGCTCATGAACAATCTTTGCGGAATTTGAGAATTTGATCCCACGCATTTCCAGCATCATGCGAAATCCGTAGCCTGAATACAGAGAAGGAGAAACGATATTGAAATAGCGACGCTGCTCGGTCATCCCCAGCGGAATTGAACCCCTGACCAGGATCGTATCGCCGTCCCCGCTGTTTTCGGCACGAGTGGCGTCGATCTTGTAGCTCGAACCCGCTTTGCTGGTCGTCGCCTGGTTTTTGATCGTGACGTAACCCGTGTCGGGCTCAACAAAGACACGCGCAGGATCCCCAAGTTTTTCGCCCGGCCGAAAATAGACCGTCGTGGAATTGTAGTTGAAACTCAGTCCCCCAACAGGCGCATTGTAAGGCCGGTCCGTGTCCGTGGGAATCCTTCGAGGGTCGCGCAGAATCTGGTCAAAGACCCAGTCATCGACGACGATGTTCCCTCGAATCTCGCGGATATCGGCGCGCAGCACATCGGCCGCAAGCAAGAAGAGTCGCTCGGTCACCAGTGAAGGATCACCTCCACCCCTGAGGTAAAGATTGCCCTCGAGCACACCATTCTTGGGGGGCTTGTCGTAGAGAACTTCGGTCTTGTAGGTGTAGTCAGGACCGAGCTTCTTGAGGGCAACGGTCGCCGTGAGCATCTTGATGGTCGAAGCGGGCATCAAAGGCGACTCCGCGTTCAGGTCAAAAAGCGTTTCCTGTCGGGAGAGCGAATAGACGGAGACTCCGAGATTCTGGCGGCCCTGTTTGTCGTTCTTGAAAACGAAATTGAGCCGCTTACTGAGGGCCTCGACGAAAGGATCTTTCGCCGCAAGCGCGGGTTGGGCCACACCCACCCCTCCGAACAGACTCACTGCGACGCACCCTCTCCTAAGAAGGTCCAATAAAGATCCCATGAGCCTCCATTAAATCACACTTTTTCGTTATGCTAAGGCCATGATGCTTAGAGCCATGCGGAACATTGTCGTAACACTCGTCTTTGTCTCTCTCCTCGCTTGCACAGGCAAAAAGGGCAGCGACTCGAAAACACTGATCATTGGCATCGAGAGCGAAGTCAAAAACTTGGACATTCGCACAACGATGGACATGAACTCGGCGCAGGTCATCAGCCTCTTCAGTCAGAGCCTCTTGCAGATCAACGAAAAGATGCTCCCCGACACAGATCTCGCAACCTCCTTTAGCGACCAAGACGCGAAGATCTTCGAGTTCACCCTACCCCAAGACGCATCGTTTCATGACGGGACACCCCTGAGCTGTGACGATGTCCTCGCTTCATTTCAACAAGCGACGAGCGAAACTTCGCGCATTAAGTCGGCCTTTGAAGATGTCAAGGAATTCAGCTGTCCCGAGGCTTTCAAATTCCGTATCGAACTCAAGAACCCTAAGGCTTCGTTCCTTGCCGGAGACGTGACAGCCGTAAGAATCCAACCTCGAAAAATTGCCATGAGCGCGAGCGAAGCGCCTCCGATTGGCAGTGGTCCTTACAAATTTGTATCGCGCGACAGTCGAGATATCGTGTTTGAGCGTTTCGACAAATTTGCTCGTTATAAAAATGGCGTCCGAGACACCAAGCCGTACTTCTTCGACAAGATTCTTGTGCGTACTGTACAAGATCCCACGACTCGTTGGCTTTCGCTGACATCAGGTGAAATCGACGTTCTCATCAATGCTCTTTCACCTCAGAAAGTCGTCGAAGCTCGAACCACTGAAGGCCTTCAAGTTTTCGACAAACCGGGCAACACGTTTCAGTACCTTGGCTTTAATCTGCGCCTCCCGAAATTCAAAGACCTGCGAGTCCGCCAGGCCGTCGCTTACGCGATTGACCGCGATTCGATCATCCAACATAAGCTCTACGGACTCGCATCAAAAGCCAACTCCGTTCTCTCGCCGCTGAACTACTACCACAAGAACGATCTCAAAGATTATGGCTACGATCCCGAAATGGCCAAGAAACTTCTCAAGGAAGCCAAGATGGAAAATCTTGAGCTCGAAATTAAGACCAGCTCAGATCGCGACGTCACATCAATTGCGATGGTGATCAAAGAGCAACTCGAAAAAGTAGGTATTAAAGTCAGCCTCAAGCCCTACGAATTTGCCACTTTCTTCTCTGATGTACAGAAGGGCAATTTCGAGATGTTCTCACTCCGCTGGGTGGCCGTCACAGAGCCCGACATCATGCATAAGGTTTTCCATACGAGCCAGGTTCCCCCCGGTCGCAACCGCGTTTATTACTCGAATTTAGAAGTCGACAAGCTCGTCGATGCCGGCGCCCGCGAAGCCGATGTCACTAAGCGCAAAGCCCTCTATGACCAGGCCCAGGAAATCGTCGCTAATGAGATGCCCTACGTTCCACTCTGGTATCCTAACAACGTGGCCGTTACGACCGCGCGCCTGAAGGACTTCCACTTGAACCCAATCGGCACCTGGGCTTCGCTCCTGGACGCCCGTAAGGAATAACTTCTTCGCAATGTCGGAGCGTCTTAGCCAAGGGCTTTTGCCCATCCTGATCGTCGACGACGACGTCGAAATCACGAAGGCCGTTGCGCGTGATTTGCGCCGCAACGCCCAGATCGTCGCCTGCAATCACCCCACCGAAGCGCTTAAAAAACTAGGTGAGCAAGAGTTTTCCGTCGTCATAAGCGACCTCAAGATGCCGGTGATGACAGGTCTTGATCTTCTCGAAAAGTCACTCACGCTTCAGCCTCAGTGCCAGCGGATATTGCTCACGGCGTTTATTGATCTGGCCCACCTACCCGACACCATTAATCGGGCTCAGATCAACAGCATTATGACCAAGCCTTGGGAGCCAGACGACCTTCGCGCGATTGTCGAAAAAGCTCAACGCATCAACGAGCTTGAGCGTGAGAACCGCGAGCTGCGTCGTATGGCACTTGTCGACAGCCTCACCGGCGTCTCAAACAATCGATACTTCTGGGAGCGGCTTGATTCGGAATTCTCGCGGGCCCGACGCTACGGACGACCTCTCTCGCTGATCATGTGCGACATCGACAATTTTAAAAAATTTAATGACGAGCACGGTCACCTCTACGGAGACAAAGTGCTTCACAAAGTCGCGCAGAACCTTGAGCTCGGCAAGCGTGGCGCCGATACTGTCGCTCGCTACGGTGGCGAAGAGTTTGCCATTATCTTGCCCGAAGTGACTCGGCCCAAAGCCATCGAGATTGCCAACCGACATCTGCAATCTGTTCTGCAAAGCACCACCATCAGTCTCAGTCTTGGCGTTGCCACATTTCCCGACGATGCTACGAGCACCACCGAACTCGTCGACAAGGCTGACCGTGCACTTATCAAAGCGAAGAACTCTGGAAAAGGCAGGGTCCTCAGTGCCCTTGATCTTTGAATGGATCGCTCTAGGAGGAAATAGAAATATGAAGAAATTGTTGATGATATTGATTCTAGCTGGAGGCTCAAGCGCCATGGCTGATGGGTTGACCTTTTCACCTCTCGTGAGCGAACCCGCAAGTTTTGAATTTGGTCGGATTAGCCCCCCGGCTGTGGCCTTCAAAGTGCTCACGCTCAGCAATCGAGGGCGGCGCGACATTTCCATCCAGAGCATCTGGCGACGCGTCCCCGCGATCTTTGAAGTGACAGGAACGACTTGTCCCATCGGCAACAGGCGCATGATCTCGGGCGAAACCTGCACGATCAATGTGCGCTACATGCCCACAAACCTCGACATGAGTTTCGAAAACATTTTCGTGTCTTACTTCTTCCAAGGTGGATTGGGCACGCTTGCGATCCCTCTCTCGGGCAATGCAAGATTCTAAGGAAATTCGATGACCCAGGCTCACGCGTTTTTGTTCCCTGGGTTTAAGCTGCAAGCCGAGCAAACTCTCAATGAGACTGAACTGCCTCCAAGCTTAACTCGGCATTTGAAGTCCTTGCGTATCAACCGCGATGAGCCTGTGAGTTTTCTCGACGGGCAGGGACAAATTGCAGAAGCTCTTTGTCTCTCTGTGAAACCCTACTCCTTCCGTGTGAACTCAGTACTCGAAATCGCCCCAGCCAAGCCCGCGATCCACCTGCTCTTGTCTCCTCCACGTAGAGACACTCTCTCGCAAACACTTTCTCAGGCCATGGAGATCGGAGTTTCGCGCATCAGTTTTCTTATTACGGAGCACAACGACTACTCTCAAAAAGAACGCGCTCCACTCGTAGAGCGTTCTCAGCGAGTGCTCGAGGCCTCAACGGAACAGTGCCGCGCCGCTCACCTTCCGCTCTTAGATGAAGAGTGGCTTCGACCCTCCGAGGCTCTTCAGGCTCTTTCAGGTCCAGCTTTTTTTGCCGACGAGGACCTCTCGCGTGAAGGTCTCTATGGCACTCAAGGCCCCGTCGTCTCGCTTCGAGATGCGTCTGTCGTGACACTTCTTGTCGGGCCCGAAGGGGGCTGGTCCCCCGCGGAGAGAACTCTCATCTCATCTCACCCTCGAGTCCATCCTCTCGGACTCGGCCCCCATATCCTCAAGGTCCCCACGGCGTGTGTCGCCGCTCTCTACCAACTTCAGCTTCTCTCAAGAGGGCCACGTTCATGAAACGCAGTATTTTTCTATCTCAGTGTCTCGATCATCTTGTTCCGCTCGTGGGGTGCCTCCTTTTACTCGTTCTTACGCCTCTTTCGCTCGGAGCCGCCCCAGATGTTCTCTTCCCAAGTTCTCCCTTCTCTCTGGTGGCGAGCGTAGGGGGCGCACTTTTTGTGTCAGCTCTGTGCTATCGCACCCTCTGTATCGGCCTCGTGGGCCGGACTCTGGGCATGCACCTCTTTGGGCTGCGTCCTCGCGACGAATCTGACACTCGCGAACTCATCACGTCTCACCTCTGGGAGTCCCTTTCCCTCGCATGTCCCTTGCTCTGGGTGCTCGATATTCTTGCTAGAAATGGCGGCAAACGGATTGGTTTCGACTACGTCTTTTGCTACAAAAAACCCCTGTGAAGAAAATTCTAAATTGGGAAGAAGCGCGCAATCTCTGCCAGTCCACGCGTCAGCAGGGCGGCGTCGTGGTCACCACGAATGGGTGCTTCGATCTTTTGCACAAAGGCCACGTGCAGTACCTGGAATATGCTCGATCGCTCGGCGAGATCCTCATCGTGGGGCTCAATGCCGACGCCTCGGTCCGAAGACTCAAAGGCCCCACACGTCCTCTCAATGAAGCCGCGGATCGCGCCTATGTTGTGGCGGCACTCTCATGTGTCGATGCCGTTTGTATCTTTGATGAAGACACCCCTGCCGAGTGGCTTCAAACTCTGTGTCCCAACGTGCACGTCAAAGGAGCCGACTGGCAAGGCAAACAGATTCCCGAAGAAGCCCTCTTAAAAAGTTGGGGGGGTCGTGTCCATTTTGCCCATTATCTCCAGGGCTATTCCACCACTCAGTTGATCGAAAAATCGAAAGGAACTCCATGAGCCGTCTCATCTTGATCCGTCACGGACAATCCAAATACAACCTCGAAAACATTTTCACAGGTTGGCTCGACGTCGAGCTTACCGAAAAAGGGATGGAAGAAGCTCGAGCAGCGGGTCGCCAATTGAAGAGCTTGGGTATCAAGCCAGTCCTGGCCTACACCTCAGCCCTTCAGCGCGCTCAAAAAACATTGGCGCTTGTGCTCGAAGAGCTGCATCTCAGCCTTCCGATCACCAAAGACGAGGCCCTCAATGAACGGCACTACGGCGATCTTCAGGGTAAGAACAAGGCGCAAACCGCAGCTGAATTTGGAGAAGCACAAGTTCATATCTGGCGCCGGAGTTTCGACGTTCCTCCGCCAAACGGCGAGAGCCTCAAAGACACAGCCGCGCGCACTCTGCCTTACTTCCGCAAGCACATCCTTCCCGACCTTATGGCCGGCAAAGACGTTCTCGTGGTTGCTCACGGAAACAGCTTGCGCTCGATTGTCATGGAGATTGAAAAACTCACACCCGAACAGATTCTCAAGACTGAAATTGGAACCGGCGTGGCCTGGATTTACGACTGCAGCGGCCATCAAGATAGCGCCGTGTTTAAGCGTACGAACGTCTAGTCCATGTACCGCGTTCATTTTCCTACGCGCCCTTCGGAATGGCTGGCGTGGATTGCCGGTATCGTGGTCCTAAGGATGATTTTTCCCGACTCAGGCTCGCGCTATCGTAGATTTCGTCGCGGAAACCGTCTTGAAAACTCTCTTTGGATGGGAGTTGCTGCAGTCGACACATTTTCAACTGTCACAAGGGGCTCTCAGCAGAAAGAAGACCCCAGCAACCCGGAATCGATTTCCTTTCGAACAAAAATGTTTGGAGTCGTAAACTCCCTTCTCGCACTCGAAAAGAAAGACGCCGCTTGGAAGCTCCAAGCCCTCGTCGAGGGCTCAAAGAAGTATTTCCTTAGCACTCAAGCAGCCTTTGCTCGTCAGGACGCCGCCCAGCTAAAAGTTCTCATGCATTCGCATCTCTTTGCCAGATGGAAGTCTGCGACAGATTCCGGAGCCGTGCCCTTTGTGGGCGGGAGCTACAGCGTTGAACGTGTGGACATCGTGCATTTTGTGGACCGCCCCGGCGAAGAACACGATCGCTTTACGGCTCGCATCGAAGCCGGCCGCACACTCGCGACCGCAGAGCTCCCCGGAAGTCCCCTCTCTCTCCACCAAAAGCGTGTTGAGTTCTGGACTTTTGCACGCGAGCGTCGGGCGTGGCGCCTCTTCGACATCGAGTCGCAAGAACAATACGATGCGCGCGTTCGCACTTGAGCAGGATTGCGCTTTAGAAACTCTTCTCGAGCAAGACACCCACGCTGGGCCGCGCGGCCATCACGTCGAGCTGCACGGACAGTTTTGCAATCAAGTCGATTCGAGCACCCACAAAAAGATGATAGGTCGCCGAAGTGTGGGGGCCAGCGGAAGTGCCCGCGCTGAGGACATCGGAGTCAACCGTGGTGTTGGCGACGAGAAAGCCGGCACCCGCGTAGGGCTGCCAGACGATAAGATCTTTCGAGGCCTGCGCCGCAAATCCCATGAGATTCGATGTCGCGTCGTCAAAAAGATTCACGCTTGTGTAACGAAAATCAACTGAGAACGAAGTGTCCTCAGAAGGGTCTTTGAAGAAAGCCCACTGCGCGCCAAATCCATAAGTCTCGATTCCATCGAAGAGTCCCCCGAGACCCGCATGCGCACTGAGTTTGATGTGCAACGGAATCTCGACCGAAGTCCAAACGCGAGGCACAGGAATTACGCTTGGAGCCACGCCTCGACGATCACCGATTTCCAAAAGATCCCGGCGGAATACAAAAGCCGTCTCTAGCCCCAGCTCAAAACCGAGAGATCCTTCCGGACTCAAGGCATTGCCCGTCCAAGACCTGTGAATCGACGGGAAAATGACCGTGCTGTTGATATGCTTGATATCCGATTCGCTGAGATTTCCTGCGAGACTCGCCGCATGGAGAGAGCCAGCGAAACAAAGGATGCCGAGAAAACATGTTATCCTGAACTTCATGGGAGACAGTCTAACATCGACCAAGTTGCGTGCGCAAAGTCTGCGACCGGAACTTGAAGATCTTCTGACGAGTTGGGCTGAGGAAATTTCATTGCAACGTCAACGAAGTGCTCACACTGAGCGCTCGTATCTCTTCCACGCAAGAATTCTTATCGAGCATGCGGCTCTCGCTCGTCCGCGCACTCGCACAATCAACACCCTCATCGACGCAAGCTTGCTGCGCGACCACATTCGAGAATGTTCCACCACGCTCGGCGCCTCGAGCCAGGCCCAAAAAGTCAGCGCGCTTCGGGGTTTCCTGGAATTCTTGCAACGTCGCGGGCATCTGAGAGAGGACCTCACACGTCACCTCGAAAGGCCTCGCGTGCCCAAAACACTCATGAAGATCGTCGATGAGGACTGCTTGTTGGCTGTTCGCGACGCACTGATTGAGAAAAATGATGTCCGTCAGCAGCTGCTTTTTGAACTGCTCTATGGATCAGGACTCCGTATTTCTGAAGTCCATGACCTGAAGTGGGCTGAACTGCGCAGTGCCGAGCAGAGCCTTGAAGTCCTCGGCAAGGGAAGGAAGCGACGCGTCGTACCCCTAACTCCGGAGGCCTTCCGGCTCTTTGCGGCCCTTCGCTCCACCGCTTCTAAGACCAGTGCAGGTCCTTTTCCCGAAGATGTTCGCACGCTTCGCAGATGGGTCGAACGCTGGGCGACACTCATCCCGGAGAACGATCTCAAGCTGCATCCCCACCGCTTGCGACACTCTCTCGCCAGCCATTTACTCCAGAGAGGATCCAAACTCCCCGAAATCCAGCGCCTTCTCGGGCACACCCGCCTGAGCACCACGGAACGATACACCCATCTTGATCTCAACGACCTGATTCGAGTTTACGAGTCGAGTTTTGAGCAAAAGCGTGGCGCCAAGAAAGCCCCCAAAAAAGCAAAGACTTAAGCCCTTAAAACCCATTGAAGAAATCCCGCGAATCGTGTGATAATTGTGCCTGACGTATGCTGACAATCGAAGCCCTTCCTCTTGCCGTAATTATTTCCGCAATCATTCTCGGGGGACCTCTCACCCTGGTCATCGCGATTCGTGTTTTTAACTACTGGTACGGGAATGTTCGCGTGAAGCCCGTGAACACCGGCTTGGCGGAAGATCAGGGATCACCGCTCGGACTTCTTGTGACCTGGGACAACGAGTCCTTTGACTACAAGATCTCACGCATGCGCCTCGAATATTCGGAGATTTTCCGCGGTGGGCTTTCTCTTGCGACCTCGTTCACTTTCGAGGACAAGCAGGCCAAAAAACGCAGCTTCGTGCTTCCCCTGAAATTGATCCCCAACGAACTCAAGATCCTCACGGTGTTCAATGACGAACGCGAACTCAAGCGCAGCCAACTCATCATCGAGGTCGAGGCAACCGATGGACGCACGATTCGCAAGCGCATCTCCAAGAAGGCTGTCATCAACGCCCTAACCAAAACCCCTGTCGACGCCGCCAAACTAGAAGTGGACATGCTTCCACCTAAGGAAGCCGATACGTGGGCGGTGGCCACGCGGATTTTCCCATGGCGCAAAGTCGTCGAGGTTGTGGCCGACGCACCCAAATCCAAAGGACCCTCAGCCGGCGGCTCGGCTGTGGCTCAGATCTTTGATTTCATCATCACCAAGGTTTGGATCGAACCTGGTTGCATCGTTTGCGATGCGTGCGAAAACGAAGCACCCGATGTCTTCCAAGTTCTGGCAGACACCTGCATCGTGCGCGACAACGCGCCGATGGTGAATACGGGCTCAATCGTGGCCGCCGCAGAAGGCTGCCCCGTCGACGTGATCAAATACGACCGCGCCGCTAAGCCCGCTTAATTCGAGCCTTCGTTTAAGTCGAAATGAATTTGCCCGAAGCGCCGCTCATCTACGCCCTGGGCGCAAATCTGTTCTTCAGTTCGGCCAGTCTTGTCTTCGCCGATTTTAGCCGCAAGCACTCTTCGCTTTGGATGAACGCATTCAAAGCCAGCTTGGCTTTTATGGTGCTGCTGCTCATCGTTCCGATCTTCGGAACCTTTCATGCGGTCTCCGCAACTTCACTTGCTTTCCTTCTCATCAGCGGCCTGATAGGGCTCGCCATTGGAGACGTCTGCCTCTTCCAGGCTTACAGCCTCATTGGCGCAGGGCGCACACTCATGCTTTTTGGGTTTCAGCCTCTGATTCTAGGCTCGATGGCCTTCGTATTATTTGACCAGTCTCTCGATGCCCACCGGTTCTGGGGCATCTTTTTCTTTGTGAGCTGTCTCGTAATTTTCAGCCTCGAAGCGCGGCGCATGCGAGGGCGTTGGGAGTGGAACGGACTCCTGTGGGCGCTTGTGGGAGTGCTTTTTGATTCAGCCGGAGTCCTCCTCACACGCGCCGCCTTTGAGAACACGCCACAACTCACAAGCCTCGAAGCAAATTTTTACCGATTTGGCGGCGCGGTACTTGGGTTTCTTTTTATCGCGAAGTTTCTCAGGCCTGTTCATCTCATCGCAAAATTTCGTTCGGAGACGCTGCGCCGTCGGGCTCTTGTCGTCGTGGCAAGCCTCTGCGGAACACTGCTCTCACTGGGCCTCTATCTTCACGCTCTGCAGACCGGACACCTCGCGACACTTTCGGGTATCGCGATCACATCGCCACTTTTTGCGACACTACTCGAATGCCTTGTCGAGCGTCGCTGGCCCTCGAAGTACCTTTGGGCCGCACTCGCGAGTTTTGCTACGGGATTTTGGATTGTGGTGGCGTGACCTCGCGGATTAAAGACTCCGGATCTGGAGCCTTCTGTCCTGTCGACAATTCCCCGCGTTTTTCGCCGCGCCCGTCATAGAAACGAACAACATAAACCCACTCGCCACTCTTAGGGTCTTTGATAATCTCTTTTCGTTTATGCATGAGTGTAGGGGCTTTGGGTGGAGTCGCGGCGGGCTTAGCCGCCAAGCTTTCTCCCGGCCAAGGCAGGGTTAAGGTCAGGTTGGCGCCGACAGTATCGGTATCCGAGTCGCGGTTGCCAGAAAAGGCAACAACGCCCCCCTCGGGAAGAGAGTGTCTCACTCCTAGACTAAGAACCGTATTGGAATTTTTTACTTTCGTGGTCTCGGTTTCTGCCACGCCGACATCAATTGCTGCAGAGGGCGAAACTTGCAGCTTTGTAGCCAAACCCCGACGATTGGTATCTCCCAGCTCTTCCGTGTTTCTGGCTGTGCCCAATTGCCCTGAGAGCTGCACATTGCCGAGAGAAAGTCCGGCACCTATCGCATCATCGCTCGTCGGCGCCCCCAGGGACTCCTTTCGTGCCCCGGTCAAGCTCAGCTTTGACTTTTCACTCAGCTGCAGCTCAGACCCAAGACCTGTTTGAATTCCGCTTAGCTTGCCTTCGGTCATGGCGTAACCGCCTGAGAGCTGAGTCTTCAGGGTGTCCGTGACTTTCGTATCGAGCCTGGCCCCGGAGGTGTTGAGCGAGTTCGCCCCCTCCTGCACTGTGTTGTATTTCGTCTCTGTCTTGAGAGCCGCCGTCGTCGCAGGCAAAGGAGTTTCTTTAAGAGTGTACGTGTTCGATGAGGTCACGTAGCGCTCGAGCTGTCCCTCGGTCATGTTCCTGGCATCAAGCGTGACTCGCTCTGATGAAGCGATCAGATTGCCATCTGAAACTGTCTCGACTCCCGCAATCAAAGTCTGCTTGGCGGGATCTGGATCAGTAATCACGCGTCTCACTTTTGGTGTCGGCGTATAAGAACGTGGGTACAGATGTCTTACAGACAGGAGCGCGATCTCCGAATGACAAAGTTCTCCGAACTCCTTCTGCCCGGGTCCTTTTTGAATATTAAATTCGATCGCAATGGCATTCACACGACCAAAGTCTTCGCCTGGAGACGAGCGAAGGACAATCTCTCGATTTTGACCACTCGGTGCATCGAAAGCCACGCGCATCACATGGGCGTTGCCCCAGGGCTGCACATAGATTCCCTTGGGCTTGCCGAGTGGATGGCCCTTAGGGAAAACTTCCGCTAGCTGCCTTTCGATTTCGGGTGTGATCACAAGTCGATCCGATGCAAAGGTTTCGGCAAAGGCTTCGTTTCCTTTGCCGCCTTTCCCAAGAACACGTTCTTGGGAAAGGCGGTTCAGCTCCAGCAACGCTTCAAGAGTCTTTTTGTTGCAGTCGAGATACTTCGGAGTCCCCGCAGCTTTGACTCCCGCACGCGAGGAATCTTTTGACGAAGTGGCCTTCGAAGCGTCGTGGTTCTTCTTTGATTTGAAGGGCCAAGCTCCCGCGGTGGGGCCCCAGAATATCAGTAACCCCAGAGGGAGGAAGCGACTCCAAAAGAAAGGTTTGTTCGTCATTGGTGGGGCCCCTCAGTAGGGCGCCTCTCGATTCTAAACTAATCTCTAAGCGCGCATCATTAAGATGGCGTTAAGAAGAAGTAATTCTAGAAGGAATCTGGCAGTCCGCAGGACTGCGGCCAACGATCCCCATCTCTCATGAGCTGAGAGAGGCGACCCATAAAGCGAGCAAAGCCTCCTGGGTTGCGACCGCGAGAGAAAGTCGACCAGTAATAGAATTCCCGGTCTTCATAAAAAAGCACTTCGGTGCGGAGAATTTGGTTTGAGAGAATTTGATACGAGCAAAGAACGTTGAAGTCAGCGTCTTTCAACTTCTCAGTGCTAGCGCCCTGACACGAGCCTCCGTGCGCGCGAGCACTTTCCTGCGAAAGCTGAAAGAGGCCTGTTGAGACAACCGGATTGCCGTCAGAGTCTTTAAATTTTTCAGGATACGTGAGCTGGACACTGTATTTGGTTTCGCTAAAGGAGAGGGCGTCAAGGATGGAGGTCCACACAAGCGCCTTCGAAATCGGGGTTAGCAGTCCATAACGAGGACAAAGTTTTGTGAGTCCCTGAGGCTTGGATTTGGTGGCCGCTTTAACATCGTCGTCGGACTCCATCAAATAAACGAATTTTCTTCCGTGCACTCCCTCAACGCTAAACTTCTTAGAGTAGCTTTCTTGAGAAGCCGTAAGAGAAGGCACCGTGAACTTTTCCAAGCGAGTTTTCACTTCCGCATTCCAAACAGCAGGAGACATCTCGTCGGCCTGAGTCCAGATGCCCGTCACAGGCACATTGACGCCGCAAGCAGCGAGGAGTCCGAGACTCGACCAAACAGTAGTAGCAATGAAGCGGTTCATACGGATCAGATATGTTCAGGAATCATGCCATGGGAGAAGGCCATCTCGAGCCAGGGCATCCGTTAAATCCGTCGAAGACTTAGGCGTCGGATGACAAAAAACGGCACGCCTGCCTAGAGGGCGCGCGAGCGCTTCTTCCGCAAAAATGAGGCGATCACGAGCGAAGCAATAACACCAACGATAAGGCCCCAAAACTGAGCCATCAGGAGGCGTGACATGGACCACTCCGTGGCCTCGCGACAATTGACTCCAATGTTGACCGGTGGATCGAAGTACCAAGCGATGCCCTTGGGAGCGAGCCAAGACGCCATGAGCGCCCCTATCAGAGCACCGATACCAATCCATGAGAATACCGAAGAACGTGATTGCACGGTTTCCGATATTAGGCCTAGTCTTTGCCATCGTAAATACCCATGAACACCAATGTCTTAGGCATTTTTTTATTCGCGACTCTGGCACCCCTCATAGGTTGTGCCACGGCATCGCGACAACCCGCGCGTGCCCCTTGCGCCAAGATCCAAATCCTCAGCCCCATCAGTCCCCCACTCAACGCGTCTGAGCTTCGCTGGATATGCGGCGACACAGAGAACGCTGCTTATCGTGATGTGCCCCTCTACCAGGCGGCCTTTCATCTGCGCGCTTTTCTCGACAACCGCGGCTACGTCAAATCTCAGATCAACATCAAAGACGGAACACTCGTCGTCGAACCCGGCCAGCAGGTGCGCGTTGAGAGCGTCAGCATCAACCCTCCCGACGCCTCCTTAAGTCGCATCGCTGCACGTTTCAAAGGAAAGGTGCTGCGCCCTAGCCTCCTCAACTCACTCGAGTCGACCCTTAAGAGAAAACTACTCGAGACGGGACATTCGTGCGCCTCCGTCTCCTCGCAG
Organism: Bacteriovorax stolpii; assembly: GCA_945881775.1. Lineage (GTDB taxonomy): Bacteria > Bdellovibrionota > UBA2428 > UBA2428 > UBA2428 > CAMCVE01. The sequence goes on from CAMCVE010000008.1 coordinate 88,672, forward strand.
TCAAACGGCGCAGATGTTTCGCTCAAGATCGTCAAGGGGGCTCAGCGCAACTTTGAGAAGTTCCAAGTCGACCCGATACTCGGCCTTCTTCCAGAAGCGCTGCTCAGGTTTCGACCCTTCGAAGCGACGACTCTCTACGATGTTCGTTACCTCGAGCTCTACGAAAGACGCTTGCAGCGAGACAACGTTGTCCAGGGCACTTTCTTTAAGGAAAACTGCAAAGAAAACGAGTCTCCTATTGAGCAGTCTTTTCTTATCGGCCCCCCAAGGACGCTGCGCTTCGGGGTCGGCGTGGACACCGAGAGCGGTCCCTTGCTTCAAGCCTCGTGGCGCCACCACCGCTTTTCGAAAATGGCGGCGCAAGCGAGTTTCACTCTTCAGGCCTCACTCCTCGAGCAGAGTCTCATCGCTCGTTCCGAATACTTTCCCTGGCCCTCACGCCCACGTCTCTCGATCGCGCCTCAACTCAAAATTTCACGAAGGCAAACTGAAGACCTCGTTGAACTCACTCAAGCGGTCGAGGCTGTTTCGAGTCGCACCTGGGACACAGCTCGGGCCAAGTGGAGCCTCGGAGCAGGACCGGCCTTTATCACCAACTGGTATCAGAGCTTAGAGAACTCGCGCTTTCGACAAGAATCTTCCATGGCTCTTGTTGCCCGTTCAGAAATGCGCACTCATGCCTTTGAGATTTTCGAAGCGCACCCCCAAGACGGATCTCTCGTTGCTTTCTCGGCGGAGTACCGCGATCCGACTCTTGGCTTTCCTGATCGCACTTTCCGAGTCGCCGCAGAGGCCCGCACACTAGCTAGCCTGGGAGTCTGCGGTCGAGGTCGCTGCGTTGGAGCTCTTCGCCTGCTCGGCTCAAATACTTGGACAAGCAGTTCCTCACTGGCTTCGCTTCCTCCGTCGCTGAAGACTTATCTCGGGGGATTCGAGAACCTACGTGGTTTTGGACCACAGTCGATTCCCGACAACAAGGGTCTCGGCGCCCTCAGCTCGGCTGCGACCGGTTTCGAGCTTCGCGGTGTCGATCTCATCATTCCCAAGTGGGAACCCTACGCCTTCTTCGACTTCGGGTCGGTGGGTGTAAATTCCAATCGACTCGGTACAGAACTTTACTCGACCTTGGGACTTGGTCTCAGGTGGTCATCCCCCGTGGGGCTAGTTCAGGGTTATTTGTCTCGCCCTTCGGTTGGAGACTTCTACGCTTACGCGGCTTTTGGTGGAGAGTTCTAAGTTGAAACTCCTCTTTAAGCTTATCGGCGTGAGCCTCATTTCAATCGTTCTGCTTTTGGGTATTTGCTTGGTGCTGGCTCTGCGCTTTCCACAGGTTTGGTTCCAGGAGGAGTGGGCCGTCTCTCTATTGCGAAAGCAGGATTTTTCGAAGGCGTGGACCTGGAAAGAGTTGAACGTTGGAATTACAAGTTCTGCATTTTTGGAATACAAAATCACCGTCGACACCCTCGATCTCAGCGCAACCTATTCCTCGGGGGGCGACATCTTCGAGATCGAAGACGCTGACCTCAAACTGCAGATTCGCGCGAGCTACTCTCTCAAGCAGGGCTTCGACGTCTTGCCTCTCAGTCCTCTTCGTTTCCATGCGCGCGAATTTCGATTGGGTTTTGGAAGTTCCACGGAGCCCCCTTCGCAAGAAAAGATTGCCAAATTCCACTGGAAGAAACTTCTCCGCGACATCCATGAGTTCTCACTCCCTGATCTTGATGTCGACGTAGCTCGACTGAGTATTGAGAGCATCAAAGATTCTCAGAGCACGCCGCTAGCGATATTCTCGAAAATTAACGCGAGCTACGCTTCACCCACACTCACTCTGTCTTCGACTGTGGAGCTTGGAATAACCGACTCAAAGCCCCTCGATCTCCTCGTACAATGGGACTCAGGGCAACTTGTCGTGAGCGCCCAATCAAGAGGGCTTTCCATCCTTGATGCGCCCATCTGCAAACTCTCTTTTGGAAGCCTGCACACAATCGACGCCCCGAGTCCGATCGCCCTGCGCTGCCAGTCTTCTCTGCGCGCACCGAAAGCACTTTCGAAGATTCGCATCTCGGCAATGCCCCTCACCCTCAACTTAGATGCCCAGCTCGAACACGATCTCTCAGATCCGATGCTTCGCCAGGTGCATCTTGACTTGATCTCACCAAATCCCTCCTGGAAACTCGCGGCACACTTCGATCACAAAGCCGTTTCCGTGGAACGCATTCTTCAGAAACCAGGGCGCGCACTCGAAGAACTCCTTCCTGCTGCACGCGCCGAGTTGTCGATCCCAAAGCTCAAACGTTTCTTAAATACCTTTCCCGCCGGCTACAACCAGGCTCCTGCACCCCTGAGCTCCATGGACGGACCCCTCGAGTTTAAATTCAATTCGACCCTCGAGAACAAACGACTCGTTTCCCGCTTGAATTTTGCAACGGCTCTGCAGGGCGCCAAACAAGAAATCAAATTGCGAGTGGAAGGCCTGGTGCCCTGGGACACGAGCGACATTCATCGTCCCAAGGCCGGAAGCCTGGAGATCGCCGTTTTTATCGACAAGTTTTTGCTCATGCTCCCGCGCGTTTCGGTCCGCGAACCGCTGCCTGCTCTAATGGGAGATCCTCGCATTCATCACAAGAGCGATCGATCGGCTAAAAAGCGCGAGTCACCGCGCGAGATTAGTCCCTGGACGGTGGCCATCAAGACTCGCGAGCCTGTCTCCTTACGAACGTCTTTGCTCAAGGAAGAGTTCAAATTTCTTTTCGATCTCATGGTGGGGCCCGAAGGTCCTCAAGCAGGCAGCGTCGAGCTTCTTCCCATGAAGGCCGAGATTCTACGACGACCCATCGAGGTGGAGAAATTTGTCACGACCTGGAACAACGACTCCGATCCGACCCTTCAGGGACGCATCCGCTTTGCACTGCCAGAATATGAGATCTTCCTCAAAATCGAGGGCACACTGGATTCGCCTCGAACAGCTTTTGAAAGCAAACCCCCACTCTCAACCGATGACATCTATTCGGTCCTGCTGTTTGGTCGTCCCATGAGCGAGCTCGACCCCGAAGGTCGTCAGGGAATCAGCCGAGTCCAAGCAGGCCTCGCTCAGGGGTTTTTCTCGCTTTCCACTCTCTATTTGCTCGCCGGAAGTCGCATCGAAAGCCTCGGTTTTGATCCTTCAAGCAACGATGTCACGGCCCAACTCCGTTTGGACAAACGCCACACCCTCCGGCTCGGGACGCAGGAAGGCCAAGGGACAGTCGCGCTCCGCCGTTCTCTGGGGGGCGGCTGGTTCATCGAAAGCTCCGCGCAGGAACCCAGCAAAGCCGGCGCACAAAACACAAAATTCGGCCTGCTCCTCCAGAGGGTGATTGCCTACTAAAGTGGCGCTGTAGCCCCATAAATCCAAAAAAATTCCAGAAAACGCAAAAAAACAACGCCCCGCACTTGTAAGAAAAACTTATGCATCTTATAAGCATTTCCAATGTTTCATTGGGCTAAGAAACTCACCCTTTCTACTGGCGCTCTCTTCATAGTTTTGTCGGCTCTGCCCCTCCAGGCCACTGAACGCTCCTGGGCCAACCCCGATTTCCCAGAATCTCCCAACATGAAAATGACCCCAGGATCGACCTGTCAGCGCCCCAATTCGTTCCGCTACCCCGAAAAAGTTCCCTATTGCGAGCGCTCCGTTACGTCTGAGACCAAGTGGGCGATCATCGAAGATTACGATCGCCAGCTCGGCTTCAATATCCGTGGCACCGGTCGCAACAACTTCAAAATCGACCACCTGATCCCACTCTGCATGGGCGGTAGCAACGAGATCTCTAATCTCTGGCCCCAGCACAAAAGTATCTACGAACTCACCGATCCCTTGGAGCCCGCTCTTTGCGGACGCATGGCCGAAGGACGCATGACTCAAGTCGAGGCGATCGACTTCATTCGTCGCGCCAAGCTCGATCCCCAAGAGGCCCCGCGCATGCTGCGGGAACTGCTCGGCAACGGCCGCAACTGATTTCGCTCCGAGCCCATGTAACCCGAATATAATTCGTAATGAGTGTCATGTGTAGCTGTCCTCCTTTCATTAAGAACGGATTACAGAATTCAAATTGAACCTAGTTTCGTACTCTCGAAACATCACGATTTTAGAAAAAATTATTAACTCCGCATTTTTCTCGCCGTCTTTATAATCTCTTAACACTGACACTTCACTCACTCCGCTATCGTGGGAAAGTGCAGATAAGCCAGCTCACTCGTTTTTTTTTAAAGGAGAAATTTCTCTTAGCGACTTTGGTCGCCTTGAGTTTCACGACAGATGCTTGGGCGCAGCCTTACAGCTATGGAGGAGTCTACAGCGGCGCACCTGGATATCCAGGCGCGAGCAACAGCGCAGCGTCTTCAGGCTCAGCCGGCTCCGGGAGTTCACAAAGCCCCACCAAGGATCACGAAGGTGTCGCCCAAGAACTGGCCGACGCAAAGAGCTCAGAAACATTTGTCGAAGGACTCTCAAGCTGCGTTGACTCGATCAAACGTGGGCTCGGCTATTTCACGGAGTCAAAAAAGAAATACGATAGCATTCGCGACTACGTGACCGGTTCCATGGCTAAAGTGGATCTCAGCAAAGATGAGCTTCCACCACAGATTGGGAAAATGCTCTCACCTCGCAGCATTCAAAGCGCAGACGAGATGAGAGACATTGAGTCCGCACTGCAGATGCTCAAGACTTTTGCCGGAGACCCCTCTCAAGCCGATGGTCCCGCTTACCGGAAAGAGGCGATGATCGCCTGCAACAAGGCTAAGTCGGAACCCACAAAGCTCGACGACCCACAACACATGAAAGCTTTCCAGAAAGAGGCCTACAGAGTCGTTGCCGCAGGCAACGCGCGAGCCAATCTGAGCGTCATGCAGATCAACTCCAAGTGGGCATTGCTCAAATCCCCCACAGCAGACGACTACAAGAAGGCCATGAAAGTCCTGGACAAGCACGATGATGACTCTTTCGACGAAATCACCTACAAACTTGTCAACACGGATGGGCTTTCGCCGACAGAATTCCAAGGACTCAAATACTACACGGGCATCGGATACGACACCATCAATCCCATCTTACGAAACCCGGACAGTCCGAAAAATGCCGATAAACTTCCTCAGGTTCGAGCCGTTATCGACGGGACAAGTGCTGGACTGACGAAACTTCCAAATTTTATCGGCATGGTGAACCGTGGAGCTTCGCTCCCCGACTCCGTTCTTGCTCAGCACGCCGTAGGATCTGTGGTGGAGTATCCCTCCTTCACAAGCACCTCGAGCGAGAAAGGGTTCGGCGGAAAGCACCACTTCGTGATCCAGTCCTACACCGGAAAATACGTGGACAGGTATTCCGCCCACAGGGGCGAGGCAGAAGTCCTCTTCAGGCCCGGTGCAAAGTTTCGCGTTCTGCATGTCGAAGATACCGACGCCAAGCCCGCAAATTCATGGGAAGAAGCGCCCACCAAGATCTTTTATATGGAAGAGGTGGCCGAGTGAGCCCATCTAAGAAAGTGAGTTCCTCTTCATGAAATTCAATTCTCTCGCAATCAGCATTTTATGCCTCCTATTATTTTCAATTCAGATTCATGCGGCAGAAAAGAGTCAGCCGCCCAGAGGTGCCGTCGTGAAACGCAAACCCGCGCAAACTATTGAACGACTGAGCGCTGAAGAGATCAAACTCGTGCAGAAAATGCGGCAAACATACCGCAGCGAAGAGGGACAAAGCGCGAGCCCCGAACTGCGCGACCGAATGCAAAGTGAAGTGGGCTACGAAAACGAAGCCCAGCGAAATGCGGACATCCTCCACATTGAAGAAAACCTGCACCGCCTTTCGGACAAGAAAGCCCGTCAGCTCCGCCAAGCACTCGATAAAATGCTCCCGTAGGGAATGATGTGAAGAAATTATCCGCCTTACTAGTCGCGGCCTCTTTGAGCCAGCCGCTCATGGCAGGACCCCATGGTTCCTGGTCCAGCCCTGTATCGCAAGAGCTTCCGGCATCAAGTTGTCTCGACCGACTGGGTGAGATGGAGTTCTCGCAGAAGCTCACCCCACTGCGCGCTAATCTAAATGCCATCCGAGACCTTGCCGCCACTTCTAATTACGCTGATGCCTTGAGAAAGGCTGTCGCGAGCGCCGGACTTTCCGAAGTTCATGCTCAAGCCATGATCGCCCACATGATCCAACGCCAGAATTCGGGACTCAGCCCCGACACAGCTTGTATCAAAGCTGCCGAGATCACGCGCTCGGGTGAAGTCGCTGAGAAAATTGCAACGCTCGCAAACGATCCCTCATTTGCCACTAGCGTCTCCAAAGCACAAGTGATCGCATCCGCACGTCGTGAGGAGTCCGATGGCAACAAGTTTGTTGGAATCTTGGACGAAGCCTCTTCAAGGACTTCAAGTTCGGTCACCTTCAATTTTCCAGAGCGCACTCTTAAGCCGGGTGAATGCCTCTATTTTGTGATTCCTAGCGACCTTGGCGAGCGCGGCGTGAACTTCGCAATCATTGGACACCGCCAAGACCCCGATGAGACGAAAGGTACAAAACCCGGAGAAAAGTGGGACGCCGTTCCGGGAACCACATCGATGCAGATTTATGACCCCCAGCAAACAGACTCGTGGCGCTACTGGGAGGGACCCGCCAGTGGCGCACGCGGAGCAAAATTCGCGGAAGTAGATCACAGTGTCGAAATCGAGAATCTCTATGACTGGTCCCACTACGGCCATGCGGGCGACAAGTCAGGCAAGTCCTCTTCAAAGCCCCTCAAGCCGCATGGAGCGCGAATGTGCTCCAACGGGAAAGATCCCGTCAAAGTGAGTCAACTGATCGTAAAAGTGGACGCACCCAAGGCCGACTTCGAAGACAAACGAGCGTTCTCAGAAGGGACCTCCTTTGGGCTCGATGGTCACAACAAGACTCTCGGCGGCGGACAGGCCTTTGAGGGGCTCTTTCCTGGTGCAATCGCCCTTGGCTACTCAAGCGCCCATTCCAAAGCAAAACTCCCTGAGGGCTGGAAACACCACGGTTCCACCCTTTCTATTCCACTCAAAGAAGGCATGATCCTCTCGGAAATTGAGCTTGCTGCAGGTGATTCGCATTCCGACAAGACCACCAACAGCGATGGCGGTTGGGGGACCAAAGGTTGGGCGAGGCTCAGCGTGGATGTCGTGCGCGCCGATGGCTCACGCGACTCACTCATGTCGAGCGAGAACGTGCCGCCCGAGGGATTCCTCGTCGCCACACCTGAGTCCCTTGATAGAAAAGTTCAGGCGGGCGATCGACTCGTGATACGCTCCGACGATGACACAACCTATCTGATGGGACTTAAGACTTCCTACATCAAAGGTCGCTAACTTAGTCGTCCTGACGAAGTGCTTCCATGACATCGAGTCGTTCCGCGCGAAGCGCTGGCAACACTCTCCACGCCGAGTGTTGCGAGAAACTTCAAGAAGTCCTAAATAGTTCAACATGAACAGCTTCAAAATCGCCCTTCTTGTTTTGCCCCTCACCCTGAGCCCGCTTGTCGCTGCGAAGTCCCTGAAGGAGCTGCAAGGCTCCAAGCTAATCCGACTTTCCACAGAGGGAACTTTTCCTCCCTTCAATTTTTTTAAGGGCAAGGATCTCACAGGTTTTGAAGTCGAAGTCGCGAACGCCGTGGTGAGCAATTTGAAGCTCAAGCCCGAATGGAAAACCTTCAATTTTGACTCATTGCTCATCGGTCTCGCGCAAGATCGCTCCGATCTTGTCGTTTCTTCGCACGGGATCACAGAGGAGCGCGCCAAAGTTGTCGACTTCCTCGATCCTCATTACTGCACGGGCGGAGTCATCGTGAGCAAAGAGGGCGGCCCCAAAACCTTCGACGCCATCAAGACAAAAAAGGTTGTCGTGCAGGTCGGCACCACTTATCTCGGCTGGCTCGAATCCAACGGCCTCAAGACAGCTAAGACCTTTCCGAAAGACACCGACGCTCTCCAAAATCTTCTCATGGGACGGGCCGATGTTTGGGTCACAGACAAATTTGTTGCGCTAGATGCCATCAAGGCCAACCCCAAAGCCAAACTTGTTATGGGAGAGCTGGTCTTCGAAGAGAAGATCGCGATGGCGGTCTCAAAGGGAAATAAGGAGCTGCGCGAAGCCCTTAACAAAGCTCTCGCTACGATTCTCAAAGATGGTCGCTACAAGACACTGAGCGAAAAGTACTTCGGCCTCGACATTCGCTGTAAATAAAAATGAAGCGAGTTTTTGCTTCTAGGTCCGCGCAAGGCCTCCTCTTTCTCGTAGGAAGTTTTCTTGGATTCGTGCTGCTTTCGTTCGTGGTCGGAAAACTTTTGGTCTTCATGCCCGAGCCGATCGGATCCAGATCAGATCTCTTCGTTCAGGGCGCCAAGGTCACGCTCCTCATCACACTCTATGCTGCAGTTCTTGGTCTTGCGATCGGCATGCTGCTAGGGCTCGCGCGCGGAAGTCCCCGGCGCTGGCTCTCGGCCCCGGCCTTTGCCTACATCTGGCTGATTCGCGGGACTCCTGTTCTGGTGCAGATCCTTTTTGTGTTCTACGCCCTTCCCATTTTGGTGCCCCAGCTGCAGTTTGATGAATTTTGGGCGGCAGCAGTTGCGCTGGGCCTGAACGTGGGTGCCTACAATGCCGAAGTGATTCGGGCTGGCATCCAGGCGGTCCCTCTCGGACAAAGCGAAGCAGCTCGAAGCCTGGGACTCTCCAACATCAAAACACTTCGCTGGGTCGTTTTGCCTCAGGCCATACGCATTGTTGTTCCACCCCTAGTCAACAACGTCGTTGCACTTCTCAAGGACAGCTCGCTCGCTTCTGCGATTGGTCTCTTGGAGCTCACCTTGGCCGGCAATCGTATCTCGAGCGAAACCTTCTTGCCGGTGCCGGTCCTAAGTACCGTGGCCCTTCTCTACCTCATTTACACGTCTGCGATCACCGTTGTGACTTCGCTTTTGGAGCGCACCATGAGGTTGAAAGCGCATGTCTGAGAGTTTGCTGAGCGTCCGAAACCTTCAAAAATACTACGGCTCCTTTCACGTCCTAAAAGGGCTGAATCTCGAAGTGCTCGTCGGCGAAGTGATTTGCGTTGTGGGGCCTTCGGGTTCCGGGAAATCAAGCTTTATCCGAAGTATCAACCAGCTCGAAGCCTTCCAAGGCGGCGAGATGCGCTTCCACGGGAACTTGATCGATCCCAAGAAAGACGTTGATAAGCTTCGTCAGGAAATCGGAATGGTCTTTCAGAGTTTCAACCTCTTTCCGCATCTCACGGTGCTCGAAAACCTCATACTAGCCCCTACTCGCGTGAAGGGTCTGTCTCGCGCGAGGGCAGAAACCAAAGCCCTCGAACTTCTTGCTCGCGTGAACATTACCGAACAAAAAGACAAATACCCCTCAAAACTCTCCGGTGGACAACAACAACGAGTCGCCATCGCCAGGGCTCTCGCCATGGAGCCCAAGATCATGCTTTTTGACGAGCCCACAAGCGCCCTAGACCCCGAAATGATCTCGGAGGTCCTCAACGTCATGAAGGATCTCGCGAGGTCGGGCATGACCATGATTGTTGTGACCCACGAAATGGGATTCGCTCGAGAAGTGGCCGATCGAGTGATCTTCATGGATGCTGGCCTCATCGTTGAAGAAGCCACTCCCGATGAATTCTTCCGCGACCCCAAGCACCCTCGCTCCAAACTCTTTTTGTCACAAATCCTACAGCGCTAATGCTTTGTCTCGTCCCCAGTTGGCCAGTACTGCAGATGTCCAACAGTAGAACCTGTAATTGCGACTCTATAAGGATCATACCTAAAGAGCTCAGAGGGCCTTGACCTCAGGTGGAGGCGCTAAGTTTTCAAGTTGGGAAAGAGCAGTGCAAGTGCTGCGTATTCACTCGAGGGCATCGGACCTTTTTCACGTTCGCTGTCGCCGAGACTAACGATTTTAAAGTTCCTTTGGAGCTCGAGCAGCGCGCGTTCAAACTCTGCTCGAGTTGGCTCCCAGCCATCTCCACGCAACTCACGTCCAATCATTCGCTTGGTCTGAGGAGAGTTGTCTTCGAGTCGCAACAAAATTTCCCTCGCGAGCGGCGAAAGTGGCTGCGATTTGAGCGATTTTAGAATCCTCTGCGCCTCCGCTAAGGATACAAGCACGGGTCGATTCGAAAAGAATCGCCCATAAAGAACTTTTTGAGTGCGAGCGACTTCGTTCTTGAGCCACCAGAGCTTCACCACTCCTTTGTCGGCACTCTCGTCCCACTCCCACCTCATTGGGGTGCGGGGATAAAACAGTTCCCACAAAGAAATGATCGATGATTTTTTTCGATTTTTCTCGGGGAAGATTGCAACCCTCCCCAGCCTTTCGACTTCCCGAATTGCACTTTGAAGATTCGCCTTTGAAGCAGCCATGGTAAAAGATTTAAGATTTTTTCTTAGAAGAGCCGTACTTCTTCTTTTTCTGCTTCGAAGAGGCCTCCGTCGTCACTCCGGCAGGACGATAGCTTGAGTCCACGCGCACCGTAGGACTTTCAGCGCTCGGAATTCCGAGAAACTTAAAATTCTGCACGAGTGAAATTTCTTCGGCGCCCTGAAGCTGGGACGCGAGGCGCCGGTAAGTCGGAAAATCGGCGGGCGTGATAAAGGTCACCGCGGTTCCGGGTCGCCCCATTCGAGCCGTGCGACCGATTCGGTGAATAAAATCTTCTGACTGCGGAGGTAGATCGTAGTTTACGACGAGTGAGATACTCGCAACGTCGATTCCCCGGGCCATGAGGTCTGTTGCAACAAGAATGCGAACGCTACCGTCTCTAAAGTCTTTAAGCACGCGACTGCGGTGCCCCTGACTGAGGGCTCCATGGACGAGGTCAACGGAGTGAGCATACTCGCGCAAATAGTTGCCCACACGTTCGCAACTTTCCTGGTCGGCCGTGAAAACAATCACACTCTCGCTCACTGCTTTGAGCTCGTCTTGAAGACGTTCGTTTTTCATGCCCGAAGTCATGAGGAGAACCCGCTGCTTGAGCGTGGAGACGGGGCGCTCAGTGCGCTCTGTTCGAATCATGACGATGGGCTCGCGCATGAAGATCCGAGCCAGGCTTTCGAGTTTGGGGTTGAAGCTTGCCGAATACATCTGCGATTGCCACTGGCCTCGCATCGTCTTTTGGATGCTCTCCAATTGTGGGCCAAAACCCAGATCAAGCATCCGGTCCGCTTCGTCAATCACAAGGGTGTCGACGTTCTGAAGTAAAAGTTTGTTGCTCTTCAGCAGATCATTGAGACGCCCGGGTGTCGCGATCACGAGCCGAGGGTTCTTCTTGAGCTGACTGTTTTGCTTGTTATCAGGGATGCCACCGATGACCACCGAGGCGCTGATCGGCGCTTCGGCACAAAGTCCCTCAAAAACCCTTGCGGTTTGCAAGGCCATTTCGCGGCTCGGGAGGAGAATGAGAGCACGACTTGTGGGAGATTTTTCAAATCGTTTGAGGATGCTCAGCGCAAAAGCAAGAGTCTTGCCGCTTCCGGTTTGTGCGATGGCGATGAAATCGCCCCCCCTCAATGCCGTAGCAATGGCAAGTCCCTGCACTGCTGTTGGCTCGAACACCGACATGGCCTTGAGTGCGGCGCTGTACTCGGCTCGCAACCCGAGCTCTTCAAAACTCAGCAGGGGGGCGGAAGCTTCAAGGAAGTCCATCGATTACTCGCGGCGGCGCATAGCACGCAGGCCAAACCAAGAAACTTTTCCGCGAACGAGTGCGTAGTCGGGTTTCATAACAAGAGCACGAGCATGTGAGTAGGGAACTGTTGCATTTTGAGTGATCGCAAGCGACTTGTATCCATCGCGCGCAATTCGTTGATAGCGAACCGCTGAGCTCTTCACGTCGATCGATGCCGGATAGTAGTCGTAGGGAATCTCTTTTCCCGTGCTGTAATTCTTGATGCTGATGAGCATCTTTCCCGTCTCATCTCTTTGGATGATTGCAAAACCGCGATCCGAGCGTGCTGTCTTTGAATAAAGCGCTCTAGGAGAGTGGGAACAGGGAAGCGACAAGATCTTGAGACGTTTCTGATCCTTTTGGCGAACTAGCTCTCCCGGATACGGCGCATGCGAGTGTCCCACGACAAGCAAGTTCACATTGCCATCAATCAAGATGTCCACCAAGGCGTTGCTTTGCCCGGACTGTTCGGACTTGAGGAAGGCCGAGTACTTGCTTCCTACCGAGGGGTCGAGAACAGGATAAGGGGGAACATGCCCGTAAGCCAAACGAAGTTCAGCAGCTTGCGCCTCAGGGGTTTTCAGCAACGCGCGAAGCCACGCTTTTTGCCGAGTCGCGTCTGAGATGCTTCCGCTGCTCTTGGTGCTATGGAGCACAACAAAGAGAACCTTCTCGTACAAGTAAGCCCAAAAGAAGGGATAGTTGTCCTCATGACCCGGCACGAAAACCCGGTCCAGCCCTAGATCTTTTTCCTTGGCCAACCAAAAGGTTTTGAAGGCCGCGTTCTCAACTTCGAAAGTCTCACGACCTCGAGTGCCGGGAGCGATATAAGGAGCGTCGTGATTTCCGGGAGCGATGGCTAGAGTGCGCGAGGCACGCTCCTTCGAGAAAAAACGACGATCGAATTCTGCCCACATCCGAGCGACGACGCTTCGGTACGGCTCATTGCCACTGTAGCTGAGGCATTCTCCGTGAACGACGTCACCCGGGAAGATGACATGGTCGGGGGAGTACTTTGAGATCATCGTCTCAAACGAAGTGATGGAATTGCTCGGATAGAGCGCCTGACACTCAGTCCCGTTAAGATCTCCGATGGCCCCGATTCGCAGGAGATCGGCCTGCACGACTGGAGAAAGAAGAAGCGTGACTCCAAGCCATAATTTTTTCACATCTCCAATTTTAGTGGAGACGTGAAAAGATTCGATGACGGAGTTTTGACCTACCTAGAAAGCGGCCTAGAAGCGACTCATCGAGGAGCTCGGTCGCCGAGTTCGCACCGCGAAACCTATGAATGAGTGATCGCAGTATAGAGCTCAGGCCGACGATCGCGGAAGAAACCAAACGACGCCCGGTTTTTGCGAACGAGATCCAGATCAAATTCAGCCGTAATCACGCCCGCTTCGCCGTCGGGAAGTTCCGCAACTTTGTTTCCGCGATGATCCGAGATGAACGAGTGTCCGTAGAAGTGCTGGCCATCTTCGGTGCCGATTCGATTGGCAGCAACCACGGGAATGACGTTTGAAACAGCATGACCAATCATGGCGCGCTGCCAGAGATCTTTGGTGTTGAGCGAAGGGTCTTCTGGTTCAGATCCAATTGCGGTTGGATAGAGAAGAATCTCAGCTCCCATGAGAGCCATGGCGCGCGCGCACTCGGGGTACCATTGGTCCCAGCAGATTCCGACGCCGATATTTCCAAAACGGGTCTTCCAAACTTTGAATCCAGTGTTGCCGGGCCGGAAATAGAATTTCTCTTCGTAGCCAGGACCATCGGGGATATGTGACTTGCGGTAAACACCCATCAGCGAACCATCGGCATCGATCATCGCCAGGCTGTTGTAATGGTGAGGGCCCTCACGCTCGAAAAAAGAAACCGGCACCACCACTCCAAGCTTCTTTGCGAGCGCCTGGAACTTTGCAATCGTGGGATGGCCCTCGACGGGCTTCGCCCAAGCAAAAAACTCGTCTTTCTCTTCGCGACAAAAATAAGGCCCCTCGAAAAGCTCTGGAGGCAAAATCACCTGGGCGCCTTTGGACGCGGCGAGCTCGACGTCTTTGAGCATTTGAGCCACGTTGGCCTCGAGATCCTTCGAGAACGCACGTTGAATAGCTGCAACTTTGATTTTCTGACTCATTCGGGTCTCCTTGGTTGTTGCTGGGTGATGCAGTGAAACGCTCCACCCCCGCTGAGAATAGCGCGAGCCGAAAGGCCCACGGTTCTGTGCTCAGGGAAAAGTTTGGCAATTGCCGCCACGGCAGCTGCGTCGTGGGCGACACCGTAGGTCGGCACCACAACACTCTTATTACCGATATAAAAATTCACGTAACTGGCCGGCACCACCTCGCCCTCATCGTTCTCGATGCGACCGGGCGACGGAATCGTATGCACTTGGAGTTTGCGCCCTCGCGCATCAGTGAAGCTCGCGAGATCGGCCTCGATGCGCGCAAGAATATCAGCATTGGGATCATCCGTGCCACTGGCGTGCATGCACACGACCGAGGCGGGTCCCACAAAACGCGCGATCGTATCGATGTGTCCATCAGTGTGATCGTTGATCAGCCCATCGCCGAGCCAAAGAATCTTCTCAATACCGAGCGCAGATCCAAGAGCGGATTCGATCACCTGCTTCGAGAGATTGGGGTTGCGGTTGCGGTTCAAAAGACACTGCTTTGTGGTGAGGCAGGTGCCCTCGCCATCGACCTCTACCGAGCCCCCTTCTAGGACCAAAGGAAAACGGGAGAGTTGCAAAGCCGACGCCTCAGCCACACGAGCGCCCACATGATCGTCGTGCTTTAAGAAATACTTTGCGCCCCAACCGTTAAACGCAAACACATGAGCGTGCACGGTTTTGTGCTCGGGTTCGTGAACAAAAATAGGAGCGGTGTCACGAAGCCAGATGTCGCCAACCGGAATGTGATGAAACTTCACTTCAAGGCCGGCGAGAGCCTTCGCGGCGATCTCGTGATGGTGAGCGTCAGGCACTAAGACTTCTAAGCGTTCGCCACCGCCCGATTGAATCGCTCGGCAGAGCGCCGTAAATTCTTTCTGCGCTGGAAGAAGGTTGTCTTCCCAAAGGCTCGCGTCCCAAGGCCAGGCGAGCCAACACGCGTCGTGCGGAGCCCACTCGGCGGGTTGAAAAACTCGGGGCAAAAACGATCCGGAATGCGCGCTCATTGATAGGCGAATTAGCACTCCCGATTCGGGGCGTCCAGAATTCCCTGCTGCCTCAAAAAGTCTAAAGAATCGGAGCGAAAAGGTCGGCGCTGCGCTCGAGCAGGCGACGACCGAAACTTCGGCCCTCAAAGTCTTTGAGCGTTAGCTCACTGGATTTGTCGAAATCCTCAGACAGCATCTGGGCCAACTCCGAAATAAAAGTAGCCTCAGTCGACATTATCGAGATTTCGAAATTCAAGAACATGGAACGGTAGTCGAGGTTTGCGGAACCAACCACAGCCACCTCATCATCCACCACCATGACTTTTTGATGCAAGAAGCCCGCATCAAATCGAAACAACCGCGCCCCCCCGGCAAGCAACTCTGCCTGGTAGACACTCGAAGCCAGGTTCACCAGCAGATTGTCACCCCGGCTTGGCAGCATAATTCGAAGATCGACGCCTCTGAGAGCTGCAAGCGCCAATGCGTCGCTAAGACTGTCCGGAAGAACCAAGTAGGGCGTCGAAATCCACAACCGTTTGCGAGCCATATTGATGAGAGCCAGATGCGCCTGCAAACAGGTTCTTCGGTCATCGACGGGACCCGTGTGCAAACAAAGGACGTCTGCCACCGCATCCGCGGGACACCACGGGTCCCACTGAGCCTTGAGTAACTTGCCCTGAGACCAAAACCAGTCTTTCGCGAATGCTGTTTGCAGCGCCATGACGGCGGGCCCCTCAAGACGCACTTGGGCGTCCCGCCAAGCCCCCACCTCGGGATCAAGACCCAGGTACTCGTCTCCGACATTCATTCCGCCCGCGATGGCCACACGACCGTCAACGATCAACAGTTTACGATGATTGCGAAAATTGATTTGAAACCTGTTTTGCGGGCCCTTTGTCGCATTGAACTGGGCGACCTTCACTCCCGCATTTCTCAAGCGTGAGAACAATCTGCCAGAAATCGTCGACCCGATCTCGTCGTAAAGGAAATTCACCTCAACTCCCGCGAGGGCCTTGGCCATGAGCGCTTCGGCGAAACGCAAGCCCGTCTGATCTTCCCGAAAGATATAGAATTGAAACAGAATATATTTTTTGGCGCCCTCGATCTCTTCGAACATTAAGGGGTAGGCCCTTTCGGCGTCCACAATAAGCTTGATTCGGTTGCCTCCCGTAAACCCTACCTGCGGAGAAGCCGTCACGCTGGCTACCAAAGTCTCAAGATTCCGCGGACAGGGAATTTCATGAGATGTCACTTTTTCAATTCGAGAGAGCTCTTCTCGGGCTCGACGATCGAGCGCCTGCCTCTTGATACGGTAACCATTAAACTTGCTTCGTCCAAAGATCACGTAAAGCGGCACGCTCAGGTACGGAAATCCCAAAAGCGCCACAGTCCAGGCCGCAGCTCCCTGAGGCGTTCGCGATTGCATAATCGCTCGAGCGGCACAAGGGAGCGCCATAGCGTAGAGCGCAATCAAAAAATAAGTCCAGGTGCTCATTACAAACTCCACCCTAGGCTTAAATCAGTCTTGAACAAAGCCTAGAGATCCGAGAAGCTAGAGAATCTGTGAAGCCCCCCACTCTTCTCATTGCTGGAGCCGGAGACCTCGGACTTCGAGTCGCCTTGTTTTTACAGAGGCATCCAGATCTCACTCCGGGTCTAGAGTCCGACAAGATCTTCTGCCTAACCCAGGGAGTGTCGCGCCATGCCCTGATTCTCGCTGCGGGTTTTGCTGCCCTAACGAGCCCTCCGCCAAGCAAGTCGTCGCATCTACTCATCGCGTTTCCTCCGGGCCCAAACTACGTCGATGATGTGGCCCAAGCTCTCAACTCCTGGTCAAAAGAAGGGCCCGCGGTCCTCGTATCTTCTGTCGGCGTCTACCTGGAGACAAGCGGAGGCCTCGTTGACGAGACGAGCTCGATCGATTCAGGCTCCCCGCTCGCGACAGCCGAGTCACTAGCCCTAAACCAAGGGGCACATGTGCTGCGGCTCGCAGGCCTTTACAGCGAATCTCGGGGTCCGCAGATTTTCTGGAAGTCGCGAGGCGAATCTCCCTCGTGGTCCGGCGGACTCGTCAACCTCATTCACAGAGACGATGCTGCAGAAGTCACTGCGCGACTCTTGGTCTCAGGGCTCAGTCCCAGCGCCTGGTGTCTCTCCGATGGCACTCCACTCACTCGGGCAGAGATTGACCAGGCCTGGAGCACACGCCACTCCTCGCCCAACACGCGCTTTACTGCACCCGACGGGGCCCTTGGAAAACGAATTTGCTCCGAAAAAATTCGCAAGGCTCTCGCGTGGAAACCTCGTTGGACGAGTTTTCTGGATTTTGCGCGCAACGCCTAGCCGTTGATTCGACCCGACATGATGCCCGCCACCCGTCGCGTCGAGGGAATACGGTCAAGAACCACTTTGAGAATCACGGTGAGTGGAACCGCAAGGAATGCACCCGCTACACCCCAAACAAAACTCCAGAAGACCAAGAAAAACATCACCGTTACAGGATGCAAATCGAGACTGCGACCCATGAGACTCGGTTCGAGAATGTTGCCCACATAAATCTGGGCAGCACCCGCCACCCCCAAAAAGACCCAGAACTCGGGCCCAAGCCCGTACTGAAGCCAAATAACAGGAAGCGGCAGCATCACCGAAAGCGCGGATCCGAGACTAGGAATAAAGTTTAGGAAGAATGTCAGAAACGTGAACAGCAATGTCAGTTCACCGCCGAGAATCCATAGAAGAATTCCCACGATGCCAGCCATCACAAGAGAGAGCAAGCTCTTCACCCAGACATAGCGCGACATCGATGTTTGAATCTCAACCAAAGTTTTTGGCCAGCGATCGTTTCGGCTTTTGCCGAGGAGTAAGAAAATGAGATAGATCGCAACGAGCCCACCGTAGGAGATGAGAGTGAGGACGTTGCCCGTAATGAACTGCCCCCAGTCCATAATGCGCGACGAATCGATCTTTTGGAAAAGTTGCTCGGTATTGAGTTTTAGACCCCAGCGACTCCCCAAAGACTCCACCGAGGCGATGGTTTCTT
>CAMCVE010000009.1 GCA_945881775.1 Bacteriovorax stolpii
TTTGCGTCGCGAGCGAGCAACTCTGAAATCGTTTCGATTTGAATCGTGGAGGCCGCTCGGCCTGCGATTTCATAGAGGCAAACAGGAAGACCGATTTGCGCAACACTCGTGAAGTGTTTGATGAGTCCTCGCTGTGGCGTCTTGATATAAGCCGGAGGACTGGCGAGCAAGCCTTGGTAACCAAGGCGCGCAATGATCTCACCGTTCTTAATAGCACTCGCGGTGCCTCCGATGCCAAGTCCCGCCATAAGGGGAACTCGACCTGCGACGATGGAGTGCGCCTCTTTCAAGAGAGCAGAAAAGTTGTCTTCACTAAGCAGGGAGCCTTCGCCGGTGGAGCCTGCAATCACGAGGCCCGTGAGGCTGCGACTTGCGAGCTGAGTCTCGATTAGGGTTGAGAGGCTCTTAGAATCGAGGCGGGATTTCCCATCGACGAGTTTGAGGGGTGTGACCAGAGCGGTCCATAGTCCGTGCCAGTTCTGGGTTCTTGAAAGGTCAAATGCCATAGCTTTGTTCTAGGCCTTGGACTCAAGTTTGGCCAGGATTGCTGCCCGAGTCACTTCGGCCAGCTGGTGACGGTTTTCTTTGACCTGATCCGAGGCTTTGATCTGCGGTAGCACTTCGAAGTCGATGGTCATGCCGATCTTGACGAGTTTTTCGTGTTTTTGAAGTGCGAGATACGCGTTCTTCACGACGAGAGGTTGGATCGGAACACCGGCATCGATGGCGACGCCGAAGGATCCACTTTTAAAGGCGCCTAGCTTTCCGTCGTCAGACCGGGTGCCCTCGGGCGCAACCCAGATCTGTAGACCCGAGCGCACACGCTCTGATATTTTCTGCGCGGCTTTGCGTCCGGCTTCCGGATTGCCCCGATCAATGGGGATAAATTCGGCCGCGCGGAGGCTGTATCCAAAGATTGGAATTCGAAAGAGCTCCTTTTTAGCGACCATACGCACGTGTCCCCTTAGGGCAAAATAGATCACGGGGATGTCCAGGTGGCTCTGGTGGTTGCAGACAAGAAGGCAGGGTTTTGTGGGATCGTAAGAGGGGTCGATCTTTGCTCGCACCTTGATACGAAAAATCGCGAGCACGCCGCGATTCCAAGCCCTGACCATCCACGTGGTGAGGTCCCGGTTTCGTAGGAGGCTTGTGAGGATGACGAGGGGCCCCCAAAAAATGACCCACAGAACAACCACGAGGATTGCCACGCTAGAGTAAGGGCGCCAAAGAGGGCCCGGATAGTCGACGAGTTTCGAAATCATTTGCCGCCGTCCTGGGACTTGCGGTCTTCAGTCGAAGCGGAGTGGGGCCCCTCTTGCGAGTGCTGGGGGATGGGGTCTCGGCGTACGCCACACTGAGTCAGAAACAAGAAGCCACCAAGGGCCAAAATTTGGAGCGGCTTTTTTGTTTGAAGGCGGTGCATGTTAAACTCGACCTTAGCGAAAGTTGCTGAGGGTTTGAACATGGCTGATCAAGAAAATACGCTGGTGTCGCTGATTGAATTTGTTGTGAAGGCGCTGGTCGATGCTCCTGATAACGTACGGGTTACCGCTGTCCGTGGTGAACAAACGACCGTCATCGAGCTTCATGTTGCCAAGGAAGATCTCGGCAAAGTGATTGGAAAACAAGGTCGCACGGCTCAATCCTTGCGCACCATTTTGAATGCTGCTTCTACGAAGCTAAAGCTGCGTTCTGTTCTCGAAATCATTGAATGATTTTAAAATTGGTGTGCCACAGGCGCACACCAATTTTAAAATCTTAAACCTTGTGTAGTGCCACAGACGCACACGATTTTTAAAATCTTAAACAATCTTTTCTTTCATCCAAGCGAAGACGCCTTCCAAAAATTTGGGCCCGTCTTGTTTTTCAAACTCTTCGTCGGAGATGTTTGCCCATGTCTCTTTCTCTGAGGACACTTTACGAATCTCCGAAGTCAGTTCGGGATGGCCTTGGACGCTGAGGATCGGGCGCGTGTCGTGGGCCAGGGCCTGGCAGTCGCAGTAGTCGCTCGTGGCGAGAAGTTGAAAACCCTGAGGAATACGCACCACGTGATCCCCGTGCGTGACGCCGAGGCGAAGTTTGGGAAAATGTTTGAGAACCGGGTGCCGCGTCCCTTGATGGGCTAGTTGGATTGTTGCGAAACCCGATTTGTAACTGAAGCGAGCGGTTTCTCCACCGAAGAGGCAGGCGAGTGCCTGATGACCAAAACAAATTCCAAAGACGGGGCGATCAGGGGCGTCTTCAAGCAAACGCTCAAGGCCGAAATAGTAGTCCCTCACCCAAGCGTTCTGGGTCTCGGTGGTGTTCTTCTCAGACCCCGAGAGAATAATCGCTTGTGCGTCGTAGTCGCGAGCAAGCTCGGCCATGAGCCGCGGCGAAAAAGGGCGCTCACCGTAGTTGAATCTTACAGGAATCAGGTCGAAGTCTTGGGCGAACGGTGAAGCGTCCAGCGATTGCTGAACACCTTCAAAAAAAGCAATGCCCGTTTCGGCATCGACCATGGCATCAAAATAAATCAAACGCCTTTTTGCGCCCACGAGCCCTCCCAAGCCAGAATATTGACGCCCTTAGGGACGGGGAAGTTCCTTCTTGTACCAACCCTTGTATCCGAGGACCTCTAGCGAATAGGCAGACTCAAGGTTTGGGTCAAGGTCGGCAACTTTGTCTTCGAAGTCTTCGAGAATTTGTTCGCAGGGTTCGCTGGGCCTGCTGCGTTTGAGGCGAGGAATGATAACTGTTTTGGTAGCGCTGCGTTCAACGTCGTATTCGTGAATGTCGTAGCACTTCAAAAACCCCTGACCTCTAATATAGATTTCGATGAAGGGATCCCCGCGACGCACGATCACGTCGAGAATTTGGGGACTGACTTCCTGGAGTCCAGAGTTCATCACTTCGGACTCGGTCATCGGGATGGCTGGCTGCGTGGGGCCCCCGTGGGCTTCCTGTGAAAGGGACAGTGCGAAGAGAATCGTCAGAAGTAGGAAGGTTCCAACCATTCCCCACTCAACCGAGAACCAGTTTGTCAGAAAATTGACGGATTTCAATGAGCAGTTGGAAAAACTTTGCGGCTTTGGGTGCAGGCTTTGTTCAAGAGGCATGACGAGGACTCCGATAACGAAGGGGCATGCGTGTGACCAAATTAAGGGAAGATCTGTTTCGTCGTGGGGTGCTCGTCATAAGTGTCGTTTCGTCTTTCGGGGCTGGGGCTTCGTCGCCGGGACTCTTTAAACCCATGTTATCGGATCCCTTCGTCTACGATCAAGAGGCCAATAAAACTCTCGTAGGTAAATTTCGTGACTTCAACGCACGCCTCGACGATGCGTGGTTCTCGCAGGGACTGAGGACTCAGCTGCGCGCCTTGAAACAAGTGCATTCTCCGATGAATGCCAAAGTTCTGGGTCGAGTTGTCGAAGAGGCGCATCGCGCACTTGGGCTACGTCGCGAGATCGAAGTCTTCGTTCGCAAGTCAGGGCGCCTCAGTCCTGCAAGCCTCGCCACAATCGCTCGCTATATGGAAAGCGTTTATGTGCCCATGCTGCGCATTCAAACCGAGGGGCGCGTGTTCCTGGAGCTCGAGGCATTGCAGATCAACGCTGCCTTGTTTCCGAACTTTTTTGAAGATGTGTCGGAACTTAGCCAGCTGCGAAGTCCCGCGGGAGTGATGCCGGCAGGAACTTCGGCCGCGAGAGATTCCTCACTTTTTGGAGAGGGCATCAGTCCCTTACTCAACGAGCGACTGAAGGGCTATGCCAAAATGCTTCAGGAGGCGGCCGCCGAGAACAAGCGCATCGGAGACATCCAAGCCGAGATCAATAAAATTAGCCGAGAGGCGGGGGGGCGTCGTGGGCCGCCGCGTCCGGCTGAGATGGAAAAATTAGCAAAGGCGGCGAAAATTCGCTCTGACAGAATTCGAGTTCTGAAAGAAGAACTTGAAAAGATCAAACCTAAGCAGCAGGAAAACGAAAAAGAGATCGTCGAGTTTTTTGCGGAGGCGTCGCGACTAACGACCCTTCAGCTGATGCTCTCACAGACGCATTTCTATCGCGAACTTAACGATGATGCGACTCCACTAGAAATGCAGGGTGTGGCTCCAGCGTGCCGAGAAAAATATAAGGAACTGACGCCGACGGTGAATTTTGAACTCGCCTCGAAAGATGAACGTTTTCTCAATATGGAGATGTTCCTCGCCAACAATGGGCTGATTTTTTCCGAGAGCGAATATCTGAAGGAAGGTGATTTCGCGAACTTTTTCTTGAGCTCAAAGGGCCGCGATCCGCTCAAGGGATACATGACTGGAATGCTACCTTTTCATCAGCTGCGCGTTGCTCAGCAGGGAAAGCACTACACTCTCGGCGAAGACGTGAGTGATGACTGGTCTGATGCTCTTAGGCCGACCCTCAAACCTAGCTGGGTCGAAATGGGTGCGCCTGCCTTTGACGACGTGGAGCATTTTACGGATGTTTTCCAACCGCTTCTGCAAAAAGCAACAGTGAAACTTCAGCAAGAAGACGCAGAAAATATTCAGTCGATTGTGACAATTCTACCGCCACCCTCCGGAAAAGAACCTCAGTTTGGCGAAGAGGGCTTCGATGAATACGTGGAGGCGATGAGCTGGGCCGGACTCACTCCGTATCTGCGAGACAAATTGAAGTCATTTGGACGCACGCGAGATCAGTGGATCTTGGCCGTGCCAAACGAGGTTTTCACGGCGTTTACTTCAAACGAAATTCGCATGGAGTTCCCCCCCTTCTATGGGCCAGAACCCTACAAGCAGTGGGCACTGAGACTCATGTTCAAAGCCATTTCTAACTCGGCTGTAAATACAGGTCTGCTCGGATACATGTGCCGCAAAGTCACGCCAACTTATTCCGCCGGGATGGGGGCCCCGTCGCAGGGCGACTTTGGTCCTCGTTTCTCGGAGGGTCTCTGCAAACGATACCGGACAAACGATGACCTTGTGGCCTCTCTGCGCGGTAGCCTTGCTCCGTTTGAAGATCGGGGACCCTTTGTTCCGGCGACCTTGAGCTACTCTCAGAATCTCCGCGAATCATGGGGAGAACTGCGCCAGCTTTGGCGTCATCTCATGGATTCGGGAAACCTTTCTTATATCGAGGGTGAGTCGAGTCCTATTTTTAATGAGTTCACGTTCATGAACGGTCAGTACGGTGTGAACCCTTGGGTTATGATTCGTATCTCGGTGCTTGTTGCTCTCCATGAACTGCGCAATGGCAAATACCTTCCACTCTATATTGCCAGAGATCACCCTGAACTCGTTCCACCTGTTGTGGTTCCACGTGGTCGTAGTGGAGGACACAGTCCTGCTGCAATTAGCAAAATCCAGAAGAATGCTCGTTTGATAGAGGCGCTCATGGCGCTACCACTTGCTGATCAGAAACGTCCGGTGCGCCCAATGTACGCCAACACGCTCTACGGTCGTGGTGACGAGGGCTGGAAATTCTGGAAGGACCAGAACGAGAAGGACTACTTCCAACTCTGGGACAAGATTGAACAGCGCTATCACGACAACAATGCTCACATTTTCAAGATTCGGACCTACGCCAACTGGGATCACTACAATCTTTTGGAACGTCTCGAGACCAAGACCCTGCTCACTCATAAGGATGTTCAGGCTGTTATCAATGGGTACCGACTCGAAAAAGAGGCGGACCCTACTGAGATGAGGGAGCTCTTAGCGCTTGCCGATGAAAGCGAAGATGCGGCTCGCTTTGAGGTGATCAAAAGAATCATGGACTCTCCTGGTAAGATGGAAGAGCACCAAAAAATTCTGGATGAATACGTCACGACTCAGGGACGAGAAGAAGACTTCGATGATCCCAATGATGTGAAGGTGGCCTTCCTCAAGCGGGACACCGCCTATAAATACCCACTCATGACCCAGATCATGAAAATTGCCGCTCGTAAACGTACGGTGGAACTCGAAAAAAATATGCAGGACCTGTGTCGCCTCAATTCTGCTGACGAGAAGGACTGGGACAATCTCATGTCCATGACCTCTCACACCCAGCAGGCCTTCAATGCGGCGTTCGGAATGGATGGCATTCCGCCAGAAGTTATGAAGTTCTACGACCGTGGCGAGGGTGGCTTCATGGGCATGAGCAAGCGCGATGAGCGCAACATGGGTCTGATGATTTTTGGATTTGTCGGTCTTGGACTGGCCAGTGGTGCGTGTGCCTCGGGGATCGGCTCCGTGGCAGGCTGCCCTCTAGCCGTCACACTCTTTACGCTGGTCTCTGCAGGAGCTTTGAGTTACTCAGCGGCTGACTTCGTGATGAACGCCGTTGAAAAAGCCCAGGGTCGTGAAGAGCGAATGCGTCTTGGAAAGCAGTTCCAAGAATTGGGGTTCACAGATCAAGAGGCCGTGAATCGTCGTAAAGGTGCGGGCTGGGGCGGAGTCGCTTGGGAAGTTGTCACGGCAGGAACGATGTTTGTGCCTGTGGGTCTTGCGACAAAGGTGGTGGGACGCCAAACGATCGCGCTCGGAACCAAATACCTCATCAAGTCTCAGAAACTCGAAAAGCCAGGAGTGGATCTCATCAAAACAGCGTTCGAGGCCGTTGATATCAACGCCGCTAAGAGCACGTTGAAACTGTTGGATCGTTCTCCTCGTGTGGGCAATCTGATGGCTCGTTTCTGGACGAAATTCAAAGATTTTTCGTCTCCTAAAAACTACTGGAACTATTTCAAGAGAGAGTTTCTCGATGATGCCATTGTCGATGTGGCCCCTGAGGTGATCAACAAGAAAACTGGAGAGGCCTTGGCGAAGTACTTTAAGGAAAATCCTCGCGCCTTCTCAAGTTTCGTCGAAGGCAATCTCAAGCCGAGATTTGCGCGCATCGAAAAAGTTCTTGCCGCAGCCGAGGCAAGCGGCGACCCGAAGAAACTAGCTAAGCTTCAGGGGTATTTCCATGGATTCACCTATAAGCCCGAGCGCCTGGTGAACTTCCAGAGTGAACTTATTAAGGAGCGCAAGATTCTTGCGGCTCTCATGAGCGATATGAAAAAGATCAAGGGCCCCGAGCTCGCGACATATATCGCAGATCACGCCGACACTTTAGCGCCGCTTATGAGCGAGTTTACGTTCCACTGGTGGCGACTTCCAGGATATGCCGTCTACGAGGTGTTCTTCCACGGGGCGCCCTGGGCCTATACAAACAAGATGTTCCTGCAGGGGCTCACGGGCCGAGCGTTTGTGAAGCACGTTTTTGCATCGCGCGAAAAACTTCTCTATCACATGCTGCGCCGAGAGGCGCAGGAAGGGCTGGAGCTAGGTGCCAATGTGGCAATCTTTGATCAGCTTAAACTCTTGCATTCATCGCAGAGTTTGCTCTTTAAGACTGCGACCGAGCTCTCCGAGGGAGTCGACAAAGCAGGTCAGGATCTGGGTGACAAGTTGATCAAGGACTGGATGAGTTATCGTTCGGAGATCTCAACGAAGATCGCACGTAAGATCCACGCTGAGCGCGCGACCGCTCAGATCGCTAAAGAGATCGAACGAAAAATTTTCGAGACGACAACCGATCAGATGCTCGAAGCTCGGAAGCTCACGCGAAAACTCTCGCCGCAGGAGCTTTTCGACATCGCAGACAACGGCGAGAATATCGACTTGCTCCTGAAGCGCCTTTCAAATGAAACTAAGAATCTGGACGCGTTGTCGGACTACGTCTCGTTGTTAACCCAAAGAGTGAAGATGCTCGCGGCGCCGGCTCGGACCCACGAGGTTATTTCGTACTAAAACCGGTGCCACTCGAGGATCGGGTGGGGCCAAGATTGCCGTCACGGGATTGATAATTTCTTCGGGGGCGAGATCTTCGTCATCGAGACAAACGATTTTGGTGCCCTCACTCGCGAGAGCTTTTTCGATGCAGTCATCGATGATGTCGTCGTCAAAAGCATTTGTCTGGCTTGGGTTCAGTCGGAAACGACCGCTTCTCCAATCGACAGTCCCCCAAAGAAGTTCATTTTTCTTGATATAGAGTGTCCGAACGTGGCCTTGCGTGAGTGCACGCACAACGGCATGAAGATCTTGTTCGAGCATGCCCTTGCGGCGCGCCTTGCGAAGCGCTGCGAGATTTTTGTCCTTCTCCCGCTTAAGAATCTTTTCGTGTTGCTTCACGGCAGCGGCATGGATCGCCTTGAGGAAGGTCTCGTTTCGGGCGCGACCCTCTGCTGCCCAGATTGGACTTGAGTGTAGGTCTGGATATCGATTGATGCGCATGTACTGATTTGTGCAGTGACGCTTTCCTACAACAAAAAGGGGCGAAGCGAGAGTGAAGATCATGTGAGCCGTGACTTGGGCTTCCACTCGGGTCAGAAACTCTGATGAGAGATGTTGCGCCTGGGTCTGCAGCCTTCTAAGACCCGTCCTTGTGAGGAGTGATTCAAGTTGACGTTTGAATAGACCTCCTTCTGGAGCTTGGGCCTCGGAGGCTTCGTTGACCTGGAAGTTTTCGATGGCTTCGAGTTGCTCGCCCGTGCCTTTGTAGAGCGTTGCGCGCCGGCTTTGGACGTCAAGGACATAGAAGTTACGAGGCGGCACCAGCAAGTCCAAGAGCGGTTTGATGTGGAAGGAGTCAGCGACAACAGCAATTCCCGGAATCTCCTCAGGGAGGTGAATAAATCCCTCAAGGGTGGGGGATTTGAAGAGTGCGAGTGTCCCGCGAGGTGGCCCATCACGGAACTTTTCGGGAAGCTGAAACTGCTGCAGGGGAGCGAGCATGCGAGCCGACACGCGTTCAGAGTAACTTTTGTTGAGTAGATTGTGCGCCGACTCAATGAGGTTTCGGTAGTGGCCCGAGAGAACTCCGTGCTCACTTACCTCTGCCATCGACAGCGGCACGTAGAGCGAAATGCAGGGGGGTGTGTCTGACTTGAGGAGTGATTTGAGTTGGCGGCGACTGAGTTCGTTCATGGTGAGGTCCTTCCCTTAGTGTAGGAGTGTTTAAAAATTATTCCTGACACTCTTTAGTTTCGGGGAATTCCTAGGATTATAAAAATAGATAAATAATCTATCGTTTATCGTTTTTACTGATGCGCCTCTAGATCGAAAAACACAAAGGGCACCTCTCAGTGAAGAGAGGTGCCCTTTGTTGCGTGACTGAAGGACCTACGAAATCTCGGGGCTCTTAGAGCGAGCAGGCGGAGAAGACGAGTTGATAGTTGGGGCAGCGTTGAAGCTTACGGAAGCTCGCTTCACGCGCGGGCTTGCCGCGAGCCACATCTGCGAAATGCTTGCAGAGAGCTTCACGACGAGCTTTGGGGGTCTTGTTGTCGGTGTTGATTTTGCGACCAATGTCTGAGAGTTCGGCCAGAGTGGCTTTGCCTTCAGGGCCTTCATCGGCGAAATCAGCGATCGTGAGTGCGATGCGATTGTCGCTGAAAATACTTCCGTCAGCCATGGCGATGAAGGTTTCGGCAGCGGACTTGGCTTCTGGGCCATTCGATCCATCGAGAGACTTCAGAGCATAATGAGCCTTGCGAAGATCATGTTTCGTGAGACGACGGGTTTCGTCGGCGTCCTGGAGCATCTTCAGCAGTGAAGCTTGCGAAGCGCCTTTGATGGTTCCGCGTTTGTTGATTTGATCGATATCGCGCACGACCACGTTCAGATCGTTGGGCGTATTCTTCAGGACGGCCATCGAGGTTTCTACTTCGAGAGGAATATAAATGCGAAGTCCGAAGCGATGGTAAAGGGTGTCGGTGATGCCACAAGTGCGGCAAACGTCGGCAGCGCGGCGAGAGGAGTCGACGATCGCGCCCACTTCGTTTGCGAGCTTGCCGAGATCTGCGTCGGTCACATCGTCGAGTTTTTCGACGTTGATGGCGTCGAAAGCGCGCTTGAGGCGTTCATTGCCAGGTAGGCTCAGAAGCTTTTCGAACTCAGCTTGGTTCGCGGGAATAGAACGTCCGAGAGAAAGCTCAGTCCCTTTGATGATCGTGTTGGTGATCATCATCGCTTCTTCTTCGGCAATTTTGTAAATCTTGGAGACGCGCTTGGTGGCTTGTTCCAGCGGCAGAGTCACCAGTTCGACTGTTCCAGCGGCCATGGCGATATTGGCCATCAGGCCTACGGTCAGTGTTGAGAGAAGAACTTTGAATTTGCGCAATGGGATGCCTCCATTTTTACTTGTCATTTTTTGGAACCCTTTTAGCTTAGCCAAGTGCGGCTTCTTGGGGGTCCGTCCACTCGTCAAAAATCTAAGCCTTCTGCTCAAGTCAGACCTTGTTCTTATCAAAGAACTTGATGCGCCGCATCAAAAAAAGGGGGAAGCTCTTAGGGAATCGTTTGGCTTACGCAATGAGCTAAAAATCCACTGGAATTTCGATATTTTATGTCTTCGATCTGAGTGGGGCGAGCAGAAAAAATTTTGAGCCACTCGCCGAGCGGAAGCTGCCAGGGATCCATGCAAGTGTCGATTTGGTCGAGAGTTTGAAGCTTCAAAAGATGGGGTCCTATGGGAAGCGGGACGCCCTCGAGGCTCGGGATAGGAGAATTCTCGAGATGACGGAGTCGACCTAGCGAGCGTCCCTCCACGAGCAAGGTCGTTAAGATATGACTGGCCGAGACGTGGGGCGAAACCGACGCTGAGACAGAGGTCGGGGTGAGGGGCTGATAGATCCTAAGCTCTGTGCGCCCACTCGCTTGAAACACGCGCACAGGCCTTTTTTCACCCCATTCAATTTCATAGCGCTCGACTTGGATCATGTCCCAGAATTTCCACTGATGGGCACGACTAGCGAGTCCTGCCATGAGGGCGTCGGCTTGAGGGCAAAATCTGAGGCTCGCGAACGTCATGACTGGGCCTTTGAAACTCCCATGAGAAATCCCACAACCCAGCCCAACGCAAAAATCGAAGGGATGAAAATCCAGTGTTCCGTAGTCATATTGTAGAAGTTCATGCGCCGACCATCTCATTACCTCTCCCGCTTTCTGGCAAGGTACAACATGGTGCATCCTTGTTTTGTCGAGGGTGCAGCAGTCATACTTAAGTCGCGGGACTAGAAACACCGATAAGAATAGGAATGGATGCGTATGCTCGACTTTGACCGATTCATGAAGATATTGGGCGACGCCCGATCCGTTGGACTCACAGCGCCGGCATTTGGGGATGGCGACTCTGTCGGAACCCAGTGTGCGCTCAAAGAGATCCTTGAGCATAAGTATCCGAAGCTCAAGGTTCGTATCATCAACGAAACGGCGTGTCCTCGCCGTTATATGTTTCTGCATCATGCAGATGCTTTCGAGATATCGGAAGACATTCTCCGTGAGGATCCTTCGACTTGGCCTGAAATCATGGTTT
This sequence comes from Bacteriovorax stolpii, assembly GCA_945881775.1. GTDB lineage: Bacteria > Bdellovibrionota > UBA2428 > UBA2428 > UBA2428 > CAMCVE01. Next base: position 11,319 of record CAMCVE010000009.1, read on the forward strand.
GCGTCGACGGAAATTTTGAGCGTATCGGCGACGACACAATGAAAATTTGGGACGCGGCCAAGAAGCGCGGACAGGTCGATCATCATGCCATAAGTGGAACTGATATTTATGATTTTCGACTCTATCAACCCGAGGCGGCGGCCACGACAGAAATTGTTTTTGATCTCGTGAGAAAGCTCGGACTTCCTCTGACCAAAACAATCGCCCAGTCTCTCTATATGGGACTCATCTTCGATACGGGACTTTTCAAACACTCCAACACCACACCTAAAGTGATGCGCATTGGTGCGGAACTACTGGAGACGGGCTTTAACCACACCCAAACGGCGGAAGAAGGCCTCTTGATCAGGACTCCGCCCGCTTTCGATTTGCTAAAGACCGTGCTCGCTGAATCTCGCTTTGAATTGGACGCGCGCTACGTGTGGAGTGTGCTGAGCTATGCGGCTTACGAAAAATCGGGTGCAGATGCCGATGACAAGGAAGGGTTGATTGATCAGCTCTTCCTCACGACAAAGTGTGAAATTGCGGGGTTCTATTTCGAGATCAAACCACAGATCTGGAAGGTTTCCTTTCGTGCCCGCAAGCACTGGGACGTAGCTGCTCTCGCACGCACTCTCAACCCCCAGGGGGGGGGGCATAAGAAGGCAGCGGGTTGCTCGCTCGAGGGCCCCATGAGTGACGTGTTATCGCGTTGTCACAAATCTGTGAAAGCCCTTCTCGGTACTTAGATCCATCGAGGGGAGAGACGGATGATCAAGAAGTTCTGGAAATCAGCCTCGGGACGGAAGATCTTCTTCCTCGGGCTCGGTCTGGGATTTATCGTCACCTCGAGCGCGATGTTCTGGCTTAGCCAGTCGCTCCTTGATAGCGAAGAATTCGAAGTCGACTCGAGTGTCCATCTCGGACTGCAATCGGATTCGCTGCCAGTGGTCGCCCTGCGGCCCATTTCTACCGAGCGACTGAGCCGTCAACTGAAGATAAAAACGCCTGAAGAAGCCTTGAAGCTGGCTCGTGTTTTTGGGGATCGGATTGCTTCGGGATTCCTACCAAGGGGCTGGGACGGTCGATGCTCAAAAGACTTTCACCCCACGCTCTGTCTTGCTTTGAAAGACTATTTTGAAGCCTTTGAAGCACGCACAGCTGCTGCTCGCCAGAGAATTACCCGACGCAGTCGCATCGTCTTCACAGACGCTCGTGTTCCAAAGCTCCAGAGTGAAGACCTTGGAATTTTGCTCGGATTGTCCGCAAAACAAGCCAAACCAAAACTCGTCCGCTGGACGGCGCTCGCGCTCAAGACCAAGGAATGTCCACGCAACTTCAGTATCGCTCTTGCCCGAATGTGGGAGTACTTCGCGGAGGACGTGGGTGGTTGGGAGCGCATCGCAGAGCTCGACGCCCACGGTCTTTCATGTCTATCGACCGGAGACAAGAACGCAGAATATGTTTTTCTCCGCGCGGGACTTCTGGCTTATTCAGCCAAGAACTTTGAGTTGGCTCTGAGCTATTTTCAAAAGGCGCAGCTTTCCACCGTGCGCCGTGAATCGTATCGCGTGAATTTCTGGGCGGCTCGTACGCTGGATGCCTTAAAGCGTCCTGACGAGGCGCGGGCCTATAGAGAACAGCTTGTGGCGGAGAACCCGCTGTCTTGGCAGGCGATTCGCACCTACAAGGAGCTGGGTCGGGAACCGATGAATATTGTCCGCGAGATGCAACCCTTCCGTGATCGGTACTTTGCCGATGATGATCGAATCAATCAGAGACTTGCTTGGTTCTATTTGCTGGCAAGGACGGACAACGCTGAATACGCGATTCAGCGCTACGCGGAACTTCTTGTGGAGTCGATGGATTCACGCACTCCTCGCGGCGTTTTTCAGCACGTGGCTCGTATCCTGGACAACATCGCGCAACATCGATTGCAGATTTCGATCCTCAATAGGATGTACGCTGTTCATCCGGACGCCCTAAATATCGAGACACTGCGCCTGTACTATCCTAAACCTTACTTTGACGAGATCGATGCCGCTTCGCCAAATATCGATACGGCAGTTCTACTGGGTCTTGTGAGGCAGGAAAGTGGATTTGATCCGAAGGCACGCTCCGGAGCGAATGCCCGCGGGCTCTTGCAGGTCCTGCCAGGCACGGCCCGCGAAGTTCGCAAGCGGACACCCGCAGAGAAACTCTACGATTCGACGATCAATATTCAGGTGGGTTCAACCTATTACATGCGTCTCGTGAAATACTTCGACGGCTCGTTTGAGAAGGCTCTTGCGGCCTACAACGCCGGAATGGGACGCGTTGGAGATTGGAACCGACGCTACGCCTCGGTGGCTGACGACACGCAACTCTTTATGGACATGATTCCCTACCGTGAAACGCGGGAGTATGTGTCGTCGATTCTGCGCAACGCCTATTGGTATCATCGACTCTTCCCGGAGCTCACATTGGCCCTGCGCGACGGCGTGCTCAGTTCTCATCTCCTTAAAGATGAACTCGCGGAACAGATTCGAAGCTATGTCCGTCAGTCCACGCCTGCGCTTGGCGAGCCGCAACAAGGCGACGGTGAAAATCCGGCTAAGGATCCAGAAGAAGACTCAGATTTCGTGAATTGAAAGACGCTTGTCCTGAGTGGGGCCTCGGCCTATGCTCACGCCATGGAATCGCTCCCGAAGAACCCAAAACAATCCCAGGTTCTGGTTTACACCAAGGACTACTGTCCCTATTGCGACGCCGCTAAGAATTTGCTGACGCAAAAAGGCGTTGGCTATGACGAGATCGATGTGAGCCAAGACGCTACGCAATTGAAGGTGATGCTGGAGCGCTCGGCACCTCGTCGTACCGTCCCTCAAATTTTTATTGGAGAGACGGGCATCGGCGGCTTCACTGACATGCAGAAACTCGACCAAGAGGGTCAGTTAGAGGGCATGTTGTTTCCCGCAGGGCGCTGACGCGGCGATTTGCTCAGCTTCTGCGGGACATGAAATTTTCGATCTCGGCGGCATAGCGTGGCAGGTCGGTGGTGATGATCTCTGCGGGCCCTTTGGCTTTTACGATCACGTCGTCTTCGATGCGGACACCGATGCCGCGATATTCGGCCGGCACGGTCTTGTCGTCAGGCAGGAAGTAGAGACCTGGCTCAACGGTGAAAACCATGTTGGGCTCGAGGCGGATTTCGCGCCCGTTCCTGTCGACATACGGTGACTGGTCGTGAACGTCGAGTCCGAGCCAATGACCTGTCCCGTGGGGATAGTAACGACGGTGTGAGGATTCTTTCAAAATCTGCTTCGTCGTTCCTTTGAGAAGTTTGAGGCTTCGAAGTCCTGCGATGAGCACCTCGGAGGTGCGGGCGTGAATCTTGTCGTAGGGCGTGCCCTTGGTGGAAATACGAATGGCTTCTTGGTGGGCTTCTCCCACGATATCCATGATGTTGCGCTGGGCCCGTGTGAAGCGACCCCCAACAGGGAAGGTGCGCGTGATATCTGAAGCATAGTGCTGGTACTCACATCCCGCGTCGATCAGAAGCAATTCGCCCTCGTGCATCTGACGATTGTTGCTGTTGTAGTGAAGAATAGTCGCGTTGTGGCCCGACGCGACGATGGAGTTGTAGGAAACACCAGAAGCCCCTTGGCGCAGGAACTCGCCCTCGATGGCCGACTGAATTTCGTATTCATGGGCGCCGGGTTCGAGAGCTTCCAAGGCGCAAAGATGGGCGTCAGCGGCGATGCGCGCAGAGTAGCGCATGGTTTTGACTTCTTCGGCATCTTTGACGAGTCGCATTTCCTGGATCACGGGACCGATGTCTTCGACGGCAACAATGCGGGCGGCTCCTGTTCGAGTGCGACTGGGATAGGCTTCAATCAGCGCAAAAAGTTGCTGACGAAGATCTGAATCGAGCAGCGCATTCGTCAAGATTCTGACGTGGGCGCCTTTGGGTCGAGACTTCATCCATTCGAGAAATTGAGTTTTTAATTCGGTGTTAACGAACGCTTCGTTCGCGCCAAAGGTCTTTTTGGCACCCTCAGGCCCGTAGAGCAATCCTGTCCACTGCTCGCGCAACGGATCACGTGCCTGTGTGAAGATCCGAAAGACACTCTTGGGGGTGCCTTTCCCTAGTGTTTCGCGCGATAGCGTAAATGCTGACGCTGACTCGGGAAATCCCGTCATGTAAAGAAATGATGAATCTCCACGATAGGAATACTCGGTATCATGGTTCCTGATTTTCTCGGGTGTGTTAAAGTAGATCAATAGATCGAGATCTGGCTTGAGGACAACGGCGAGTTTTTTTCGACGGGACTCGAATGTTTTTAGGCTGTGATAGCGGGGAATCATGATTCTCGTTTTATCACCCAGGGGAGAGTTTGAGAATGTTTTTGAAGAAGCTTTTCGTGACAATGAGTTTGAGTCTGCTGGCTGTTTCTGTCCGCGCTGCTGAAGTGACCCATCCCGGCACCCGCCTGAGCAATTACGAGTCCGAACTGCGCCGTGTGTATCCGCAGGCGAGCAAAATCGAAGAGTACAGTTTCGTTCCCGCGCAATGGGGCGGCATCAGTTTGATGGGGCTCATCGGAAGACTCGTCGGCGACCGTGCCTCGCCTTTTGAGAATATCAACACGCGTCGGTATCTGTACCGCGCCTATAAGGGCAAGAATGTTCTTGGCGTGACCCACGGTTCGAGCACTTTGTCGGATACCGGCCCGATCGATCTCTTTGTCTATTACAATGCCGACTCCAGCGTGCGTGACGTTCGTCTGGATCGCGCTCCCACAGGAGTTGTTTCACAATTGGCCGAGGGCGGTTATCTGAAACAGTTTCTCAATCGTCCCACTGATGATTTTACGGTCACGATCGGAAAGCGTGGTCGCGTGACCAACTGGGGAAACTTTTCCCGCGAGGCTCGACGCCCGAAAGAAAAGGAACTCGCAGGTTATTTTGATCGCATCGTTCGTTCGATGCGTTTCAATGCGGCCTTCGTGGAAGTGGCCTATTTTATCGGGCAGCACCCACAAGCCGCAGATCAATCCGCTCAACTTCAAAATTGACCTGATTCGCGCGGACTGCAAGTCTCGTCGCGAATGAACCTTATAGAATCCTCTGTGTGGAAGAGTGCGCCCCGTGGGCCTGGGGTCTATTTGATGTTCGGTCCTATGGGCAGTCTCCTTTATGTTGGAAAGGCCAAGTCGTTACGCTCGCGACTCGCGAGCTATTGGCGCTCGAGTCCGAAAGAATCGCGCAAACTGGATCGGATACGTCGTCGAGTCGTAAGTATCCAGTGGCGCGAAACAGAGTCTGAGAAAGCGGCTCTTCTGCTTGAGAACGTTCTGCTCAGAGAACGGCGACCGTTCTTTAATGTGATGAACACGCGTCCAGAACGTTATCCCTACCTTCTGCTGCAAGAGCGAAAGGTCTCAGACACGCTAAGGTTTTGCCGGTGCTCCCTAGTGAGTTCGATCACCAATCAGGAAAGTAGCGACCTGTTCTACGGCGCCTTTCGTTCGCGTCGACTTACGACTGAGGCCACAGAGGTGCTGTTCGAACTTTTCGAGATTCGAGAAGGCTGTTTTCTTCTTGAGCCATCTCAGAGGCCGCGCAGGCGCGGGTGGGCGACCCTATCCTCGTTAGAGGTCGAGAAACTTCACAGCTTCTTCGAGGGCACGAGCTCCGATTTGATTGCGGACCTTTATCAAGAGTTGTGGCAAGGCCAATGTTTCGAAGATCCGCTCCTAGCCAAACGGCTTGACGGACATTTTTCACTGCTTCGAAATTTTTTCGAGCAGGGCCCCCGCCGCAATCGAGTGATCTGCGAAGAGCTCGGGCTTAAATCGACTCTGATTGAACAGGCGCAGCTCGACGATCTGCTTGTTGAGATGCACTTTCGCGACAAGATCAAAGATCAGAACGGGTTGTAGCCTTCGCGTTTAAGTGTGAGTAGATAGCGCACACGAACGAGATTTTTGAGCTTGTCGACGGATGCTCCGTGCACAAAGGGAGACACCCATTTGGCGAGTCGACTTGAGGCCGGGGGGCCCAGTCGTCCAATACCGTCATGGGGTCCGAGAGTGACGAGGTACCCCAGATCCGAGGCTCTAAACGCAGCATGGTTTTGGTGTGGGAAATTTTTGAAAAGTAGCGGAATTCGATCCGCAAGATAGAGGCCCGATTGCACCGCAAACTGGGCGCGCCTGGGCAGAATCAAAGGATTCATTAACGGAGCGCTGTTGATCGTGTAGCGAGCGACATCTCCGATCGCAAAGTGGAGTGGATGAGCTTTGATTTCGAAGCTCTCATCGACCGCTAGACCCACTTGATTCTCGGCGCTTGCGAGTCCGGATAACCACGTTGTGGTGCGTTTGGCGCCCGTACAGAGCACGAGAAGATCCCAGGGGATCACTTGACCGTTCTGGAGGTGGAGTTCTTCCGCGCTGAGGCGGCTCGCGGGTGAGCCGAGAACTGTTTCGATCTTGAGACGGTTGAGATCCTTGCGAAAGAGCTTGCGCGCGATGGGAGAAAAATCCTTCAGCATCGACGGATGCTCGTCGAGGAGAATGATGCGGCAGCGTTTGTTGTTCCCCCGCAGGTACGCGAGTTCACCCGCCACTTCGATGCCGGTGCTTCCGGCTCCCAAAACGACGACAAAACGATCGCGACTCTCACGAGACTCGGGCTTCCAGCCAATTCGGGCAAGCGCTGTGCGTAGCTCCTGGACGTGACTCGTTTTCTTAAACTGGAAAATCCTCTTCGAAAGATTTTCTTTGTTTTGCTGATACAGATCTTCAAGCCCCTCAATCGCCGGCATCACACTGCGAAGTCCTGTGGCCACAACAAGTGCGTCGTAAGGAAGGGCTTGTTGGTTGATTCCGCGCAGCTCAAGCAACTTATTTGCGGGATCGACATTGGTGACGCGTGATTCAATAAATCGAACTCCGCGACGTGCGAGTAACTTCTGAAACGCAAAGGTGTAGGGTTTGCCGGTGCGAAGCGTTCGGTAAAGATCGCAAGTGAGTTCCTGGCGAACGTCGGGACTTACGAGAGTGACTCGCACGTCTTCGTGACGCGCGAGGCGCAGAGCGCACGGAAGGCCCGCGTATCCCGCACCTACGACGATCACATGAGGGATTTGCCGGTGGAGTGTCACGACTTCGGAATAAACGCTTTGATACGGTGGCTGGCAACGAATTCTTGGATTTTCTTGAAACCGGCTGCGTCGACGTCCTTGAACTGAAGCCCGATTCCCTCGGGCACCCCGTTCTGAGCTGTGCTGCGCACCCACACGACTTTGCCGAGGCCTCGGATGCTGTCTGCGATCTGTGTGGAGTTGCTTGACCCCTCTTCGGCGTTCATGAGGTTCACGAGAGGGTTGTTGTTTTCCGGTCCCGAGTTCCCCGAGACTTGGGCGCTAAACTCCAAAACAAACTCCACGTCGTCGCCGATGGCGATGTTTTGCGGAACGGCTCTTACGAAGATTCCGCCGAGACCAACATTGAGGGTTTCTGCGACGAGTGCTTGCTCGAGGCTGGCAAGCTGCAATTGAATGTGGTGGGTGGCATTCACTCGCAGCTTACGGGGAACTTTCACGCGAAGCGGTTGGGAGAGCATGTCTCGCAGGGCGTCGGCCGTGCTGGACTCGGGACTTTCGATGTTCAGCAGGCCACTCGCGCCACGATCGAGCCATCCGATGCCAAGGGCGGCCGTAGGACTCGTGGCCGGGACGAGGACGAGAATGCAAGCCAAAGGATCGAGGCTCCTAAGGCCACTGCAGACAGCGTCCCACTCAGGACTTTCTGGGGGGTGGGTGCTCTCGGAAGGGTCTAGAACCACCAAAAGGGGGATCTCATGGCTTGTGACGAAGCTCTTCAGCTGGGTGGGATGGCCTAGCCCCTGAAAATCCCAATGAAAGGGAGCTCCGGGCAGATCGTGGAAGGAGTTGTTGAGATGCTTCGAAAGTTTGTCTTTGAAGCTGGGTGAATTCTGGGCGGGGCCGATAATGAGAATTTCGCGGGTTCTTGCGGGCAAAGTCATGTCCCAATCATGGGCATAAATTTCGTCCGATGCAATCCCTGCTTGACCTAGACTTAGACGCGTTATGAAACTGACGTGCTATGGCAGACGATGGCTCTAAGCTCTTGAGTTCAAAGCATCCTAAGCCCGAATGGCTCAAGGTCAGGGCTCCCGGCGGAGAGAATTTCAAACGCCTCAAAGAGGTCAGCCGCCAACACGGTTTGGCGACGGTCTGCGAAGAAGCACGTTGCCCCAATATCGGAGAATGTTGGTCAGGCGGAACGGCGACCTTCATGCTGCTCGGGAGTGTGTGCACGCGGGGCTGTAAATTCTGTGCTGTCGCGACCGGCAATCCAAAAATGCAACTCGATCCCCATGAGCCCGAAAAAATTGCGAATGTCGTGCGCGACATGAAACTTTCCTACATCGTCCTTACATCCGTGGACCGGGATGATCTTCCGGACCAGGGCGCCGGACATTTTGCAGAGACCGTGCGTCTCACGAAAATCGCGACTCCCGGACTTCTCGTGGAGACTCTCACGCCAGACTGGAAGGGCGATGCGGCGTGCGTTGAAACGATGGCTGCGAGCGGCGCCGACGTTCTGGCTCATAACGTGGAAACTGTGGAACGCTTGCAACGCAAGGTGCGCGACCCACGCTGTGGCTATGAGCAGTCGTTGAAAGTTCTTGAAGGCTATCGTCTTCGCTCGGAGGCTCTCGGACGGCGTGCTCTCACCAAGTCCTCGATCATGCTCGGCGTGGGTGAAGAGGACCACGAAGTTCTTCAGACGATGAAGGATCTCATCGCTCACGGGGTTTCGGTGCTTACGATTGGACAATATCTCCAGCCCTCGGCATCAAAACTACCTGTCGAGAGTTTCGTAAGTCCCGAGAAATTTTCTGAATGGGCCCGAGTTGGAGAGAGTCTTGGATTTGCTTATGTAGCCTCGGGACCTCTGGTGCGTTCAAGTTACAAGGCAGGCGAGTACTTTATCGAGAAAATTCTGCGTGGTGAGAAGAGTCACGGAGATTTTCTCGTCCCGAGCCAGAAAAGTGGAGTGATGACAGCATGAGTGAGACTTCTCGGGTGCCCGCCCAACCTTTTAAAGATAAGAATTTTTGCCTCTCGTATTTTCGTCATATGGTGCGAGCACGTGCGCTTGAAGAGCGTCTCATCAAGATGATGCGTACGGGAGACGGCTATTTTTGGATCGGAGGCCCCGGTGAGGAAGCTTTCAGCGTGGCGCTAGGTCTTCAGGCGCGCAAGGGACACGGAGTTGCGTACGATTTTCTGCATCTGCACTATCGATCGAATCCTGTGGTCCTCACCATGGGAGCTCCGATGATCGATTTTCTTCGTCAAATGAAGAGCACCGCTCTCGATCCCTTTTCCGGTGGACGTAATTTCGTCGCGCATATCAGCAAGAAGGAATGGAACGTCGTGCCCGTGACTTCGACTATTGAGACTCAATACGCGGTTGCCCCGGGTACGGCGATGGCTCAACGTCGCGCGCGCCTTAAGGGTGAGCCTGCGGGAGTGACGGTTGTGGTGGGCGGCGATGCGGGAACAGCAGAGGGCGATTTCGCGTCGTCGCTGATCTGGTCGACACGGCCAGGGGCTGAGCTTCCGATATTGCTGATTGTGACAAACAACAAATTCGGTATTTCAACTCCCGCTGAAAGTCAGCACGGCGAGAAAAACATTGCTGATCGCGCGCGCGCCTTCGGAATCTCGGCACAGGTGGTCGATGGCAACACGCCTGAGAAGATTTGGGCCGCTCTCGAGACCGCCTTCGACACCATTCGCACTACGGGCAAGCCCTATTTCCTCGAGGTGATGGTTTCGCGTCTGCACGGACACAGTTCGTCTTCGGGCGCGCAGCGCACTCTCGACGAGCCTTGTTGCATCGACGCCTTCGAGAAGAAATTGCTTAAGAATGCTTGGATTACCGAGAAAGAAATCGAAGAGCTCAAGCAAGCGGCGCACCTCGAGGCCCAAGAGGCGCACGATCAGATCAAGGGCGAGCCTTATCCCGAAGCCTCAACCTTCCAAGATCATACTTTCGCCGACGGCAAACGCGGCGGAGTTCCGGGGAGGGATTTCTAAATGGCAAACATGGCTCAAGCGGTGCGGATGGCTCTGCATTACGGAGAAAAGCATCTCGGTGTGACGGATATTTTTGGAGAGGATGTTGGCCCGCCACTCGGGGGCGTCTTTACCTGCACTCAAGGTCTTAAGACGACCTGGAACACGCCGCTCGATGAGCGCGGTATTGTGGGCGCTGCGATCGGGCTTGCCCTTGCGGGCCAGAAGCCTGTCGCCGAGATTCAGTTCTGCGATTACATCTTCAACACCATCGATCTTCTGAAGCTTGCCGGAAACAACAACTGGGCTTCAAACGGCCAGTATCCCCTCAACATCACCGTCATGACACCCGCGGGTGCCGGTATTCATGGAAGCATCTACCATTCGCACTCTTTTGATTCGTGGGCTTCGAGACTCACGGGCTGGAAAGTGGTGATGCCCTCGACGCCTCGCGATGCTTACGGGCTCATGCTTTCTGCCATCGAGGACCCCAATCCCGTGCTGGTGATGATTCCTAAAGCGCTCATGCGAGTGAAGGGCGAGGAGCTGATCCCTGGTGAGCCCCTCGAAGAGAAAGACCTCAAAGAGCGGATCGATGCGCCGCTTGGTGAAGCTCGGAAAGGCTGGGAGCCGCGTTGGCCTGAGCTCGAATTTGCGCCCACGCCCATCGGCGAAGCCAAGATTGTGCGTCCCGGAAACAGCGCAACAGTTGTGACTTATAGCCGCCATGTTTTCCTCGCGATGAAGGTGGCCGACAAGCTTGCGGCAGAGGGACTCGGCGAAGTCGAAGTGATCGACTTGCGCACGATCTACCCCTACGACTGGGCGGCGATTTCCCGCTCTGTTGTGAAGACGGGTCGAGTCTTGTTTCTCAATGAAGACACCGAGATCACAAACTTTGGTGAGCACCTGCTTCGCCGTACGATCGAAGAACATTATTACCAGTTGCGCGCGCGTCCTCGCCTGCTTGCTGGAGCGCATGTTCCTGGGATTGGCTTGGCGCCGCCTCTCGAAGAAGCGAGCGTTCCACAAGAGCACGACATTGAACGTGAACTAAGAGCTCTGCTGACAGAGCTGACTTGATTTGAAATGGATTGAAGGAGTTAAAGATTATGGAATTCAAATTACCCGATATTGGTGAAGGTGTTGTTGAGGGCGAGCTGATTCAGTGGCTCGTGAAAGAAGGCGATACGGTTCAAGCTGATCAAGCTGTCGTGGAAGTCATGACCGACAAAGCTACCGTGGAAGTTCCGGCTCCTGTTGCGGGAAAGATCACGGGGATCACCGCAAAGGAAGGCGACATGATCAAAGTGGGTCAGACTCTCGCTCAGATCGACGGAGGGGCTGCAGCTTCTGTAGCTCCTGCAGCTCCAAAACCTGCTGCCGCTACTCCAGCACCGGCTCCTGAGAAGGCGGTCTCAAATGGCGCCATCAGCAAGCCCGCGGCTCCACAGACCGCACCTGCTCCAGCAAACGTCGGGTCGTATTCGAGCCCTGCTTCGCTCGCTCCTTCGGATGTGCCCGCAGCGCCCATCGTACGTTCGATGGCGCAAAAAGCTGGCGTTGATCTTTCTCAAGTCCCAGCGACCGGCCCCAAAGTTGGATCGCAGTCGCGCGTGCTTGAAGAAGATTTGCTGCGCTTTCTGAATCAAGGCGCAGGTGCCGTGCAAGCTGGCTCTCCCGTCTACGTGGCTCAAGGATCTTCGGCTCCAGCAGCGGCTCCCGCGAAGAAAACCAAACCCATTCCCGCAAATTTCTTCCGTGACACTTCGGGCGTTGAGCCTCAGGACGAGCGTCAGCCCGTTCGCGGTCTTCGCCGCGTGATCGCTCAGGCGATGGTGCGCAGCAAGTACACCGCGCCTCACTACTCGTACGTGGACAAATTCGAGTGCTCGCAACTCGTTGCCATGCGCGAGGAAGCCAAGAAAGTAGGCGAGCAGTACGGCGTGAAAATTTCCTATTTGCCCTTCATCGTGAAAGCGCTCGTGGGGGCCCTGAAAGAGTTCCCGACTGCGAACGCTTCGCTTGAGGAAAGCGACAAGGGCATGGAGCTCGTTCTGAAGAAGCACTACCACATCGGTATTGCGGTCGCGACGCCCGATGGTCTCATCGTCCCCGTCATTAAGAACGCTGATCGCAAAACGATTTTGCAAATCGCTCAGGAAATCAACGACCTCTCTGCCAAAGTCCGCGCTGGCAAGGCGACGGCAGATGAGCTGAAAGGCTCCACTTTCACGATCACCTCGATGGGGAACATCGGTGGGCTCTTTGCGACGCCGATCATCAACTATCCCGAAGTGGGCATCATGGGGGTCTACAAGGTTCAAGAAGAGCCCCTCGTGCAAGACGGTCAGATCGTTATCGGTAAAACGATGCACCTCTCGTTGTCGCTCGATCACCGTGTGGTGGACGGCGCTGTGGGTGGGTATTTCTGCAACGCCGTTATCGAGCGTTTGCAGAACCCTGCGCGCCTCTTGATGGAGATGATCTAAATGTCAAAACAGTTTGATGTGCTCGTGATCGGTGCAGGGCCTGGCGGGTACGTCGCTGCGATTCGCGCAGCTCAACTTGGCTACAAGACTGCGATCATCGAAGGTCACAAGATGGGGGGCGAGTGTCTCAACTACGGATGTATTCCGTCGAAGGCGCTCATCTCCACGGGTCACGTGATCGACAAAGTTCATGAAGGTGAAAAATACGGACTCATGTTTGAGAAGTTCCGGGTCGATTTGCCCAAGCTCATTGATTGGAAAGCGGGCATCGTGAAGCAACTCACCGGTGGCGTTGCGACCTTGCTCAAGGCCAATGGTGTAACGATTTTTCAGGGTACGGGCGAGTTCGAAGGCTTCTCAGCCGATGGCAAGTTCAAGAAAGTCAAAGTCGTCTCGAGCGTCGATTCCTACGATGGCACGCAAAAGGCTCCTGGTGTCGACGACGTGGTCGAAGCCGAGCGCGTGATTATCGCCACAGGCTCCACCAGCGCCGAGTTCTCGCACCTGAAGATCAATGGGACTTCGATCTTGGGCTCTAAGGACGCCCTCGATGTGCGTGACACGCCCAAGAAAATTGTCGTGATCGGTGGCGGAGTCATCGGTCTCGAGCTAGGGAGTTTTTTCATTAAGCTCGGCACCCAAATGGAGGTCGTGGAGTTCGCTCCTCAGATTCTCACCGGTACAGACCGTGAATGTGTCGACGTGATTCAAAAGCGTCTTGTCAAAAAGGGTGTGCAACTGCACCTCGAGACCAAGGTCACTGCGGTCGAAGAAAAGGGCAAGGGCAAGGCGCTTGTGCACGTCGAGCGCAAGGATGGCTCCAAGGCAACGATCGAATGTGATTGGGCGCTTCTCACTGTCGGTCGCAAGCCCCGTACGGCAAACCTCAATCTTGATCGTATCGGCGTCAAGGTGGGCGATCGTGGCTTTATTGAGGTCAACAGTCGCCTCGAGACCAATGTTGCTGGCGTGTATGCGATCGGTGATGTGATCGGAGGCGCGATGCTCGCGCATAAGGCTTCCAAAGAGGGACTGGTCTGCGTCGAGGGCTTTAAAGACGCCAATGTGTCGATGGATGTGCGTGCACTTCCGTGGGCGATTTTCGTGGACCCCGAGATCGCGGGTGTGGGCCACACCGAGGAATCGGCTCGCGCCGCGGGCTGGGATCCGGTTGTTGGCAAGTGCCCCTTTGCGGCCAATGGTCGTGCGCTCACCACGGGTGATGCCACGGGCTTTGTGAAGCTCATCGCCGACCGCAAGACAGATCGCCTTCTGGGTGCTCATCTGGTTGGTCCCGAAGTTTCGAATCTCGTCCAGGAGATCACGATGGCGATTGAAATGGGAGCGACATCCGAGGATGTCGCTCGCACCGTCCATGCCCATCCCACACTCCCCGAAACGATTATGGAAGCTGCTGAGAGCGTGCACGGCATGGCGGTGCATATTTTTGAGCGCAAGAAACCGAAAGCTGCCGAGACGCATGCGTGAGCTTGGCCACGTCGGTGAAGGCGACTCCCGAATCGACCTCGTCGATTTGGGAGTGATTCCTTACCGCGAGGCTTGGCTCATTCAGCAGTCTCTTGTCGAAAAGCGTGTCGCGGGACTTGTCCCCGACACGCTTTTGTTTGTTGAGCACCCGCCCGTGATCACTCTAGGGCGCGGAGCTCAGCGCGGTGAGGGAGCTTGGGTGCAGGCTGATCCCGGAACCGAAGTGATCGAGATCGAGCGTGGGGGCCTCGCCACATATCATGGTCCCGGACAGATGGTTGTTTATCCGATCTTTCGTTTGGACCGTAAACATGCCTCCTTGTCGCGCGCGGGAGTGGTCAATTTGATTCGCGCGCTTGAGACTTGGATCGTGGCAACCCTCAGTTCACTCGAGATCAAGGCCTCGGCACTCGAGGGCAAGACAGGCGTTTGGGTGCAGGGCTTGCCGTCTGGAGCTACTTCGCAGGCACTGCCGCTCGAGCGTAAGATCGCCAGTATCGGGATTGCGGTTCGTCGCTGGGTGAGTTTTCACGGACTCGCGATGAACTACGCCACAGGGACCGAGCCTTGGCGACAGCTCAGGCCCTGCGGCTTCAGTGCTGACGTGATGACGGATCTCTCGATGGAGACGGGTCGGGTGTGGAGTCGCGAAGAAGTTTTGCACATCCTCTGTTCCTCGCTTCGATCACACTTGGTTTGAAGCACGCCTTGCTGTAAATTCTATATTCGATGGCGATCCGATTTCTTAGGCTTCTGGCTCCGGCGCTCCTCGTTTTAATCGCGTGGCGGGCCAGGGCTTGGGTGCCCACGGGTGCGCAGGATCTCACTCTACGTCGTGAATGTCGTTCTGAGGCTCTGTCGACAAAGATCGTTAAGACTTTCGGAGACTCATCAAAACGAGATAGCTTTGACCCGCGCGTCTGGTCAAACTTCGAGGGCGTGGTGCAGGACTACTTCGATGACTGCGGAGAAGAGCTCCAGCGGAGTAGTCTCTCGAATGTCTTGGACTACGCGGAGATGTCACTTGTCACTTATGATGTCCGCAAGCATTCTCGGATGAAAGAGGTGGAGTTTTTGCTGCCGTCCTCGGGCATGAAAGTGCGAGGTCTCATCGCGCTTCAAAACACAACTGAGCGTCGTCCACTTGTGATCTTTAAGTGCGGCCTCACCTGCGACCTCTATGATCCTTCGATGCTTTTCACGTTGATGGTTTACTACGACATGGGCCCGTTCCATGTTCTCCTGCTACCGAGTAACTCCGGGAAAGACTTCATCAAGGCCAATCGTAGTTTCGCCGTGGGCGGCCTCGAGGAAGGGCGACAGCTGGTTGAGATTGCGCGTTACATCGAAAGCGGTTCGTGGACCTACTCGAAGAATATTTCTCGGATTCATCTTTTTGGAATGAGTCTCGGCGGGCATGCGTCTCTTTATGCGGCCATGTACGCCGACCATCTTCAGTTGCAGTCTCGAGAGACGGGACCGCTTTTTAGCTCTGTGTTTGTGGGTTGCCCCGTGGTCGACCTCAAGCCCAGCCTCGAGCGAGTGACGGGCGAGTCGTTGATCGCAAAAATCTTACGCAGAACCCTCTTCAAAAATGTTGTGGAGATGCTTAGCTTTGTTCCGTTCTTCGGTCAGTATTTCGATTCCCGCGACACGAGCTACAATCCGAGCCAAGCGGCACTTCAGGAGATGCTCCGGTCGGGTGCCGTAAACTACTATTCCTCGGTTACGGAGCGCGCTCCTTGGCGCACTCCCCCACTCGAGGATGTTCAGTTTCAGGACCCCAGGGAACTTTGGGACTGGATGAATTTTTCTAAGCGCCCTCTAGACCTTCTGGAGACCCCTATCTACGTTTGGGCTCCTCGCAACGATGATGTTGTGGAATTCAAAACAAACACTGAACAGCTCTTGGCAGGCGACAAGCGTCAGTCACGGCGTAAAATTTTCTCTCTTGATACGCCTCTCGGAGGGCACTGTGCATTCCCCTCGCTTTACGGATGGGCCGGAGCCTCGGCCATGATGAACGCTCTTTTCCTGGCGCGTAGCCCAGAGATCCTCTCAAAAATGCGCGTGATCGATATGAAGTTTCCTCGCAAGCTCGGCTACAAGTCGCGAGCCAGTGCACGTCGTCGGCGAACAGACGCGACCTGGATTGCTGTCGAAAACAAGCCCCACATCACTCTGCGGATGCAGTACCGCGAAGTCCCGTGTCGCCTGGGCACTGGAGGACCTCAGCGTTGCAATGGTTTTGAAACGATGAAGTTCAGCTATGCGGAACTCGGCCTGAGTGACGCGAGCATTCCGAAGACTTCGGTCGAGGCGCATGGATTCACTCGCTGGCTCAACGCGCGCCTCAAGATGCTTGATGCTGAGAAGCGCTCACTCACCGTGAATGAGAATCCAGAGTACTTACGTTGGATACGTCTCTAGCGACGAGCCCTTGCCCAATTGATACCGCGTGGATCGTGTCTGTCCTATCCGAAGAATAAATCCCGTTTGTCGCAAAGCACTCAGATCGCGACAGGCTGTTGGAATGGAGCTGCCACAAAGACGGGCACATTCCGAAACCGACAGGAAGCGCACGGTTTGTAGGTGTTCTAGGATCAGGATTTGCCGATGATTGAAGCTTTTTTCGGCAAGCTTCGCGTGTTGATTTGTTGGGGGGGATCCTGTCGGTTCAGTGTTCGGGCTGGCTGATGAGCCCATTCTCAAAACTTGGGCCTGTTCTGCAATTCGGTAACCCCGTTCGCCGGTTTCGAGGGTCCCAGACCAAGTCCCTAGGGCTTTGCGGAGCGATGCAATCGCGTTGTAGACGAGAGGGTCGTGTCGGAGCGGATGATAATCGTAGCCCCAGACATCACGAACCAAATCTTCTTTACTCCTCCAACCGTTCTCGAGCTCGCCGAGAAGCTTTCGCAGTTGACCGTCGAGTTTGCGAGTCAGTAGTTGTGCGTTCCCTTGGGCAACTCCGATGAGTGAGCCGGGCACAAGATCCAGAATGAGACTTGTTGATTTCTTCTGGAGCCGTTCGGAGTTGATGGTGTGTTGGACCACGAGTCCGAGGTAACCTTGATCGATCGCACGAGCGAGCGCAGTAGGATCTTGTTTGTGAAGGTCGTCAATGAGATCTCCTAAAGGGTCTTGGCCGCGTGCAAAGGGGTACTCACGGAGTTGACGATGAACAATACGAGA
This sequence comes from Bacteriovorax stolpii, assembly GCA_945881775.1. Classification (GTDB taxonomy): domain Bacteria; phylum Bdellovibrionota; class UBA2428; order UBA2428; family UBA2428; genus CAMCVE01. The sequence goes on from CAMCVE010000009.1 coordinate 28,569, forward strand.
GTGTGGATAACAGCCTCTTTCGGTTGACTCTTGAATCTCCCCGAGGACTCTGGCACGCAGTCCTTCAGCTTGGAGTTTACGTGCAGTGTCGATTTTCGGGTCAAGTCCTTGGATCGAAACCTGGAGCAGGTTCAGGGCCTGGAAGCGGTCACCTCCGAGATGCTGTTGCAAGGCGTAGCGGAAGTTGACGGCAAAGACCTGACGACGCACGTTGAAGCGGTAAACGCGATCACAGACTCGATCAAGAAGATGTTTTGCTTCTTCTGTGCGGCCTCGTAAGACCCACTGCCGAGCCAATTCCAGACCCAGCTCAGCGAAGGAATAGACATCGTCTAATTTGAGCGAACTCACGGCTATCTCAAGAGACTGGAGGCTCGTTGCGGGATCTATTCCAAATGCCGCGCGAAATTTGAGTTCAGAGACATCGATCGCCTTTAAGAAGTTTGAGTGTCCCGCTGCAAGTGCGATCTTTCTGGCCTCCTCAAAGCGCAGAAAACCAGGGCCGACATCCCCTATTGCCATCGAGAGATGCCCGGCAAGATCGTGCGCTAATAGAGAAAAGAGTGGCTCGCTGGTTGCGAACGAAGTTTCAATCGCACGAGAGGAGTGCTTGAGGCCTGTTGGAAAATCTCCCAGATAGAAATTCCAGAAAGCAAAAGCTTGATGTCCAAAAAAACGTGTCCATGGAGTTGAGTTCTTCTTGTCGAGTTGGAGGAGTTGTCCGAAGCTGCGATGCGCCTGTGCGTATTTAGAAACGCGCACGAGGGCAACTCCATAGAAGAACAAACACGCAGCAAGATCTGCTGGATCGCTCTTCACTAAGTCGAGTGAGCGCATGAGGGCGCGCGCCTCTTCGAGTGCGCCTTGCTGGGTAAGGCTGGCTATTTTTTTCCAATAAGACCTTGTTTTAAAAGGGTTTTTTATTCTTTTTAATTTCAAATCAATTCAAATCATAATTCCGAGGGGGCTTGAGTTCAATCTCTTTAACGTAAGGCCTATAGATAGAGCTAAGGCAGGGCGCTCAACGCTCTCCTTAAGGAGGAAAGTGTATGAAAAAAATGATGTTGGTTACGACTTTGATGCTCTCGTCTGTGGGTGCTTCGGCGCTCGGGGCCTTTGGTCATCGAAATGATGGCGGTCGCGATGACAGTCCAGCGCGCGATGGTCGCGACAGTCGTCCTGGGCTCAACTCTTCGGCTGGATTTCTCAGTGAGTCGGTCGAACACGCCCTGAGGCGTCTGGTGGCTCTGGATGCGCCCGCTGAACTGAACAACGTCGTCTCTGTCGAAGCGGCCTACCAGTCTGCGACGCAGGCCACAGTGGTTCTCATTTCGACGCCCACGAGCGAGTTTAAGTACAGCTGTAGCCTCTTCGATGATTTTTCACGTGGGGGCACGGTCGTGAAAAAAGAAGTGCGTTGCGCGCCGACCCGCTAGTTTCGAGATATCCCGGGGGCTTGGGGGCCCCTGGGATTTCCTTGTTTAGGCCTGTTAAAATCGGTAGAGGAGAGCTTATGAGATTGGGTTTTGAGATGTTTCACATGATGATCTTCGTTCTCGTTATGCCTGTCTCGGTGTGGGCTCGCGGAGACCAGGACCGCGAGGTCGAGCGTGTTGAAGGAATTTATCAGGTGCCAGTGCCTGACGGAAACCAAGACGAGTCGCTCATTGTTGCAGCTGATTTTCCGGTGACTTATAAAATCACACGTCAAACGGGTCGGCCTTTAAAGATTTCTTATGATCTACCGGAGACACTGACGGGTCTGCCGAACGACGTCGAACTGCGGCAGGTTGATGAAGAGGCTAATGTTTGGCAAGGCCTGAAGGCTGAAGAGATTCAATGTGCCGAGGATCTTGCAGAGCTAGCGTGCACGATTCGCTACACAGGACTTGATGTGGATGCATCACTTGCAGGTGCTGCCATTGAAAAAGCCTTTGCGGGCACGAATCAGTTGGACGCTCGTATGGAAACGATGCGTCGGTTTCAATCTGAGCCGATCGGCGTCGTTCGAATTCCTTGGAATGTCCAAAAGCCTTAAAATTTTTTAGTGACTCTCAAGGATCCACTTCAGTTTACGAAGCGGATCATGATAGCGCCCTTCCTCAAAACGAAAATCATAGTCACGAACCGATCCGTTGGGGTCGGTGATCACAACGCGTGGCACGCTCGCGAGGCGGAGAGCGTCAATCAATCCGGGGTTGGCTTTTGCAGAGGGCAAGAGAAGCATCTGCTGGCATGTGGAGGCTGGTAGCTTGACTTCGGCACAGAGCAACTGAGCCTCAAAAAGACTTTCTGAACTCGACAGGCTCTCCACCAGTTGGATCTTCTCCCAAAGTTTTGGGTCGCGAATCTCTTCGCCGAGCATTTTCAAGAGTTGTTTGCAGTGGGGACACCAGCTTGCAAAGAAGATGTAGATCTCTTTGCCTTTGGCGGGGAAAAGACTCGTGCCCTCGAATTTCTCAAGCGTGGCGCGAGGCAAGCTTCCGAGCTCCTTCGAAAGCCGAGCCAAACTTTTTTCTTTCAGTTCGATTTCGATCTGCTTCACTCGTGATTCCGAACTCAGCTTGGTTTCGAACACGTAACGAGGGTACTCAGCGCGCAAACGCGAGAATAGCTCAGTGCGGAGAGCTTCGTGGCCGCTCTCAACTTTTGCAGCGACTTCAGCCAAAAGTTCAGGGCGTCGCAGGATAAACTCAGGCAAGCGCTGGAGTTCGTCTTGCAGAACTTTGGCTAGGTCCGCAGAAATCACAGGTTCTGAAAGAATCTTCACCCACTCAGAACGTAGCCCGGAGCATTCGCGAAAATGATGGGGATCGAGGGTTTTGAGGCGCTCACGACTCGCGGGCTCAAGGAGGAGTGTTTCAATCACTTGGCATTTGAAGGCAGGCAGAGCGTCGAGGCGCGCGGACCGGATATCTACGGACAGGTCTTTTGAATTGGCCTTGGGGTTCTCGAGGAAGCGCCAAGCGACGAGTGCAGCGAGGACCGAGCTAGCGAATTGTTCCGTCGTAAGAGGTTCTTTAGAAAATGAGGCTCTCGAGACAAGCCGTTTCCAAAGAGAGCCTGCCTCCGACACTTTTTGTAGGCGGTACGCCTGCCCCAAAAGATCGCTCGCTTCTTGAAGCGCTTTCTGGTGTGCGACTTGAGACAACTCAAGAGTCTCGAGCAATTGAAAGGCTGCTTCATAGATGCGGTAGCTCGTGTAAGCAGCTCCCGGGACAAGAGTCTTCTGGTAGACGGGCCACGTCTGCTCGCGAGAGTCGGTCGTTTGTCCCGAAGAGGACAGCTTTTTCAAAAGCAGAGGGATCTTTGAGAGATTAGTCTTCAAAAGTTTTCGGTCAGCGTCCGTGAATCGTGCGTGACCTTTTTTGAGCAGAGGTGAACCTGGCTCTTCGATCACCTCTGGTGATTTCGCTGACGCCTCCAGAGAAAGGTGGAAGGTGATGGGCGCACAGCCCGAATCGCATCCAGAAATGGTGTCGACTGGACGAAAGCTTGCGATGAGCTTTTTGCCTTCGAAGGCCTGCACCAGATGCGTGTTGTAGAGGTGGCGCGAAGGTCGCGCAGCGGGCAGGTGGAACTCCGACGAAAGCGGCAGTGTGTGCCAAGTGATCCGACTTAGATCTTTGATGTTGAGCCGGGGAGAGTAAAGATCAACAAGCGACTGGACGTCGTCTCGTTTTAGATCCGCGGCAAGCATTGGTGTCGAAGCGGCGGATTCCACCTGCGCAGGAAGCTGCGGAAGTTGAAGAAATCCCTCAAGCTGCCAGCTGCTCAGAATCCGTGCGAGGGGCTCGGCGCCACTCGACGGTGAAGTCATCGCCAACATCATCAGCGCAAACACAACGAGGGCTTGCTGAAGTTTTTCGAAGGCTCGGCGCCTGTGTGAGATAGAATTTTTCTCCGCGTAGGAGACCTCAGCAAAAGTTTTCGCAAACTGAGGAACAAAGAACACCGGGTCATAGCCAAATCCCGAATCTCCCTGAGGGGTGAATACGATTTCGCCATGACACTCGCCTTCTCCCGTCGTCTCTTTGAGGGATGTTGAATCTGCGGGCACTTGGATCAGAGCAAGCACACACGTGTAGTGAGCATGGTGAGGGGCGCTTTGGCCGGACGAACTTAGCTCGCGGATAAGTTTTGCCATGTGAGCCTCAGAAGGAACATGGTCTCCGGCATAGCGAGCCGAGTGCACTCCGGGTCTCCCCCCCAGGTTTGTCACCGAAAGGCCCGAATCGTCGGAGAGAATCCAGTAAGGCGCCTTCTCTCCACGTTTTTCTAAGATGTCACGGAGGTAGCGAGCTTTGATCAGCGCATTGCCCTCAAAATCGGGTGCACTTTCGACGGCTCCCTCGGGAGCTAGGCCAGAAATTTCGCCTTCGACTTGGAAGTACTCATGGCAGAGCGGAACAATCTCTCTGAGCTTGCCCGCATTGCCTGTGGCTATAAAGCCTCGGCCTTTGAGTTGAGGTTTAGCATCGGGCGGGGCTATGGCCATGCGCGCATGCTATCAAAATTCGGGCGACGTCTCACTTACGCCAAGCAAGAGGTCCCAGAAGCTCGGCCTGCAGCGCGCAAAGTTCTTTGCAGCCCTTGCGGCCGAGTGCGAGCATCTCGTGGAACTCCTCTTCAGTGAAAGGTTCCTTTTCGGCGGTGCCTTGAATCTCAATCATCTTGCCGTCGTGGGTCATGACGAGATTCATGTCGGTGTCGGCGCTGGAATCTTCAAGGTAGTCGAGGTCAAGAACAGGGGCGCCTTTGACCATGCCCACAGAAATCGCAGAAACATAGCTCTTAAGAGGGAAGGGGAAGGAGTCCGAGATTTTGCCGCGTTTGTGCAAGTGGTGAATGGCCTGTGTCAGAGCAATGAAAGCGCCGGTGATGCTCGCCGTGCGAGTTCCGCCGTCGGCCTGAAGCACGTCGCAGTCGAGAGTGATGGATCGCTCACCGAGCCACTCGCTGCGCACGACAGAGCGAAGCGCGCGCCCGATAAGACGCTGAATCTCGGTGGTGCGTCCGCCGACTTTGGTGCGTTCGCGGCGGATACGCTCAGAGCTCGCGCGGGGGAGCATGTTGTACTCTCCGGTGACCCATCCCTTACCCTGGCCACGCAGGTGGTGAGGAACGCCATCTTCGATGGTGGCCACGCAGAGAACTTTTGTGCGGCCGTACTCAACAAGGCACGAGCCTTCGGCATAGTCGTAATAGTTGAGGGTGATTTTGACGTCGCGTTTTTGGTCGGGAGTCCGGTTTCCTGATCGCATGCGCCAGTCTTAGGCCGGCTTGACCCAATAGCCAAGCGCTCTCAGCGAAAACGTGTGCCGCTCAGCTATTTTTGAGGCTTTTTCAGAGCGCTGGCGATCTTCTGCGCGAGGCCCTCTGCGAGGACGCGTCGTGTGTCGGGGTTACGGACCTTCTCGAGGTCCTCGGTGTGGCTGATGTATCCTAGCTCTAGCAGTAGGGCCGGCATTTGCGACGCGTAGAGGACGTAGAAAGGGCCCATCCGCACGCTTCGAGATGAGGAGGGTTTGAATTGCTCTTTGAGATACTGGCCCGTGACGTCGGCCCACCTGAGCGAGCGCTCGAAATTGGCACCCGCACGTAGGTCGGCCACGGCCTTCTCGAAACCTTCGGGCAAATCGCTCGGAATGAACTGTTGTTCGCGCGCGACGGCAGCGCGACCGCTTCCGTCGTCTTTGGTCAACGAAAGAACATAGACTTCAAAGCCGTTTTGTTCTGCCTGAAGACTCGCATTCATGTGTAAGGACAAAAACAGTTTTGCCGAGCTGCGATTTGCGATCCGAGCTCTCTCAGATAAAGTTACGAACACGTCGCTCTCCCGGGTCATCAAACTTTTTACGCCGAGAGCAGTGAGTGCCGTTTTGAGATCTTGCGCAAAGGCAAGAACCAGATCTTTCTCCAAGACACCTGCGTTCTGAGCCCCGTAGTCGTTGCCTCCGTGCCCTGGGTCCAGGATCACGTGCACGGACTTGAGGAGGCGCTCGTCTGAGGGGAAGAGTGGGGTTTCAGACGTTTTGCCACTGAGGAGCGGGCGAAGGACTCGGTCGCCGAATTCGATGGGCACGCAAAGGGATTTTCCGACAAACTCGGGTCGGCGCGAAAGAAAAGTGCGAGCTTCGGTGAAAAGAATCGCGGGTAGATCAAGCCCTTTTCGTTTTTTGGCGTAACTCGAGGGTGCGCCTTTAGCAAAGAGCAAAGTGACATCGGAAGAGTAAGTCTTAAAGCGCGCGAAATTTCCGCGAGAAGGATTCTCGAGGAGAACTTCAAAACTCGCGGGATCGTAACGAAGCTTCAGTCCAAAGCGTGCCATGAGATCCGCGAGGCAAATGTAAGGAGTGCCTCGAACACTGTGAGCTCGCGGAAATGTTTGATCGCCAGTTGGTCCATGAAAAATCCAGGAATTCTCAGAGAGGTTGGCGGAGGCTTGGCCTCCCCAAAAAAGGCTGACAAATAAGCAGAGCTTTAGAAGACGCGACAAAGCGTTCCTCTACACGTTGAAGCGGAAGAGCATGATGTCGCCATCGCGGACGACGTACTCTTTGCCCTCTTTGCGCATGAGTCCGGCTTCTTTGATCTTCGACACGCTTTGATACTTGAGGAGGTCTTCGTAGCTGTAGGTCTCTGCAGCGATGAAGCCCTTCTCAAAATCCGTGTGAATAACACCTGCAGCCTGGGGGCCTTTCCAGCCGCGGTGGATGGTCCAGGCGCGCACTTCTTGCTCGCCGGCGGTGAAGTAGGTGATGAGGCCAAGAATTTTGTAGGCACCTTTTACGAGGCGCTGCAGACCTGAGTCGGTGAGTCCCAAATCTTCTAGGAAAGACTTGCGGTCTACAAGGGGGATTTCGCTGAGTTCGGCTTCGACTTTCGCGCTGATGGCAATCGCTTCGGCTCCGTGAGCGGCGGCGTAGTCCGTCAGTTTCTTGAAGTGAGGGTTTTTGTTTTCGACGCCGCTTCCGGCGTTGGATTCGTCGATGTTGCCGACGTAGAGCATCGGAAGCGAGGTGATGAGTTGAACTTCTTTCATCGCTTCCTTGCCTTCTTCGTCGATCGTGACGCTACGAGCGGGCTTTCCGGCCTCGAGAGCTGTTTTAAGAGCGCCCATGACTTCCATTTGCTTGAGGGCTTTTTTGTCGCCGCTGCGCGCGAGTTTGGCGACTTTCTCCATGCGTTTTTCGACGTTCGCGAGGTCGGCGAGCATGAGCTCGGTCTCGATGATTTCGATGTCGCGAATCGGATCGACGCTGCCGCTCACGTGCACGACGTCGCCGTCGTCGAAGCAGCGCACGACCTGGACGATCGCGTCGCAGTCGCGGATGTGCGAGAGGAATTGGTTGCCGAGGCCTTCACCTTTTGAAGCGCCTTTAACGAGTCCAGCGATGTCGACAAACTCGATGTGTGTGGGAACTGTTTTCTGGGGTTTGACATACTCGGTGATTTTGTCGAGACGCTCGTCGGGAACTTGCACGATGCCCGTGTTCGGGTCGATGGTGCAGAAGGGGTAGTTTGCTGATTCCGCCTTCGCGTTTTCGGAGAGAGCGTTGAAGAGAGTGGATTTACCGACGTTGGGAAGGCCAACGATTCCGCACTTAAGAGCCATGGGCTATATATAGGCGCACGCTCCCAATTCGACAAGCCGTCGAAATTACGGAATTGCGCTATCCACGAGAATCGGATCAATCTGAAATCGAGGGCTTTGGTGATGGGGTAAGGCGTCTTAATGACATAATTTGATGTTCTTGAAATTTATGGAAATTGGGGCACTTCTGTCCTGATTTCAAAAGAATGAGACAATAATGTTTGAGGATTTCTTCCAAGAGCGCGGCCGTTGAGAAGGCATAGAGAGAAGGCAGCATCCATGAAAGAAGAAGAAAACGCGACATCCTTGCAGGATTTCCCAACCCGCTGGAGCGGGATACGAAGGGCCATTTCGAACGCTACTGGATCTTCGACAAGCTCAAGACCAAGAGAGGCTGCGACGCATTTTTCGGCGACTGCGCTCGATAAGAAAGGGAGGACATCATGAGTCATCCCACAGCAACCGAGCTCAAACATGATTTTCTGTGGCGCACGACGAGTTGCCTACCCGAGTGAGGGCGGATCGGAATTTTCAATCGCACCTATTACGAAGAGGTCCTCATCGCCAAGGTGCTTTACTGAGCAGCCACGCGCTGAGCGATTTCGAGACCTTTTGTGAGGTAGGCTTCGAGAGTGTTTTCGGTGTGGATCAGAAGGTCCACCAGTTTTTGATCGTCATCTTTTGAGTAGGCGAGCAGCACCCAGTCCGCGACCGACATTTCCCAATTTGCAGGAGCTCGCCCTACGCCCATGCGTATTCTTACGGATTCGCCGTTGCCAAGTTTTTCGCGCAAACTTTTGAGGCCATTGTGACCGGCGTCGCCACCGCCTTTTTTGATGCGGATTTCTCCAAAGTCGATGTCGACTTCGTCATGCAGCACAATGAGTTCTTTTTCGCGCAGATGCCCGTGCAGCTGGAAAAGTTTCTGGAGCGATTCGCCCGAGAGGTTCATGAAGGTTTGCGGCTTGATGAAGAGGATCTTCTTGCCGGCGAAAGTGGCTTCACAAATTTCGGACTGAATCTTTGAAGCGACACCCGAGCTGGAAAAAGAAAGCCCCAGACCCTTTACGATAAGGTCTAGGGCCATGAATCCAACGTTGTGACGCGTGAACTTGTAGCGTGCCCCGGGATTGCCGAGCCCTACGACGATCGCGTCAACGTTCAAGGGTTATCCCTTACTTCTTAGCAGGAGCTTTTGGTGCAGCAGCGGCAGCAGGCGCTTTCGCGCCGGCAGCAGCAGGGGCACCAGCAGCAGCTCCAGGAGCAGCAGCGGCAGCGGCAGCGGGATCAACAACAGCAGCTTTCTCTTCGCGGATTTCGGAGATCGTTACGAGCGAGTAATCGTTCTCGTAGATGAACTCGAGGTTGGGGAAGAGCTTTTCGACTTCCGACAAGTGGATCGAGTCGTTGAGGTTGAGGTTCGTGATGTCGACGTCGATCGAAGAAGGGATCTGGTCGGGAGCGCAGCGGATTTCGAGTTCGCGCAGAGTTGCGTTGAGGATACCGCCTTCGGCTTGTCCGAGGGACTTACCGATGAAGTGCACCGGAACAACAACGCGCATTTTCTTGGTGAGGTCGATGGCGTGGAAGTCAACGTGCACGAACTTGGTCTTGTAGGGGTGGGCTGTCACTTCTTTGAACAGAACCTTGAGGCCTTTGAGCTCGGTGGGGGCGCCGTCAGCTGGCTCGAGGGTCACGAGAGTCGTCTTACCAGCAGCGCGGTGAGCTGCGATGATCTCGTTGGGGATGAGGGAGATGTTGAGGGGGGTCTTCAGCTTGGGGCCGTAGACGACGCCAGGAACGAGGTCCTTCATGCGCAGCTGGATCGAAGCACCTTTGCCGGTTTTTTCGCGACCGTAAACCTTGAGAGTAACTGATTGTTGTTGAGCCATTTCTAAAATCCTTCCGTCGATGCTCTCGTCGTTAAACGGTCCGTGAAGTCCGAGTCTTTTTTCAGAACAACGCGCTCACGGAGTCATTTCTCTGAATGCGCCGGATCGTTTCTGCCACAAGGGGAGCCACCGATAATACGGTCAAGTTCTTAAGTTCTTTGAAGTCTTCCTGCAAGGGAATTGTGTCTGTGATTAGGATTTCGTCGAGCTCGGCGGCCTTGAGTCTTTCGAGGGCGGGACCCGAGAAAACGCCGTGACTGGCAAAAGCCACAACGCCCGAAGCACCCTCTTGGCGCAAGAGGCGCACGGCTTCGCAGAGGGTGCCTGCGGTGTCGATAATGTCGTCGACGATGATTGCGGTACGGCCCTTGATTTCCCCAATTAAATTCATGGCTTTTGCTTCGTTGGGGCCCGAGCGGCGCTTATCGACAATCGCCAGGGGCGCGTCGAGGAATTTCGCGAAAACGCGGGCGCGCTCGACGCCACCGGCGTCGGGGCTCACGATGGTCACGGGCTTGCCTTTGTAACGGTTCACAAGCTCGGTCGAGGCCACAGCTGACGGAAAGAGGTGATCGAGGGGATAGTCAAAGAAGCCTTGGATCTGGCCCGCGTGAAGGTCGTAGGCAATGACGCGTTGGTATCCAGCGGTCGTGATCAAATCGGCCACAAGCCGCGCGGTGATGGGAGTGCGTGGGGCGACTTTGCGATCTTGGCGAGCATAGCCGTAATAGGGGATCACGGCGCAGAGGCTGCGCGTTGAAGCGCGGCTCAGGGCATCACCCATGATGAAAAGTTCCATAAGGTTTTGGGCGCTCGGGTTGCAAGTGCTTTGGACGACGTAGGCGTCGAGGCCTCGAACGTTCTCGTGAATCTCGCATTGGATCTCGCCATCCGAAAACATGTTCAGTTTACGGGCTCCGAGCTTTTGCCCGAGCTGGCTTACGATCTTTTCGGCGAGAATAAGATTCGAGGAGCCAGAGAAGATTTTGAAGGGTCTTGCGGGGGCGAGAGCAGCTTCAGGCGACATGCTCTTGGGTTTAAGGAATTTTGGACTCATTGGCAAAGCAAAGTTCTGGCGAAATGTTGAGCCAAGGCGTTAGGGTCTCCAGGGGTATTCCCGGTCGAGTTCCTGCCAATGTTCTTCGAGGACCTGGCCGCTCCAAGAAGAAGACATGAGGTCGTCGGGCCAAGATCTCTGGGTGTAGCGACAGCGCTCGGCATCCCAAAGGATCTCGTAGCGGTCCGGAAGACCAAGCACGTGCCCAAACTCATGCGAAAGAGTTCGCCAGCTGCTCACCCAAGGCACTCTGAGGGCGCTTGTGGGATAGAACACATGCGCGAGCCCCCCGACGTCAATCAGCTCAAAGCGGAAGAGCGGTGCTTGGGGCACGGAGTCGCGCCATTTGATCTCGACGCTCCAGCGTTCGCTCGACCAGAAGCTGCGGAGCCAATCGGCAAGTGTCTCGCGGTGATTCTTGAAAGGTCCGGCATCCATTTCTACCGCAAAAACCTGAGCGGACCTGCGAGTGATCTGGGAGTTGCGAATAAAGCCTGCTCGATCCAAGTCTCGCTTCACCCAGTCTTTTAAAGTGGCGAGTTGGGTTCGGCGCGCCTCGATCACTTCTTGGCGTTTGGTGGCCAGTGCTGTCATCTCTGCGTAGGGCTTGTGTCGACGCAAGATTTGTCGTTCTTCGATGGAGGTGTCGACGAGGAGCAGGGGTCGTGGATCGCAGCGCGCGTCCGAAAGGCAGTCTTCTAATTTTTGGAGGAGTCCCGTAACCAGAGGTCTCTCGAGGAGTCGAGTGGAAAAGTTGTAGCCCCACTGAAGGCGCATCTGATCGTAGCGCAGTAGAGAGTTGGCGAGGCCTGAGAGTCGGCTCCAATGGGCCAGTGACTCGCTCGAGGTGCCGAGCTTCTCCGTGCTCTCGCGCGCTCGTATGAGATCAGGCCAGGAGGGGAGTGTTTCTTCAAGTACGTTAAGGGAGAGTCTGTTCTTAAAAACACGGTCGTCTTGTAGAACAAAATCCCGGTCGCCGATTCGAAGTTTGCGAGGTGCTGGACCGCTTGTGCGCTTGTTGCGCTCGAAACTCGCGATGCTGGGTGCGCGTTGGTCGAGGGCACTGAGGAGTTCAGCCACGGCCTCGCGGTCGGCGATGTCGCACGTTGTTTGGAGGGTAGGGTGGAGAAGCTTGTCGTGTTGAAGGGTGAATGTTTCGAGCAGGGCTCCCTCAGCGATCACATCGTCGCGAGAGGGGGCGTCGCCCTGCGGGAGTCGCCAAGAAGGAGCGCAGGCCGACAGAAACAGCAGGGCTGCAGCAAGGGGTCGGGCGAGGCGTCCATCCGGCTTCATCATTCAAAGCCTTTATAAGCAAGGAGCGGTCCAGTTTAAGTATATGAATTTACTTGTTCGGGGCGACCAAGGATTGAACGCCTGTCATTTTTCCAAATCAACACGAGGCAGATCGGTAGGAATGTGGCGGGAATCCAGGACCCATGCTCGGGCCTTGAAGACGACGGGGTAGGCGAGTTCCGAAACCCATTTGAGGCGTCCGAGTTGTGCAAAAATTCGATCCCCCCACTTCGGTCCTGAGAGATGTCGGCTGATCTCGCGAAGCGCCTCGGCGCCTTGCGTGAGATGGCCGTCACTCTGGACGAGGATCATCCCGAGATTGAAATCGAGCTCGCGGGGAAGGCCGAGAGTCTTCAGTTTATCGCCATCGCGGAGTGAAATAATCTCAAGTCCGGGAAAGGCTTCTTTCATTTCGTAGTAGCGCGAGACAGAACTGCAAAATGGGCAAGCCCCATCGTAGAGAAGAAGGTTGCGGCCTGTGACGTTGGTCTTCATGTTAAGCGTCTTAGCGAGACTCGGTGGGATTGTCGTTGGAGATTTTGCAATCTCTCTAGGCTCAGTAGCCCAGCTCCTTCACGACTTGCGAGTGAAGTTGCTTGATCTTGGTCCAAGCTGCCTCGGTCCCTTCTCCAAATACGGCATAGGCAACGGCTTTTGTTTTGCAGCCCGCGAGTGGGATGAAGGCGACCAGCGTTTTGCCGGCCGCTTGAGTGGATCCACCCTTGGTGACCACGCCGCCATCGTACTGAGTGAGTCCGTATTTCTTCATGGTCGAGCGGAAGCCGCTGTCGCCCATGATACGAGCTGTAAGGCGGGCCATGTTGTCCGCGGTCGAGCGCTGGGCCTTGCCTGCGTCGCCGAATTCATAGCGATCGGCGTTGTCCGTAAGTCCAGCAGGATTCTGGAAGTAGGAGTTGAAGCTCGAAGTTTCTCTTCCAATGAGGTCATAGCTAAGATCGTTCATCGAAGCCACGAAGGCACGCGTGGAGCCGGAGTCAATGCTTCGTGAGAGCGCGAGCGCTGCACCGTTAGAGCTGTGTGTGAGAAGGGTCCAAAGGTATTCGTGGGCCCTCACGCTTTGACCGATCGTGGGATTTTTCTTTGTGGAGCGAATCACGGCACTCGAACCTTCGCTGTCGTAAAAGCGATCTTCGCTGCTCCATGTGACGATATTGGAGAGACCGCCGTTCCGGTAAGCGGCATAAGCGCTGACGATCTTTTGCGTGCTTGCGACGGCTTGTGCGGCGTTCGCGTTGAGAGTGTAGAGAGAGCGGATCACGGCGCCGTTTGAATCGACCTCAAAGAAGGCAGCGGCAGGGGCGCGACCGTTGGATCCTTTGGGGACGTATTGCCTCATGAGGGATTGGAGTTGCGAAGCGGTGAGCGTTACCTCACAGAGCTTCTTTGAGCCCGCTGCACTCAGCTCATAGGGAGCCCCAACGAGGCTCGTGGCAGCGACGACACGGAAAGCAAATTTTTTGAGACTGAGAGTTTTCATGTTCTCTCGTTCGGAGTTTGGGACTGTGCAACTTGAGCTGTTTGAGCATCTTGGACGTCGGTGACAGTATTCTTAAGGAAGTGTCGGTGCGGTGACGGAGATGCCGCTGCGCTTCCCTACGAGGGAGCGGCCTCTTGTTGTTATTATTGAAGTTGTTTTTCGAGGCTTAATATTAAGCCCCGCGTTAACAAGGATTTTACTCAAGCAATCTGAGTACTCTGACGATGCGCAGATATGACATGCGTACGACTCAAACAACTCATGGCTTTTTCTCTACTCGCTTGTGCGAGTCATGCGTGGAGCATGGGCGATCGCTCACCGGCCTCCACCTCGACTGTTTTCTCGGCTCGATGGGAAACAAAACATCCCGATGGAAGAGACTGGACGCTCAGCACTTACCGAGAAATCTCGAAGGTGGCAGCTGGTCTTGTGACGACAACGCCTTATGACTACAAAGATTTTTGTCCCGAGTACAAATCACTCTCGCCAGAGAACAAGAAAAATTTCTGGGTCTATCTTTTGTCATCGATGGCGGAACTTGAGAGCAATTTCAATCCCTCGCTCTCTTACCGTGAGTCCTTTCGTGACGGCTCGGGAAACTATGTCATGAGTCGGGGTCTCTTGCAGATCTCAATTGAGAGCGGCAATGCTTATGGGTGTGCTTTCAAATCGCAAAGCGATCTCAACGACCCCTATCGAAACCTGAGCTGCGGACTTCGTATCCTCAACAAATGGGTCGTGAACGACAAGCGCATCGCAGGCTCTGTGAGCGGTTCGTGGCGCGGAGGCTCTCGGTACTGGTCGGTGCTGCGCACCTCAACCAAGGTCAACTCCATTAAATCTTGGACTCGTAATTTCTGCGGCGCAAATTTCTAAGTTTGTTCTTTGGAAGTGCTCTAGAAGTAGCGCCGCTTGAAATAGCAGGCCTCGTTGGGAAGATCGCGATCTTTGGGGTCGTAGATCCGGTGGAGCTGCGACTCCAGGACGTTGGCTTTGTAGGCCGCAAATGAGAATGTCCCAACCACGGCATAGAAAGTTTTGCCGTGAACCTCGAAGCTCCCGAAGCGAGGATTTAGGATTGCTCCTGCGAGTTTCTCCTCCGAAAACGGATTCTGCCAAATGAGAGCAAGTGGCTTGGCGTCGTAGGCGCGGTAGTCCGCCATACGATCGAAGTCGCGTCCATCGAGAGCTCCGTACCCATAGCGCAGCACGGGTTTGAGGCATCCCACCCACAAGGTGCTTGACTGGCTGTAGTCGAAAGTTGCGAGTGTAGCGTCGGGTCCCGCAAAAGTCTGCAGTGCATCGCAAACCGACTGGGGATCAAATGCCATGACCACGTCGTGATGATAGCGCGGACTTTTCGAGGCAAACCACGAGATCGGAGTCGCTAGGACAACGCCGATTACGAGCAAATGGAGTGCCACAAATCCGATGCTCAGCTTGAGATTGAGGCGCAACTGCTTCTCAGGGGCTTCGACGAGAAGCATAAAGAAAAATGGGTAGAAACTTTGCATCCAGTGGACGCCCACTTTGTTCTGGAGGCTGACATAGAGAAGACAGAGTAGGGGTATGAAGAAAAACAGGGGCAATGTGCGGCGCAGTTCTGAGAACGGGGCTTTGCGTTCGTTGCGGTTGAAAAAGGCCAACCAGGCCCACGGAGTTCCTGCATACAGTTGGTAAGCCAGGCCCACGGCAAGTCCTAGAGGCAGAATTTCGCTTCCTGCCATTCGAGCGGACGCGCGCGACCAGTTGATCCAACAGTGCTCAAAGTTGTAGAGCCCTATCACGGCAAACGAAGGCAGGCATCCGAGTCCATAGGCAAGTGTGAGTTTCAGGCTGCGGCTTTGAGGGCGAAGTACGAAAAAGTAAAATGCGGCGGCTCCAAACCAAAGAGCGTTGTACTTGCTGAGGATGGCTGCGCTTTGCAGCAGGCCCGCCACGATCGCCCAGGGAACGGAATCAAGTTTGGAGGAGCGAAGAATGGCGAGGGCCGCAAAGAAGGTAAAAATCAGAAGAGGCGTTTCGGGCGTAAAAATGATCCCAAAGAAACTTAAGGGCGTGAGAGCATAGAGCACTGCAAGGAGGCGTGCGCGCTCGGTGCCGTAGGGACTTAGGAAACGGCGGATGCCCTCGGTCACGAGAAGCGTGGAGACAAGGCAGCTCAGTCGGTAGGCCAGCGGATTGTGGCCGAAGAAGGTCGAAACCCACGCGAACCAGCCCGTCATTGCGGGGTGGTCCGAGTACCCGTAGCTAGGCACAAATCCCCACAAAAGATGCAGAGCCTCGTCGCTCAAGATGGGGAAGAGGCAAGCCAGAAGAATTTTGATCCCGTAGAGGGCGAGAAGAAATCGGAAGTAGATTCGCGCCGTCACGCCGCAAAAGCTATCAGTGCTCAGCGGGGAGGGTCAAAATGAAATTTAAAATTCGTCAGCCACGTCGGGACGAGATTCACCTCCTCGTTGCAATGCAGCTAGCGATGGCCGAAGAGGCGGAGCCCTTTCGCCTGCACGAGGCGACAGTCACTCTAGGCGTGACCGCAGTTTTTGATGATGAGTCCAAGGATCACTATTACCTTTACGAGGGGATGAAGGGCTTCTAAGGCAGGGAGCTTGCCTTAACTTGGTTCAAGCGACTAGCTTGGAGCTCATGAAAGCGCAAACTCCGCTCTACTACGGACAGTATCTCAAGACCGAAGAACTTCTTTCACTGCAAAAGCCCGAAAGCGAAAAGCTTGGGCTCGAAGCTCACGATGAGATGTTGTTTATCGTGATTCATCAGGTCTATGAGCTCTGGTTCCGTCAGATTCTCCATGATCTGGGATCTGTCCTCGATTTCTTTTCGTCATCCAAAGTGGATGATTCGCGCCTCGGGACCTGTGTGGCGCGCCTCGAGCGGATCAACGAGATTCAAAAACTGCTTCTTCAGCAGATCGACGTTCTTGAGACGATGACACCCATGGATTTTCTTGATTTCAGGGATCTGCTGATTCCCGCCTCCGGTTTTCAAAGCGTCCAATTTCGACGCATCGAGAACCTCATGGGGCTTCGGCGAGACAAGCGCCTTACTTTTGGAAATCAAAGCTACACGGCTCGCCTCAGTGAAAAGGACCGCTTGAGTATCGAAGAAAGCGAGAAGCTAACTCCGCTCTTTGAGTTGGTACAGTCCTGGCTTGAGCGCACACCTTTTCTCAACTGGGGCGGCTTCTCGTTTTGGGACGAGTACCGCCAGGCCGTCGACACGATGCTCGAGAAGGATCGATTGCTGATCACAGAGTCGAAGCAAATGAGTCCAGAGTTCCAGAAACAACAGCTCGACATGCTTGAGCGCACGCGGGGTTCTTTTCAGTTGGTCCTCGACGAGAAGAAGCACGACGAGTTGCAGGCTTCAGGCGCATGGAGACTTTCCTTTTCGGCCACTCAAGCAGCTCTGTTTATTTTCCTTTACCGCGATTACCCTGCGCTTCAGGGTCCCTACCGTCTGCTGCAAACACTCATTGAGATCGACGAGGCTTGGACCCAGTGGCGCTATCGCCATGCGCTTATGGCCCAGCGGATGATCGGCACGAAGATCGGAACCGGCGGATCTTCGGGGTCGGACTATCTTCAAAAGGCTACAGAGTCCCATAAGGTGTTCCAGGACTTCACGAAGCTCTCGACCTTCTTTATCCCGCGCGCGGCACTTCCAAAGCTGCCGCAAAAACTCGCCGATCAGCTGTCGTTGGTTTATTCGCGATGACGGCTGGCCCTGTTTCCTGGAAGTCGCACTATTCGCGTTTTCTCGCCGGCCACGAAGGGTTTTTGCATCTTTGTGCCCACAGTCATCATTTTTGGCTCGACGTAACGCGCGAGGCGCAGCTTGAGGCTTGGGACGACGCTGCAAGGCTTAGTGATCGCAAGTGGGATCGTGTGCTCGGAGAAATTCTTCCCGACGTGCAGCGGGGTGTGGCCAAGCATCTAGGTCTCTCGCATGCATCTCGGATCTCGTTTGCTTCGAACACGCACGAATTTTTTGTGCGGCTCCTGAGTTGTTTTGAAGAAAAGCGAGCACTGCGTATCTTGAGCACGGACAGTGAGTTCCATAGTTTCCGTCGGCAGTCTTCGCGTCTGGTGGAGAGCGGGGAGCTGGTGGTTGAGATCGTGCCGCAATTTCCGCGCGAGAGTTTTGCGGAGCGTTTTCTAGCGGCGGCAAAAAAGGGTCCCGCTTTTGACATGATTTTTCTGAGCCATGTGTTTTTCAACTCTGGAGCCGTCGTGCCGGAAGTGGATCGGGTGATCGGAGAGCTGAAGAGGCTCTGTCCGATGGTGGTGCTCGACACCTATCATTCTTTCCTCGCAAGACCCCTTTCGCTAGCAGCGCACGAAGAAGATCTATTTGTGCTCGGAGGCGCGTACAAGTATCTGCAGGCCGGCGAGGGTGCGTGTTTCCTTTATACGCCTCCCCGGGCCGAGAAGCTTAGGCCAAAGTTCACGGGTTGGTATGCGCATTTCGCCTCTCTAGGTGGCAAGTCCTCCCCACTTTGCGATTACACGCCGGGAGCCTTCCGGTTTTGGGGTTCGACTTTTGATCCGAGTTCGCTCTACCGCCTGCGCGCGGTCTTTAAGTTTCTTGAGGAACACAAACTCTCTGCCACCCATCTGCACGCCCATTCACTCGCTCTGCAGCAGAGGTGTCTTGAAATCCTGACCCAGAATCCGTCACGTGAGGACTGGGTGACGCGCTTGGCGGATGCCGCAGGTCGCGTGGTGCCAAGTTTCGAGCGCGGCAATTTCCTAAGTTTCCGGCTCCCCGCCGGAGCGGCTCGCGAGATTCAGTCGCGACTCGAGGAGAAAAAGATTCTTTGCGACAGCCGAGAAACGGGTGACGCTTCTTTCTTGCGGTTTGGGTTGGGGCTCTACCACGATCTTGAGGACTGCGGAATCCTCATGTCCCGCCTCGGGCTCTAAGCTCGCAGACCAAGTCGACAGGCTGGACAAGGTACTCGTCGAGTCGCCGCATGAACAGCTGAAGTCTCATAGGTTCTCGATCGAAAATAAATAAGGGTTGCTGGGAAAAGAGGGAAAAATGGTAGGCCTGCCAGGATTTGAACCTGGGAATGGCAGAATCAAAATCTGCTGACTTACCGCTTGTCGACAGGCCTACGACAGCCTCCGTATATAGTCTCGAAGTCAGGGATCTGGCAAGGTCCCCAAAGCGCTTAAGAGTCGCTATTTTCGTCCGGGGGTGGCTCGGGGGAGGGCTCGTCGCTGGATGTCGCCTTGTGGTAGGCCGCAAAGACCATTTCTTCGATGTGGGCGCGCATTTCTTGGTTGAGGGGGTGGGCGATGTCCTTGAAACTACCGTCCTTGCGTTTTTTGGCGGGCATGGCCACAAAGAGCCCCCCAGTTCCCATAATGATCTTGAGATCTCTCACGATGAACGCGTCTTCAAAAGTGATGGTGGCATAGGCTTTGAGCTTTTCTTCGTGCGCCAGAAAAATCTGCACATCGGTGATCGTGAGTTTCATGGCGAGGTGTTCCTCCTGAGGTTGCAGATCTCTATCCAGTAATTATGGGGGAGGGGGAGGGGTGCGCCTCATTAATATTTCGCTAAGAACTAGGGACTCAGTCCATTTAAAGGGGAGCTCGGGCCTAAGAGGCCAAAATCGTTTCAAGAATTCTTAAACAATCGGACAAATAAAGTGATTGTTAGCGCCCACGAAGTCTTAGGCTTCGTGGTTCTCGAGGAAGTGCTGTGCATCCAGCGCCGCCGCGCAGCCGCTTCCGGCCGCGGTGATCGCTTGGCGATAGCGACTGTCTTGGACGTCGCCGCAAGCGTAGACGCCTGGAATGTTCGTGGCTGCGACGTGTGTCTTCTCAGACGAGGTGCGGATGTAGCCTTTGTCGTCGATCGTGATCTGGCCCGCAAAAAGTTTGGTGTTCGGTGTGTGACCGATGGCCACGAAAACGCCTTCGACTTTGAGTTCACTGGTCTGCTGGGTCTTGAGGTTTTTGAGTCGTAGGCCCGTGACTTCGTTCTCACCGAGGACATCCTCGAGGATCGTGTTGAGAATGAACTCAACTTTCGGATTGGCGCGGGCACGATCGATCATAATCTGCGAAGCTTTGAAATCTTCGCGGCGATGAATAAGGTAAACCTTCGATCCGAAGCGGCTCAGGAAATTGGCTTCTTCCATGGCGCTGTCCCCGCCTCCGATGACTGCAATCGGCTTGTCTCGGAAGAAGAACCCGTCGCATGTGGCGCAAGTGCTCACTCCACGGCCCATGAGGCGCGATTCGTTCTTAAGCCCCAGTAAATTAGCCGAGGCCCCGGTCGAGATGATCAGGGTTTTGGCGTGATGTTCGGTCTTGTCGACCCAAACCTTTTTTACGCCAGCTTGGAGCTCGACCTTTGTCGCGTCGGCGCTGATGAACTCGGCTCCAAAACGGATCGCCTGAGCGCGCATGTTTTTCATGAGCTCCGGGCCCATCACGCCGTGTTCAAAGCCCGGGAAGTTCTCGACCTCAGAGGTGAGCATCAACTGACCGCCCGACTGATACCCTTCAATTACGAGGGGTTTGAGATTGGCGCGCGCTGCGTAGATGGCGGCCGTGAGTCCTGCGGGTCCTGATCCGACGATGATGATGTTACGAGTGTCCATGGGCTCTGGGTTCTAGGCTTAGACGTCCTTGTCGGTCACGCCAAATTTCTTAAAGAGTTCTTCTTTCTCCGCGGGACTGAGTTGGATTTTGGAAGCTACGAGTCGGATGCGCTCTTTGGAACGCTGTGCGGCTTTGGCATCATAGAGGACGTAGCCCTTCTTGAGGGCCCTGAGAGAACCCCCAATTAGTTCGCTGGCTTCGGCGATGACGCCACCCACCATTCGCATCATATCGGGGTTTTTGAGGCGCTCGGCCCGGTAACCGAGGAACTTTGAACCTTCAGACAGCTCGCCGATCATGCGAAAGACAGGTTCGAGTTCGGGGCTTCCCATCACGCCAAGCGAGCGGGCACATCCCATAATTCGGTCGATGCGTTGGGCGATATCCGCGAACAGAAGGGCATTTCCCTGTCCGCTTTCAAGGTCGCCCAGTGGTTCTTCAATGCTCTCCAAAATTTCTTGGGCTTCATCTGCAAAAGACTCTAGGAGTTCGCTATCCACGTTCATCAAAAACGAGTTTATACTGGGCTTCACGAAACAGCCAGTGGCCGACATATGACGAAATCACGCTCCACCTTTATCACTCCCGACGGATACGCGGTTATTCGTGCCTCGATGCTTGTTCCGGATCGGGCGCTGGGTGTTGAGGTTTCTGTTCTGATTAATGGGCGCGCCGTTAAGTGGGCACTTGAAGGCGACATTCTGGACCGATCGCGCCTCGACCGGATCATGAGTTTCAAAATTCGCAAAGTGCTCATCCGCGCCGACGACGAGCCCGCGTTTCGTCGCTACGTGGAGCGCGCCTTTGACGACACTCTCTCAAACGAGTCCTCGAGTGCCCAACAGAAGATTCAGGCCACCTCGTCTGCGACGGATCTTGCGGTGCAAGACATTCTCAATACTCCCGAAGACAAAGACACTTACAATCGTTCGCAGGCGTATTTTGAGCGCCTTGGAGCTTTGGTGGCCTCGCTTCCCGGTGGCCTTGAAGAAATCCTGGCGCGGCCCTATGCCGCGGAATCTCACGATCACCTCAGTCATAGCTTGCGCGTTGCTGCGTTGTCGGTCGCTCTAGCGTCTCGCCTCGGTCTCGTGAGCAAAGAAAAAGATCGCACCGCTCTTGTGACCGCGAGTTACTTGCACGATGCGGCGCTTGAGACGGCGGGGGTTGCGCGCGCGCAGTTGCATTCTCAAGGAGCCGTCCGCGATCGCGTGGCCGAATGGAAAACGCACCCCATGGAAGGGGCGCGGCTTTTTCAGGGTAAGGATTTTGTCAATTCTCGTGTCCTTGATCTCATCGCTCAACACGAAGAGATTCCGAACGGCGATGGATTTCCGCAGGGGCTCACGAAAGCTAAAATGGACCCCTTAGCGATTGTTTTGAGTTTGGTGAATCGTTTTGAAGACTATTTTGAGCGCCATGAGGGCAAGACGGCTCCTGCTCTCGATGATTTTATCAAGTCGGAGCTGGGGCGCTACGATTTGGATTACTTGACACACCTTAAGGCGATCGTGTTGCAAGCCCGCCCTCTCGAACCTAGAACGAAAGTATGAGCTCTCCCGTCGACATCACGCAAGTTCTGCGCAGGCCCGGAGAAGGCTTGCTGACCGTGACCACCGGATCAGGACAAGCTCGTCGGATGATGGATCCCTTGGTGGGAAAAACCTCTGCAGCGGCGTGGCCGCGTTTGGCGCGTGCGCGTATCAAAGGCAAGGGTCCTCAGATTGTGGCGCTCCCCAGTGATTCGGGTGGGGGTATTTGTCGAGGTGCGGCTCATGGACCGCTACATCTGCGTGCAGCGCTCTATGCTCGACATCCGAGCTTCGCTGCTCGCGATGTGGGAGATTTGCCGTGCATCCCGCAGTTGCTTGAAGACTCGATGCTCGGCGCTTCGCAGCTGAGGGCCTGTGGGCGTGCCCTCTGGGGTGCTGCCTGGAAGAACTCGAGTCCTGTGTCGCCTCTGAATTTGCTCAAGTCGCTTCTGGAGCAAGGCTATCGCGAGAACTCCAAAGGTTTTCGTCCTCTTGTGATCGGGGGGGATCATTCCACGTCGTGGTCTGTCTCGCAGGCCCTGAAGCAATCTGGATTATTTGAAGGGCTGGCGATACTGCATTTTGATGCGCACACGGATCTGCTCGAAGCTCGTTACGGCGTAAAGCACTGTTTTGCGACCTGGGCGGCTCACGCGGCTCTTGCCATGAAGCCTGTCGCTCGCAAGAACTTTGTTCAGCTGGGTCTGCGGGTGTCTGGTCGCACCAAGTCTCACTGGGAAAAGAAGTATGGTCTTAGACAAGTTTGGGCCAAGGAACTCGGAGGGCGTGAGCCCACGGACTTCGCCAGGGAACTTGTGCGCCAGTGGCGCCGCCGAGGCTGCCATCGTCTCTACATTTCTTTCGACGTTGACGCTCTAGATCCGCGCTTTGTTCCCTCTACTGGAACTCCCGAAGCGGGAGGCCTTGATCCGGCCTGGTGCCGTGAGGTGATTCGTGTTTGCTCGGCTGAGATGACTCTTGTGGCGGCGGATCTTGTCGAGCTTGCGCCGGTTCTTGGATCAATTGCCCAAGGGCGTCGAAGCTCTTTTGTTGCTGCGAGTATAGGTCATGAGCTTCTTCGAGGACTCTCTCGTGGCCTTTGAGTTGGGGGCCCTTGTCGTTCCGGCCTCGAATGGCACCTTGCGTTCGCTAGGCTACAATGTTTCGGAACTCGGACTTCGCGCGTTGGGGTTTGTGATCGACAGCCGCAAAGCCAAGAGTCTCGTTAATTTTCCGGAGCTCAATGTGACGCTCTGGCTCGATCATTCCGAAGTGGCCGACGTGGCCGCCGAGCATGCGGCCGGAAATATCGCCTATGCGGGAATTTTGCCGGACTTTGCGGCGGGAGAGAGTCCCTCGGAAACTGTGTTTTGGATATGGCAGCTTTGCCGTATGCTCCCAGTAAAATTCGTTCTTGCGGTTGAGACGGGTGATCTGATCGAGGTGTGGGACCAGGAAGACCTTCCGCTCGACAACTACTACAAAGGGCCCATTGATGTTCCTTGCACCTATGTGGGTTTGGGGCTTTCAGAACTCAACCCGGCGGCATGGCGGAGTGTCGAAGAATTTTTGGGTGAGCGGCTGCTGTTTTCGCGGTTTCTTCCGTCGGGAATGCACAAGATGGAACTCGCACTCTACATACGGCGCTGAGCCTCTATCCTAGGCTTTTTTGGCACCTGCTACTATCGAAACGAGCAGTTCAACAACCATGTCGCCGTGCTGTGACTTGAACGGAAGCTGCAAACAGAGTCCCTGCCCGGAGTGCACCACATCGTGGTTTTTGCCCGAGATGACCGACGGACGGGCGGACTTAATGTTGTGACCGACCAGGTTGAGATCCCTTCTGGCATTTCCAAAGACGATGTTGGTGAGTTCCATGACGCAGTCTTTGACGTCGTCGTCGATCAGAGTCTTGTTCTCGGACATCATGTTTTTGTAGATCGCGAGGATAAGAGGTTCTTTGAAGACCATGGCGAGTGATCCGCTGAAATTCTCGGAGTTCACCGAGATCATACCCGTCACGTCGCCGTGTGTTTTGGGTGAGTTCTTGTCTCTCAGCGCGGGAGCTCCCCGCTCCATTTGAATTTGCGCCATGGTGCCGAGGACATCGACAACGGCTCCCACAATCGGGTTGATAAACTTAACGTTCACAATCTTTTTTGCGGCGTCAGCCTCGTCGAAAAACAGGCCGTCGAGAAGATCAAATAGCTGGGCGGTCTTCCATTCGGTGGGCAAAAAACGTACGAGCTCATGAGCGATGAGTACGTTCTTGTCCTCGATATCTTCGCCGACCACCACAAATGGGGTGCGGCGGTATTTTTTTTGGGTTTGGCACCACGTGAAAAAACCTTTGGGGTCCTTTAGAGAAGCCTTAAGAGTGCGCATCACAACGACGTCAAAATCCTCGTTCTGTGCGCGAAAAAAAACTTCAGTGGCTTGAGTGCAGTAGGAGGCTTTCTCATGCACCGGAGTCAGACTCTCGCGCAAACGAGCCATCGCGTGTGGGTCTTCACAGAAAACCAGAATTTTTTTGTTTTGCATAAAATCTATTTCTTGATCTTCGAATGAACTTGCTCGAGCTTCTCTTTGAAGGTCGCGGGCGTGAAGGGTTTGACGACGTAGTTCGACACACCGGCTTGCACAGCTTCTAGGATATTTTTCTGTTCAGCTTCGGCGGTGACGAGAACAAAAGGAGTTTTGCTAGTACTCTGGAGAGCTCGTACCTTTCGAAGCAAATCGAGCCCCGAGAGCTGAGGCATATTCCAGTCCGAGACAACAAGTCCAAACGGAGTGCCTTCTTTGGCAGCCGCTTCGATGAGAGGCCACGCGCTGATGCCATCGTCGGCTTCGGTAACATTTTTGAGGCCGCAGGTGCTCAAGGCGCCCATAACGATCTTTCGCATGGTTTTGAAGTCATCCACGACAAGAACTTTGGTTTCGGGATCGAACATCTCGGTTAGCCTCCTGGGATTTGGTCTAGAGATCGTATCGTCTTGCGGTTCAAATGTTCTGATCTTTTTTTTAGCCTTCACCAAATTTTAAAGAATCCGATGACCACGTGCTCGGTGGATTGAGCTGGGCTCGCTGACAGCCCCTCTCTCTCGTCTTTATCAAATCTTCATGCTTACCCAGCACTTCTTCACTGAGTCGCTTACTCGGAAGCGGTAGAATAGGTCTATGACTGGCGCGGTACGCTTTCCGCTTGTGCGGGCGAAGTTGTCGACCTGCGCGATTTATATTTTCGCGGCGGCGCGAGTCAGTGCGGCGGATACTGAACAACATGGCGGAAGCTCTGGCTCCACACCCGCTCAAGTCGAGATCAAAAATGACCATGCTGGAAGCGATGGCGTTAGGCCTGGGACGCAGCTAAGTGTTCCGGTGATGCAAGGAATGCTGATTCAAGCGAGCCAGAATCTCAACTCTGAATCGGCGCGCCAAGGGGGAGCCTCTTCAGCCGCCGTTGTGTCGACTCAAAAAGCTTTGATCGAAGCCGCAAACAGTCTCCCATCGAAATCTTCTGAAGAACAAAAAATGATGAGCTCTTTGCTATCGGCGAAGAACATCAAGGTCACGAACAGTCAGGTTACGATGACCAATGAAACTACAAATTTATTAGGCGCCACATCTGAAACGAAATCTCAAGAACAAGTTGCGATTTCTGATGAGCAAAAGAAAGTGATTGAGGAACAAGTCAAGGCCCAGAGAGACCCCGCTACAGCTGCGGCAGTGACAGCAGCGCTCGTCGCACGATCGATGTCCTCCGGACCTGCGAATACCCCAACTTCCAATCCCGGCGTCCAGTCGTCACGTCCCCAAAGTCAGGCTTTCGGTGCCGCACAGTCCGGGGCGATGAGCGCGGGCGGACTCTCAGGCGGATCTTCTTCGTCTGATTCTGGTGACCACTTCGATGCCGACGCAGTCAATCTCGCAAAAGGCGCTCAGAACCTACTCTCCCTTCCGACATCCACTGCGGGCGGCGACCTTTCTTCGAGTCCGATCTACAATCAGGCGGGCTCGCCTGAGATTCAATCAGCTCTTCGTGACATCGCCTTTGGAGATATGACCGGCAAGAGTGGCGCGGGCGGTGGCTCGAAGCTTCTTAAGCTTGCGACGACAGAGGGTTTCCAAGATGTGCTCTCGAACACCCTCGGAAGCGATGCTCAACGCGATTTCAATCTGCTCACGGCGGGCGCCGCAATCTCCGACAACCCCAATCTTCCGGCCTCAGGCGTCGCCCTCGCGAAGGCTTACATTTACAACAATCTGAGTGCCTCAAAAATGATCGCCTCTTCTAACGTTCTCGGCTCTCTCAATGCCGCGCTTCCGGGTGGTGGTCTTGGAAAGCTCTCGCCAGAAACCTTGCGCTGGGTTGCGCTCGCGGGCGACCTCGCGTTTGCCGATGCCTCCTCGCTCCCTCCTGAATATGCAGCTCGTCAGGCACAGTACCGCGAGGGATTTGAATCGATGAAGGCCTGGCTCAAGGTGCTCGAAGAATCTAACGCTCTTTCGCTCCTCGACGAACTGCGTGTTCCCGCAAATCCCGATTTCGCCGGACGAGGTTGGGAAGACGCCAGAAAGAAATTTTCTGCTGCTCACCGCAAGGCGAAGGCAAGTATTGTCGTGAACAAAAAAAGCGGCAAAGACGGCCAGTCGATCTTGAAACAACTGAACACCTTGGCTGGGTGGTCCGAAGGCCTCGCAGACTTCGATGTGAATTCGGTTTCGACCTGGGGCCGAATGACAACAGGGCGCTACAGATTCCCCGTACTTTGGAGGCGTTTTGATCCGCTCACTTTGGAGCAAGCGCGCTTTTACTATGGTCGTCTGATCTACCATGGCTCGATGCCTCAGTTTTATTCGGGTTCACTGAAACCCATCAGCTTTCTCGTGAGTGATGCGCAGAAGTGGTCTGCCAAAATTACTAAAGAGCAGCAGCTACGTCGTAATGAACTGGCTCGCACCAAGCCCGGCCGTAGCGCCCCCCCGAAGAAGAACGTCGCCTTCGTCAAAGAAAACTGATTTTTATCTAGATAAAAATTCATGACTTGCGCTAGCGCTTAACGCGATCTTCGTTTGTTCGCCCTTGGCCCGACCCCTCATACTAGAGGAAGAGGTCTAAAGGATCATGAGGCTTATTTTACGGCGAGTTCTCTTTGTGAGCGTAGTGTGGACCTCGCTCGCCGCCGAAGCTCAGAAAAACTACATCCTCCAGCTTGGAGAAGATGGCATCGCCTCCGAAGAAGAAGACCGCAGCTGCACGATTACCAATGAGGGTAAAAGTCTTTACGGCGCAATGAGCGACCGAGTGACCTGTGCTGCGTTCTGCCGGACAACGGCCGACGGACGATTCGGAGTGAAGAATGATGTTCCAGCGACCTACGTTTGTATCTGGAATAGTGTCGTGGAAACCTCGGTGTTTCTACAAGGGCGCCTCAAGGCTGGCGAAATATCCGGATCATCGGGTGAAACCATTTTGCCGAGCGTGGGCACAGGCGATCAATCTCAATCTCAATCTCAGTCTCAATCCAGGTCTAACTCTTTGGAGCTCAAGGCTCCGGCGAGCTTGCTCAGTCCCTATTCCTGGTCTCAAGGTGCGACTCAAAGCGCCGATAAAAGCCCAAGCTTTTCGCCTGAAGGCGGAATTTCGTCGAAAGCGAAGCCGAAGAGAGATCCTTCTCGCGACGATCTTTTGGACCGAGCTCAGATCGTGAGAGGTCTTTACTCCGTTTCGAAACAAAATATTCCAACAAAAGATCGTGCGGCGATCGAGAAGGACCTTCGGCTCATCTCAAAGATTGAGCCCCTCAAGGACCCGGCCGTTCTCCCGGCGCTTCACCGAACTGTGGTCGAGGCCGAGCTCAAGCTCGGGCGTGCGGCGGGTGATGGAGTCTTGCCGCGAGAAGAACTCTTGGGTCTAAAGACGCGAGGTCGCACTCTCTCCGAAGAATCTTCAGCGGGGCTCAGATCCTTCCAAACCATTAAAACCGAACGTGCGCCCGGCGGATTTAGCCGAAGCGAAGCCGAAACAATCCACCGCTATCTGGACCAGATCGAGACACGCATCGAAGCCGAGATCAAAGACTGAGCTGGATTTCGAGAAACGTAGGGAGTCCGCGCCGCTCGTTCTCGCTGAGCTTCGAGAAATCGAGTTTCACGGCCTGAAGCGCAATGCCTTCGCCCGAGTGAGACGCCTGAGACCCATAGAGGGTGTCGCCATGAATCGGGAATCCAGCCAGCGCCATATGCAAGCGCAACTGGTGCGAGCGCCCCGTGAGCGGATGAAGCGTCCAGAGTCGTGAGCTAGCAGAATGAATTTTCCACGAGGCCCGCGTGAGAGACTCTTTGCCGTGAGGAGCCGCAAAGCTGCGGCGCTTGCCACTCACAAGTCTCGTAGACCATGGCGATTCAACGTTCTCGAGGGAAGGAGCCACCAGGCGAGCCTGGTCCTGATAAAGGCGCGGGTCAGGATCGCAAGCCTCGCGCGCTGAGACGGCATGGTAAGTTTTTTGAATGAGACCTTTCTCAAACGCAGTGTTGGCGTTGCGGTGCGCGTCGGCAGTCTTCGCAAAAATCAGCAGACCCGAAACTTCAAAATCCAGTCGATGCACGGGCCAGATTCTTTGTCCGAGTTGAGTCTGAAGATTCGTTCCGACACAGGTGCGAGCATCATCTTCGCCCTGTCTGGACGGCACGCTCAGAGTGTTTGCGGGTTTAAGTACCGCGCACCACGCCTCGTTCTCGAAGACGACCGCAACATTCATGCTGTCACGCCTTGAGTTCGGGTAGGCTTCGGCCAAGTGGCGAGAGAACGTTCGTCTGTATGTAGGCTCGGTAGTCTTCTGTCTGGCGAAGCCACTCGGCCTCGTCCCAATTGAGGGCTTCGCAGAGAGTTTTCTTCAAGACGGGCAGGAGTGTCCATCCGTTGTGGGGCTCTTTGTAGAAAAGCTGTGTGCGACGCACGAAAAGATCCTCGAGGCTCATCACAGCAAGCGAGTCACAGATACGTCGGATGTCATCGAGCCTAAAGCGAGACGCCTCGGTCGTGCCGAGAGGAGCAATGTGCTCTGAGCTAAAGGGTGTGGCGAGGCGGGGGAAGTCTCGGTGCATTGTGTGCGAGGGTCTGAATCCTCCTCCAAGAGGATTCTTCCAGCCCACCGAGCGCCTCAGCAACGTGTCGACGGTCTGCTCGGCCATTTCGCGGTGAGTGGTGAGCTTGCCCCCCGCTATGACGACCACGCCTTCGTCGCGCCACTCGAGATGGTGCTCGCGCGAAATCTGCGAGGCCGACGCCGAGTCGCCGGGAGCAATCAGCGGCCTCAGACCCGACCAGGTGCTCACAACGTCTTCGCGCTTAAGCGGGTGATTGGGGAAATAGGAGAGCGTGCTGTCGATGAGGTAGTCCACCTCGTCGCTCGTGATCGCGACTTTCTCGGGAGCGTCGGCATCGAAGATGTCGGTGGTGCCCACGACCGTGAAGTCTCCCCACGGAATCGTAAACAACACGCGCCCGTCTTTGGGGTGAGTCATGGCGATGGCATGTCTTGCGGGAAGTTTCGAGGCGGGGACCACAATATGCGAGCCGCGCGTTGTGGCCATGAGTCGCGGAAACTTCAGGCCACTGCGTCCAAGAAGCTGGTCGGTCCAAGGTCCACCCGCCATCACGACACTGCGACACTTCACGTGCAGGAGCTCTTCAGTGAGAGTGTCGCGCAGTACGGCTTCGTGCGGTGATTCTCCGGCAGAGTTCGTGAGTCGGAATTCTTCGGCCTTCATGCGCGAGAGCGCAACGCAGCCCTCGATGCGTGCATCCACCAAGTTGCCCATCGTGAGAAGCGCGTCGTCTGTAGCGCCGTCCCAATAGAAGATTGCGCCCTTAAGTCCCTCAGAGCGCAGCCCGGGCTCTTCTTTTAGACAGCGGTCTTTGAGGTAGGTCTTGTGCAGTCCGGGAAGGCGAAAGAGCGCAAGGCTGTCGTAGAGCCAAAGTCCCGCAGCGAGTTGCCAGAGCGGAACGCGGGACTCGCGGAAGGCCGGAAACAAAAAAGGCAGCGGTGTGACAAGTTGTGGAGCGCGCTTCCAGAGGATGGCGCGTTCGCGGGTGCTTTCCTTGACGAGGCCAAACTCAAACTGCTCGAGATAGCGAACGCCGCCGTGAACAAGTTTCGAAGAGCGTGAACTCGTGCCCGAAGCAAAATCATTTTTCTCGACGAGGAGTACGGAGAGACCGCGAGTTGCAGCTTCTCGGGCGACTGCGGCACCGGTGATACCGCCGCCCACAACAAGCACATCAAAAACTTTGCTCTGCCCCCGCAGCCCCTCGATCTCAGATGAGCGTGTGCGCCACGAAAACTCCGCAAAGCTTGTCGATGTCATGGGTCAAATTAAACAATAGAATAGGGCAATAAAGAACCCCGCTATACAGGCTTAAGCTTTGACTTCTTTGTGGAGCGTGACGCGGCTCAAGAAGGGGTTGTACTTGCGAAGCGCGAGCTTCTCAGTGCTGTTCTTCTTATTCTTCTGTGTGGTGTAACGGCTCACGGTCTTGCCTTCTTTACGGGCTTCGGAGCATTCCAGAGTGATTGTGATACGGTCTGTTTTTCTTCCCATGGCCGCATGGTGATAGTGGAAATCCGCCCCCTAGGTCAAGCTTTTCGAACGATTTTCGGGGCCTAAGGCCCAGTTTTTGGTAGTCTTTTGAATTCGAGACGCGGCGAATTATCAAAAACTTAGCCCGCTCCTTGCGGTAGCATTTTGTCGGGGCATAATGAACTCAAGTATTTAAGCAACAAGAGGCTCCAGGGTGCTGCTACCAAGCAATAAACCCTCGTAGACCTCAAGGAGGAAGCAGCAAATGAAAAAAACCCTAGGAATTCTAAGTGCCCTGGCCCTGACTGGCGTTGCTCACGCTGAAGTGAACGTGAGCGGCTACGTTGACGCTGGCTACGGCTGGTCGAGCAAATCGGCTGGCAACAAGAGCGCGTTCAACTACAACGAAGGCGGCGTTTGGTTCACCGGCAACACCGGATCGACCAGCTTCATGCTTGATGTTGGCGTTGACGGCGATAACGTAAACCTCGCGGGCGTCGCTGTCGTTGAACAAGCTTACGTCAGCAACAAGTACGACAACGGCTTCTCTTGGAGCCTCGGTCAATTTGACGGCATCATTGGTCACGAGTCCAACGACTCTGTGAACAACGCCTTCAACCACCAAGGTCTTCTCTACGCTTTCACCCCAACAACCCACACCGGTCTTCTCCTTGGCTACGACCTCAGCGACGCTTTGAAACTTCAACTCATCGTTGCTAACGGCGACAATGCTAAAGGCGCAGGCGGCAAAGAGTTCGATTACCCTGAACTCGGCTTCAAGTTGACCTCCAAGATGGACGGCCTCTCCGCACACGTCGGTGGCAACTTCCAATCTGAAGGCGATGAGAATGGCTACGTGATCGACATCGGCGCTTCGACTTCGGTTGGCGCGATGGAAGTCGGCGCAGAACTCGTCCTCGTCAAAGCTGCTGTGGCTGACGGCGAGTCGGGCATGGGCTTCGGTATCCACGGCGGAACCGAAATCATGGAAGGAACCAAGTTCAACGTTGGTTTCGAGTGGGAAAATGGCAAGTCGACAGGCGTCGATACCAAGATCTCCGCAATGGAACTTCGCGCTGGACCCACCTGGGCAATGTCTGAAGCTCTCAACCTGAAGGCTGATTACACCTTCACCAAAGAGAGCGGCGATGGCGCTCCCAACGCAGAAGCTGAGCACGGCGTCTCTGTTGCTGGCGTCTACAAGTTCTAATTAGAGCTAGTCTTAAACATCAAAAACCTCGCGACTCTTGATTGAGTCGCGGGGTTTTTCTTTTTGGTTTAGACTATTCGGCAGATGCACCTGCGCAGCCTAGTTCTTCTCTCTCTGCTGGTGGCCCCACTTAGTACGCGGGCTGCGACCTATGCTTCGCCCCCGATTCGGCTGACTCAAGTGAGCTCCGTGAGACTGGCGCCTGAAGTGTTTCGCTTGGGTAATAAGCTCCGAGTGCGCAATCTGAGCTCCGGAGTTTCCGTTGTTGTCGAGGTCGACCCTCGCGAACCTTATTTGCCCGCCGGTATCCTGAGCCGAGTTGTGACCTCGAGCGACCAAGACTGGCTTCCGGAATTCAGCGTCCTTAGTGGCGAAGGCTCGGGTGTGGACCCCAATGAGCCCGACCTGCCGCCTGCGCTTCGTGTGCGAGCCAACACAATAGAAGGGGGGCAGCAAGCGCGCTCTAAAGCTACTCTCCGCAATTGGCGTGTGCTTGGTTATCGCGTCCTCAAGTCTCCCACGGGCCTCATGTTCCTCGAAGTTTCGGACGGTCTCAAAACAGTTTTTGTGACGCCCGAGCAGGCCGCCAGGCGTATTGAGATCCGCGAGAAGAACGCACTCTCGAAGCTTTTTGATCTTGCGTGGCGCTCGCTCACGATTCAGCGCTACGACTTGGGACTAGACGCTTTCCAGCGCATTTTTCGGCGCCAGCAGATGATGAACGAGAAGCAACTCGCTCAAGCCCACCTCGGCATGGCCCTCTCGAAGTACCACCTCGAGGGTTGCTCAAAGCCTTTGGCCCAGCACCTTGTAGAGGCTGACAAGGATCCCGCCAACCAAGACGACGTGTCCTACTACCGCGCTCTTTGCGCGATGAACGACGAGAACTACGACGAGGCGGGGGTCCTCTTTAAACGACTCGTTGATAAGCAACATCAGAACTACCTCGAGGCTTCGTCATTCTATCTCGGCGTGATCGCGGAGACGGACGAACGCTATGACGATGCCGAGGCGGCTTATCTCGACACGATCGATTTCGCCTCGGACAGCACGCTTGTGGGCATCGCAAAAGCGCGTCTCGACAACGTGCGACAGGTCAAGGCCATCAACTCGCTCGAGACCAAGTGGATTTCCGGAGGCGTGAGTGCAAGTGCGGCCTACGACACCAACGTCATCGCACTTCCGGAAGAGCTCACGCCCGCGTCGTACGGACTCTCGGAGCAAAAGGCTTTGCTCTCGACGGATCTTGCGTTTTTGAGCCTTACTCCGCCTTGGTCGCGGCGTTTCTCGCACAAGATCAACTACACCTTCCTCATGAACAATCACTTCGACAAGGAAATTTCGTCGATCTACGACTCGAACGTGCACGACCTTGGAACTCAAGTCGGCTTTCGGAGCGACCCCGACGTCAAGCACGGACTCTCTTATTCTTGGTCTTCGATTTCACTCGGGGAACTTGGAAAATCCACGGAGTCCCTGCGGACACACACCTCATCTTACTCTCTCAAGTTCTTGCGTGGTGCAAATCCCGAACAGCCCGACTCAGAGCTTGAGTGGGGCTACCGCTTTACTGCGATTCGTCCCACGATTGCGGCACTGACCGAGCGTAATAACCTCGAAGCCAATGGGCATCTCATCTCGGTAAAATATCTTCAACGTCGCAACTCGCCTCATGTTTACGGACCCGTCTTTTCTGCGGAGTGGCGGGAGTCCAAAGGGGCTGAGAATTCGCTGTGGGACCTGCATGTAGGAGCAAGCTGGGACTACTATTTTGGCAATCCTCAGTCGCCCTGGTACATCACGCAGGTCGGAGGCTTCAACTACAAGCCTTATTTCGATACCCTCGACAATCGCCACGACTACACTCTCGGCTACACGGGCTCAATCGGGAAAACTTGGGGCTCGAGTCTCGACACACGGCTTCAGTTTTCGGGGACCTTCAATTTCTCGACACTTAAGAACGTGTACCAGTACAAACAAGGCTCGGTGAGCCTGCTTGTGACGGCTTTCTTTTAGTGCTTATTTAGGGGAATGGAACACGCTACGGATCTTGACCAAAAATGTCTCGTCAACAAAATCGACCATCTTGAAGTCGCAGTTACAAAAATTGAGCCGCTTCAAAAACTTTTTGAGGTTTTTGGTTTCTATTGCACGCAAATTCGCGAAGATGCGAGCGGGCATTCTCGCTTGCTTGAGCAAGGGCACACCAAAATGCTTCTCACTCAAGGAGCTCCTGGGAGCTTCGCGGCCGAATACGTCAAAAAGCACGGCGACGGAGTTTGCCGTATGGTTTTCTCGTCGAACGACTCAAAGCACACCTACAATGAAACCATCAAGCGCGGTGCCACGGGCATCGATGCCCCTTCAGAGGCCAAAGACGATTTCCTCGGCGCCAAGCTTCGCACGGTCACCTCGGCGATCACGTCGTTTGGTTCGGTGCGTGCCACTTTCCTCGAGCGCCACGTCGAAGGAACTCCTTCGCAAAAACTCTACACGAAGCCGTTCCTTGCAGGTTTCCGTCCGACGCCCGCCGCGAGCCAGCCCAATCCCTTCGATGCGGGTATGAAGTCGATTGATCATCTCACTAACAACGTGGAGATGGGTCAGCTCGATCACTGGGCCGAGTTCTACAAGCGTACTTACGGGTTTATCGAGACCCGCTACTTCGACATCAAGGCCTCTAAGACCGGCCTCAACTCCAAAGTCATGCAAACTCCGAGTGGCTCGGTGAAAATTCCAATCAACCAGGCCACCGAGAAGGCCAGCCAAGTGCAAGAGTTCATCGACATGCACAAAGGCGCCGGCGTGCAGCACATTGCACTCACCACAAGCGACATTATGGCCAGTGTGCGCCAGCTCATGAAAAACGGTGTGAAGTTTATCGAAGCGCCTCCGACGACCTACTACGACGCCGTGAAAACCCGCGTGCCCAACGTCAAAGAGAACATCGACGAACTTCAGGGTCTGAAGATTCTCGTGGACGGCGACGAAACAGGATACCTTCTACAAATTTTCACGGAGTATCAGATCGGACCGATGTTCTTTGAGCTCATTGATCGTCGCGGGCACAAGGGATTTGGCGAAGGCAATTTCTCTGCGCTCTTTGAGGCTTTAGAGAAAGACCAACAACGTCGCGGCGTTCTCTAATTTTTAGTGAACTTGAACTAGCGCCCCAGGATGCGCATTACGGCGCGTGAGCAGGCGCCTTTGACTTCTTGTCCGGTGACGCCCCAGAGTTGTTTGGGTGTGAGCGGTGAGGGGTTGAGTGCGTTCTTGGGGATGCTTCCCCAGCCCACCACGCGTGCCATGATGTCTTGGCCCACAAGGACGGATCCCATTTTGGAGCTGATTTCAAAAAGGCTCTCGGGTGAACCTGTTTGTCTGAGCAGCTGGTTGATCATGAAATAGCCGCGGTTGAAACTCACGAGTTCACGCGGCAACGTTTGACCCGCAACCACAAGACGCTCCAGGAGCCCTGGAGCGGAGGGCTCAAGGGCTCTGAGTTCGTCGCGCGCCAATCGCAGCACAAGTGTGGGGTCAGACGACGGCCCTTGCTCACCCATGAGCCTGAGCGCGTGATTCGCTGCTTTTGTGGCGTCGCCTTTTTCCAGGGCGTAGCCGAGCAGGATCAGGTCAGAGCGTTGGGCGTCCGTAAGAAATCCCACCATGCCGTAGTCAAGCAGGTAGACCTGCGGGCGGGGGGAGAGGGCTTCGGCCACGCGCAAATTTCCTTGGTGGGGATCGGAATGGTGAAAGCCAGATAAAAACAGCGCTTCACGCATCCAGAGTGTCGCAAAATCTACGGCAGCCGCGCGCGCAGCGAGGGGGTTTTCGAGGCCGAGTTTTTCGAAGCTCATTCCCCTAACGAACTCTTGCACCATAACACCATGGACTGCGAGTTCTTCGAAGTAGACTTTGGGGACACGCAGGTCACTCGCTAACCCTTGGCTCGCGGTTTTTAGGTGAGGGCGTGCTGCGTAGAGATCTTGGAATGTTTTCTGATTGCGCGCTGTGAGCGAGACTTGAAGTTCCTCGTCGACGTTCTCGGAGATG
The DNA here is from genome assembly GCA_945881775.1 of Bacteriovorax stolpii. Lineage (GTDB taxonomy): Bacteria > Bdellovibrionota > UBA2428 > UBA2428 > UBA2428 > CAMCVE01. Next base: position 63,922 of record CAMCVE010000009.1, read on the forward strand.
CGATTCCAGATCATCCCGAATTTCGCAAAGGCTGTGCCGCGAAGGGCTGGATCATTTTCTACGAGAGGCGTGATCGCCTCGAAAATCTCTTTTTCTTCGCGGATGCGTGCGCCGACACCCGGACGCAGCACACGAAGGGCTACGGGTCTTTCTCTGCCGTCCTCGATCACGACTGCAGAGTAGGTTTGCGCGAGCGTGCCGCTGCCCAGGGGTTTCGTTGCGACGATGCGAATTTTTGAAGGATACACGTTAGGAATTTCGGCCCTCAAAAAAGCTTCGACCTTTTCGAACGAAGTTTCGGGAACCGACGACTCTAAGCGCTTCAGGGTTTTTGCAAATTCGGGATCGAGGCCTTCTTCGCGCGCCACGATCTGCAAGAGCTTTTGGTACTGGGGCCCCGCATGCCGGAACAAAAGATCAAAACCGATACCGGGCGTTGATTTGGCGCGCGGAGCGGTTTCGATGATGTCCATGAGAAGAAGATGTTTTTCTGCGATCGGCAGACGTTTGAAATACTCGACGCTCAAGCGTTTCAGGAAAGCATGATAGGTGGGGTCCGCGATGCGAAACGCATCTGTGGCAAACAGCTCGGGAAGCTTGTCGTCGAGGACCTTGATTTGTTCGAGAAGACGCGCGTCGAAGAGCTTAACAATTTCTGTCTTCTCCGCATCAGTCTGGATCTCGCTTCGCAAACGATCGACAAGTTCCTTGCCATCGAGCTTGACGCCTTGCTTGCGGCGAAGCTCTCCAAAGATTTCGAGCGCGCGCGCGCGGTCTGCATTCGAGTCAGCAAGCGCGAAGCCACGACGAGCGGCAATTTTAGAAGCAATTTCTTGCAGCAGCAGGCCGTTCAGGCGCTCGGTCGACGTGAGAGTCTCGGGGGGCTTTACGAGTCGGGCGATGGCGGGGTCAGAGAGCTTGGCAAGAAATTCGAGTGCCGTGTCCAAACGGCGAGCCGTATCCAATGCGGGACTCGCGAGAAGGCTGCGATTGGAGCTCAGGTGATGGGCGAGGTCCACGTCCGAGGGACGGGGCTTGGCTGCAAGCAGGGGCGCAGATGTAAGGCCAAAGACCAGGTTGAGGGCGACAAAGCCCTTTATGAAAATCTGCCGCAGTCCCAAGCGCTTCACCGGGACATTTATAATAAAAATTACGCAAGGCGTCAATAAAAGTAACGAGGCCGTTAAACTACTTCAGTGAGGCGATCAGCGCATCATTTAAGGCGCTGTATTTAAAGCGGTATCCGGTTTGCACTCCGAGCTCGGGGATCACCTTTTGTCCGGTCGTGAGAATGTGCGAAGACTCTCCAAACAGGAGATAAAGTCCGAAGCCCGGAATCGGGATCAAGGTGGGGCGGTTCAAGACCGCTCCGAGGGTTTTGGTGAAGTCTTTGTTGCGGACGGGATTCGGCGCGCTTCCGTTGAGAGGGCCTTTCACGGATTCCTCAGTAAGGGCGTGAATAACTAGACCGCAAATGTCGTCGATATGGATCCACGACATCCACTGCATGCCGCTGCCGATCTGGCCCCCGATACCAAGTTTGAAAGGCGGAAGCAGTTGCTTCATGGCGCCGCCATTTTTTCCGAGGACGATGCCGGTGCGAAGAAGCACAGTGCGAACGCCGTGTTGGAGCTGCGCTTTGTGAGCCTCAGCTTCCCACTCGCGGCAGACAAAAGCGAGGAAATCCGCACCCGCTGGAGAGCTTTCGGTGAGAGTTTCGTCGTTCGTGGGACCATAGAAGCCCACGGCCGATCCACTCACAAGCACGCGAGTCTTGGGGGATTTCTTTTGGCCGCGGCCCATCGCCTCAACGACTTTACGAGTCGTGTTCACTCGCGAATCATAAATCTCGGCTTTGACGAGCGTGTCCCAACGTTTCCCAAAGAGAGGCTCACCGGCGAGGTTCACAACGCCATCGGCGTTCTCAACTTTCGCTTCCCAGCCCGGCTTTCGCACGTCGACGGCTTCGACCTGATGGCCTTTTTCGCGGAGGAGTTGGGTGAGGCGTGTTCCGATAAAGCCAGAGGCTCCGGTGATTACAACGTGCATAGTGGCTCCAATTTATAGCTCGGCTGCGTTCTAGAGTCATGGCCCGCTCACAGCTTTTTAAATCCTCGGGTACAATGGAGTCGATGTCTCTTGTCGCCCGCCTCTATGGCAACTCGCCTGCACTGATTTATGTCGGCCTGCGCCTGCTGGACAAGGGTTATGAGGTTCGTTTGGCGACGGGTCCTGAAGAGATCTCGGCCGGATCCCTGCGCCCCGTGCGTTTGAAGGCCTCAGTCGTTGAGCTTCTTAAGGAAGCCTTCCGTCGTCAGGCTCGCCCGTATTTTTTCCTCGAAGAAGCTCCTGCGCTCTCTTCTTGGGCCTCCGTTGGGAGTGAGACTCAGTCAGGTATCTTTGACCGTCGCGCGATGCTCGATCGGTGGGTCTCGAGTCGTGCGCTTTCGCTCGAGCTCTTAGAGCTTTTTCGTCAGCTCGGAGGTCGTGTGGAGACGACGCCTCTTGTGGCGCTCCCAACGGGCCGAGGGGGCGTGGCTTTGGAAATTATGGACATCGATCCGGCACAACTCACGCCCGAATCGGTCCCCTCTTATTTTCCTCACCTTGAGCGTCGGCCTAGTTTGCGCTGCAGCGAAGTTTGGTTGCCGCACGTCGATGCCTTGGGCAACGAGCCTGATTTCGAGTTCACTCGTTTTGAGGCGACACTGGTGCTCTCAGAAATTCACCCTGAACAGGGAAAGGTCTTTAGTCTCCACTCAAGTTCCGAATACAGTCTTCAGAGGGCCTTGCGCGCGCTCAAGGACCCACGCGGGTCTGCTCCCACAGCTTGGAAGGCGCAGGTCCTCTCGGAGCGCGCTCCCCAAGAGAGAGTTTCGTCTCAAAAGTGGGGCTTTGCCGGATTTTACCGCCCTGGCGTCTGGAGCCTCGGCGCGAGTGTTGGCAAGCTCGGACCTGCTCTGAATCTCGATGTTTCTGATTCGCTCTCCCAAGGAGCGCGCTTGGTGGAAACCTTGGAAAAATTGCCCCGGGGGCAGAGCCTGCTCCTGGCCACCGAAGATTGGCGTCGCGTCGAAAAAGCTCGCTTCGTGCAGGCCTACCGAAAAGCGAGTTTCGTGGAGCGCTTTTTCTTTGCCGATGGCCGAGGTGGGGACTTTGTTCAGTGGACCTCGAGCCTCATGCCAGCGAAACTCCGTCAGCTGTTAAAAGCTCCTATCTAAGTCAAAGAGCGAGTGTTAGAACCACGGCTCAATTGGAGGTTCTAAAAATGGAAACATTGGTCGGAAAAAAAGCTCCCTATTTCGAAGGCGATGCCGTCGTTGGCAATGACTTCAAAAAGATCACGCTGAACGATTTCAAAGGCAAGTACGTCTGCCTTTTATTCTATCCTCTGGACTTCACCTTCGTCTGCCCCACTGAGCTGCACGCTTTCTCGGACAAGATCGACGAATTCAAAAAGCGTAACTGCGAAGTGATCGCTTGCTCTGTCGACAGCAAGTTCAGCCACATGGCTTGGCTCAAGACTCCCCGTAACAAGGGTGGCATCGAAGGCGTGAAGTACCCGATCATCTCGGACCTTCACAAGACCATCGCGCGCAGCTATGGCACGTTGTTTGAAGATGATGGCATCGCGTTCCGCGGCCTTTTCCTCATCAATAAAGACGGCATCGTTGAGCACGTCACAATCAACAACTTGCCACTGGGCCGCAATGTGAATGAGTACCTCCGTCTTCTCGATGCGATGCAGTTCCATGCCGAGCACGGCGAAGTTTGTCCCGCAAACTGGAAAAAGGGCGAAACCGGAATGAAGGCCGACAACAAAGGCCTCGAAGACTGGTTCGCTACGCACTGAGTTGAGTTTGAAAAGCTTTGGGCATCGCCGATTGGTGATGCCCTTGATCGCTCAGATCAAACAGGGCTCAAGTCCCGAGCTTCTCGCCTCAAGTTTGGCTTGGGGCGGAGCCCTCGCCCTCTTTCCTATCATGGGAACAACGACATTTCTTTGCGCTCTTGTGGGCCAAATTCGCAAGCTCAACCATGTCGCGCTTCAGCTCATGAATTACATTTTATTTCCACTGCACCTGGCGGTGATTGTCCCGTTTCTAAAACTCGGCGATTGGGCGTTTCAGGTGCGCCCCATGGGGTACTCCATCGCGGTGATGCTGCGCGAATTCGAAAATTCGCCCTTGGGATTTGGGAAGCACTATGGCGGCTCCGCCCTTAGGGCCTGCGTGGTGTGGATGCTGGTGATGCCTCTGCCTGCGCTGCTCTTTAGGGTTACAATTCTTCCGTGGCTGAGGCGCCTTGCTGACAAGGTCAAAACCTTCCATGAAAAGCGCCGTCCGGAACACGCCAACTAAATTCTGAGCGACGACTTGAGTGGCGAGTCCGACTCTGTGTCAAAAGTGGCTCGATAGGTGTAGCCAGTGGCTCGAGCTACAAAGCCACTTTTGTCACAGGGACAAGCGACATACTTACTGCAGAAGTCCGTTGCTAGGAGCCGAGAAGGGCCCGAGGTCCTGATCGCGGGGGAGCTCGATAAGTTGCGAGAGTCCCATGCGTTTCATTTTCTCTTTGACCACGCGGTCGGGCATCGCGCCGCTCAGGTAGTCGCGGTATTCTTGTTCGGTGAACGGAACGTCGCCTTTATTTTTGTTCGTGAGCATCCACTGCAAGAAGTTGAAGTCCTTGGAGAGTTGCTTCTTGATGAGGCCGAGTTCGTTGTCTTGGGGCTCGCCGACTTTGCGCGAGATGATTGTGGCAGCAGCGTTGTTGCTCTTGATCATCGTGTAGATCTTACGGGCTTGAGGGCGACCCATGCGGATGCAGCCGTGCGAATCGGCGCGACCGAGTTTGCGATAGTTGCCGAATGTGGTCGAGTGGAAGCCAATTCCGCCCACGAAGAAGGTGACGTGGTCCATGTTGTTTTCGCCGGAGCTGGGGTAGAGCGACGACATGTGGCGCCAGTTCTGGCGGGTGACACCGTAGGTGCCGGCGGGAGTCGTTTTGCCGTTGCCGCCCGCTGAGACCGCAAACACGTAGCGGATGCGACCGAACTCGCGAGCGATGAGGAACTGTTGACCCACGGAGCGCGCGTTCTGATAAATTTCGATGACGATGTTGGGAGAACGGCCGGCCATGATGTTCATGCCGCCCGTGAGCGAGCGAAGGGGATTCATGATCATCGTGTCTATGAGCGATTCTTGAAGCGCTTCGAATTCGCCTGCAGCTTCTGCGCGATTGGCTTGCTCGGCATCAAAAATTTCTTCTGCGCTCAAGTCGGCTTGGAGTTCGAATGTCTCGAGGTTCTCGGGAGTGGCGACGAGCTCCTGCGCGCGTGCTGCAAAAGGAGCGGACAGAAGAGCGAGGAGAGAGAGAGCTAGAAGGGGGGAGCGTGTTTTTTGTGTCGTCATGTCTAAAGTCCTCTTTGCGACCTCTTAAAGACTTGGACGCGTAGTGTCAATATCCGATGTTAAGGCGGCCCAAAAAGCGGCTAGAATGTCGACATGAACTGGTGGAAGCTACGACTCACTGCTCTTCTCATCATCGGAGGCTCGATGTCCGCAAAAGCTCTCACGCCCCAAGAATTTTTCACCCGTCTCAACAAAGACACCATGGACCTCGTGGCCGAGTTCTACGCGCCCCAGGCGCATTTTCAGGATCCGGTTGTGAACGTCACGGGTGCAGATGCGATTCGCGCGCACTACGCGCATCAGTACGCGGGACTTGAGTCGATCAAGTGGGACTTCGCGCCGCTCACCGTGCAGGGCGAAAGGAACGTGATGCCATGGACGATGACTTTAAAGCACCCCGGTCTTAACGGCGGCGAAGAGTTCGCGGTCGAAGGAATTTCTGTGATGGATATTCGCGACGGAAAAGTGTTTTTCCATCGCGACTATTTCGATATGGGAGCTTTCGTCTACGAGCGTGTGCCGCTGCTTCGCAGTCTCATTCACTTCATTAAGGGTCGCATGACCGACGAAACGCAAGGCAAGCGGCCGGATCGTCGGTGATGATTCCGTTTACGCCGAGCGACTTGAGCTTTTCCCATTCGGCCGGCTCGTTGGCGGTCCAAACGTAGATATCGCGGCCCGCGGCTCTGAGCGCCTCGACACGTTCCGCATCCAGAAGGTCCCAGCGCGGTGAGACGGCCTCGATCCCAAGTTCCTGGGTGATGCCTGGCAGGTCTTCGCTCCAGGCCTCAACAAGGAACGAGGCGCGCCAGCGGGGCTCTAGAGCTTTAACGGCGAGAATCGCCCCAGGATCAAAGGACTGGAAAAGCACGCGCGAAAAAGGGACCTTGTACGCGTTGAGAATATCTAAAATCGCCGTTGCGAATTCTTCGGCTGTCAGCGTTTCGTGATGCAGAACGGGGTGGGTTTTAATCTCAATGTTGAGTGTGGGCTTGCGAGCGTCCGCCATCATGAGCTCTACAAATTCTCGAAGCAAAGGAATGCGGGCGCCGGGCGAGGGCTGCTGCTTGGGGAAATCGGGGTGAGTTGTGCTTCCGATGTCGAGACTCTCGAGATCCTTTGCGAGAAGATCTTTGATGAGGGCGGTGGGCTCGGTGAGAGCGCGCAGCCCTTGCGGGGTCTTCAATCGATAAAGCTTCGCGCTCAGCGCGCGGTCATGCACGACGACAGGGACCTTGTCTCGAGTCAGGGCCACATCGATCTCGATCGCATCCACGCCAAGAGCCAGCGCATAGCGAAAACCCTCTAAGGTGTTCTCCGGAAAAATCGCACGGGCTCCGCGGTGTCCGTGCACTTCAAAGCGAGTTTGGTTCCTCGTCATCACACGCGAGTCTTAAAAAACGTTTTGACGGTGTCGATGACGTAGCCGGTCTCATGGTCCGTCATCGAAGCAAAACAAGGCAGATTCAGAACACTGCGAGCAATGCGGTCCGCGGTGCCGGTGTCGAGGCTGTGTTTCATCCACTCTTTGGCGCCGGGTTGGCGGCTCATGGCTCCAGGATAGACGGTTCCGTAGCCAATGTTTTTGGACTTGAGGAAATCAATCAGTTGAGGACGAAGTTCCGCATCGATGCGGGCCACTGAGAGATAGCCGTTCTCATGGACGCCTTTCGGTGGTGAGAGAAATTCGAGAGGCAGGCCAGAGAGTTCGCGGCGGTAGAGCTCGGTGACTTTGCGCCGAGAAGCGAGGCGAGCGTCGATGTGCTTGACACTTTCTTCGAGGAAAATGGATTCGTAAACGCCAACCCGCGAGTTCCAGCCGACCCAACCATGCTCGTAGTGATCAAGTCGACCATGGTTAGCCAGACGAGCTGCGAGCTCTGTGATCTTTGGATCTTTCGAGAAAACGGCACCCGCATCGCCCGAGGCTCCGAGCACTTTGGCGGGATAGAAACTTGTTGTTGCAACGGGCGCCTCACCAATCACGGATTTGCCGTTCAGTAGGGTGCCGTAGGCTTGTGCGGAATCTTCCACGAGCATCAGCTTTTTCGCGACACAGTAGTCGCGAATCGACTCTGTTTCGGGCGCGGCCCATCCGTAGAGCTGAGCGAGGAGGAGGGCTTGAGGGGAGAACTTCGCGACGGCTTCTTCGATGCGCGCGAGACTGAGATGGAAAGTGTCCCATTCGACATCGATCGGAATCGGCTCAGCTCCGACGTTCACCACGGCTTCAAAGCTCGCCCAAAAAGTCATGTTGGGGATGAGCACGCGGTCTCCCGTCTTGACTCCAGCGGCGCGCAGCGCGAGCTGAATAGCGTCGGTGCCGTTGGCGCAAAGCGCGAGGCTTGTGCTTCGTGAATTCTCAAGCAAAGCTTTGCGACAGCTTTCGACCTCGGGGCCGGATACGAAATGGCCTTCTTTGAGAGCGGAATTCACCCGGGTGGAGACGGTCTCAAGAAAGCCGGGTTCGAAACGAAGTAAGTCAATAAACGGCACGCGAGAAACTGTCATATGGAGTTCAGGTTAGGCTTAGATCTGGGGGCTGTCGAGGAATCCGCCTAGGGCACTTGACTCACACTCGGAGCACCGCAAAAACTGTTGGAACTATGACGACCTCTCAGCTCGAAGTCTGTGTTCTTTCTGGTGGTGCCGGAAGCCGTCTCTGGCCGATTTCTCGCGAGATGATGCCCAAGCAGTTCTACGATCTCGCGGGTCGCGGCAAGCCTCTTCTTATTGAAACCCTCGACCGTCTGAGTTCGCTGGGACGTCTCAGCGTTCTTACGAGTGAGCGCCTTGTATATCCCACGCAGGGACTTCTCAATCGCTACGGCACCAAGGCCGAAGTTCTTGGCGAGCCCTGCCGCCGCAACACCGCCGCAGCTGTTGCGTATTTCACACACCGCACACTTCGCTGTAGCGCTTCGGACACAGTTGTCGGAATCTTTCCTTCGGATCATTTGATCGCCAAGCCAGAAATTTTTTCTGAAGTGATTCGTCAAGCGGCCGACGTGGCTCGACAAGGATTTGTCGTGACCTGTGGAATTCGCCCCACTCACGCCTCAGATGCTTACGGCTACATCGAGCTAACTACTAAGGTGCAAGCAGGATCTGCTGTGGCCCAAGTCAAAAAGTTTGTCGAAAAACCTTCAATCACCAAGGCTGAAGAATTTCTTACGACCGAGCGCTTTGTTTGGAATGCGGGCATGTTCGTGTTCCGTGCCGATACCATGGCCAAACATTTCGAAACGCACATGCCACTCCTTTGGAAGGGGCTCTCAGCACTCAAAGCCAATGAGTCCAATCTCGCAGAAGTTTTTGAGAAGCTCCCCAGCGAGAGCCTCGACTATGGCATCATGGAAAAACTCACAGACATCCGCTGTGTCGTGGCCGATATGGGTTGGTCTGACATTGGATCTTGGGAAGAGGTCGCCGAACACGCGCCGCGTGTGACATCGCCTATTGAAATCGAAGGTGGCTCGAATGAGTATTTGCCCTTCAACGTAACTCCAAAGAAAGCTGCATTCGTGGGTGTCTCTGACATCGAGCTCGTCGAAACTGGAGACGCGCTTCTCGTGCTTCGCAAAGGGGCCGGACAAAAACTTCGCGACGTCGTGAAGCGTCTCGAGAAGGAATCTCCCGCGCTGCTCGTGGGGCACACCTTCGAAGAGCGGCCCTGGGGTCGCTTCGAAGTGCTGCACGACACCGACTATTTCAAATCCAAGAAGATCACTGTGTGGGCCGGACAAAAGCTCTCCTACCAGAGCCACACCAAGCGCGCCGAACACTGGGTTGTGGTCAAAGGCCAGGCCGAGGTCACTCTCAATGGCGAGATCCATCGCCTCGGAGTGGGACAGCACGTTCATATTCCACTTGGTGCCAAACACCGCATCGCCAATCCCGGCCCGGGCGAGATGGAATTTATCGAAGTCCAAACCGGAACCTATTTCGGCGAAGACGATATCACTCGCTATTCCGACGAGTACGGACGCAAGTAACCGGTCGTGATTTTCACGTCATTGTTTGTCGGTTTTGTCGTCGCGCGTTTTGCACTTCTCGTGCAGGCACGTCGTATCGCAAAACTTGAAGATGTCTTGGTTGGCGATGCCCCAAGGGCATGGCCCTCGGTGTCGGTGGTGGTCGCCGCTCGCAACGAGGCGGAGGGGATCACCGAGGCACTCGGCTCACTCCTCGGTCTTGACTACGACGCGATTGAGGTGATTGTCGTCAACGACCGCTCCACAGACCAGACCGCAGATCAGGTGCGCCGGCTCGCAGCAACAGACAAGCGCCTCAGGCTTATCAACGTGAATGAGCTGCCCCCGGGCTGGCTTGGAAAAAACCATGCTCTTCAGGTGGGCTCCAAGGCTGCGAGCGGAGAGTGGATCCTTTTTACAGATGCCGATGTTGTGTTCAGCCCGCACGCGCTCAGGAGGGCGATCACATTTGTAGAACGCGAGAGACTCGATCACCTGGCGCTTCTCATGAAAGCTTGGTCTCGGAGTTTTATTGTCGACGCGTTCATTGGCTATTTTGCGCTGCAGTTTCTACTTTTTGTGAGACCTTGGGAGGCTAAAGATCCACTAAAGCCGCACCGTTTTGTAGGCGTGGGAGCCTTCAATCTCGTACGAAAGTCCGCACTTCAAGGAGTCGAGGGGCTCACGCGGATTGCGATGCGGCCCGATGACGATGTGAAGCTTGGTAAAATTTTGAAGCAGGCAGGCTTTAGGCAAGATTGCCTCACGGCGGTCGAGGATCTCTCGGTCGAGTGGTACCCAAGTCTTCGTGCCTGCATTCAAGGACTTGAGAAGAACATGTTTGCGGGCACTGACTACCGTGTCTCGCTTGTGATGGTTGCTGTGATTGCAGGTCTGCTCGTCACCGCGCTCCCCGTGTATCTTCTCTTAAGTCTTTCGGGTGCGCTCTGGTGGGCTGTCGTGCTCGCCTTGGCACTTGAGTTTCTCGTGAGCCTGGTGGCAGCTCGTCGAACGGCGAAGTCGCTCGCGTGCGTGCTCGTTTATCCGATTACAGCTCTGCTGTTTTCCTATATCTCCGCGCGCACGACGATCAAAAATCTTCGTGACGGCGGCATCTATTGGAGAGAGACGTTCTATCCCTTGAGCGAACTCAGGAAAAATCGGGTCTAGGTCTTAGAAATAGTAACGAGCACCGATACCGACATTGATGTCGAAATCTGTCGAAGGCGCCACAAGCAGAAGCGCTGCTATCTCAGCAAAAATATCGACAGGGTTCGAATCAAAACGGTAGGAGAGGCCCAGCGGTGCGCGGAACGCAAAAGCCGACGAGTCTGCAAGTACGAGCACGCCACCCACACCGTAGTGCATCGTGAAATCGGCCTTGCCGATGCGGACCATTTGCGGCACGTGCAGGAGGTAGTCGGCGTGGATTGCAAAAGCGTTGTAATCATCGAGCGTCCAGGCAAAGGCAGCATCAATGGCGGTCGACTCTGTGAGCCAGTGCTTCACGCTCACACCCGTGGGGTCTCCCATGATCGCGCCAACACCTGTGGGGCCACCGGCCGCAAAGGAGCTGGGAGAGAGTACGAGTGTCGACAAGAGAAGTGTGGTGGACAGAATTTTCTTCATCATGATGAGGATGAAGAATTAGCCTAGCGAAGGCCAGAATTCCAGTCGCTCGCGTTTGAGGCCCATGTTTCCGGTCTCGGGCGTGGCCACATCAAATCCGCTCGCACGCAGAGCTTTCTGGAAGGGACTGTTGCAGGCATAGGAGTAGGCGCGGCCTGTGGGGGCTATAAGCCCCTTAAGTTTGGTGAGCTGCTCGGTCTGATAGGCCGAAGGGTTGATATCAAATCCAAATGGATCATGAAACCACACATTGGCAGGAGTGCTCTCAACGGGGCAAGAGACGAGCTGTTCAAGTGAGCTCACGATGCGAAGTTTCGTGCGGGCGTCTTCGAGGCAGTCACGCGCCTCGCTCTCCGAGATCTCGCTATCCCATTCGGCAGACACAAAGCTTGTAAGGAGCGGCAGGCTCTCGAGCCACAAGGCGTAGCCGAGCTCAAAACTCTCGGGGTCTTTTTCGATAGCGGTGTAGGAGCTTGTGAGAGGACTGCCTAACTTTGATAAGGCTAGGGCGCTGAGGTGCCAAAGGGCCCAGTTGGTCCCGGGTCCAAGGCCAAACTCGACCACGCGAAGCTCGGGGGCATGGGCCCCTTGAGCGGCCTCGAGTGCGGGGCGCACGAAGGCACAGAGGCTCTCCGTGAAGGCGCCTTTTTGCGAGCGAAACGCCGCGCCTTCGCCGTTGTGCCACAGGGTAGGGGAACCGTCCCGCGTTCTGATCCAATTGAACTTCTGAAAGTCCATTCTCAATGCTTCTATCCCCTCGAATCGAGCTTGTCATATGAGCCGCATTTGGGCACCCTACGGGCCGTGACTGAGACTTCAACGCCGCGCCTCTATCACGGACGCCGCTGGAACTATTTCAAGGATTGTCTCATCGAGCGCTTTGGGGGCGTGGTCTACAAAGTGGGTGTGGACGCGGGTTTTGATTGCCCCAACCGCGATGGCAAAAAAGCCTGGGGCGGCTGCGCGTATTGTTCGCAGCAAGGCTCTCTCTCGCCGCATCAGGATCCGAAGCTTGGGATTTTAGAGCAAATCGAAAAGGGCCGCGCCTTTGTGCGTCGCCGCTACAAGGCCGAGAAATTTATTGTCTACTATCAGGCCTTCACCAACACCTACGCGCCTGTGTCGGTACTCCGTGAACGCTTCGAGCCCGCGCTTATCGACGATTCCATCGTGGGCCTGAGTGTGGCCTCAAGGCCCGACTGCATCAACGAAGACAACATCGGCTATCTCGCGGAGCTAGCATCGCGCCTTCCGTACTTCACCGTCGAGCTCGGCCTCCAAAGCGTTTACCAAAATCGCCTCGCCTGGGTGAATCGCCAGGAGTCTGTGGAGGACTACGTGCGCGCCATGGAAATGCTGAATGCGGCTGGCGTGCCCGTGATCACGCATGTGATCCTCGGATTCCCGGGCGAATCGCGCCAGGACATGGAAGACACCGTGAGACTCGCCAACGACATGAAAACCCGCGGCATCAAATTGCAGATGCTTCACGTGATTAAGGGCACCAAGCTTGGTGTGATGTACGGTCGCGAGCCTTTCGAGCTCATGTCGATGGATGAATACCTCGATACCGTCATTCACATGATCGAGCGCCTGAGCCCAGAAGTCGAAATTCACCGCATCACCGGCGAAACCGATTCCGAGTCGCTCATCGCGCCCGACTGGACACGGCAAAAAGCAAAATTCTTTGAGAGCTTCGATAGGGAGCTACTCGCGCGCGACACTTGGCAGGGACGCCTAGTTTAGAATTACTCGAGGAAGTTGTAGGGCTTTACGAGACTCGTGATGTTGGCTGGGTATCTGAAGGGGCGAGTTCCAAAATTAACGTCGTAGACGGTTTCTATGGAAGTCGTTTCGCCTTTGCCAACGGCGGCACAATAGGCGCCCGTGATTGTCCCTGATTGAGTGTCGTCGAGGGTATTGCCACCCAGCTGAGTGAGGGCCACCCCATTGAGGAAATATTGAATCTTCTTGGGAGTTGATTGAAGATCAATCCGTATTCCCACAACGTCGCCCATTTCAGGCCGCACCGAGGTCGTGCCGTTTTTAGGCACAATGCGATAGTTGCCTCCGCTGTAGGTCGGGTCGAGTCCCGAGCCGATGTAGGGCGCAAAACTCCCAGCAATGTCGCGAAGAGACCACGCGCTGTGAGCCGGGCGGTAAAAAGAAAGCTCATTGCCTGGATTTGACTGAGTTTGGGCGATGATCCCAAATTCTTCTCCCCAGTCTCCTTTGACAACGGTCGTCTCCCAGTACCACTGTCCACTCGTCTTACAAATGTTCGATCGCAGTGCTCCCTTGCCCGTCGAAGCGAAAAAACTTCCCTGCAGTCCCGAGAGGGACACCTTGGACTTGGTGGAGTCGATGAAGCTAGGATCGAGCTGGGCAACGCGCTCCCACTGTCTTGCGACCTTGCCGCTCGTGACATCAAACATCCATTTGTTCGAGCCATAGGTGAGTGCGTCGGAGCCAAAGGGTGCGCTGAAACTAGCGGCGGTCAAAGAGTTTGTGGGGTAGCTGTGTGTGGAACAGGTTGTTCCAGGTGGTGAGGGACAAGGGAAATCCAAGATGGCACTTGTGTACAGACATCCCTGGGAGCCGATCGAGCAAACCGTGGATGAGGCATTTGAGCCGACGATGGCGCCTTTAAGTCCGTTAGGGGCTGAGACCGACGATGGATGCGAGAGCACACTCTGGATGATGGCATCTACGACTGTTTCGGCTGCGATACCGCCGATGCGGTCAGTCGTTGTGGAAGACGTGACAATAATATTCCCAAGAAAATACGAGTTCTCGACAAGGCCATATAGAAGACCCACTAGTCCGCCGACAGAGTTGCGAGTAGAGCCATGCGAATTTAGCGACACCCCTTCTCCTACTCTAGAATCTCGAATCGCGACGCTAGCCGCAAATGCGGCGCCAAGCAGTCCGGCGACCTTTGCCTCACCCGATGAATGGACCGATTTGATTGTGCCCAATCCCGCGACGCTGTTTCGTTCGATCAGAGGGCTGCCAGAGGCACTTCCAACGAGACCTCCTATAGGACCCCGCCCAAGAATGCGAGACTCGGATAGTATCGATCCCAAGTGGACGGTGTTGTCTCGAAGGACCGTAAAGTGGTTGATCTGACCGACAAGGCCTCCGACCGAAGTGCTCAGGTCCTGGGTCCCAAGCGATTTTGCCGTTTGAGAGAATACAACCGCATTCTTTTCGATGAGCGAGTTACCGCTCGCCTCCCCGGCTAGGGTTCCGACATTGTTCAATCCGCTAAAATTCGGATCGATCACCAAAAGATTGCGCAGAATCGCATTGTTGATTGACGCAAAGAGGCCCAAATTGTTCGAAGCGAGGTCTCTAGTGGGATTTCGGATCTCATATCCGTTGCCGTCGAGGACTCCAGAGAAAGTATCAGCTGTAGTGCCCAGCGGAAGAAAAGTGCTTCCGGCAAGATTGATCTCCTGCGCAAGCTTGTAGTGAGCTGCGCGATAAGCTGGAGTGGTTTCGATTTTTTCGAACTGACTTGGGTTGCAGATAAGATAGGGATCCGTCGCGATGCCAGTGCCTGCTTGGAAATCCCCATGCGTAGCCGGCCATCCACAAACACTCGTAATCAAGAGGGGGCGATAGGTGTTGAGGCCTCCTCCAGCCGAGCTCACACTGAGGTTTTGTACAACGCCCGGCTCGCGTCCGTGCTGGATCGTGAAGGTCGTGGAGTTTGTGCCTGCTGAGAGTGTGATGTTCACTGATGCAGCGTAAGGATCCGATGAGACGATTGTGAGTTCCGTGTTGTTAGCTGCAGTGACAGGATTGCCCCCTTCGTCATAAGAACTCACTGTGTAGCTTCGGCTGGAAAATGACGGCGCAGGAATGTTTCCGCTAGGGCACTGTCCATTAGCGTCGATGATCTCAGTGCCCTTCAGAAGGCAGAGTGTTGTTAGCATACCCGGAGTCACATTGGCTTGGCTCGGCAGAGTGGCGATTTGTGGCTCACCGTTGTAGGTGTAAGCGATTTGCAGAGGGAAGTTCTTGACGCCAGCAAGGCGTCCGCCTGTGGAATAGGGATAGTATTCGACATTGAGTGTGCAGCTCGATGAGGGCGCGAGTGTCGTCGCACAAGTGCCACCCGTTCCGGGAAACGTGCCCTCTCTAAAACTCCAGTTCGTATACAGATTTTGTCCCGTGATCCCGGTGACCGTGACGTCGGTTGAGGTGTTGCGAAGTGTGATTGTTCGCCAGGGAGCAGCCCCACCTACAGCAAAAATTCCAAAGTCGAGAAAGGCTGGAGGCCCGTCGACGACAAGCGGACCTCCACCCACGGGCAGTGCTTGAGCACCACAGAAGTAGCTCGTTCCAACTGCGAGGTTCGTATAGGGCAGATCAACCACCTCAAGACCCACTCCAAGATCTTTCACCGTGCTCGCGTAAAGAGTGAGCTCATTGAGCGCCACATCCACGCCGCCAATGCGGAACTTGGAGAGCGCGGGGTTCTGCGAATTGGCGAGAAAACCAAGATTTTTCGGACAGCTCGTCACCTGCAGGCGTGATTTGGGGACCCCAACAAGATCGATGCGGCGCTGAGGACCGCTGGGAACCATGAGCTTCACCATGTCTCCGATGTTGTAGGTCTCGGGTGTCGTGAGGCCCACCTTTCGGGGCGAGCTCGTGCAGGCGCCTGGCACTGAAAGTTTTGTGAGAGTGTCGGAAGCTGCCGTCACGTGGACAAAGTAGCAATGCTCCGAGCTGAGGACTTGGGTGGGATTTGCGGGATTTACAGGATTTGTAGCGTCCGATACCGAAACCGACCCCGAAGGCCGCACCAGTCGGATGCCAATTTCAGATGAAGGCGTGGCAGCCCCACAGGCCTGAAGGGCGATGAGCACAAGGAGCGAGGAGACATACCGAAAGGAAAATCCCATGAGGTGTTGTCGGATATATTGAAGAAGTTCTGAGTTTAGATTGAGTTAATGCGACAAATAACACCTGGGGATCGCTCATTGGAGCCACAAGCGACTCTCCCTCGACCCGCGTAGGCCAGACGGCCATCTGGACCGAAGGCGCGGGCTCACGCATGATTATTTGGGGCGGCGCCAATCCCGCTCCTTAACGATCTCTTAATAAAGCTCGCTCGCGAAATAGACGAAAATAGAAAAATGGGACTTTGTGTGCGGCACGTTGGCTCTCTGAGTTTTGGGTCGCTTCTGATGACTCTCGCTGCCTGCGGTGAGGTTCAGGAGGCGCCTGCTCAGGTGAGCGTTGTGCTCTCTCCTTCAGTCATGACGACAGCGACAACTCCCTATTTCGGAGATAGATCGACTTCGGGACTTGTCACGAATGGTTTCTGTTATTTCTTCAACGTCACGGCTCCGGATCTTATGAATCCGAATGTTGAAGTCGGCGATGACACTTGCGGACACGGACCCAAGGGGCTCGGGGCCACCTTCGGAGCTTTTTCTTATGGCAAGACAGCGGTCCTAAGTCTCAGCCCCGGTCAGGCGCGTCGTTTTGATCTCCTGGGCTTTAAGATTCCTGACGGGACCTCGCAGGTCTGCGAAGACGGAAAGCTTCAATTTGTTGTTTCCAACGATGGCTCAGACTCCAAGGTTCAGGTTCTCTACGATGGCGTCGAGATTGGCGCGGATCCCGAATCTGCTCCGCTTCCCGATCCCAATGAAGACCTCTACATTTTCTCCCGTTCGCAACCGGTAACACTCACGACAGGAGCCCAAACGGTCACCATGACCCCCATCGAATACGAAGACCGCACGATATCCGGCATCGAAAATTCTTTTCCTAAACGCTATGACTGCAAAACGGGTTCTGGACTTGTGCTATCGGAAAACTCATGGAACTTCGGGACTCATTCCACGAACCAACAGAAAACAATTCGTCTAACCAATGGCTCTGGGGTGACAGCTACGGGAATCTCGGTCCAAGTCACGGGGACGGCGTTCGAAGAGGCGACGGGCACCTGCTCGGCAACTCTTAGCGCAGGAGCTTCTTGTTACCTAATTTTCACTTTCAAAGCTTCCGCAGTTGCAGCGGGACCTTACACAGGAACTGTAGACGTTAGCAGCGTCGACGCGGGCAGTGCTGAAATGTCTCTAAGTGGGACGCGCAACTAGTTCCAGCGAGCCACGTTCCTCAGCTAAAGACTGATGTCGGAGTAGTCGAAGCTTTTGATAAAGCGCATATGAACCCAAAACGAAGCGAGCGCAGATTTTTCGGCTGAGAGCGTGCGGCCGTCTGGGCTTTCGATCACAAACGGAAGCGACTTGAGCCCGATGAGGGCCTCATTAAAGAGGGGCATGGTTTCATAGGCACTGTCGTTCACACTTAGCGTGATCTGGACGCTGGCCTCGGTCGAGGCGATGTCGTGGTTTGAGAGCAGCTTCTCGATGAGTCGCAGACACGAGTGCGAAGGCAGTGTGGGATTTTCTTTTTGCGTATAGACCTCGAGGAATTCAATGAGCTCACCCAGGGGCTGAGCACGCAGATTCTCATTTTCGTCGACGAGCCCTGATAGTTTTGCGACCTGAAGGAAATTTTTCCCGCTCACGAGATCGGATTGAACGGTTTGTGTCACTTCGTCGAGTGTTGGGAGATAGACGTCGGTCGAAAATGTTTCCGTAACCTCTAGATGCTTGCCGCTAAGGAAAGTGCGCAGTGTTTTGCAAAAACGCAGGGTCTCGGCCAAAACATGGAGAGTTCCAAGGTCGCGCTTGAAGGCCTTTTTAGAAAACTCATTGAGATGCTGGAGATTGGCCAGTGTTTGGTTCGCGAGGCGAAGACGCTCGACCACAACCTGAAGCACGGGAAGAATCCATGGCGGAGAAATCTTTTCCTGAAGACCTCGCGTGTTCACGGCGAGCGCCACGACTGAAGTGATGGCGATCACACTTGCGCTCCGCGGGGTCTCGTCAAAGAGCGCGAGCTCTCCCACAATTTCTCCCGGACCGAGCACGGCAAGGGGAATGCGCGTTTTGTTGTAGTTCTTCGAGACCCTCACTTGGCCTTGAAGCAGGACATACATCTTCTGCGACGACGTGCCTTCCTCGAAGATCACGCTGCCAGCCTCGAACTTCTCGGCCTGACCGTCTTTGATGAGATCCTGAAGATTGCTAACTACCGAGCCTTGAGTCATAAGACTAACGCTACTTCTTGGGCGAACCCGAAGGGCTGCCCTTGGTGGCCGCCTCACGTGCTTTAAGGAAATTCATCGCAGCGGCAAGACCCGGGTTCGTAGCAATCTGCTGCTCACGCGTGGGCTGAGCGGGCTCGCCAGGAGCCTGGGTGCCTGCAGGCGCGCTTGTGGGGGCCGAAGCCGCCACGTGCTCGCCGTCGGCTTCGTCGGGTCCTGAGAAACTCATTTTCTGCTCCATGTCGCGACGGCGCATCATGTCCTCGCGCTTGCGGGCCTCTTCTTCTTCGGGAGACATGAGTCGGAAGGTGTAGAGGCGCGTGAGCGCGTTTTGGCGAATCGTCTTGTCGAGCATCTTAAAGAGCGCAAAGCCTTCGCGGCGGTACTCCACAAGCGGATCCTTCTGCGCATAACCGCGCAAGTGGATGCCCTCTTTGAGATGGTCGAGGCTTAGCAAATGATCTTTCCAGTGGTAGTCGATGCTCTGAATAAAGAAGTAGCGCTCGATATCGGCCATGCGCTCGTCGCCGGTGGCGGCCACCTTGTCGGCGTAACTCTTCTTGGCAGTCGACACGAGAAGCGTTTGCATCTCGGTGGGAGTGAATCCCGCTTTCAAATTCTTCTCAAAAAACGCACGGGGATCGTCGCCCAGATCGTAAGCAAACGTGGTACGCACGGCATCACGAAGTCCCGACCAGTCCCAGTTGTCTTGGGATTCTTTCGACGTGAACTGCGACACGACGTCTGTGGCGAGCTCGCCGCTCAAGTCTTCCACGAGAGTGCGGGTTTCGCGTCCTTCAAGCACCAGGCGCCGCATGGAGTAGATCACTTCGCGCTGCTTGTTTAAGACGTCGTCGTACTTCAGCAAGTGTTCGCGCTGATCGAAGTGGTGGGCTTCGACTTTGGACTGTGCGTTGAGGATGGTGCGTGTGATGAGGCGATCGCTGATTGGCACATCCTCTTCCATGCCGAGCTTGTCCATGATCTTCACAATGCGATCACCGGCAAAGATGCGCATCAGATCGTCTTCAAGCGAGAGGTAGAAACGGCTCGAACCCGGGTCGCCTTGGCGACCTGCGCGACCGCGCAGCTGGTTGTCGATACGACGCGATTCATGGCGCTCGGTTCCGATGACGTGGAGGCCCCCGACGTCTTTCACGCCAGGCCCAAGGACAATGTCGGTTCCGCGACCGGCCATGTTCGTGGCGATCGTGACCGCCGCGTGTTGTCCTGCGTTGGCGATGATCTCGGCTTCGCGCTCGTGGTTCTTGGCGTTCAGGACGTTGTGGGGAATGCCCACGCGCGAGAGAAGTTTTGAGATGCGCTCGCTCTTGGCGATGCTCACCGTACCGACAAGCACAGGGCGACCAGCTTGGTATTTTTCTTTGATGTCCTCGATCACTGCGCGGTACTTGCCCGCTTCATTGCGGTAGACGAGGTCGTTGTCGTCTTTGCGGATGTTGGGACGGTTGGTGGGAATCACAAGCACGCGAAGACCATAGATCTTGCCGAACTCAGTGGCCTCAGTCGCCGCTGTACCCGTCATACCCGAGAGCTTGTTGTAGAGACGGAAATAGTTTTGCAGCGTGATCGTGGCGAGAGTTTGGTTCTCGGCCTGGATATCGACGCCTTCTTTGCACTCGACGGCTTGGTGCAGACCATCCGACCAGCGACGGCCGGGCATGAGGCGTCCCGTAAACTCGTCGACGATCATGATCTCGTTGTTGCGAGCCACGTAGTCGATGTCTTTGCGGAAGAGCGAATGTGCGCGAAGAGCCGCGCCCACGTGGTGCACGAGCATGAGATTGTCGGGGGCGTAGAGGTTCTCAACTTTGAGGAACTGCTCGAGCTTGTGGATGCCTTCTTCAGAGAGTGTGGCGTTGCGAGCTTTCTCGTCGACAACATAGTCGATGTCTTTTTTGAGTTGGCGCACGGCCTTGTCTGCGAGTTGGTAGAACTCGGCCTTATGATCGGACGGTCCACTGATAATGAGCGGCGTGCGAGCTTCGTCGATCAGAATCGAGTCGACTTCGTCGATGATCGCGAAGTTGGGGTCGCGCTGGACGTACATGTCCAGCGAGGGCTTCATGTTGTCGCGCAGATAATCAAATCCAAATTCGTTGTTCGTGCCGTAGGTGATATCAGCGCGGTAAATCTTCTTGCGCTCGCTGTCGCCCATGTGGTTGAGGATGCAGCCCACTTCAAGTCCTAGGAAACGATGGATGCGTCCCATCCATTCGGAGTCGCGCTTAGCGAGGTAGTCGTTGACGGTGATGATGTGCGTGCCTTTGCCCGAGAGTGCGTTCAAGTAGGAGGCGAGGGTCGAGACGAGGGTTTTGCCTTCGCCGGTTTTCATTTCGGCGATCATGCCCTTGTGAAGCCCCATGCCGCCTACGAGCTGCACGTCGAAGTGGCGCATGCCTAGCACGCGCGAACTTGCTTCGCGGCAAATCGCAAAGGAGTCGACCAAAATCTCATCCAGGCTTGCGCCCTTCTCTAAGCGGCCTTTGAGTTCGCCTGTTTGAGCTTGAAGAGACGCGTCGCTCATGGCGCGGTACTTCGCTTCGCGCTGGTTGATTTGTTGGACAAGCGGAATGATTTTTTTTAGTTCGCGGTCGTTGTCCGAACCAATGATTTTCTTTACGGCCTGTAGCAGCATTGTGGGGACACGCTATCACCGCTCACCCCAGAACACGAGTTTTGCTGCCTTTTGTGCCCGGGCTTGCCACTCTGCGGCACAGAGGGGATGCGTGTTGCGCCGCACCCTCAGACATGATGAAGTGGCCGGGTGCTGAAAACCCTCGTTCTCGTGAGCAAAGAAGACGACGCACTCGCTCTGAGAGCCCGTGACGCACTCGCGCGAGCCGGAGCTCGCTCTTTCAAGATTTCACAAGGTTTGCCCTCGAAGGTCTCCCTCTCAGATCTGGTGGTGTGCATCGGTGGCGACGGCACGCTGCTGGCGACGATTCGCAAATTAGGCGATGCCCGGTTTGAAGCCATGATCCTCGGAATCCACGGAAGTCGCGGTCTCGGATTTTTGCACTCCCTCACCATGCCCCTTGAAAGTGTCGATGCCGACGCTTGGGCCGACCGCATCATCTGCATGCTCGAGACCCAGGCCTATGTGGGCGAGGCCCGCTGGGGTCTGCTTGTAGAATGCGAAGGTCAAAAGTTTTGGGCCCTCAACGACGTCGTGGTCGGCAAAGGCTCTCTCTCTCGCATGATCGAGGTCGAAGTGCGCAGTGGCCCCGAGCTTGTGCTGCCGCGCCTTAGGGGCGACGGACTCATTGTTTCTTCTCCCACAGGTTCGACAGCTTATTCTCTCAGTGCTGGCGGGCCGGTGCTCGATCCCGCGCTTCGTGCGCTCCTAGTGACGCCCGTGTGCTCGCACACGATGGGCCTGCGTCCGATCGTGATGAGCGCCGAGCGTGAGCTCCGTGTGCAGCGACTCGACGACAACACGATAGGGCAGGTCACGGTCGACGGACAAGAAGGCATGGAAATCGCTAAGGGGGGCACCGTCACGGTGCAGATGGCAAGTCGCCCCCTCCGCTTTCTCATACCGATGGCCGCGGACTGCCGCGCGCCCGCGTACTACGAAGTTTTAAGGAACAAATTGGGGTTTGGGAGGGATCGCGGATGTTAGTTGCTTTGAGAGTTAAGAACTTCGCTATCGTAGAAGATGGAACTTTAGAATTCGGCAAAGGCATGACCGCCTTCACAGGCGAAACGGGCGCGGGCAAGAGCTTGCTCTTCGATGCGATCACGCTTTTGCTTGGCGCCAAGGCCAAGAGCGATCTCGTGCGCACCGGCTGCACCAACGCCGAAGTCGAAGGCGTCTTTGATATCGGCCAGTCCACCGAGCAGCGCAGTCGCTTAGAGGAACTCGGTTTTGAGATCGATCCCACCGAGGGCGGGCTCCTGCTCGTGCGCCGCGAATTTTCAGCAAGCGATGTTTCTAAGAACCGCATTTGGATCCAGGGGCTCGCCGCCACACGCAAGCAGCTCCAAGAAGTGCTTGGCGATTTGGTCGAGATTTCTGGTCAGCACGAGTTTCTGAAGCTCGGCCGCGAAGAATTCCTGCTCTCACTCGTCGATCAGTACGGCGGTCTGAGGGCTGATGTCGTTGATTTTGAAAAACTCTTCTCGCAAGCCCAGCTCCTCAAAAATGAACTCAAAGAAATCGAAGACCGCGCCGGCCAACGGGACACGCGTCTTGATTTTCTGCGCTTTCAGATCGAAGAATTCGACAAGGCGGGCATCGCTCCCGGCCTCGAAGAGTCCGAGCGCGAATGGGTGGCACTTAGAAACCGCCTGGGCAGTATGGAGAAACTCCGGCTCGCTCTCGACAAGAGCCTGATGGCTTTTGAAGGTCGCGACAGCGACGGCGCCGACGCCTCGGTGCCGGGCGCGCTGGCAGAAATCGCGCTCGTCGGTCGCGAACTTCGCGCGTTTGAGAATGTCGGCAGCGAATTCAAAACGCTCCTCGAAGCTTCCGAAGATCTCCAGTCGAGGGCCATGGATCTGAGTTATCGCTTGCGCCAAGCGCTCCAGTCTCTCGAAGCCGATCCCCAAGCGCTCGATGAAGCTGAGACTCGTCTTTCGCATCTCACGCGCCTGAAGCGCAAATACAACGTCGACACCGAGGGGCTCTTGTCTCTCATGCGCGACTACCAAGCGGAGATCGCGAGGCTCGATCGTTCTGAGGAGAACATCGCCGAGCTGCGCGATCGCACTCAAGCCGTTCAAAAACGTCTCTCTGAGAGTGCTCTGAAGCTGCACGAACGTCGGGGCAAGGCGTCGTCTGAGATGCAAAAACTTTGGGAGCGAGACATTCGCCTGCTCGGCATGCCCCAGGCCGAACTCAAAATCGAAGTCGAGCGTCTTGCAGAAGAACGCAGCCGCGGTTTCACGCGCGTGCAAGTTCTTTTCTCGGCCAATCCAGGTGAGCGCCTGAGCCCCGTCGGCAAAGTTGCCAGTGGTGGCGAGCTTTCGCGCATTATGCTCGCTCTAAAAAACATCGTCGCGGGTCGCTCCGAAGTGGGCGTTTACCTTTTTGACGAAGTCGATGCGGGCATCGGTGGCGAAACCGCTCAGCGAGTGGCCGAGCGCCTCCAACACATTGCAAGTGAGAACCAGGTTCTTGTGGTCACGCACCTCGCGACGATCGCAGCCCACGCCAACTCCCAGTTCCTGATTGCTAAAGAAACTCTCAAAGGTCGCACACGCACGCTCATCCGCGCGCTCGCTCCTTCCGAGCGTCCTCACGAAATCGCGCGCATGCTCGGCGAGAGTCAGTCCAAGGCCGCACTCCTGCTCGCTAGAGAACTTCTTGAACGCGCGCAGTCCTCCTTAGGCCGAGCTCCTGCTCCAAAGAAGAAAGCCTCGCCCGCTAAGCCCAGTCGCCGTCGGGACGCCTCACCGTGAAGCCCACCAACGAAGCTTTTGCTCCGGAAGCGGCGCTTGAGACTTCGCGCGCGCTGCTTGCAGGAGTTGCAGGCATCACGGCTTCCGACATCTTTATTCGTCGTGAGCGCCATCTCGAGATACGCTCGAAGAACCAAGAGCTCAGTGCCTTTCGTGAAAAGCACAACACCACTCTTGGGATGCGGCTCTCGAACGACAATTCTTGCATCGTTGCCTCGACCACAGATCTGAGTCTTCAAGGCCTCAAGCAACTGCTGCTCCGGGGACGCGCGATTTTGCGCGCCGCTCAGTCGGGTCCCTTCAAGCGCATTGTTCCCATTGAGGATGCTCCTGTCGGAATAACCTACGACGGGTCTTTCTCCGACGTCCCCGTCGAAGAGAAAATTTCCCGTGTGCTCAACATGTCCACTCTTGCGGTGAAGTCTTGCGGCAGCTACCCCAAAGATGTCAAAACCACCTACGCCGAAAAAGAAACCGAAGAATGGTTTTGGGGCCCGGGCGCAAAACGCGTCATCACTCACAAGAACACCTGGGCGCGCATTTCTGCTCGGGCACTCCTGGAGAAAACCGAGGGCTCGCGTGGTTTTGAGTCGTCGTCTCTCAAGACACAGTACTTCGATCTCGATTGGAGCGGCATTGCCCGCGGGGCGTCTGCGGGTGCCGTGGCCCTCGGCGAAGCGCGCACTCTCGAGTCCGGTCGCTACCGCGCCATCTTCGATGCCGAAGTGATGGTGAGTTTTGTGAAACTCATGGGAGATGCTCTTAGGGGCGACCGCGTGCTCACAAGTCGCTCCTTCCTTGACGTCTCCCAACTCGAGAAAACAATTTTCTCGGAAGCATTCAACCTCGTCGAGGATCCCGAGAGGATGTCGCGTGCGGGCTACCGACTTTGGGATGCTGAAGGACACATCTGCCGCCGCCAGGCCTTCGTCGAAAAAGGGCGCTTACTGGGGTTTGCTTTCGACAACAGTGCGGGCTGGCGCGAGGGCCATGCCTCCAATCATCAAGCGGTGCGGCCCACGGTCGGACACCATCCACACCCTGGTTTTCACTCGCTTTCGATACCTGCCGAGTCCAAGGACCCCATCGACTTGCGTCGCGAAATTGACCGCGGAGTTTGGATTCAAAACATCGACACGCTGACGTTGCTCCAGCCAGGTGCCGGAGAATTTATCGGTTGTTTTTCGGGTCGGTGGATCGAGAAGGGCGATGGCGCTGAAGGACTGACGCGCATTCTCGTGCGGGGGGATTTAAAAAGCCTCTTTTCCAAGATAGTCTCTGTATCGAGGGACATGTCCTGGTCCGAACATTTCGGCTCTCCGAGCGTACTTGTCGAAGAGATCGAAGTCATTGGGACCTAAGTCAGCCCCCCCTCACAAAGCCTATGGAAACCATCAAAATCAACGTCGTGGGCAAGAGCGACATCGGACGCAAACGCAGCAACAACCAGGATTCCTTCCTCGTTGCGCCTCACCTCTCGCTGTTTGTGGTGGCCGACGGCATGGGCGGACACAGCGGAGGCGAGGTGGCCTCTGCGATGGCTGTGAAGACGCTGGAGCGCGCCTTTTCCGAAAAGTCTGAGGGTGCCCTCGACAAAAAACTTCTTGATGCTGCTCAGATGGCCAATCAAGTGATCTTCGATCAATCCCAGAAAGACGCGTCCTTGCGTGGCATGGGCACCACGCTCACAGCCACAGCGGTCGAGTGGCCTTGGATGTACATCACTCAAGTCGGCGATTCGCGCTGCTACCTCTACCGTGGGGGCGAGCTGTTTCAACTCACCGAAGATCATTCGCAGTACTATGAGCTCCTCAGGGCCGGCATGATCCAAGAGATCGAAAGCTACGGCGTCCAGAAAAACGTCATCACGCGATCCGTAGGCTACGAGAGAAACGTCAATGTAGATCTCTACGCGCGTAAGGTCGAGCGCGGCGATCGTTATCTTCTTTGTAGCGACGGCCTCACGGGCATGGTTTCAAACGAGCAAATTTCGCAGATTCTACAGAATTTCGATGTGAACCAAGCCGTCCAAAATCTCGTGGATCTGGCCAATCTTCAGGGCGGTGAAGACAATATCTCGGTCATCGTCTTCGATATCGAATAGATCTTATTCGCAGTTGAGACCGCGAACGCGGTAAGGCTCGGTCTTAAAAAGCAGGGTGCATTTCTTGGATGTCTTAGGAAGCTCATGGAGCACTCGCACAACACTTTGCGAATTGACGGATCTCGCCCAAGCGATGCTGCTCTGGGCGCTTGCCTTGCGTGAGCAAGACTGAGTAGAACAAGCTCCGATGTTCCCCCTGCGTGCTACTCACGGCGTTTCACGTTTCCCTTGGGGCACGGGCGTGCTTGTGGCTTTGCTGGTGCTTGCTGAGATAGGGGTGCGTGCGTTGCCGGGCCCTCGTCTCGAGGGACTCCTTCAGGTGGCTTCGGTCCCGGCATTGTTTCAAGTTCACGAAGTCCAGGATTGGCGCCGACTCGCGTTTTCTTTTTTTCTCTCCAGCAATCTCTTCGCGCTTTGGATCACCTGCCTCTACGCGTGGAGTTTTTTGCCAGCGCTTTTTGAGCGGGATTCGCTCCTGTGGTCGCTGCTGGCAAGCAGTGTCGTGACGCTAGCTTCGTTCTTTGCCTACCGAGCTTTTCATGGGGAACAGGCTGTGGCGCCGCTGCTGCTTTCGCAAGTTTGGATGAGTGCGTTTTTGGGGCTTGCAATGCGCCACGAGATTTGGGACTCCATGACAACTCTGGTTCTCTACCAAAAAGGTGTTTCACTCTTTGAAGTGCCGTCTTATGTGCTGCTCTTTTTTTGGTTCTTTTACATCATGCTAGGCAACCTCTTCCTGGATCCGCCCTTCAACGACGCGCCCACCATTTACTTTCTTCCACTGACGGCTTTTATCGCAGGCTTTCTTGTTGAGAGCTTGCGACTTAAGTTCAAACCTCGAAGTGACACAGCAAAGAGATTGGCGTTATGAAATTCACTGAACTGACATTCTCTCTACTTCTGTTAGTCTTTGGGGCCTGTGCCCAGCGCGCAGCACTCACTCAATCCGCAAGTCCCGGTGACCAAGTTGCAGGTGAAGTTTTTGTCGCCCACGAGGCCACACCGCAGGAGATGTCTCGCTCGATGCCCGGAATCCATTTCAGCGTCGTCGAAGACAAAAGTGCGGAGGTGGTCTTCGCGAGCTACGAGCCCGAAGGTCTCCAGGGTGACGACTCTTTCTACGGCTTTCGGCCCGCCATCATCATCAAGGCAAGGCCCGAAGCTGCTCCACTGTTTCTAAGCTTCCCCAAACTCAAAAGCTACGACTGGACCCACGCGTCGCAGCTTGTGTCGAAGGGCTATTTCTGGGGATTTCTAGAGTTCCAGGTCGAAGGCACGGCGCACGAGGTGCCGGTGGTTTTCTCATCCGATTCGGGCAAGACATGGTCGCTCCAGGCCTTCATTCCCAAACATCATTTCACCGACGAGTTTCGTGATTTTGGAATCGACGAGTCAGGGCGCGGCTACATTATCTTGAAGCGCTCCGACGTCCTTGCCGAGAAGGAGTGGGGCTTTGATGTTTTCACAACCCAGGACTTCGGCAAGACGTGGTCTCGGCCCAAGTTTTATCGGAATCTCACTCAGGCAAAAAACTCCGAGTGGTCTCAGTGCAGCTTTGGAATGAAAATGACTGCCAAGCTGCCCAAGACCTGCGCGCTCCCGATCAAAATCGGAAAATGATCACTTCGTAAAGTAAGTTCCTAAAAGCTTGTCCCAGTAAGTCGAGACCACGCCGAAGTTTGTTTCTTCGCGCACGTGGTGCACTTTGTGGTGGGCTTTGAGATTCTTGAACCAGGTCCATTTAAAATTGTAGTGATGAATGCTGTGGTGAATGGCGCAGTAGCCGACAAATCCGAGCCACCACATTCCCATCACAATCGCTGTGCTGCCGGGCGCGGCGCTCAGCCACGAGATCAGGAAATAAGCGCCGATGATGACGGGGTAGGGGAAGTACCAGGGAAGTCCCAGGAGTCCCTTGGGATCGTCATGATGCAGACCGTGTCCCTTGGTAAAAGGTGAGGTCATGACGTGATAGAGAAAGCGGTGCGCGACGTACTCGGTGAATGTGTACAAGAAGAGTCCCGAAGCGCCTAGCAAGACCGCTCGAACCCAAGTGATTGGCTCGGGGCTCGTTGCCGCTCGAGTGAGGAGTCCTGCGATCAGGATCAGATTGGCCACATAGCCGCCCCAGTAATTGAACTTAGAGTAGGCGAGTTTTTTGATCCATTCGGGTTTTTGATCTGTCTGCGAAAGGCTTGCTTGGCTCACGATTCTCTTTTCCTCCCTTGAGTCGCAATTTGCAATTTCAAACTTCGTTTCGTTTTACGAGATCAATCTCGCGCGCCTTGGGCCAACCCCAAACAAAAAGCAGCAGCGGAACACCCACCGAGAGTCGCACCAGAATCCAGGTGACTTGGATCGCACTCGAGTAGGCCAGCGCCTCGCCCTCGGCCAAATGCATGTACGAACTCAGTGCCACGGCAGCCCACTGAGTCGCACCAAGACCCGCCGGAAGCATGGGCACCGCGGAAGCGAGGGTCATTGTCACTAGAAGCGCAAAGGCCAGGCGCAGGTCACCCGTGACCGCGTAGACACCCAAAGTGTTCACGAGCCAGGTGACGTACGAAAGCGCGAGCGCCCAAGCCAGTTTTTCATGATGGCTTAGGTGCTGCTTGGCTCGGCTTTTACGGAGCACTGCCAAAGCCACAAAAAGCATCGAAGCCAGGCCCAGCACCCAGGGAAGCGCTTCGGGCAAAGCCAGGATTACGTCGGGACTGGTGCCCCAGACCACCAGTCCCGTAGCCACAAACAAGATCATGCTGCCAAATTCTGCGAATTTTTCGAAAACCGCCCATGTGATCAGGTCTTTGAGTCGCGTTTGAGGCCACCATCTTTTCATGTAGAGGGGACGGATGGCTTCTCCCATGCGCCCCGGAACAAGAATGTTGCCCGTGTGATTGCCGAAATTGAGCCCGACGTGTTGGGCGAGGCTTGCCTGTCCCGGATAAAGCAGCGCGAAGCGCAGTCCTTGAATCGCTACGTAGAGATAAGAGGCGATCACGAGGCCCGCAAGCTTGCCGCCAGTGAGAAAGCCTTGAACCGTGTTCCAAAATGTGTCCAGATCCACCCGACGAAACAGCAGTGCAAGCAGCGCTATGGCCGCGAGAGAGCTAAGGATGAGGGAGATTTTTTGCTTCACGGACTTTGGCTACCTTGGAGACCATTTTAGACACATAAATCCGCAAAGACTTCGGGGATTTAGTCATTTTCTTGACCCTTGGATTCGTGCCTGGCGGGAGGCATACTAAAGCCACGATGGATTTCGACCAAAAAGAGCGGCAGGTGATGCGCAAGATCCAATTGCGCGTCGTGGGACTCCTTGTGGCGGCGGGAGCACTTGCCGTACTCTTTGCGTATTGGACGGGGGCCTTCTCTTTTGGATACTCGAACACGCTCAGTCTGCGCTACCGTTTTGCGGGAGGTGTGGACCAAGGATCTCCCGTCAGACTCGGAGGCATCCGGGTGGGGCGCGTGACCGCGGTTCGTTTTGTTGACGACCCCGAAGCGAATGTCGAACTCAAAGTGAAACTGAGCTCAGACGCCTTTCGACAAATCACCCAAGATTCAAAGTTCTTTATCAACCTCGCCGGTCTGATCGGCGAGCGCTATGTCGAAGTCGTTCCCGGCACAGGCACGCGTGTCGAAGGGGGTGCCACTCTTCGCGGCGTCGATCCTCCGCGCATCGACCAACTCATCTCGCAAGGCTACGGGCTTTTCGAGGATTTCCGTGATTTCTTTAACGAGAACAAGTCCGACCTCAAAGACATGCTCGCCATGCTCAATTCGCTTTCAGCAAACATGAACTTGCTGATCGGCGGACAAAACGGCCAAGGTCAAAAACTCAGCGGCGGCGCTCGCGAGCTTCGTGAGCTCTCGAGCCAGCTGCTGCTGCTCGTTTCTCGCGTCAACAAAGGCCTGAACTACGTCGAAGACAACGGTGTCGGAGCGACCTGGACCGACATGCGCCAGCTCTTGCACAAGGGCAACCGAATCGAGGTCAATGACCTGCGCCGACTCATGCTCGAGGACGGTGTGAAAGTGAACTTCAGCTCCAAAAGGGTTGAGAAGTCGATCGAGGAGAGCGTCAAGTGATCAGATCCCCCAAATATCGTTGTGTGCTTTGCAGTCTGGTTGTTCTCGGATCCATCTCGTCTCTTCGGGCGTTGCCCGAAGACGTGTCCCGAATCTTCGACAAGAACAAGCGTCAGCTCTCAGGTCCCCCATCGAGTTTGCGTTCTGATAAGACAAGTTCAGACTCGAGATATTTTTCAGGAGTGGATCGTCTCAATCGCCGCGTGGGCTCAGTGACTCCTGCCGAAGAAAAGGCGCCATTACCAGAGGAAGATCTCGAGGTTTCTGCACCCGTGCAGGCCCCCCTCTCTTCCCGGCCGACGGCTGCTCCCGAATCCCGTGTTGTGATTGTGCGAGAAGGGCAGGGCGGCGAGCGCAAAGAGCGCCGCGCCGAACGCATGAGCACCTACGGCTTTGATGGGCGCCGCATTTTTGGAGTCGGTTTTGTGGGTGCGGGATCCTACGGGATTTTCGGCGCTGAGGCCGACTTCAGTTTTGGCAATGATTGGTCTGGAGGCATCGGGATCGGGACCGGAATGGCCTACAGCTCCTGGGGTTTCCATGCGCGCCACTACTTCCAAAAGGGCAACCTCACCCCTTACGTCCAGTTCGGTTACGCCAACTGGACTCTTCACCGCAATCCTTACCGCGAGGCCGAGGTCTATCCGGTCTATCTGGGTGAGCAGTTCCTTCAAAACAAGGACGGGAGCTTCAAGGTTCGCAAAAGCGTCCATTTGATCTACCCGGCTCTTGGGATTCTCTTTCAATCGCAAAGCGGTCTTGCGTTCACGATGCAGCTCCAGTACCTCATCTCGGCTCTGGACTTCAAGGGGGCGCTTGCGGGCGGATTCGGGCTCCATTTCTATTTTTGATTGTTTTAGGGCGGGGCCTGGGATAGAAACCGCCTTAACGAATGTCGCGTGATGATCTAGCAAAAGTCGAAGGCGTAATTACTGCAACCCCTGGGGGCGGCAATTACATTGTTACCCTCCCCAACGGGAAGGCCATCACCGCGAAACTCTCCGGAAAAATGAAGCAATTCAAGATCCGCTGCATCGTGGGCGACGCCGTCACAGTGGGTCTTTCTCAGTACGACCTGGCCAATGGCATCATTCTCTTCCGCCAAAAGGCCGGTGGTGGCGGTCCACCTTCCGGTTTTGGCGGCGGCTGAGTCCAGGCGGAATTATTTCGCGCGCATCAAGATCGCTTCAGTTCAGCAATCGACTGTCTCTCAAGTAAAACTCAGGAATTGTGACATCGAAAGTTTCGCTCGCCGAATTGCGCAGTTGGTAGCGGCCCTTCATCGAACCCGTAGGGGTTTTTAAGGGGCATGAGCTCGTGTAAGTGAACGAGGCGCCGGGTGCGAGCACGGGTTTTTGTCCGATCACACCTTCTCCAATAATCTGTTCCTCGTGTCCAAGGGCGTCCGAGATGATCCAGTGACGTGTGAGGAGCTGGACGGTGTCTTCACCTTCGTTTTGAAGTGTGATGGTGTAGAGATACACAAAAACTCCGACCTGAATATTCGAATGATCGGGGCTAAATTGTGGCTGCACGCTGACGCGGATGCCTCGCGTGACTTGGCTGTAGTTATCCATTTTTTTCCGTGTTTGCGGCCAAGCGCTTATCAAATCTCTCGAGCAGTTCTTGACCCCAAGGAGAAAGATTTTCCATGTCGAAAAATACCAGCAAGTCGTAGCATTTGAAAACCGGGTCGTAGGCCGGGCGACCCAAGATGCGTGCCCCGAACTCCATGTAGAAGGTGATCAGGGGCGGGATCTGTGCTTCGCCTTCGTCGGCCTTGCCGCTTCTCACGAACTGAGGCCTTGGCGCGATGCCAAAGCTATCGTCGACACGACCCTGGTGCGCCAGAGCCTGAAAGGTCGCTTCGGCATCGTTGTCGGACATGATCGGCAGCGAACCGCAGCCGATAAAATAGCGACCGCTAACGGCCTCGGCATACTGGTGGAGACCCCAAAAAAGACCCATCAGGGTGCCGCGTTTACGGTTCTCGGGATCCACGCACGCCCGACCGAGTTCGACGATCTGTGCGGGGTCGTATTTGAGTCCCGAGAGATCAAATTCCGCTTCAGAGTAGAATCCCTCGGGGGGTTTGCGGCTCCCAGGCAAAAGCCGATAGGTCCCAACAACAGTTTCGCCGTCACGGATCAGCAAATGGTCGCAGTAATCGTCAAACTTGTCGCGGTCCATGCCCGTGAGTACGGACTCAGGTAGGCCTTCGCCCAACTCTTGGTTGAAGACCTTGTAGCGAAGCCGCAGAGCTTGTTCGAGCTCCTCAGGAGTCGAGGAGAGTTTGAGGTTGAGGCTTCCGCAGGGAAGACCTTTTTTCAATGCGTCCAGCACGACTTGTAGACTAGGCGCTGCCACCTAAGACGGCAAGTGAAGCACGCACGGAAACGCACCGAAAAGCCCATAAAGTGTCACGTGTTGCGCCTTGCCTCAAGGTCGCATCCGTGGGATGTCTCAGTTGTGAAATGCACCGTCGGCGTGGTCGGGGGATCCGGCTATTCAGGTCAAGAACTCATCGATCTTCTTCGCTTCGCGAAGCGCGATTTCGAGCTGCGCGCCACGCTCACCCGCGAAGATCTCGCTACAGACGCCGCCCTAAAGACTAAGATTCAAGGCCTCGACATCGTCTTCCTCTGCACGCCCAACGAAATTTCCCTAGAGCTCGCCCCGAAAATCCTCGCCAC
The DNA here is from genome assembly GCA_945881775.1 of Bacteriovorax stolpii. Classification (GTDB taxonomy): domain Bacteria; phylum Bdellovibrionota; class UBA2428; order UBA2428; family UBA2428; genus CAMCVE01. Next base: position 96,393 of record CAMCVE010000009.1, read on the forward strand.
AGGCGTCAGTGTGATCGATCTCTCCGGCGCATTTCGGCTCAAAAGCCACTCCTATCCCGAGTGGTACGGCTTTGATCACAGCGCTCCTCTGGAACTCGCGCGCTCCGAATACGCTCTCTATCCCTGGGTGAAGCCGCTCTCTCTCCAGTCTCAACCCGGAGCTCGCCTCATTGCCAATCCGGGTTGCTATGCCACGACTGTTGAGATGACTCTCGCGCCCTTGCTGAAGGGAGGAGTGATCGATCCCTCGCGAATTTACATCGACGCCAAAAGCGGCACCAGTGGTGCAGGACGCAAACCGAGCGTGGGACTACTCTTCACCGAAGTGGCGGGCGAGTTTAAGCCCTACAAAGTCGGGAGCCATCAGCATTGGCCCGAGATCGTTGAAACTCTAGAAACCCTCACAGGCCACAAGACCTCACCTGTCTTTGTGACTGAGCTCCTTCCGCTTGAGCGTGGCATCTCGGCGGCCTTTTTCTTAGAGTGGAATGAAAATCTCCCGAGCGCTCATCGCACGGCCGAGCATCTCGCATCTGTCATTGCTCGTGCCTACGAATCCGATCCCTCAGTGGTGGTCGGAACTTCGGATAGCTTCGCGACGCTCAAGGGTGTGCAGCGCACGAACCGCATTTCGATTCGCACGTCTCTCGCCTTCGGACGACCTGTCGTCTTCGCAACACTCGACAACCTTCAACGAGGAGCCGCCGGACAAGCGCTGATGAACGCGTATTGTCTCGCCGGACTCGAACAACCGGAGTTTTTACTATGATCCCATTCATCCAACTGCCCAAAGGTTTTCATGCAACTGGCGTCAACAGCGGTGTGCGTCGCTACCGTCCCGATTTGGGAATCATCAAAAGCGACGTTCCGTGCGTGGCTGCTGGAACCTTTACCAAGAACACCTTCAAAGCCGCTTCGGTCCTCTACAACATGAGTCTTTTGCCGTCGCAGTCGATTCGTGCGCTTGTTGTGAACAGTGGCCACGCCAACGCTGCCACCGGTGAGCAAGGGCTCAAAGACAATCTCGAGTTTGCAGCGCAAACCGCCGAAACGCTGGGTGTGAAGTCCGAGGAAGTTCTTGTGGCGAGCACCGGTGTGGTGGGCGAGCGCCTTCCTTTGCAAAAACTTGTACCTGCCCTCCCTCAAGCCGTGCGCGCTTTTAGCGATACGATCAACAACTTCGCACTCGCCATCATGACGACAGACTTGGTGCCGAAGTTCGGGTCCGAAACTTTCGAAATCGGTGGCAAGACAGTCACTGTCGCAGCCTGTGGTAAAGGCTCGGGCATGATTCATCCCAATATGGCCACTATGCTGGGCTTTGTGGTGAGTGACGCGATTGTATCGCAAGAGGTGCTTCATAAGCTTCTCCGAGAAGTCTCTGACGAAACTTTCAATATGATCAGCGTCGACGGCGAGACGAGCACCAACGATATGGTTCTCGCGCTCTCCAATGGGCAAAGCGGCGTGAACGTAAATACTGGCGACGCCTTTGTGCTGTTCAAGCAGGCCGTCACAAAAATCTGCCGCCAGCTTGCCATCTCTATCGCGCGCGACGGTGAAGGCGCCTCTAAGCTCATTACGGTGGTGGTCGAGGGCTCAAAAGATTTGCAGCTCGCTCGCGAGGCCGCTCGTCTGATTACAACCTCTCCTCTCATCAAGTCCGCCGTTCATGGCGAAGACCCCAACTGGGGGCGTATACTCGTGCGCCTGGGCCAAGCAGGTGTGCCCACCGAATGGTTCGACAACATCGAGATCCGTTTGCAGGATATCACCGTCTTTAAGGATGGCTCTCCCAAGGCGTTTGATCGTCCGGCTGCGCGCCAGGCTCTTCAGTCCGATCACGTCACCATTCGCTGCCTGCTTGGCGATGGTCCCCATAGCGCCACCGCATGGGGTTGCGATCTCACGAAACGTTATGTGGAGATCAACACGGAGTATTCATGATCCTCTTTAAGCTCGGCGGAAAAGTACTCGAGAATCTACTCGAGAACAACTCGACGCTTTCGGGATGGTCACAGATCTCTGAACCCTTTGTGCTCGTGCACGGAGGCGGCGCCGTGATCAACGAAACCGCCGAAAAGCTCGGACTTAAGTTTTCTTTTGTCGATGGGCAGCGAGTGACGAGTCCAGAGGTCCTCGATGTCGTGGAGATGGTTCTTCGCGGCCGCATGAACGCGTCGCTTGTGAGAGCTCTCGAAAAGCAGGGACTGCCTGCTCTTGGTGTGTCAGCATCAGATCGCCACATCCTAGAATGTGATCTCGAAGATCCGCGTCTGGGTTGGGTTGGGCGCGTGCGCCTTGTTAGGCCCGCTCCCATCAAAGCCCTTCTTGATGCTGGGATTGTTCCTGTGATCGCTCCGCTTGGCGCTTACTCCGGAACTGAGAATCCCTTTCCCAACTCGGCTCTTCGCCAAGTGCTCAACGTGAATGCCGACATGGCGGCGGCCTCAATCGCAACGTCTCTTCAGGTTCGCAAGCTTGTGTTCTTTACGGATCGCGACGGCATCCTCGACGAGAGCGGCGTGCGCGTTCCTCAGCTCAATTATGCCCAGCTCGAGAAAATGCGCGAAGGCACAGGAATTCAAGGCGGCATGCTGGTGAAAACCCGAGGCGTGCTCGAGTTCCTCCGCTCCCGACCCGACGCCGAAGTCTGGGTCCTCAATGGCTTACGGCCCGTTGATCTCGCCGAGTTTGTCAGCAAAGGAAGCTCAGATTTTGGCACCCGTATCACCGCATAAAGCTGTTTGGCTCTACACCGATGGCGCTTGCTCGGGAAATCCGGGTCCGGGTGGCTGGGCCTATCTTGCGCGCCATGCACATGATGTGTGGGCGGCTGCCGCTTCCGAGAAATCCAGCACCAACAACCGCATGGAGCTTCAGGCCACAATCGAGGCGTTGCGTTCCGTTCGCACACGAGGTCTCGAAGCCGAGTCCATCGCACTCTTTACGGATTCATCGTATGTCCTCAAAGGGATTCAGGAGTGGCTTCCCGCCTGGGTGAAGCGTAGCTGGAAAAAGATCGACGGCAGCGACGTTCTCAATCGCGATCTTTGGGAAATTCTTTCGAATGAATGTCGCGGCCTAAAAATCGAGTGGGTCCTTGTGCCAGGCCACAGCGCTGTTGCGGGCAACGAGTTTGTCGACGAGTGGGCCGTGGAAGCCGCGCAGTCTCTCAAGGGACGAGAGAAGTCCTGGAGTCTCGATAAATTCCCTTGCGCCGAGGCTTTCTCGGAGTGGCCTCGCGAACGTGAATCCAAAAAATCATCGAGTCCGCGTTCGAGCGCGAGCCCAAAGAGCAAAGCGTCGGGTGGCAAGGCGTTTTATGTTTCCTACGTCAAAGGACAGCTTGTTCGTCATTCGACCTGGCCCGAGTGCGAGGCCCGAGTGAAAGGCACTTCAGGCGCGCGTTTTAAGAAGGTCAAGAGCGAGTCTGAACTTGGTGAAGTTTTGAAGTCCTGGGGACTTAAGTCGGGCTAACCCCGAGGAGCAGGCGCCTTGAGGCGCCCCTCCTTTGCATGACTCAGTTTTTGGGACTGCTGCTTTTGGCTTTTTCGCCGAGAACAAGAGCTCCGGCCCCTGGATGCTGGACCTGAACAAGGTCAGCGAGCACGTTCAGAGACTCGTCAACGTAAGGGCGCTGGAGATCTTCAACTCTTTGGCGGAAGGACTTTTCTTCGTCCTCTTTCTTTTTCTTATCGGCCTTCTCTACTTTTTCTTTCTTCATCATTTCGGCCAGCTTCACAGTGCTATCGTTCTTGTTCATCTCCGCAATGTCTTTTTTGATCTCAGCAAACTTGGAGTCAGTTGCGACTCGGGCCAGAGAGAGTTTGGCGAGCGACGATGTCACCTTTGGAGTCAGAGGCGTCCAGGCTGTTGATCCAGAGTCGTTGATGTTTTTGGATTTGAAAGGATTGATCTTCAGGGGCGGAAGCGCATTGTCGAGCATCTTCTCGCCGAGATCGTCTGTACTCAGAGTTGAGGGCAAAACCACATGTCCTTTAACGCCAACGAACTGTGTGGACTGACCGCCCGGTACAAAGAACATCCCGGTCGTAACTTTCATCGCTCCAAGATCGGGAGGAAGGTCGAGCACCGCTTGTACGCTGCCTTTGCCAAAGGTGTTGTCGCCACCCACAACGAGCGCGCGGCCGTAGTCGTTGAGCGCGCCGGCTAGAATCTCCGAGGCCGAAGCCGAAGCACGGCTCGTGAGCACGACAAGAGGTTTGCTGAACTGAGTCGCCGGATCGCGATCGCGTAGGATGTTGACGTCCTTGCGAGAGTTGAGCGTCGCAACAATCGCACCTTCCTTGATAAAGAGTCCCGAAATGCGAACCGCATCTTCAAGCAGACCTCCGCCGTTTCGCGCAAGATTGAGGACCATACCATCGACCCTTTTCTCGTTCGCTTCTTCGATGAGTTTTTTCACATCGTTGTAGGCCGAACGGGCTCCGTTCTCGGGGTCTCCGTAGAAACTAGGCAGATCGAGCACGGCGAGCTTCAGCTTGCGTCCGTTTTTCATGGTGCGATCGAAGTAGTCGATACGAGCGGCTTGTTCCTTGAGGTCGATCTTGTCGCGTGTGATCGCGACTTCAATGCGCTTCATGCCTTCGCCTTCTTTGCGAAGAAGGGTGAGTTTAACTTTCGTGCCTTTTTTACCGCGGATCAAGCGCACGACATCTTTGAGGTCCATGTCCAATACCTGGACAGGTTCCGCCTTGTCGTCTTGAGCGACGGCGATGATCTTGTCTTTGGTCATGAGCACTTTAGCCCGATCTGCAGCGCCACCCGGGATGATCTCTTCGACGACGGTGTAGCCGTCGTTCGAACTCAGCGAGGCGCCAATTCCGTCAAGGGAAAGGCTCATGTCGATCTTGAAATCTTCCAAACGGTCCTTGGAGAAGTAGCTTGTGTGAGGGTCAAGGGCTCCCGTAAAGGCATCGATGAACGCCACAAGCTGATCTTCTTCTTTGCGTTCTTTCACGCGCTTGACGTTGACTTCGTAGCGATGGATGAGCTTTTCGCGCGCTTCCTTGAGGGTCGTCTCGCCACTCAAATAATTCCAAACTTGGAAGTGAATTGACTTGCGAAGAAGTTCGAATTTCTCCACAGGTGTCTTGGCAAAGACGCGCTTGTCGGGATTCAGGACCAGCTCGATCGACTCATCGATCTTGAACTTGTCGTCACCGAGAATCTTTTTGACGGTCTCGTAGTTCTCTTCGACTCGTTTCAGGAGCAGCGTTTGGACGCGTTCTAGGGCCTGACAGTCTCCCGAGCGAAGTCCTAGGAAGAGTTTTTGAATGTCTTTCTTCATGGCGATCACGTCGCCCTCAAGGAGAATCATTTTTGTGGGATCGAGTTGCTTGACGAACTGATCCATCGTGCGCGCCTGCATCTCGGGCGTTAGACTCTTGTGCACGATGTGCTGTGTGAGATAGGCCTTGAAAAGTTCAGGGACCGTCTTGCAGCTCAGCTGATAGTTGGCGAAGGCGGGAGGAGCCGAGAGCGCCAGGGCTGCAAAGGACATCGTGAACAGCGACTGTTTGATCTTCGTTAACATCATGAAAAGAAAAATCCTCCAAAAGAGAGTTTAGTTTATCCCTCAATACAGACACGCCCAAGTTAAGTTGTCTCGAAATGCAGCAGTGTTTGATTGGAGTCTGAGCACCGTGTAAAAGCTCAGCAAATGAGAATCGCCGCATGGAATGTGAACGGAATTCGCTCTTGCAGCCAAAAGGGTCTGGCAGACTGGATCGAGCGCGAAAAATTTTCAGCCATTTTGCTTCAAGAGGTGCGGGCCGAAACCTCCCAAATACCAGAAGAAATTCAAGATCTTAGAGGCTATTATCAGTATTGGAACCCTGCGGCGTCTAAGAAGGGTTATTCCGGCACAGGCATTCTAACGCAGGAGGAGGCGCTTCAAGTTCGTGCGGGCATGGGCGTCGAAGAATTCGATGTCGAAGGGAGGGTCCTCTCTGTGGAGCTGTCGAAACTTTGGCTCGTGAGCGCCTATTTCCCCAACAGCCAAGATGGCGGCAAGCGCATCGATTACAAGCTCGCCTTTTGCCATGCGATGCAGACCTGGCTCAAATCTCTTCGTGACACCGGAAAACCTGTGGTTCTCGCGGGCGATTTTAATCTCGCACACCACGAAATCGATCTCGCGCGCCCGAATGACAATCGCGATTCACCAGGCTTTTTGCCCGCCGAGCGCGAGTGGATGTCACTCTTTGAAAAATCTGGTTGGCGCGACACCTTTCGCTCGAAGTATCCCGATAAGGTTCTCTACAGTTGGTGGAGCGCCCGCACGCGCGCACGCGAACGCAACGTCGGGTGGCGCATCGACTACCACACCGTTCACAAGGACGATCTTCATCTCGTAAAAGACGCCGGCATTCAGTGCGACGTCCTGGGGTCTGACCATTGTCCGGTCACGCTCGAGCTCGCAATTTAATTTTTTTCTGAAGAGACCGCTACGACGTTGCTCGAAACCCATTGGGCGAAGGCTGCGCTTGCTTGCTCGGCTTGGTAGGCAACGACACAAGGGATCTCGTAAGGATGGAGTTCCAGAATGCGTTTCTCCAGCAGGTCCCAGGCGGTGCTAGTGGTCTTCGCCAGGAGCAAGCATTCTTGCTCTTCTTGGACTTTGTCCTTCCACATATAGATAGAGCTCACGCCATCGAGGATATTGGCGCAAGCAATAAGTTTCTCTTCGACGAGTATGCGAGCAAGACGAAGCGCCATTTCCCGTGTCGGGCAGGGGACATAGGCCAATAGAATATTTGAACTTTGTGACATCTCCTTTGCAGGGTAACAGGATCTCTCGTATTCGTCAGCGGGGACGCTTCTCCATGGGGTAGCAGCCTGTGTATGAAGGGGACATTCCAAAAAGGTTTAAAGGAGATTCTCAATGAAACAATTTTTCTCGCTCTCAACCCTCGCACTCGGTGCTCTCATCGCCTCTCCCTCATATGCAGACGACACTCAGGTCGATCTTCCGAAGCTCAATCTGGTTCTCTCAGACGTGATCAAAGAGAGTTTCGAAAAAGACGAACTTGTGAAAAGTCTTTTCATTCGTTTCGACGAAAGCAAAACGACTCTGGAATATGAAAAACTTCGCGTCGCTGCGCAAGCCGGTGGCAGTGTCGCTCGCACTCCCTGGGACAAAGCAGTTTCGTCCTTTGCTGTCGGTGCCGATGTTCAAGCAAAAAACGTGGGCGATGCAAAAGCTCACACCGAGGCATTGCTAAGTCTGAGTGCTCGCACACAAGTCCTTAAGCTCACCAGCTACGTGGCGCGTGAACTTGTCAAAGATTCCGCAGGCGAGATCCCCGAAGATGCCGACGAAGCGCGCGCTCTTGAAATTGTGAAGGATCTTCAGACCACCACGAGTCTCGACCAACTTCACACGGCTCTGCTCGAGCTGCACGCAATCGTGCTTCGCAAAGAACCCGAACTCGCTAAGAATTTAATTCTGCTCGCAGGTCTCAAGAACGACCGGGTCGAAAGTCTCACGCTTCGCTACACCCAGCGCAAAGAGGCCTTCTTCGGGATTCGCAACATTGTAGCTCAGATGAAACTCACCTCAACGGGCGCCAAGGCCAGTTTGAAGTTTGCGACGATCTATCCTGAAGAGGTCAAAGAAATGCTCGAGAGCGCGAAGACCTATCTCTTAGAGATTCAGAATCGCTCCGAGGAGCGCTTGGCCGAAGTGAAGAGTTTCGCTCAGCAGATGCGTGATGCGCTGGCCCATCTTGTAAAAGAGGGCGAAGAGTTTCTCGATCTTGGAGCGGGTATCTAAGAGTATCGTTCTCGACTGCGTACTTAGGATTCCTGCCCGATCTCGCGGTTAGCGCTCTGATATGAATTGAAACCTCAAGCTGGCCTCGGCCACTTGGGGTTTTTGCGTTTTCCTGGGTTTCGAGGAGTTTGTTGGGTTTCTAGGAGTTGCTAAACTCTTTGCGCTCTCCGATAGAACGTGAACGTGGCGAGGTCCTGCTCACGCTACGATCGCTAACCCGTCCTGTGCGCGCGCATCAAGGATCCGGGTGCCCCGAGGGTATCTCCGAGCGCCAAGCTCATCTCGCTCAGGACGCGGTTTCGAATCGCTTGCGAGGGCAGGGCTTTTGTAAATTTACGACTCAGAAATCCTAGGGCCTCGAGTGAGTTGAGTTTCACGTAGCTTAGGACGGAGTTGAAATCTTTGCCCCAGCTCACAAT
>CAMCVE010000010.1 GCA_945881775.1 Bacteriovorax stolpii
AACCCTTGAGGGTTCCGTGAAAATAAAAATCCCGGCAGGCACCCAGTCTCTGAAGCGCTTTCGCCTTAAAAGCAAAGGCATCTCCAACGTCAACGGACGCTCGCGCGGCGATCAGTTTGTGACGGTTCAGGTCGAGGTGCCCTCGAAGCTCTCAGAAGAGCAGCGCCAACTCCTGGAGCGTTTCGCGGAGATCAGCGGCGAGAGTTATCCCGAGTCGCAAGGATTCCTCAAACGCATGAAGGACTGGTTCAGTACTCAGCAGCCCTAGTCCAGCAAATCAGGATTTTTGCGTTCTAGATCTACGAGAATGCTCGCGAGCGAAGCCGTGAAACAAACAAAAATAGCTGTCCCGAGAAGCATCATCGCCATCGATAGAACTTTTCCAGCGATCGTGACGGGAGCGATATCGCCCAGACCGACTCCCGTCATCACGGTTACGGAGTAGTAGAGCGCGTTGAAGAGGTTGTTGATCGCAGGATTTTGTGCCGACTCGAAAAAAAAGATTCCGGCGGAACACACCAGGATCGTCGTAAAGCTGAGAGTCGTGAGGTAGGTAAAGACCGGTTTCCTCAGCCCCCGCAGGAGCAGGAGGCTGTAGGAAACCATAAAGCGATGATGCTTTTGAAGTCGCCTAGGACTCATTCACCCGTGACCTGGAAAGGTTTACTGCGCGACTGCCCGGCTTGGCTGCGAACGTGGAGCAGGTAGTGTCCAGGAGCAGGAGTGCGCACTTTCACGACGCGGTAGAAAGGCTTGTTGGTGGGCATGCAGATGTCTTCGCGGATCACGACTGAGGGCAGGAAGACGTACATGTCATCGACCTTCTGGATGTTGTTGGTGTCCGAAAGCTCAGCGCAGCTGCTCGTGAGGTAGCCGGTGATCCGGAATTCCATTTCTACGTCAGATCCTTTAACGGTGTCGGTGACAAAGGCGTTTGTGACAATCGCGTAGCGGAGCGAGTCAACCGAAGTGGTGGGCGCGGGATCAACGCCGAAATCACGTGAACTGACGCCATTCGCGCCTGAGAAAATCACGCGGTACTTGCCGCTTTGGAGCAGCCCGATGTTCACTTCGCGCCAGAAAGGGATTCCTTGGCGCAGGGAGGGGGGAAGGGCGGCCTCGTCAGCGCAGATGCCGGACTCATCGTGAATCGCAGTTTGCGTGAGAACGATTTTGTTGGAGCTAGGAAGGAGACTGAACTCGGTGGTGTTCAGGCTGTAGCAAGAGTTGGGGAGCATGCCTTCGACGAAAACTTGAACGTTGTCGTTGTCATCGAAGCCAAAGCGGGGAACAAACACGCGCTCAAGCGGGATCTCTGTAACGCGGTTGACCTGGGCTTCAGCCATGGCGCCGATGGAGACGGTTGTAAGGGCGAAGGTTGCGATTTTGAGAGAGATGTTTTTCAAAGTTTTCATAGTTCCTTCTTTTAATGATGCGCCGGGTGAGATTCTATGATGCAGGTCATATTTGGGCGTTTGTCTCTTGCGATAAGTAGCCGTATGCTCTGGAGCGTGTCAAAGCTAATCACTTTCGTCGGTCTCGCACTGCTCGGCACCGCTTGTACAACCTCCATGGACCAGACTCGGGGGAAGGGCTCTCTGGCCCCTAAAAAGGCCGCTAATACCAAGCGACTTCAAGGGGGTAAGGTCGAATCTGATATTTTGAAAGCACGGAGCGCGCAAGAGGCGGCCTCTTCTGTTCAATACCGCACCGTGAACGACACCGCCGGCGAAGCTCAGCTTTTCCAAGAAGCACAACGCGCCCAGGAAATGGGTGACATCCGTCAGGCCGAAAAACTCTGGGGACAGTACATCCAGGCGGCGCCAACCGGAGAATTTGTCGACCAGGTTTCCATGCGGATCGCAAAGCAGCTCTTTGAACGCAACGATTACCGGGGAGCCGCTCAGAACTACCAACGTGTTGCGGCCTTAGATCCCCCATCGCGCTTCCGAGGACAGGCGTATTTTGGATGGGCTCGTTCTGAGCGCTCTCAGGGCAACACGCCCAAGGCTCTCGAGCTTTTGGCCAAGATCGATTTCCGTGAAGTTCCCACCAATCAGCGCGAAGATATTTTCAATTTCTGGTCGAGCACTGCGGCCGAGGGCGGTCGTTGGCTTGAATCCACCCTGTCCTCCGTAAAGGCTTATTGGGAAGCTAGGGAATCCTCCGCACAAAGATCCTATGCCGCCACGATCCGTGAGCAGGTCGATCGTCGTCTCGTAGAGGGAGAGTTGCAGTTTGTCCTCGCCGAGTATCCCAGCCGTTTCCCAAGCAACGAGGTTCGGGTCCGTTTGGCGACCCTTTATCTCTCACGAGCCGAAAAGTCTCAGGCCCAGTCTCTGCTTAACGATGTGATTTCATCGGCCGATTCAAATTCTCCTGTCTATTCTCAGGCCAAATCCCTCTTGGACAGGTTGAACACCTTTGATCAGGTCGCGTCTTACAAGATTGGAGCCCTGCTCCCTCTTTCGGGTCGCCAGGCGTCCTTGGGGCGAGCTGTGGCCGATGGACTGGCTCTGGCTTTCCAAGGCAAAAAAATCGAGCTTGTTCTGGCTGACACGGGTCCGAGCCGTGACTCGCTAAAGACCGCCTTTGAGCGCCTCGTGCTTGAAGACCGGGTGATGCTTGTGGTCGGTCCCTTGGGTGGCGATGACGGCGAGATGGTCGCTCAGTGGTCGGTTCAGTCCGGCGTTCCCAACGTCAATCTCTCAGCCAGATCGGGACTTCTGGAGCAAGGTTCTTATGTTTTCCGCACGGCGGTTACGCCTGAGAAACAAGTTCGCGCGCTCGTTCGCTACAGCCGCGAAAAGCTCGGCGCAAAGAGATTTGCCGTACTATTTCCAGAAGATAGCTTCGGAGAGGCCTACGCTAAAGAGTATTTCAACGCTGTTCGCATGATGGGCGGCGAAGTTACGGCCGCTGAGTCTTACGATCCCAAACAAACCGATTTCAAGGTGGCGATCGAGAACATGACCGGCATGGGCTTCCCGTATTTCCGTAAGAGTGAGGCGCAGGCTTTGGTTGAGGCGGAACAGACCAAACTCAGTCGCGAGCTCACCCCGAAGGAGAAAGCGCGTTTGCGCCTTTTGCCTATCGTTGATTTCGACGTCCTATTTATCCCTGACACCTATCGTCCGTTGGGGCAGATTGTTCCTGCGCTGCTTTATGCGGATGTCACGCAACCTGTGCTCATGGGGCCCGCCACCTGGCGCAATCCGCAGCTCCTTGCGCGGGCAGGGCAGTATCTTAACAACGCGATTTTTGTGGATGCCTATGCTCCCGACCGTCAAGATTCCGTCACCAAGGACTTTGTGGAGCAGTTTCAGGTTAAGAACGGGTCCGTTCCGGGCGCTTTGAGCGCGATCGGTTATGACGTGGGCCTCTCGATCGTAAAAGTTTATTCTAAGAGCTCCTCTCCGCCTGCAAGTCGCGAAGAACTTCGTTCGCGACTGGAGTACCTCGGGACCGTTGACGGTGTCCTCGGGAAGCAGACCTGGAACTCTGACCGCGACACGCTTTCTGAGCTTCAGCTCTTCCGAATTCAACGCGGAAATTTCGTTCATCAAGGCAGCATCGAGCTGTAAAACTCTGCTCCCTTTAGCGACACTTCTCTTTTTTCGAAGAAAAATATTGTCGTTTCGACGCGCCCCCTCAGGCGGCGTGCGGTTTAAAGCGGCTATTAAACCCAGAGTTAAGGGGTCAAACGACTGGCATCAAATCTCTTAAAGGGACTTGGGGTGCACTCCGAAAGGTTACTAAGAGCTGATCAGAAACCAAGGGGGTTTCAAGATTGGGGTTAGCTCTCAATAGGAGAAAGCCGAATGGCACCGAGAGACATGGACGACATCGTGATCCCAGAATCCCTTCCAATGCTGCCCGTACGCGACGTAGTGGTGTTCCCATTTATGATTCTGCCACTTTTCGTGGGACGCGAATCTTCGATCCGCGCGGTCAACGAAGCGCTCGCGAAAGATCGTCTGATCTTCCTCGCCAGCCAGAAGGAAATCCGCGAGGACAACCCTGAGCCCGAAGGTATTTACCAGACTGGAACTGTCGCGATGATCATGCGCATGCGCAAGCTCGCAGATGGTCGTGTGAAAATTCTTGCTCAAGGGATCGCGAAAGCTCGTATCAAGGTCACCGACCAATCGAGTCCCTTCTTCAAAGTTCAAATTGAACGTCTCGAAGAAGAGTTTAGCCCCGAGCGCAAGCCTCACGAAGAAACCCTGATGAAGGGCGTGAAGGATCAGCTCGAAAAAATCATCAACCTCGGCAAGATGCTTTCCCCCGACATCTTGATCGTGGTCGATGAAATCACCGAACCCGGTCGTCTGGCCGACCTCATCACGAGTAATCTCGGGCTCAAGGTGAGTGAGTCGCAAGACATCCTCGAAACCGTCGATGGTTTTGATCGTCTCGACAAAGTTTCCAAAATTCTCGCTAAAGAACTTGAGATCCTCAACGTTCAAGCGAAGGTGCGTGGACAGCAAGCTCCCCAGAACAACTCCAACGATCCTCAGAAAGGTCAGCGCGAGCAGTATCTTCGCGAACAGATGCGCGCGATCAAGAACGAGCTCGGCGAAAATGATCCCAAGGCCGACGAGATCAACGAGATCCGTGAGCGCATCGAGAACGCGAACATGACCGACGAAGTTCGTGGTGAGGCCAACAAGCAACTCGCTCGTTTGGAGCGCATGCACCCCGACGCATCCGAAGCTTCGATTATTCGCACCTATCTCGACTGGCTTGCCGACTTGCCTTGGACCCTGTCTAGCAGTGACAAGCTCGATCTCGGCGAAGCGAAGAAAATTCTTGATGAAGATCACTTCGATCTCGAGAAAGTCAAAGACCGTATCCTTGAGTTCCTCGCGGTCCGCAAACTCAAGAACTCCAATAAAGGACCCATTCTTTGTCTCCAAGGCCCTCCCGGTGTTGGTAAGACCTCGCTCGGCAAGTCGGTCGCCCGCTCGATGGGTCGCGAGTTTGTTCGCATCTCTCTTGGTGGCGTCCATGACGAAGCCGAAATCCGCGGTCACCGTCGCACCTACGTCGGCGCCATGCCCGGTCGTATCATCCAAGCCCTCAAGCAAGCGAAGACGAACAACCCCGTCATTCTGCTCGACGAAATCGACAAACTCGGACAAGACTACAAGGGCGACCCATCGTCGGCGCTGCTTGAAGTGCTCGACCCCGAGCAAAACTGGAGCTTCCGCGATCACTATCTGAACCTGGCCTTCGATCTCTCGAAAGTCTTGTTCATCGCGACTTCAAACGTTATCGACAACGTCCCCGGACCTCTCCGCGACCGTATGGAAGTCATCAATCTCGCTGGTTACACGGAAGAGGATAAGATGAAGATTGCTCGCCAATATGTGATCCGTGAACAAGTCGAAGAAAACGGGATCACGAATGAGCAAGTTGAGTTCACGGAAGATGGTTTACGCAAGATCATCTCTGAGTACACTCGCGAAGCGGGTCTGCGTAACTTGAAACGCCTTGTGGGCACCTGCTGCCGCAAAGTCGCCAAAGACGTCGCCTCGTGGGATGGAACCAAGCCTTTTGCGAAAGTGACAGTCGACTCAAGCGTCGTAGAAAAATTCCTTGGACCTCCACGCTTCCAAGCCAACGATGTTCGCGAAGAAGATGAAGTGGGTGTTGTAACCGGACTCGCTTGGACCCAAGTGGGCGGCGAAGTTCTCGAAGTCGAAGTTTCAGCGATGAAGGGTTCGGGCGGCATCAAGCTCACCGGCTCGCTCGGCGATGTGATGAAAGAATCGTGTCATGCGGCGATGAGCTGGATCCGCTCCAACGCGGACACCCTGAACATCCCTCACGACTACTTTACGACCAATGAAGTTCACGTGCACTTTCCTTCGGGCGCAGTGCCCAAGGATGGACCCAGTGCGGGCGTCACGATCACTACTGCGATTGTCTCACTTATCACGGGAATTCCCGTCGATCGTACCGTCGCTATGACGGGAGAGATCAGCCTCCTCGGCAAAGTTCTCCCCATCGGTGGTGTGAAAGAAAAAGTTCTCGCGGCCCTTCGTCACGGATGCAAGAAAGTGATCCTTCCCTACCGTAATGAAAAGGACCTTGCGGACGTCCCGCAAGAATTCAAGGACAAGCTTGAGTTCATCACGGTGAAGAAAGTCGAAGAAGTCTTGGAGCACGCCCTTGTTAAGAGTGTCTTCAAGAAGAAAAAGGCCGCAACCGGCGGTGGTTCGCGCGGTGGTGGCTTCGGAAAAGATTCCGTAGCGGCGACTGGCAACGAGAAGACTCGTCGTATTCAAGACGCAGCTTAAGCAAGGACCTGGTGAAGATACGCCGAGGGTCGGAGTTGAGAAACTCCGGCCCTCGGCGTTTTTGTGATTAGTGCCTAAGCAGTGGGAACCAGAAAGTTGTCGTTATCGAGAGGCTCGGCGCGCGTCGTTTGTGGAGCGGGCGAGAACGCTGTGAGCTGATGCACCCGGAGAAAATGCTGGGTCTTCTTTTCGCCACTCGTTCCTTCTTCGACGTTCTTTTCGATCCGTGCCTCTACAAACACGCGAGCGCCTTTTTGGAGTCGCTCACAGGCCCACTCCGCTTGTTTGCCGAAGACGTGGACCATATGCCAGGTTGTTCGCTCGAAGTCTTCGCCCCCCGCGTTCACCGAGCGTTCATTGGTGGCGATATTGATTCGGCAGAACGGCTTGCCGTTCTTTGTGCTCTTGAGCTCCGGATCGTGACCTAAATTTCCGACCAAAAAAACTTTATTCAGAGACATATTTCTAAACTCCTTCTGTCGCTTGCTCGCGACTTGAAGGAGCTCCCGTTGCGAATCCCGGGCCAACTCGGGCTATTGCGAGAGTTCAGGACCGAGGAGTTGGAGGTCGATGTACTCACAAAGCGCATGGAGGATCCATTCGTGAGTTTCTTGGATGCGAGCTGTGGTTTTGCACGTGTCGACGTTCAAAAGCAGATCCGCGTGGGATTCTTTGACAATGCGACCGCCGCTACCACCGACCAGGGCAATCGTGTGCATACCTTTGGCGCGAGCTGCGTAGAGGCCGCGAATGACATTCTCAGAGTTTCCGGAGGTCGAGATCCCGATCGCAACATCGTCATTTTGACCAAAAGCTTGGATGGGTTTTTCGAAGATTTGATCGAAACTCGCGTCGTTCCCAATGCATGTCAAAAGGGGTGCGTCGGCCGTCAGGGCCATGCAGGGCAGTGGACGGCGGTCTCTCTTGTAGCGATTGACCCATTCCCCAGCAAAGTGAAGGGCATCACAGGCACTGCCGCCATTGCCGAAAATGAGAACCTTTTTGTCTGCTTGAACAGCGGTCCACAGCATTTCTCCCACCTGGAAAAAGGATTTTTGGTGGCGCTCCCAGAACTCTCTTTTGGCGCGCAGACTCTCGTTCAAGGAGTGACTTAACTCATTTTCGAAGTTCATCGGCTTGTAGGCTATCCATTTTTACTTTAGATTTAAAGTAGATGCAGATTTTGGTGACAGGGGGCGCAGGATTTATCGGTAGCCACCTGGTTGATGCTTTGATTCAACTTGGTCACAGCGTCCTCGTTGTCGATGACTTCAGTAACGGCAATGAATCCAATCTCGCACACGCTAAGGCGCTTGCGGCAAAAAGTGGACTGACCCTACGGACAGTCCGTGCTTCTCTCGCCGATCCGAGCATGTGGAGCTCTCTGGAAAAGTGCGATGCTGTATTCCATGCCGCTTCACAAAATTCTGTCGTGGGGTCGGTCAGAAACCCCGAGCAAGATTTCCAAGCCAATATTGATCCCGTTCCTTTCTTGCTCAAATACGTTCGCAGCAAGAAAGTTCGCTACTTGATGATGGCCAGCTCAGGTGGAACTGTCTACGGTGATGCGCCGTACTATCCCACCGACGAGCGAGCGCTTATTAAGCCCCTCTCTCCTCACGGGGTTACAAAAGCCTTCTTTGAGCTCTATCTTTCTGCCTGGACCTCATCCCTTAAGGCCCAGAAGGAGCTCTCCGATGATCTCAGAAATGAGAATTACTTCTCATGGGCTTCACTCCGACTTGGAAACACCTACGGACCGCGTCAGAGTCCAAGCGGCGAGGGCAGTGTGGTTCCCTGTTTTATCGAGGATCTGGTGAACGCTCGAGTCCCCGTCATTTACGGTGATGGTTCAAAGAGCCGCGACTACATTTACGTCGGTGACGTTGTCGCTGCGTTTATGCGCACTTTCGAAGAGATCCAGAAACTTGCGCTCGACGATATTTTCAACATCGCCACAGGTCGAGAGACCAAAGACATCGAAGTTTTCAATGAAGTGATCGGCGCTCTGCGGACCCAGTTTCCCACCCACAAGTTCGATGTGAAGCCGCGCCTTGAGGCCAAACGTCCTGGCGAAGTTACGCGTTCGCTGCTCGACATCAACAAAGCCGCTTCACAAATTTCGTGGGAACCTCAGGTTCCCTTCAAAGAAGGCGTCAGACTGACTGTCGACGCTTACGCCAAGAGCCAAGTCAGCTGAGCGGCTGAGTCTTTAGCCAATCCAGCATACGCGATAGACCGTCCGCCAAGGGGACTCTGGGTTCCCAACTGAGCTGAGTGCGCGCACGTGTGATGTCCGGGCGGCGTTGTCTGGGATCATCCTGAGGAAAGGGATGGAAGCTCCGCTCGAAAACAGCCGGAGCAAAAAGCTTTTCCACCTCCTGAACAAGGCCGAGGATTGTAAACTCCGAAGGGTTGCCAATGTTGATGGGCTCACAAAATTTCGATGCGGCGTAGGTACGGATCCCCCGAATAAGGTCGTCGACGTAGCAAAAGCTACGAGTTTGTGAACCGTCGCCGTAAATCGTGAGCGGGCCACCTTGCAGAGCTTGCACGAGGAAATTGATCACGACTCGACCGTCTGCAGGGTTCATGCGGGGACCATAAGTGTTGAAGATACGAACCATCCCGTGCTTCGTGTTCTTTTTCCAGTTGTGTGTGAAAAGCAACGACTCGCCAAAACGTTTGGCCTCATCGTAACAGGATCGGGGTCCGAGCGTGTTTACGTTTCCTTTGTAGTCTTCAGTCTGTGGTGAAACCTCAGCGTCACCGTAGATCTCGCTGGTTGAGGCGAAGACCACCCGCGCGCCAAACTTGTCTGCGAAGCTAAGCGCATTTGAAAGTCCGATGGTGTTGACCCACATCGTCTCTAAGGCCAAAAGTTGGTAGAGGGGAGGGGAAGCGGGAGAGGCAAAGTGATAGACGTGACTGAGGTCCTCAAGCCAGCCTTCGGGCAGGCTATCGGCCCAAGTGCTCCAGGGTTCGATGACATCGGCTTCGACGATGACAAGCTTGTCCGTTCCAAGTGAATTGAGGAAGCTCGCATTGCTTTGAGTGCTCGTCGAGAAGTTATCGACGCAGATTACCTGGTAGCCGTCTTTTAGGTGGGTTTCAGCGAGATGGGATCCTAGAAATCCACAGCCACCCGTGATTAGAACTGTCTTTCTCTGGTTTGCCATTTCAAACTTATCATCCTACAAAGACGCAATGTCAGCAGCCCGCTTCAAGAAATTTTTAGGTCCTCTGAAGTGGGTCTTTGCTCTGGCACTTTTGTATTTTGTCCTTCGTAGCGGCAAAATCGATTTCGGCCAGTTGAGAGTCTTTGTGAAGAGTCCCACGGTGGGCCTATTTTGTTGTGCGCTCACATTTTTCTGGTACGGAATCTGTTTTCTCCGCTGGAAGATTCTTCTGAAAAGTCAGCAAATCATTGTGCCCTTCCGAACCGTTTTCCATCTCGGAATGCTCGGTCAATTCTTTCAGACTTTTATGCCTGGTACAGTCGGAGCAGATCTCGCCAAGGCGCTCTATATCGGCAAACGCTATCCCGCTCAGAAATTAAAAGCGATTTTTTCAGTGGTCGTAGATCGAGGCGTGGGTCTCTATGCGATTCTGCTCCTGGGCGCCTTGGCTTTTACAATGGTGGGGTCGCATCTTTCTGAAGTGAAGCATCCACTTGTTCATGTCATTCGCAGTCTTGGATATCTTCTTACGGCGGTATCCCTGACGGGTATGATCTTTGTTTTGTTCATGCCCTTGCTAGGAACTCTGCTTCGTTCCCTTGGAAGGCGCTGGCCCGGGTTTCCCTCTCAGCTTCGTCGTCCACTCCGGCTCGTGAAGCAGGTCGTCGAGCAGTATTCCAATAAGACTCCCGCGATTGCAGCTTCGATCGGGTTGTCGCTCGTGACTCATTCCTTGGCCATTTTGATGCTTTATGTGATTGCTGTGAAAATGTTCGGTCCGATGCCATGGGGAACTCTTGACCTACCGCGCTTTGTGCTCGCTGCTAGCCTCGGCCTTGTTGTGATGGCTCTTCCAATTTCTCCCAACGGTTTGGGCGTGGGACAGGCTGCTTTTGCGAGCATTTTTACTGCCCTGGGTGTGGGAAACGCGAGTTTTGGAGCCTCGATCGTGACGGCGTTTCAACTTGTGACCTTGCTTGTGAATTTATCGGGATTTGTCTTCTTCGCGACCCATAAGCAGGAAGTTGCGGAATTCGAATCTCAGGCCCGATGAGCCAAAGTATGGAACTTCGCGCGGGTGCTCCGATCGAAATGCACGCTCTGGTGCTCGGGACAACACCTTACCAAGATTCCGACAAGCTCGTGCGTTTGTTGACATTAGAGGCAGGGCGTATCACGGCTTTTGCCCCTTCAGCCCAAAAGTCTGTGAAACGCTTCGGAGGTTCGCTCGAGCCGCTCTCCTACGTGAAAGCCCACCTCAAGGCGCCTCGCGAATCCCAAGGCGGCGAGACCAGTTTGTGGCGTCTTCAGAGTGTCGACCTGCGTGGGCAGTTCGAGCATTGGAGGCAAGGATACCCGGCCATCGACACGTCGATGTTCATCCTCAAGATGATACTCGATTTCGTGCCCGAAGCTCATCAGGACCCCTTGCTCTTCAAGACACTCGGTAAGTTCTTGCGCGATTCTTCGCATTTTAACTTCAATACTTCTGCTCCATGGATTCGTGCGTATTTTTGGTCTTGGTTTACGCGTCACCTCGGTTACGGAGATCTCTGTGAGCCATGGGAATCCGAGGCTCTCGACCTTCCGGAAGACTTTTGGAAGCTTTGGTGGGTGAGTATTGAGCCCGGAGAGCCGCTGGTGACTGAGTTTTTGGATTTCCTGGCACACCAGAAGCTTCCTCCGCGTTCGAGTGGTCACGAAACTCGACTTTACGAACACTGGCTTGCATTGACGTCGCTTCACTGGGATTATTTCCAGAAATGGCTCTCAAGCAAACCCTAATTCTTGCGTCTCTTCTCGCTTCTCTTAGACTGGGCGCCGAAACTTCAGATCGTCTCAAAGAAATCTCCACTCACAAAGTTTGCGGGCGGAGTTTCAAGCTCGAGGTGGCTCGATCCGATGCCGATCGAAATCGCGGAATGATGTTTCGACGGGATCTGCCCCAAGAGGAGGGCATGGTGTTCGTTTTTTCTCAGGCAGAAACCCAAGTTTTCTGGATGAAAAATGTTGCGATCCCGCTCGATATTCTCTTCTTTGATTCTAAGGGGAAGCTCATCAATTCGACGACGATGTCCGTCGAAAGCTCTTTGGTTCAGGACAACTTTCTTAAGCGCTATCCAAGTGATCGTCCAAGTCAGTTTGTCGTAGAGCTAAGAAGTGGGACTGTGAAAACATTTTCGTCCACGCAGCTTAAAACGTGCACCCTGCATCCCCTGCCTAAAATTTGATCGCCAGTCCCCGAAGCTCTTTTACGTGCGCTTCGCGCTCTCGCCACGCCCAGAGCCCCACGACGGCTCCGACTGTTACAAGCGTCCACGGTAGCCACGACTTCCAGGTGGATCGAGAGTCCCCAGCTCCCAACGAAATTGCGCTAGGAGATACTTTGAATTCTGTTCGAGTGACCCTCTCAAATGGGAGTCGTTCACCGTCCACGAGACTCGTAAGGGCGATTTCTAGGGGACCTCTCCAGCTTTCAGTGTCTGCATTCAAAATGAGGCTGCGATCGGTGTAGTGATAACTTCCTTGCTCTGTGCAAGAGGTGTCATCAAATCGCAATTCGGGCGGAGATCCCTCAAGGCGTTGTCGCCACTGGTGTTGGAGGCGTTCTTGAATCAACGTTTGGATGTTTGGGGGAGGAAGAGTTATTGAAGCGCCTGCGATCTGAATGAATCCGATACAAAAGACTGTGGGGTTCATGGCTGACTCCTGATTTCGTCAAAGACGACGCGAACGCGTCGCGGACGACGTTGGGGATTGAGGTTGGATTGGAGCATGAGGTCGGTCCAGAACAAGGGAGTTTGTGGGGCAATGTCCCGTTTGGCAACGATGTCGTATCGAAGTTTGGGAAGATGTTCGGGAAGAAGAGCTCGCAAGCGTTGAGTTTTTGTAAGACTGCCTTTGGAGAGTTGGACTTCGCTAAGGGCTTCGACGGGAATTCGGTGACCCTTGGGAATTGCGACTAGGCTCATTACCAAAATCTCTTTGCGCGTTGGTGCTTGCTCGAACTTGGCCTCTGGAGAGTTACTGCATCGGCCAACAAGGGCGAGAAGAATAACCGCGGTCGCCATGGAGATCTGGGTGCTGTGGGATCGTAACCACATGAGGATTCGGGGAGACGGTCTTTGCTCCACAGGGGCCTTTACCGGTTCGGGAAGCTCTCGGAGCCAGGGGAATTCCATTTTTTCCATGTGTCGATCTCCCTATAAAACGAAGTGTTGTGTATATGCCGCCGTTCGGACTCTTGACCCACTCGGACGAGCCCAGAGATTGCGCTAAGGCTGAGGAAGAGTGCGCCCAGGGCTTCGAGCAGTATCATCTCAGTCTCCGGACAACGCGCGCGTTGGAAAAGTGCCAACGTGGGGTGTTCCCAACCATTGAGACTTCGATCCCCGCTTCTGCTGACTCCAACCCGATAAGACGCCTGTCCTTCCAGTCGAATCTCCCGGGCGCACATCCTCTGGGTGGTGCGCGCAAAGTTTGTGAGAAGTCTGAACGTTGCCACATTCTCGCGGTGCGCAGCTTGAGGCGGACTTGTTGCCATTCGTTGTCTTGCAGGCGTGCGATGAGACGACCGGCATTACGTATCGTTGCGAGGCTCGAAGGAGCGAGGACTGCACTCGCTGCACACGAGAGATCCAACGCATCCAAAATGCGGTTTTGTTTTTGGATCAGTGTCACGGTGCGTGTTGCGATTCGAGCCTGTGCTTGCAGAAATTTGTCCTCCTGCATGAGCCGATCCGATAACTCGGAAAGAGATGCGACCCAGTGAGCCAGGCCCACCGAGAGCAATGAAACTCCGCAGGATACTGCAATGAGATTCATTGTGCGCCCCAAAGACTGGAAACGGCTCGGCCTACGGGCCATCGGACTTCGTTCCATTTTAAAAAAGCTTCGGCAATGTAGACCTGAGGCATCGCGCTGCAATCGAAGTGGACCTCAATCAAGTCTCGCGGCCACAAAGACGAAGCCTCGCAAACACCCTGATCGACTCCGTACAGATGCGCTCGAGCTAGGTCGTAGAGATCGAGGCTTAGAAAATAGGGCAGGATCGCTTTGATTCCCGTAAAGACTAAGAGGGTTAGGGAGGCTAGAAGGCCCGGAAGGATCAAACAAAACTCAACTAAGCTTTGTCCCTTCCGAGAGCTTTGAGTGGCCTGCATCAGTCACCACCGCTGTCGGTCATACCGTCACTGAAGTCTCCGAGATCGTAGCTTTTGTAGTGTTTCTCTTGTGCGGCTTCGCCGTCATAGGTCTTGCGATGGCCTCGGATGGCTTCGCTTACCTGAGTCATCTTGGCACGTAGGTTCTTGGAGAGCATTTGAACGACTGAAATTGAGGCGACTCCGATGAGGGCCGTCAAAATCAAATACTCGCTGAGAGCTTGTCCTCGAGTGCGATGCTTGGAATTCTTGGGTTTTTTCATTTCTTCTCCTTAAGCCAATAATTTGGCAATTCCTGGAAACTCTAGGGGCTAAGCCGCTACAATGGAGTGAGATGGATTCGTTTCGAAAGAACCTTCACCTGACCCGACAAGAGGCGGGAATGGTTTTCATTCTTGTGGTGCTTCTTTCGGGACTCATGTTCTCTGTTGGGCTTTGGGTTGGATTTAGTTTTTCAGGCAATCATCCCGAGGTCGTGTCGAATTTGTCTCACGGCGAGAATGCACGTAGTCCCGCCTCTGCCGATAAGCCCAAAATAGTTGCCGTTAAGGCGCCTATCGCGGGTGAAGAGTTGCGCAAGTCTTTTCATGAATCCAAGCAGAAAGCCCTGGCAGAAGTGGTGGTGGGGAGCTCCGATGCTGACACCCCCAAATCTATCCTGGATACCAAGGCTCATCAGGGAGTGTACAACGAATGGAGTCGCCGCCCCGCTTCTGCCGATGCGGTGAGTAAAGACGAAGCCAAAGCGATGGACAAGCTGGAGGCGACCGACAAAGCTCGCAAGGAAGAGGGTCCTCCTGTGAAGGTCAGCAATCTTTTTGAACGCAGCCCCAGTGCCGTAAAGGATTTTGATCCCACGCCCGGTTCTTACACACTTCAGCTCGCGAGTTTTGCGACGCATGACGAATCGGCTTCGATGGTGCGCGATCTCCGTAAGGCGGGTTTTCTGGACGCCTACACACAGGAGATTAGCTTCAAGAATGGTGAGAAATGGCATCGCGTGGCGATGGGTTCTTATCCCAATCCT
This sequence comes from Bacteriovorax stolpii, assembly GCA_945881775.1. Lineage (GTDB taxonomy): Bacteria > Bdellovibrionota > UBA2428 > UBA2428 > UBA2428 > CAMCVE01. The sequence continues at coordinate 14,675 of CAMCVE010000010.1, forward strand.
GTCTACGCCCGGAAAATGGGCGAACGCTTGAGGCGCCGCTCTCTCGCTAAAGACTTTATCGTTCGTAAAGTCGCAGACTGAAGTCTCCATTTTAGTTCCAGACCCCTTGTTTGAGATAGTTTTCAGTCTGGCCTGTGAGGCTGGGTGGAAGATCCGTTTCGTCGATTTCGTCGCGCGCCTTTAGGTGCGCGTAGACCAACGCATGTTCGAGCTCACGATAGTTGCCTGGCCAGTCGTGCGCTTCGAGTCTTTCAATGGCTGCGGGCGAGAGCGTCTTTGGAATGAGTCCGTGCTGAGGAATTTTTTCTGAGAGGAAGGCTCTCAGGATCTGGAGGAACTCGGAGCGACGGTGGCGCAAGGGCGGCAAATAAAGTGGAAACACGTTGAGGCGGAAATAGAGGTCTTTGCGAAAGCGACCCTGGGCGACGAGCATTTCGAGCGGAAGGTTTGTGGCAGCGACGACCTGGCATTCAACAGGGACGCTCTGTTTTGATCCGAGTCGATCGACTTCGCGACACTGCAAGACGCGCAAGAGTTTGCACTGAAGATTGGGGTCGAGGTTTTGGATTTCATCGAGAAAGAGAATGCCTCTTTTGGCGATTTCGAATTTTCCTAGCTGACGCTCGCGGGCCGAGGTGAAGGCGCCGCGTTCGTGGCCGAAGAGAATGGATTCGGCGAGGTTCTCGGGAATGGTACTGACATTCACCGGGACGAAGGGGGTTTCGATCGCCGAACAGGAAAGATGATCACGGCGGGTTTTGTGGAGACGTCCTGCCACGAGCTCCTTGCCGGAGCCCGTCTCGCCCACGATCAGCACGGGGATGTTTCTCTGTGCGGCGATGCGAACGGCAGTGTCGAGTTCTTTCATCTCGGGAGAACCGGTCCAGAACCATGCATTCTCGGGCGCAGTTCCTCGAGCGGTGGCGAGAGGGACAGGGCGGACGGTCGGTGCGGTGGTGGCTAGGGTCATCAGAAACCTCCTCGTGTTCGTACGAAGAAGCCCTAAGCAAATCAGAGACCAAGCTTAAAGAGCCCACCCTAGCGGTGTTCGCGCCATGACTGTCCGAAGTTCCGGACGGTTTAGCGTCGAGAAGTCCGAGGAGTCGGAATTAGGTCGGGTTTGCCGTCGTAGTCTGAGTCTTGTTCGATGCGTACGGCCTGACCATTGTCGTAGTATTCCCAGTAATCGGCCCGATCGTCGAAATTGCGATCGAGCTTGCGGAGTGTGAGGCGGCTTCGTCCATCGAATTCTTTCCAAAGGTCGATTCGGCCATCGTAGTTCGTGTCGAAGCTTTGTTCCGAAAGGCGGGGTTCCTTGCGACTCGAATCCCATGTGAACACATAGGTCACGTCGAAACGACCATCGCCATCGAGATCACTTTTTTCCAATTGAATCCAGCTGCCCGTCGGGTCGAAGGCTTGAATGAAGTCGATGCGACCATCGCCGTTGAAGTCACTCTCCACGCGCGCGAGAATTTTCTTTCCTCGGATATCCTGAAAGACACGGCGTTGTCGGGGGTTGTGCGTGCGAGCGTCCGGCGCAATGAGTTCGATGCCGGCTTCGTCGCTCGCGATCGGTTTGACTTGGGCGGAGGCGGAGTTGCTCGGTGAGCTTGTGCTGCAGGCCCCCAGCAATCCGAGGAGGGGTATCATGAGCGGCGGGAAGGCTTGGAGTATTACTTTGAACATCTTCTTGTATTTTAAGCGAAATTTCAGAAAAACCACTTGGGAGGCTTGGCGCCCTGTGTTAATACCTGGTACCCTAGGTGTATGGCACGTAAAAAGATCTCCACGACGGTTTATCTCACCGAAGCGCAGGTCACGGCTCTTAAGGAGCTGCACAATCGCACGCGCGTGCCAATCGCCGAGTACATCCGCATGGGAATCGACATGATTCTCGATAAGAACTCGCATGTGCTTCCTGGCCAAACTTCACTTTTCGCAGAATTAGGTGGCGAGGAAGCTCCAGTCGGGAGAAGATCGCTCCACTCCAAAGCAGAGCAAAAGTAGAGAAATGAATTTTCCAGTAGATCGCATTCGTAATTTTTCGATCATCGCGCATATCGATCACGGTAAGTCGACGCTCGCCGATCGTTTTATCGAGCACTGCAAAGGTCTTGAGAAACGGGAGATGGAAGCTCAGATCCTGGATTCACTTTCGATTGAGCGCGAGCGAGGCATTACCATTAAGGCTCAAACCGTGCGCCTCAAGTTTCGCTCCAACGATGGACAAGATTACGTCTTGAATCTCATCGATACCCCAGGGCACGTGGACTTCACTTATGAAGTCTCTCGCTCACTTGCCGCTTGTGAAGGGGCGATTCTTGTTGTCGACGCCACCCAAGGGGTCGAGGCGCAAACGCTCGCAAACGTTTACATGGCACTCGATCACAATCTCGAGATCGTGCCCGTGATCAATAAGATTGATCTTCCGTCTGCCGACGTGGAACGCGTGCGTGCTGAGATCGAAGAAGTGATCGGCATTGATGCTTCTGAGGCCGTGCCCACCAGCGCCAAAGAGGGCATTGGTATTCATGAAGCCCTCGAGATGGTCGTCAAGAACGTACCCTCGCCGAAGAACGAGTTTCAGAAGCCGCTTAAGGCGCTGATCATGGACAGCTGGTACGACAACTATCAAGGAGTCGTGCAGCTCGCGCGTATCGTAGAAGGTGAGCTCCGCAAGGGCGAGCGCATTCAGCTCATGCACCTCAATTCGCTTGCCGAGTTCGATGTCGATAAGAAATTCTTTACCGTCACGCGCATTGGTTGTTTTACGCCTAAAGCGCTCGATCTGGATTATGCCGGACCAGGTGATGTTGTGTTTGTCGTGTCGGGCATTCGAAGCGTTCGAGAGACTCGCGTCGGCGACACAATCACGCACTGGCCCGATCAAGGCACCGACAAACGCGCGATTCCCGCGACCGAGCCCCTGCCGGGTTTCAAGCCTGTTAAGTCGGTGGTCTTTGCGGGTATTTTCCCAGTCGACTCAAAAGATTACGCCGACCTTAAAGAAGCTTTAGAGAAACTCTGTCTGAATGATTCCGCGCTGATTTTTGAGCCCGAGTCATCTGCGGCGCTCGGTTTTGGATTCCGTTGTGGATACTTGGGTCTTCTTCATATGGAGATTGTCCAAGAGCGCCTCGAGCGCGAATACAACATGAACATCATCACGACGGCTCCCACGGTGAAGTATCTCGTGAAGCTTGTGACGGGCGGCGAGGTCGTGATCGACAACCCGTCGGAGATGCCGTCGCCCAATCTCATCGAATCCATTGAGGAGCCCTACATTAAGGGAACGATCTACACGCCGACCGAGTATATGGGAAACGTCATCAAGATCTGCGAACAAAAGCGCGGGACCCAGGTCAGCCTCGACTACATCACGCCCACTCGCTGCGCGGTTGTGTACCGCTTGCCCCTCGGAGAAATGGTCTTCAACTTTTACGACCGACTCAAGTCCTCCACCAAAGGATACGCGAGTTTCGAATACGAGCTCGACGGCATGGAACCCTCGGATCTTGTGAAGCTCGACATCATGCTGGCGGGCGAACCCGTGGATGCGCTTTCTGTGATTGTGCACCGTCAAACCTCTTACGAGCGCGGTCGCGATCTTACGAAGAAGCTCAAAGAAGTCATTCCCATGCAGCAGTTTGAAGTACCCGTGCAGGCTTCGATCGGCAGCAAGATTATCGCACGTGAAACGATCAAAGCTATTCGCAAGAACGTTCTCTCGAAGTGCTACGGCGGAGATATTTCCCGCAAGCGCAAACTCCTCGAGAAGCAAAAAGAGGGCAAGAAGCGCATGAAGTCCTTCGGCAGTGTCGAAGTGCCTCAAGAGGCCTTCCTCGCGATCTTAAAGCTCGAAGACTGATCGATGTCGGGATCATTTTCGGCCAAGTAAAAACCAGTCTCCGTTCAGTGTTTCTTTTGGGGCGCGGCTTTGGGCGTTGTGGGATTGACCTGGTCGTAACGGAAGGGAACCGGTTTTGAGTCGTCAATTGATCTGCGCACTGAAGCTTATCCTTCAGAAAGCTGTAGAAGTGGTCGTACGAAGAGCAGGACAACGCGGCGATAGGGTCCGACTTGTCCGTGCAGGCACACAGAAAAAAGCAGGCCCGCATCCATCCGGCGTGTCATCGGGCGAGCATCGGGTTTTGCGGAGTTCTGGTCAAGCCCTCGACTTGTGGGTTGGGGGCCGCTAGCGTAATGAACTCATGAGCCCCAAGCATCTCTTGAGCGTTCGTGACCTTTCTCCAACTCGCATCAAAGAGCTCGTCGAGCAATCTGTTGTGGACGGTATTCCGGTCTGTGATTCATTGCCTCAGGCCCCAGCAGTGGCGATGATTTTTATGGAGCCATCGACCCGCACCCGCACGAGCTTTGAGCTCGCCGCCAAGGCCCTCGGACGACGGACCGTGGTCCTCGGATCTAAGGAAAGCTCGCTTTCGAAAGACGAAACCCTCTGGGACACGATGCTCAATCTTCATGCGATGGGTTGCGAGGTTTTTATACTACGCTCTTCAGCGGACGTTGATATCGAATCGCTTCGCAGTTTCTCAGTCGGACCGCTGATCAATGCCGGGGCTGGAATGATGGAACACCCCACGCAGGCTCTCCTGGACCTCGCGACGATCTGGAACAAGACGGCCGGACGCTCTTGGGAAACTCTCAAAAAACAGAGATGGGTCATGGTCGGAGACCTCAAGCGTTCTCGCGTGGCGGGTTCTTGGTCGGCACTGGCTGAGATGCTGGGACTCGACCTGCATTTTGTGAGTCCACCGGAGTGGGCGCCCGAGACTCTCGCCCCGGGTCAGACCTGGACGGATAATCTCGAGAAGGGCCTTCAAGGCGCAACGGGACTCATTTCTCTCCGAGTTCAGAAGGAGCGTTTTGCCGAAGGTCAAACCTGGAATCCCCGGGAACTCGAGGCCTACGTCAAAAACTACCAGATCACGGCGAAGCATCTCAAAAAAGGTGACGGGCTGTGGATGATGCACCCAGGTCCTGTCAATTGGGGCGTCGAGTTAGAGGCCAGCCTTCTGAACTATGACAAGTCTTTGATCCTCGAGCAGGTCGCTCATGGCATGAAGATCCGCTCGAGGCTGCTCTACGACCTTTTGCGCTAAACGCGACTCGAATTTGTCGTACGAAATTGCTTGAGGATTCGGGTTCGCGGCTTTAGCTTTGCTCCGCAGAATGAACGCCGACCAAGACTCCACTCTCGTGACTCTCCTTCTTGAGTGCGGAGCTTCTTATTCCGCCCGAGGCTACGGTGATTTTTCCAAACCGCGCGGTTCGGAACTCGTGTTTTGTACCGCGATGAGCGGCATCGAAGAATCCCTCACCGACCCAAGCTTCGCAGGTCAACTCGTGCTCAACACCGTGTCACATGTTGGGAATACGGGATACACCGAGGAAGACATGGAGTCGGACCGAATCTGGGCCGAAGGCCTCGTGTGCCGACATCTCGAAAAAACCCCCTCCAGCTGGCGCGCGAAGTCTTCACTCAAGCAGTGGATCGTGGCTCAGGGGCGCTATGTGATTGAAGGTGTCGATACCCGCGAACTCACGGTGCTCCTCAGAGAGATGGGTTCGCAGCGTGCACTTGTTTATGAATCCTCCACGCTCACGCCCGAACAGGCTCGAAAGCACCTCATTGAAAAAGTCCCCCCTATGGCCGGACAAGATCTCTGCTCGGTGGTGAGCTGCAAAAAGTCCTACTTCTTCAAAGACGATCCCAAAGCCTACTGGCCGATGCGTTCGCGTGACGTTTGGGAAGGTCCCTCGCGCAAGGTTCTCGTTTGGGATTTTGGTGTGAAGCGCAACACGCTTCGCTTGCTCGCGGCCAATGGATTCGATGTCGAAGTTTATCCTGCTACGGCCAAGGCCGAAGACATTCTCGCTGCTGGCGCTGAGGGACTCATGCTCTCCAACGGTCCCGGTGACCCCGCGGCCGCGACCCATGTCATCTCCGAACTCAAGAAGATCCTCGGACGCATGCCCGTTTTCGCAATTTGTCTGGGGCATCAGCTCGTGGCTCATGCGGTGGGAGCCAAGACCTACAAAATGAAGTTTGGGCATCGGGGGATTCATCACCCTGTTGTAGAGCTCGATGAGAAGGGGCAGGCCGTGCGCACCTGGATCACAAGCCAGAACCACGGATTTGCAGTGGACGACACGACGTTGCCCCAAGATGTTCGCGTGAGCTTTGTCCACGGCGACGATCAAAGTGTCGAAGGGCTTTCGTTGCCGGCACTTCGTTGTGAGACAGTTCAGTTCCATCCCGAGGCGGGCCCAGGCCCCTTCGATGCCGCGGGAATGATCGACAGATTTGCAGTAAGGATGGGTACCGATGCGCGTTGATGAGGGTCTCGAAAAAATTCTACGGAAGTACTCCGAAGGCGGCTTCTACGAAGAGGTGAAAGCTGCGAAGGACGAGTTCTTCAATCGCGCCGGGAAAGTTGCGGAAGGCTCCGACCTCTTTGAAGGTCAGATGAAGGCGTTCCTTGACTGGTATCTTTTTGATCGTCCCCTGAATCAGTTCGATCTCTGTCCCGTCAAAATGTACATGTTCGAAGAGGGTAAAAATTTACCCGACGAAGAGCGAGCTGTTTTCGAAGGCATCACTCGCAGCGTTCATTCGATTTTTGAATTCCTAAAGATCAAGGGCAGCGATGTTTACGTCAAAGACATGGTCACGGGCGAAAAGTACGTGATCGAAGAGTCAGAGATCCGCGACGGATTCTCTAAGGGAGATGTCTTTGAAGGGCGCCTTATCCCGTCGGGAGATCGCTACGTGTTTGGCGAATCATTTATTTTCCATCCGCTCTCGTCGAAGCCCTTCATCAAGAAGCAAATCAAGCAGATCAAGTACCTCGACGATAAGCAGCGCCTGCGCCTCATTCACAAGCTCTCGATCATGAAACTCAAAACCCACCAGTATTCGCATATCGATGCGAAGCACATCTACACGGAAAGTCCGGTCTTTTGAGACGAGGAGATGGGATGAACTCCACGACACCGAAAAAGAGAGAACTTCCCTTTAAGAATGTCCTTGTTTTCGGCAGTGGCCCCATCATCATCGGACAGGCCTGCGAGTTCGACTATTCAGGAACTCAGGCCTGCAAAGCTTTACGCGAAGAGGGGGTGCGAGTTGTTCTTCTGAACTCAAACCCCGCCACGATCATGACCGATCCCGGCATGGCTGATCGCACCTATATCGAGCCCGTCGATCCGATGACTGCGATTGAAATTATTCGCCGCGAATCGATCGAAGCGATTTTGCCTACAATGGGCGGTCAAACCGCGCTCAATCTGATTACAGCCCTCTCACAGATTCCAAATGCGCTCCAAGGCATTCAGATCATCGGAGCTAACCTCAAGGCGATTCACCTTGCCGAAGACCGCCGCGCCTTTCGTGAGCTTGTGCTCTCGATGGGGCTCGACACTCCTCGCTCGACGATCATTCGTAGCGTCGAAGAGTGCGAGGCCTTTGCGGCCGAAGTGGGCTTTCCGTTTATTTTGCGCCCTAGCTACACGATGGGCGGTACGGGGCAGAGCTTTGTGTTCGGCTCCTCGGAACTTGTTGAGAAAGTTTCGCAAGGACTGGCGGAGTCGCCGATCTGTGAGGCCCTCGTCGAGGAAAGTGTGCTCGGTTGGAAAGAGTACGAACTCGAAGTCATGCGCGACTCTCAGGACAACGCGATCGTTGTTTGCTCGATCGAGAACCTTGATCCGATGGGTATTCACACAGGCGACTCGATCACGGTTGCTCCTGCACAAACGCTCACTGACCGCGAATACCAAGACATGCGTCGCGACGCACTCGAGCTCATTCGACGTGTGGGTGTCGAGACGGGCGGTTGCAATGTGCAATTTGCCGTCAATCCGGGTACAGGCCGACGCATCGTGATCGAGATGAATCCGCGGGTGTCGCGCTCGAGTGCGCTGGCCTCCAAGGCAACGGGCTTTCCGATCGCACACGTGGCAACGAAACTGGCGCTTGGCTACACGCTTCCCGAAGTCGTCAACAACGTCACAAAGACAACGATGGCCTGCTTTGAGCCGCCGATCGACTATGTTGCGCTGAAGATCCCTCGATTCCATTTCGAAAAATTCCCTGGCGCCGACGACATACTTTTGCCGCAAATGCAGAGCGTGGGCGAAGTGCTTTCGTTTGGAGCTTCGATCGGAGAAGCTTTCCATAAAGCCCTGAACGGGCTTGAGCGCAAATGGCCTATCTTCAAACCTGTTGATTCCAAGAATCCCATCGAAGCATGGCGGGCCGAGAGCGAGTTACTGCTGCGCAAGGCTCATTCTCGTCGAGGGTATGCGATTTGGGATGCGTTGGCGTCAGGCCTTTCTCCCGAAGATGTCTCAGCTCTGACGGGGTGGGATCCTTGGTTCACGCGCCAGATTCGTGGCTATCAAGTGGAGACAGGTCTTGGGCCTCGGGCGCAGCATTTTGTAGGCGATGTGCGCTTTGAAATGATCGACACCTGTTCTGCGGAAAACCGCGCCATGACTCCTTTTTATTACACGACTCGAGAGAAGCTGAGTCGCTCGACGTGGGTTGATTCCCATTTAAAAGACTTCTGGAAGAAGCCAGATATTGATCCCAAAAAACGCGGCCGTGTGGTGATTTTGGGCTCGGGCCCAAACCGCATCGGTCAGGGTATTGAATTCGACTACTGCTGTGTTCATGCCTCGCGCTCACTCCAGGAGATGGGGTTTGAGACGATTATGGTCAACTGCAACCCTGAGACGGTTTCGACCGATCCGACGAGCTCGACGCGCTTGTATCTTGAGCCCCTTCACGAGGACACCGTCCGTGCGGTGCTCGTGCGCGAACTCGATCCTGCGATGAAAGCAGGTCAGGAGGCTTATGTTCTCTTGCAGATGGGCGGGCAGACGCCACTGAAGCTAGCGGCTCACGTTGAGAAGTGGGGATACAAAGTGCTCGGCACCTCACCCGCTGCGATTGATCTCTCAGAAGACCGTCTAAAGTTTGCGGAGCTCCTCGAGGACTTGAAGATCCCGGCTCCCGAAAGCGTTGTCGTCACCGAATGGGAAGAGGCTCGCTCACTTGTCGAGAAGATGGGTTTCCCGGTGCTCGTGCGACCCTCCTTCGTGCTGGGCGGTCAGGCCATGAAGATTTGCTCGAACGAGCGTGAACTGCGCGAGGCCTATGCGATGGCTCGCGAGGTGAGTGAAGACTACCCTCTCTACATCGACCGCTTCCTTAGTGATGCGGTGGAGTTTGATATCGATGGCATCTGCGACGGTGAGCGCGCCTGGATTGGCGGCGTCATGGAACACGTCGAAGAAGCGGGAATTCACTCGGGCGATTCAACCTGCGTGATTCCTCCATTGAAACTACCCGCCGCCAAAATCGATGAGATGGCCGGACTCGCTAAGAAGATTGCCGTGGCCCTCAAAGTTCGCGGTCTCTTCAATATTCAGATGTGTGTGCTGGGTGATCAGATTTACGTGCTCGAAGCCAATCCTCGTGCTTCGCGCACGATTCCCTTCCTCTCGAAGGCGACGGGTTATCCGATGATCGATTGGTCTCTGCGGGCTGCGCTCGGAGAGAATGTGAAGAAAATTGTACCGGCCGACCGCATGCCCGGTAACTATCGTTTGCCCAGCCACGGTTTTGCCGTGAAGGCTCCGGTCTTTCCATTCTCGAAGTTCAAAAGTTTCGATCCGATTCTCGGACCCGAAATGCGCAGTACGGGGGAAGTCATGGGGATGGATCCCAAGCCGGGATCAGCATTTGCGAAAGCCTACCAGGCCGCGGGTCTTCACCTTCCTCTCTCAGGAACCGTGCTCTTCAGTGTGCGCGATCTCGACAAGCAGCGCTGCCTGAGCCTCGCGCGAGTTTTTGATTTGCTCGGCTTCAAGCTCATGGGCACTCCGGGCACGGCCTCTTATCTCAAGAAGGCGGGTCTCGAATGTGCCGCAATTCCAAAGATTGGTCATTCGGCCTTGGGTGACGATTTACTCTCAGTCATTCGGGAGAAAAAAGTTCATTTGGTGGTCAATACCACGGGAGCCGCAACCACCCTTCGCGATGCGACGAGCATTCGCAAGGCGGCTCTTCAGTACCGAATTCCGCTGATGTCGACGCTTTCCGGAGCTGAAATGGCTTCAATGGCAATTCAGAGCGTGATGCGCCAAGGGCTGCTGAAGCCGATGGCCCTTCAAGACTTTATCGAAAGTGGGCGTCTCTCGGATGAGCGTGATCCTGGCTTTGATTGACGCTGGATCGCGACTCTGGCAGCTTAGCGGCCATGTCTTCAGATAAGATCCCTATGACCTTAGCGGGGCACCTCGCTCTGGAAGAAGAGCTCCGGCGCCTTAAAGTGGTCGATCGTCCTGCCGTGATCGAGCAAATTTCTATTGCGCGCGCTCACGGCGATTTGTCCGAGAACGCTGAGTATTCGGCGGCTCGCGAGAAGCAGGGCTTTATTGAGGGCCGTATCGGACAGATCGGTGACTTCCTGGCGCGTGCCGAGATTATCGACACCGCAAACATTCAGTCAGACAAAGTTGTTTTTGGGGCCCATGTTACGCTTGTCGACCAAGAGGGCGCCAATATCACTTACCAAATCGTTGGCGAAACCGAAACCGATCTGCCGAAAGGTCGTCTCTCGATCAAAGCTCCTATTGCCCGTGCCCTGCTTGGCAAATACGTAGGTGACGAAGCTGTCGTGAAGACTCCTCGAGGCGAAACTGTCTTCGAAGTCATCAAGATCGAATACAAGTAAGGGCTCTTGTAGCCCGGCGGAGCTCTCGTGAGTTTCAAGCAACCTTGGGATATCGAAGTCAAATTCCTTAAAGGCGTGGGTCCAAAACTCGCTGAGTTTTTTGCAAAAGCCGATGTGCATTCTCTTTGGGATTTGCTCCTGTTTTTGCCGCGAACCTATGAGGATCGTCGCACCCTGCACACGTATTCGGAGATCCAGCAGCTCGCAGCGACTGATTCGGCAGTGATGGGAGTGGGATTGATAGAGAAGATCTCTCGGCGTTCTACCGGTCCGAGGGGAAGAAGCCTCACGGAGGCTGTCGTACGAGTTCTCGATCCAGGGATGCGCGGCGAACAGGTCATGAGCGCGCCTGCAGGAGATCCCTCACTGAAGCTGCCCATGGGTGGCACCCTTATGGACCCGCGCATCGTGTTCACGTGGTTCTACGATCCTGGTGGTGGAATTGAAAAACGTTTTCCTCCTGGCACCACGGTTGTTTTCCGAGGTAAGGCGCAGATTTTTCGCTCGATTGTTCAGGTCTCTCATCCTGAACTTCAGAAATCCGAGAGCGAGCTGCCGTGGTGGGAGTTTGGTGGCTTCATGCCCGTCTACCGAGAGATATCCGCGCTTTCGACGCGCGTAATTCGAAAGATCATGGCCCAGGCTTTGGGACGTGAAGAAGTCCGTCTCATCGAAGAAACTTTGCCTGAGTCGCTTCGCAAGGAGCTTGGCCTTCCTCCTCTCAAAGACAGCCTTCGAGAGCTACATTTCCCCAAGCAGTGGCAGCCCACGGGCGAGCCAGTTATTCCAGCTGGTCCCTACCTACAACGTGTTGCCTTTGAGGAACTCTTTATGATGGCGCTCGCATTGCAGCTGCGCAAAAGTGAGTGGTCAAACTCGGCGGCTTTGCAGCGTCGCAAGGTGCCCTCATTTTCCACGTTGGCTCCCGGGCGTCTTCAGGGATTTTTGAAAAAGCTACCTTTTGAACTTACCCCGGGTCAGCGGGCTGCCATAGACGACATCATGCGCGACGTCTCGCATGAGAATGTCGAAGTACCAATGCACCGACTCGTGCAAGGAGATGTGGGGAGCGGCAAGACGGTGGTGGCCTTTGTCGCGGCACTTCTCATGATGGATGAAAATTTCCAAGTCGCGATGATGGCACCTACGGAGATTCTGGCCGATCAGCACTACCAGACTTTTTCAAAACTTTTCCCAGAGAGGGCTCACGAGTGTTTGCTTTTGAAAGGCGCCTTAAGCGTCAAGCAGAAGAAGGAGGCGCGGAGCGCTCTTTCTGAGGGGCGGGCCCGTTTTGTGATCGGCACGCAGGCGCTACTCACAGATGACACACTTTTCGACAATCTCGGTCTCATCATAGTCGATGAGCAACACCGCTTCGGCGTGAAACAACGAATCCTGATGAAGGGGCAAACATCGGGCGTGTCTCCGCACCTGCTCGTTATGACCGCCACGCCTATTCCGCGCTCACTCGCGCTCACGATCTACGGAGATCTCAACTTGAGCGTGATTCGGGACAAACCCATCGGACGTATTCCTATTGAAACGCACCTCGTTCGAAAGAAAGCTCATCTTGCGCTCGCAAAGCGTCTTGCGAAATTTCTCGAGGAGGGAAGGCAAATTTATCTTGTTTATCCTCTCGTTGAAGAATCGGAAGAGATGGATCTGAAGGATGTGCAGACCGCGCATGCCGAATGGTGCGCTGAGTTTGGAGCGGATCGCGTTGGTCTTTTGCATGGTCGCATGAAAAGCAAAGACAAGGAAGCTGTCATGAGAGCCTTTAAAGCGGGTGAAACGCGTGTGCTTGTTTCGACGACGGTTATCGAAGTTGGCGTCGATGTTCCAAACGCGAGTGTCATTGTCATCGAGCATGCAGAGCGATTTGGACTCTCCCAGCTTCATCAGCTGCGAGGCCGGGTGGGGCGCGGATCGACAAAGAGTTACTGCGTGCTGGTGGGACCCGACAAGGCTGGCCCCACGGTCGAGGAACGCCTGCAGATAATGCTCGAAAGCGATGACGGATTCCGGATCGCCGAGAAGGATTTGGAGATTCGTGGACCGGGAGAATTCTTGGGACGTCGCCAAAGCGGCTTGCCCGGTTTTCGGGTTGCTCACATCATGCGAGATATCGGACTTTTAGAGCGCGCGCGCGAAGAGGCCGAACGGATTCTCGCTCGTGACCCCGAGCTGACGCGTCCTGAGCATCAGGGGCTCAAAGAGATGATGCAGCGTTGGTGGGGTGGCCGCATGGAACTCACCTTGAGTGGTTAAAGCGAGTTTCAACGGTTTAGGTCGAATTCCGAGCCGCCTGAAGGCGGTTTCGAATTGTTTCGCCGTAAGAATCCCACATCGCCCATTCGACGACATCGCGGATAACGCCGTTGGGGTCGATGATGAAAGTCACTCGGTTGGCTGCGCCTACGGCCATGAGGACTCCGTAGTCCCGGCTGACTTTCTTGGAGGTGTCTGCAAGAAGTGGAAAACCGAGCTTATGACGTGTGGCGAAAGCTTTGTGTGACGCGACATCGTCGACACTGACTCCGACGATGGTGGTATCGAGTCCTCGAAATCCTTCAAATTCGTCTCGAAAGCTACAGGCCTCTTTAGTGCAGCCGTAGCTGTCGTCTCGAGGATAGAAGTACAGAACCAGCCAGCCTCCCGCGTAGTCGGCCAAGCGCCTGGCCTGGCCGTCTTGGTCCAGGGCCTCGAAAGAGGGAGCTTGGTCTCCAGGTTTTAGGGTGGGTGAACCTAGGATCTTTTTAAACAGCATCGCCTCTCCCTTCTAGCGGATAAACCCGCATCAGGGCAGCTCCATTTAGGCTCTAGAATTGTAGTTTACCTGCTTCACGGTTCGGCCTATGGTGAACCCATGCTGAGCTTTTGGCACATTTTGCTTCTTCTATTAATCGTCGTCATTCTCTTTGGGCCTTCGCGCCTTGAGCAGCTCGGCCCTTCACTGGGGCGCGCGATTCGTGGATTTAAGGATGGCCTGAATGGCGAACTCGAGGGCGACAAGAAGACCCCCACACGCGCCTCGACCACAGACGTGAATTCTCAACCTGAAAATAAAATCTAAGGGCTTAGTCCTTTGGACTTGTGGAGATTTGGACCTTCTCCCTATTTATTTTTCCTGAAGCTTTTTCCACACGGAGCGTGTTGTTCTTCGTTGAGAAATAGATTCTTTCTCCGCGAATTGTTTGCTCTTCATCCGAAAGCGACGCGATTTTTTCAAGCACAAAGTCTCCAGTAGAGGGCGTGAAAAGCGCCTGCTGACACTGCGCACGCCGCGTAGGCGTGATGATCTCTACGTTCTCTTCCATTCGAATTTTCTGAACGTCGTCCTCTATGAACGAGTAGAGCTTCTCAGCGCGCAGCACAATCCCGTTATCTAGCTTGGCTTCGGCAGCTCCAATGGCCTCAGAACCCGTGGGGGTGCCGTCGGGGCCAAAGAGAATTCGAAAGCCTTTGGACAAAAATGTTGTGGTGTCGACGGCTGCCTGAACCTTCGCGCTCGATTTGGGATCGGTGGAGGCTTGAAGAAACATTTCTCGCAACATTTTGGGCGCAGTGTTTTCAAGGTCGGGGTCCTTCTTTGACGGTGGCGAGGGGAGCTGCACAAAGAGTAGATCTAGGATTTTTCCCTTCATGCTGTATTGAGGGTGCGTGACGGTGACATTGTTAACAAAGCGAGCGCGTTCGGCTGAACTATCGAACTCGAAACTCTTGGATGTGATCTTTAGAGTAATCTTGGGATCGATTTTCTGTTCGGATCTAACTGATTTTTCGATACGAAAGAGATCGCGACTCAGATCTACGAAGAGTCCTCGGCCCTGGAGTTTGAAGTTCTGAGCTCCCTGCATTTGCGCGCCCGTGAGCGGCGCGAGGCGAACGTCCTGGGATCCTCTCAAGGTTTTTGTTTCAGCATCGTAACTGACGTCGGAGGTTTCGAGACTGTATGAGTCAGGGGTGGAGATGGTGGTCATCCCTTCGGTGCGAAAACTCTGTTTGAGGGTGTCGATCGCTGCAACTTGTGCCTGGATTTCGTAAATTGACCCTTGGTTACTCCATATTTTGGCGAGGATCTTGTGGAGCAGTCCGATGCGTTCTTCCTGGAAAAGTTGTGCACTTCCTGCCTGGAGTTCCATCGAACGGGTGGCCAGGTGCGATTCCACAAGATTGAAGTTCTTGATCTCGATGTCGGGCCGACCCGCCGGGATTATTAACGCGGCGAACAGGACTTGGAGTCGCTTCATCTGGTCTTTCAATTTACAATGAAAACGTATGTCATTCACCCGCACGTCGCTCGCATTGATGATTCTTGTTGGGGCACTGCCGCTGAGAGCCGAGGTCTGGCCTTTTGACCAACGACAGGTGCTTCTGGCGCAGATCGAAGGGACTCAGTTTCCTGAAGCACTCACGACCGCCCAAGTTCTTGACGTTTTTGTCGAACGAGGGCGGGTTCGTTGGATCACGCAGCAGGGGGGCCCTGGCAGTCTGAGCCCCGTGAAGATACCAACGGATTTTCCATGGAATCGAGGAGACTCGGTTCGCGCAATGGGACTCAAGTACAAGGCTGATGGCATTGTGGTGCTGACGGCGAAAGAGTCACAGGTGGACTTGCGCTGGTATTCGGTCAGCGATGGTCAGCCGCTTTATTTCGAAAGTCTCTATCTTCCTTCTTCTTCGGGCTCAGCGGAGCAAGACGTGGAGCGCAAGCGTCGGCTGCGCGCCTGGCTCAAGGAGATGTGGGACCGAATTCCTGGACAGGGTTACGTCGTCAAGCGTGACATCAGCTCTCTCGAAATTGAGGGTGCCGTGGGCGAAGGTTTGAAGGTGGGCGACGAGTTGTCGCTGCATCGTCTGAAAGACATTCGCCGGCATCCCGTCCTCAAAACCCTTGTGGGTTTTGATTCGACACAGACCGGAACTGCGGTCGTGACGAGTCTTGGAAAACCCTTCACGAAGGCTCGTGTCGACTATGAGTCAGACCTTGATCCTATTCGCGAAGGGGACAGGTATTTGCTCAAACCCAAACCACCTCTTGCGCTTGTCAGTACTCCCGAAAAAGCAACGGCGGCTCCTGTGGGCGAAGTGATTTCGGAAGTGCCAGATCTACTCGACGGAGCTCGTCTTTTTGATATCAGTCCGCGCGTGGGCTTTGGGTTCCTGAGTTACGAAGAGCGGACAGCGGCAAAGGTGTTCAAGTTGAAAACGGTGTCGCTGTCCTACGGACTCAAAGCAGATCTGCATCTGACGAGTTCGTGGTACGCAAGCTTCCAATTAGATCAAGGAACAGGCAAGTACGGAACGCCACCACCTGAGTACGGTGCTACAGAGATGGCAAGCGGTTGGTCTTACATGCATGTGTACTCTGGCTATCGCATGCCTCTGTCTGAGTATGCGGGTGACACAGACACCGAGATGAATTTTTTCGGTGGCTATTCTCGTTTCGGATTCAAAGCCGAGGAATTATCCGCGGCCGTTGCTCCCAGCGCGAAGACGTATTCGGGTCTCGACTTCGGAGTGTCTTTGACGATTCCAATCCAGGCCAAGTGGGTTGCTGAAGTGGGTTTCACGCGAGTGCTCGGGGCGTTCCTAAAAGAAGAAAGCCTCACCAGTGGATCGAGCTCAACAGATACAGCTTGGAGTTTCTGGACAAAGTTGCGCATTCTTGCGGCGGAGCGATCTGAGTTTGGCGGCACGTATGAGGTCTATCAAGGCAGTAGTAATTTTGAAGGAACGGGAACACGAACAACTCCAGCGATCTCGTCAAAAGTAAGCGCGCAGCGATCTGCGGTTTATTATAAACAAGTGTTTTGAAGAATGTGGGGCGACCTTTGGGGTCGCCTAGCGTGAACGCGCTTACTTGGAGTGGGAGCGGTCGAAACGCGCTTTCTGTTTGTTGAACCAGTCGCGGAACTTGTCGTAGCCTTCGTCGAGTTCGAGCAGATTGTCGAGTTGGAGATAGTCCGTGCGAACAGTCACTTTTTCTTTGTCGACGTTGTAGTAGCTGAATTCGTCTTGGTTCAGTTCGACAGCTTCAATCCAAGATTTCATGGCGTCTTTGAGCCACATTGGCACGTGGCGCAAGTCGGCTTCGCGCGTGAAATTCAGGAGTTCCAGTTTGATGTCGTGCTGATTCATTCTTGTTCTTTTATCTTATGAATCAGCCATTTGTGAAGTCGGGAGTTTGAGGAAAGGATTTCTCCTTCAAAAAGATCGAGGGAAGTTCCGACGTGCCGCGTTACAAGGCCTCCTGCCTCTTCGACAAGCAGGGCGCCGGCAGCAATATCCCATGCCGAAAGTCCCCATTCCCAGTAAGCATCGATTCGACCCGCCGCAACATAGGCGAGGTCCAGCGCGGCGGAGCCGTCGCGTCTCACGCCGAGCGTTTCCTGTGTGAGATTCTTGAAGAGATGGAAGCTTTTATGTTCTTCCTGAGAGCGAAGCGAGGCAAAGCCTGTGGTTAGCAGAGCTTCTTGCGGGGTTTCGACGGAGCTCACGTGGAGTCGGTCTCGACCGAGCCAGGCGCCATGTCCGCGAGCTGCATGGAAGAGTTCGCCTGAGACGGGATTGAAGGTGAGCGCAACCTGCACCTGTGGCTCGCCTCCCGCGCTCCGTGTGGCAAATGCGATGGTGCTGCAAAAGAAGGGATAGGAGCGCGAAAAATTTGTGGTGCCGTCGATGGGATCCAGGAGCCAGAAGGCTTCGTGCCCGAGGGCTTGATCGCGAGGATGTTTCCCCAGGGCAGCGCTCGATTCTTCGCCAATCAGGAGTTCGCCAGAGAAGCTTTTTGTGAGTTGTTCGATAAGTGCTTCTTCGACGCGTTTGTCGTAGACAGTGACAATGTCACGGAATGAAGACTTGGCGGTTGTGCCGAGGTTGCGAGCCTGAGCACCGGGTGTCAGTGAAAAGCCTTCGAGCAAGAGGGGCCGCAGAGAAAGTAGAATTCGCTCGGCTTCGTGGCTGCGTGCGAGGAGCTCTTTCATGGGAGTTCCAAAAGTTCTCCGGCCAGCGGACGCCGGAACGCGGTACGGAAGGTTTGGAGTGAGCAGCCGTGTCCCAGTAGGATCATCATTTTTGTAAGGGCCGCTTCCCACGTCATGTCCTGCGCTGAGATCGCGCCGGCGTTAAGAGCCGCGCGGCCAGTTTCGTACATGTTCAAGTCCACTCGACCATAGAGCGCTTGGGAGCAGATCACGGTGGGAATGCCGTGCTCCGTGAGGTGGCGAATCAGGTGAGCAACGGAACCTTCACCCAGGGGAATGTCACCCGGGCCGAAGGCTTGGAGAACAAGGCCTTTGATATTTTTCTCTGTGAGGGAAAAGAAGGTCTCGACGTCGAAGCCTGGGAAGAGGCTGACGCTTGCCACGCGTGTCTCAAGCCGCGGGTCAAATGAGTAAGGACCAACAGGAAGAGACGTCGTTGCGTATTCAGTGTTGGCTCCCACTTTGGCTAGCGGAGGGAAATTCGGCGAATCGAAGGCACCAAAGCTTGGAATCGAAAGTTTCTTGGTGCGATTGCCACGCATGAGTAGAGAATCAAAAAAAATACTGACCTCTTTGAAGCGCCCTTCGACAGCAAGTTCGACGGCATAGATGAGATTTCGTGGGGCGTCCGAGCGCGCATCCATGAGCGGACGCTGAGAGCCAGTCACGATGATCGGTTTCGTGGGATTAAGGATCATGTAGCTCAAGGCGCTCGCAGTAAAGGACATGGTGTCGGTCCCATGGATCACGACGAAGGCGTCCCATTTTTCCATGCAGGCGTCGAGGCGTCTTGCGAGAGCGACCCAGTCGGAAGGGCGAATGTTGCTTGAATCTTTGTTGAACAGAATCTCCACGTCGACATCGGCGAGTTCGAAAATTCGAGGTGCGTATTTGATGAGACGTTCTTTGAAGCGAGCCGCGTCGCCCGGTTCACCGATGAGATCCATTCCAAGCGTCCCGCCGGTATGAAGGATGAGAATTTTTTTCTTGTCGCTCATGGGATCCTCGTTATTTCCTAAGAGTCCGAACCGAAATCCGAAGCTTGAATATTGTATTTCTGCATTTTACGAAGCAGCGTATTTTTGGGGATACCCGCTCGATCGCAGGTCTGGTTGATGCGGCCTTTGTTTTGCTTGAGCGCCCTGGCGATAAAATCTTTTTCAAAATTTTCTTTGGCAGCGCGGAAGTCTAGCGAAGCGTTTTCAGATTCGTTGAAGGGAAGATCCCAGCCTTCTTCTTTGTCGAGGAGGGCCTCTCGGATGTGTTCGGGAAAGTCTTCAATGCGAATCTGGTCACCGTCTGCGAGTACAAACGCGTGTTCAACGGAGTTCTCCAACTCGCGGATGTTGCCTGGCCACGAGTAGGCTGCCAGCTGACGATCGGTGCCTGGTGCGAGCGATCGGACAGATCGAGCGAGTTTTTTGTTGAAGGCTTTGATGAAGTGATCGACGAGGGCGGGAATGTCGTCTGTTCGCTCGCGTAGGGGAGGAAGGAAGACGGGCATCACGTTGAGGCGATAGAAAAGATCGTTGCGGAAGCGACCCTCAGTCATCATCTTCTCGATGTTGCGATTGGTGGCAGCGATGATACGAACGTCGACCGGAAATTCTCGGTTGGACCCCACCGGGTTCACCTTGCGTTCTTGCAGGACGCGAAGAAGTTTGACTTGCACGGCCGTGGGAAGCTCGGCGACTTCGTCGAGGAAGAGAGTGCCCTCAGAGGCAAATTGGAAGCGGCCGATCTTGCGCTGATCTGCTCCCGTGAAGGCGCCTTTCTCGTGACCGAAAAGTTCGGATTCTACGAGGGCTTCGGGAATAGCGCCACAGTTGACGGCAACGAAGGGTTTTGAGCGTCTTGAAGAGTGGGCGTGGATGGCGCGCGCGACGAGTTCTTTTCCGGTTCCGTTTTCGCCGCGAATGAGGACGCTGGTGGTGACTTTTGCGAGGCGGTCGATGAGTCCGAAAACTCGCTGCATGGGTTTGGATTCGCCGACAAAATCGGATGAAGGATTTTCCTTGGGCGAGGACAGGGTTACCTTTTCGCCTAGGTCGCGTGCGTGCAGCGCTTCGTCAATGAGCTCTTCGAGGCGTTCCATTTTTAAGGGCTTCTCGATGTAGTCGAAGGCACCCATCTGCATGGCCTGAACGGCATCTTTGACGTTGGCATGAGCCGTGACGAGTACGATGAAGGACTTGGGATTGTGGGACTTGATCTGTCCTAGAGCTTGGAGGCCACTTTTGAGTGGCATGCGCACATCAAGAAGAACGAGGTCGTAATTGTTTTCAAAGCAAAGGCGGAGGGCGCTGTCACCGTCTTGTGCTTCGTCGACGTCAAAGCCACGACGCAAGAGTGGACCTCTTAAGCCGTCGCGGAGCTCTTTTTCGTCGTCCGCAATCAGCACTTTCGGCTTTGAACTCATAACCGAGCCGATCCTAGTAGACCGTCTCTTAAATAACGAGGGTTTTGCCGTGAAGATTTTTGTCCTTGGCATGGCGCGAGCGAGAAAACTTGCCGGAGGGAAAGCGCCGAGCGAAGCAACGCATCAAAGGATAAAAATCTTTCGTCCCTTTGGGAAGATGGGGGAATCTACTCTGCCTTTGTAGCTCCTCGGTCGCGTGCATCCCGGTACGCTCTGTCGTCGCTTCGTCGCCGAGGGCCCTTCTCCGTCTTCAAAACCCTCGTTATTTAAGAGACGGTCTACTCAGCACAAGTGATCGGCGTGGCTAGAGCGATTCGAGCGGCAGCGTGACGCGGACAACCGTGCCGTGGGAGCCATCTGGGAAATACTCCTGAACGGGATCCTCTACCGAGACCTTTTCTCCTTCACAGCGGGATAGGACTGCGATACGGCCATAATGTTTCTCGGCAAAGAAAGCCGAAAGGTAGAGTCCGAGTCCAGTCCCCTTGATGGCTTGGTCGTGGGGGATTTTCTTGGCATCTGTGGAGAAGAAACGCTGCAAGACTTTGGAGCGGTCGTCGGGGTCGATTCCGGCTCCAAAATCTTGAACCTCAAACCAAACTCCAGGTTGTGGAGGAGTGAGCTCGCTGAGCAAATCACCTTCACCGCATCGAATGAGAATCGTTGAATCTGTGGGTGAGTATTTGATCGCATTGTCGACGAGGTTGTGAATGACTTCGCGGATGAGTGAGGCGTCCAAATCGAGCAGGAAGAGAGGCTCAAGTTCGGTGACAACACGAACACTTCGCTCAGAGGCCAAATCGCGCGAAGCCTTGATCGATTCTTCGATCAATTTCACGAGGTCGGTGGGTTTCTTTTGAATGCGGAAATCACGACTCTCAATCCTATTCAGGAGAAGAAGTGTGGCGATACTCCGCTGGAGTTGGGAATTGGCGGAAAGCGCTTTTAGGACCAGCCGGTTCTGTTCCGGGTCGAGATGAGAGCGACTTTGAGCGCTTGCGAGCTGTTCTAAAAGACTTTGAATTCGAGCAATTGGTGTCTTGAGGTCATGAGAGACCAGCGAAAGAAAATGGTTCTTGAGGTCGTCGAGCTCTCTGAGGAACTCGGTCTCGCGTTCGAGTGCCCATTGATTTTTTTCGCGGCGCTCGAGCTGATCGGCCATTCCCAGAACGTAGGAGAGCCCGAGACCTAAAAGAGGAGCGGCGAGTGGCAAGATGATCCGAGATTGATCAAAGAGAATGAGCGCGACGACGAAATAGAACAATCCAGATCCGAGTAGGACGAGACCAGAAAGCCAGATTGGGAAGCGGTAGATGAACAACATAAATAGCGAGACGAGGGCAAGTGTCATGAGAATTTGGCTGAGGTAGTTGGCTCGAGAGAGGGTGGCATTTTCTTTGAAGTTTCCCAAGATACTCAAGAGGACGTCAAAGCTCGAAAGTCGGCCAGCGGGCGTCTCAAACGAAAAGGGTGGGGCTGGGTCCGTGGGGAGCAACACCAGAAGAGTGTCGGTTTCCAAAGGTCCCGAGGCTAAAGACGTCTGGTCCGTCAATTTTGGGAGTGAATTCTGGGCGCCGTAGTAGAGCGGAGAGTATTCGTCGCTCGGAATAGGGCTTTCAGGAGAGAACCAGGCCCTAAAAGCTGTCTTGAGGTCGAGGAAAGAGCTGAGGGAGTAGTAGGTGCTCACATCGAGCGAGCGACAGTACTGGGCATCGTGGGTAGGGAGGTTCACGAGCAAACACTCCGTCGGTTGCAACTTCTCGAGGAGGCGAGGCACAAGCGTTGCGGATGCCGCGGGGTCGATTTGGTAAACTTGCACCTTAGCCGGAAGGGGGCGGGGACCACGCAATTCGTAGAGACCGCCTAGAAAAAGCGAGTCCAGCGCGCTCATGGGGAGAAAACCAATGAGCGCTGCGGGGATAATCCGCAGGAAGCTCTTGAAGAAGTTTTTGAGTTCCCTCACGCTTCTGGGATTAGGCGTTGCGGGGGGCCGTGGCAACTCGAAGTTGAGAGTGTAAACTAGGGGCAATGACTCAAGCACTTATTGTCGACGCCTCCGAATACTGGGCGAGTGAACTCAAGGCTCAGCTTGCGGTTCTGGGTGTTGAAACTTTATCATGGCAAAACAAGGGCTCCGGATGGATCGAGGGCCTGAGCAAAAGTTCGGCGAAGTGGGTTTTTGTCGATGACCAGTTGTCGTCGCGTTCAGGGATAAAATGCATCGAAAAAATTTTTGAAAGTCGGAGTTTCGAGGGGAATGTTGTGTTCATGCACTCGGTGCAGGGGCCGGCTGCGGATGCCATCGAGGCAGCTGCGTACAACTGGGGTGCGCACTTTATTCTTAGGAAGCCGTTCAGGACGGCCGAGCTGCGCAAGATCTTAGATCAGGCTCGCTCTTAAGATCTTAGAAACGCAAACCCATCAGGTAGGACGTACTCCAGTGGTTCTCATTGGGGCGGAATTGGTGCAAATAAAAGTTGATCTGGGTCAGGAAAGCGCCCCATTCGATCAGGGTGGAAAACCCCAGGGCGGGCACGGCTGCTGCTTTGAGGTCGGAGTCGGAACTTTCAAACACGCGAAGATCTAGAACCGCAAGCACTCCGTTTTTCCAAAGGGAGTCTTTACCGATTCGTTCTCGGTGAAACAGGCCTTGCTGGACCTGCAGGACGCGCAGGGGAGTATCGAGGTTAGCCATTTTCTGGAGGTAGCCCACTTCGGTTTCGATGAAGATGGGTTGGTAGGCGAGATCCCATCCGAAGCCGATGCGTCCTTCGAATCCGACACCGGTGAAACTCCGGTTGAGATACTCGGTACATCCCGCGTTGCTACCGGCCGTGCAGAGTCGGTCTTGGAATGAAGTGAAGTTTCCGCCCAACTTAAGCCCCATTCGAAAAAGTGAGGTGGCTTTTTTGGGAACGCGTTGAGTGGGTGTGGTGGGATTAGGGACTTCCACAGGGAGGCTTGCGGCGTTGTCGGTATTCGCATCGTCGTAGGGATAGTCTTGCGCAAAGGTGGGCGCTGTCGAAGCAAGACCAAGGACCACTACGAAAAAAATGGGCGCTGATTTCATGTCTGAGATTCTAGAGCGTGTCTTGTTGAGGGGCAATCGAGTGGGGAGAAAGAAGCGGCCCCTCAATTGGGGTCTCTGTCGGGAACGAAAAAACCCCGCGACCTGGTTTGAGTGGGGCTCCACCAGGTCGCGGGTCATGGCAGAAGGGCGGCCCTCGAGGCCACGCCCTCATTTAATCAGTATCAGAAGGGAGGTTCCTCAACCAAAGGTGAGGTCGGGACTCTCCAGTCACCCTCCCGCCCAAAATCCTTCTTAGTCTCTATCAGAGTAGCTTAAGTGCTAAGGCGGTGTTGGTGTTAGCTTGAGCCAACGTGGCCACCGAGGCCTGTTGCACGATTGAGTTCTTGGCGAGGTCCGCCGCCTCTTTGGCGAAGTCGGTGTCTCGAATACGACTGTTGGCTGCCGCGAGGTTTTCCTCGTAGACGCCCAAGTTGTTAATGGTGGCGCCCATGCGGCTTTGGATCGCACCAAAGTTTGCTCGCATGGTTCCTACTTTTTCTAGGGCTGCATCGATGCCGTTCAAGGTGCTTCGCGCATCGCCCTTGCTGGACACACCCATGCCTGCAACTCCCAAGGAGCTCGCGCTGGCATTGGCTTCACCGGCTTCGAACGAAATAACGTTGTTTTCTCCACCGCCCACGCCCACATGGAAGTCGAGTTTTCCTCCGGAACCGTTGAGGAGCTTGGTTCCTGAGTACTCGGTGGTGTCAGAGATGCGGTCAAGCTCTGTGACAAGCTGCTGCACTTCGACGTTGATGAACTTTCGCTCCGATTCGCCCACAGTGTCTGAGGCGGCCTGAGTCGCGAGTTCTCGGACGCGGATGAGGATGTTGGATGTTTCTCCCAAGGCACCATCTGCGACCTGCACAAAGGACACGCCGTCTTGCGCGTTTCGTTGCGCTTGAGCAAGGCCTCGGATTTGTCCGCGCATCTTTTCGGAGATCGCTAGACCTGCGACGTCGTCGGACGATTTGTTGATGCGCGAGCCGCTCGACAGACGCTGCATCGATGTCTCGATGCCCCCGCTGTTTTGCTTCAGCTGCCGCTGAGCATTTAAGCTCGGAACGTTGGTTGCTATTCTTAGACCCATAATTAAAAACCCTCCCTAAAGCCCTCGATTATTCGAAGACTGTTTTTGTGGGGGTGGGTTCTGGGGCCAGGCCTTGCTTCGTCTAAACAGAAGGGGCTCCGCTAGGAGACTTCCAAGGCTTGACCTCATTACGCACCGCGTCACATTGTTCATATCGACACGGTGCGTAATAAACTTTAGCGCGGTGCGTTATTTCGAAAAACTAATTCTAAATATTTGAAATTAAACGTGTAAACAAGGAAATTTTCTAAGGTTTGTGGCTTCGGGACAGTTTAAGATTTCATTAAATTCAGGAGGAATCTCAAGTTTGTTATCTCGGTTTGGGCCCTAGCGACCCAAAAGACCGCCGAGTCCTCTGCTAGCAGGGGGTCTCGGTGTAGGGGTCTGGAGATCTCGAGGTTTCAGGGGTGCGCTGAAGACTTGCTTCAAGAGCCCTTGCCATCCGGAGCCTGCTTGTTGTTTTTCGAGGGCTTCGACACGCAGGAGTACAACGCGTTTGAGTTCTTCCCTCGTGCGGCGATCATCCGTTGCGGAGAGACGAGGGCTTGGGAGGTACTCGGGATCCAAGACACGCACTGAAGCATCCGACAAGGTCTTGAGAATCAGATCACGGTAGTTCTGTGCGAAGCGTGTGTGAAGAATTTCGTTTTCGAGCTTAGCGGTGTCGACCTTCGGGTCTCGAACGGTATCCAGGTCCGCGCTCTGCTCCGAGCTCATGTCGAGGGCAACAATGAAACTGAGGCGTGCTCGAGCTTGGTCGACAAAATAGTGCAGTCCCGGAGTGCTTTGGGAATTTGATAAGTCCGGGAAAAGGAGTTGATGCATTTGCAGGTCGCGAGCATCAGACGGTAGGGGCAGGACTTTTGAGGCGCGGCTCTCGAAATCAATTTCATCGGTGTGCGCGGCGAGGCCAAATCGCTGGGCGACTTCGCTCGTAATTTGCGGAAAAAGTGCAGCCGCGTGATGAGCCGAAGATCCTAATAGTGTCGCCAGGACATAACGCGATGCTGCTGTGAGCTCGTCTACATGCGCTTCGTTGCTCAGGGGAAGGCTGAGGATGGCGAAGCGTCCCTTTCGCACGCGCGCAGGATAGAGTGTGGCTTGTTTTTGGAGTTCTGCCGGCGAGACGAGTGTCATGGCGAGATTCGTTTTTGAGGCAAGCAGCTCATCCATCATGAGTTTGCGCGTTCGCTCGAGATAAATTGAGTCGAGATGTCGACGCAGTTCCTCGACGAAATCTTCGTAGCTCCCAGGTGCTTTTGAAAGACGAAATGCGAATCCGTCCCACTCGTGTTCGCGGATCTCGCGAGCGACTTGGAATCGTCGAAAGACAACAGGTTCGGAACTATTGAAGTGGAGTCGCACATTTTCTTCGCTGACGAAGAAGAAATTGAGATCCAAATAGATTCGCTTCCAAAGCTCCGTGCTGCGCAGCATGAGCGACGCAATTGTTTCTCCTGGATTTTTTTCGAGTTTGTAGGTTTCGCCCGCTACTCGAACAGAGTCGTGACCTTTTGTGTGGGCCTTTTGAGCCATGTCGTGGATCAAAGGTCGGTAGTAGGAGGAAATGAACTCGCGGGTCACGTGGCTGAGATCTTTCAATGAAACTCGGGCCGAAAAGTCGGGCTGCCCTCGCTCCCAGTCGCTTTTGTCGAAACGAAACACGAAGTCACACGTGCGACCAGAAGCGATTTTCGGGGCGCAGGAGTTTTTCCATGAGTCGACGAGGCGGGCGTAAACATCGGCATCGTTTTCTCTGGGATGGAGGCGATTGGCTGCGATCAGTGCTTTGAGCGCGTGCGTGAGTCGATACGAAGGGACACTTTCGAATTTGTCGGCTTCGAGAAGGAGACGGTCAAGATTCGCGGCGAGAACAAATCCCGCAAGAGCGAGTGTTTTGTCCTCGGAAGTCGCTTCGAGGCCGAGCACCTTTTGGAACTGGGAGCGTGTGAACGAGGTGACGTGGCCAGAGACGATGGCAGCCGCTACGAGGCTATTGACGGCACGCGCTTCGGAGCGCGCGACGGGCGAGGATAAGAACCCCGTCGCGAGAGCTGCCCAAAGCACGAGGCGAGTGCCCATAAGATCGACACTCGGCGCGACCCAAGGTCGCCAAATTTCGCACTTCGGGCCCATAGTCTCTATGAAGCAAGGGATAGGCCACCTAGCTTTCGAATTTAATTCTCGGGTATTCTCGGAAATTGAAGAGATTTTTGTGGCAAGTTGAAATCCATGATCTCCGCACCCAAAAAAAAAGAAACTCCCCGGAGACCGAAGTCTCCAGGGAGTCACAGTGGAACTTGAGTGAGCGACTCTTTATTGCAGAAGCTTAAGGGCCATTGATGTGTTCTGGTTGGCTTGAGCCAAGACAGAGGTCGATGCTTGGGTCTTGACCGTGTCACGGGTCAGGTCCGAAGTCACCATTGCGTAGTCAGCATCCTTGATACGGGACACTGCAGCCGAGAAGTTCTCAATGCCGGTCTCGGTGTTGTTGATCGTCGATTGGAGACGGTTCTGCAAGGCACCGAGGTTGGAACGGTTCGCGTTCAGAACGATAAGAGACTGGTCAAGTTTATCGAGTCCTTCTTGAGCGGAACCTTTTTGGGTGATGTCGATCCCTGTCAATCCCAAGGAGTCCAAGCTGACGTTGGTCTCACCAGGATTGTACGAGATACGGTCCAGGAACTCGTTGTTCTTGGAGCCGATTTGGAATTCGAGCTTGTCGCCTGACCCGTTCAGGAGGCTCTGACCGTTGTACTCGGTGCTTTGCGAGATACGTTCGATTTCGAGTTTCAATTGCTGCGCTTCGCGGTCGAGGTAGCCACGCTCTTTTTCGCCGACGGTGTCGGAAGCAGCTTGGACGCTCAGTTCGCGAAGACGGGTGATCATGTTACCAACTTCGTTCATGCCGCCTTCTGCGACTTGGATGAACGAGATACCGTCCTGGGCGTTGCGGCCTGCTTGACGGAGACTGCGGATGTTCGCGTTCAGGTTCTCACTGATTGCGAGGCCGGCGGCGTCATCGGCGGATTTGTTGATGCGCGATCCCGATGCGAGCTTTTCGTTGGAAGAAGCGAGAGTGCCCTGGATGCTCTTCAAATTACGTTGAGCGTTCACGGACAGCATGTTTGTATTAATTCTCATTCCCATTTGTTATTCCCCTTCAAAGTTCAATCGATCACCTCCGTGTTCAGTTCAGTCGTCACAAAGAGTTTGCCGCTCTTCGTATCGCTTCGGCCTTAATCCGTGGCCATTGGTTATTGTTCGTGTCAGTTAAGTTAAAGTTTCAGGTTTGTTCTGACTTGCTCATCCTAAGTTATTTTGTTCGCCTAGGACTTGCGTCCGTCCTTAGTTTCGAACTGATTAAAGTTCGTCTGTCCTCCAACCCTCCTCTCTTTCGCGCTGACCCGGAACAACTCGCGGGACCAGAGACACCTTGGAGTGATGTCATTTGCGCACTTAGTACGATTCGGAATTTTGACGCTCGACTTTAAGGAAAATCGCAATTATTTTGACTTCTTGCGGTGCGTTGTTAATGTTGCGTCGCGTAAAAGTATGGAAACTTTTCAATTATCTCACACACCCGTCATGCTCCGCGAGGTGCTGAATTCTTTGCCTGAGGGTCGCGTTGAGCGATGCTTGGACGTGACAACAGGCGGCGCGGGTCATTTGGCGGCAATTTTGGAACAAAAACCCCGTTGGAAGGCTGACGCCTGGGACCGAGACCCCGACGCCGAGGCGCGCATTTGGAAGAATCTTTCGGCGCGAGGACTCGAAGGACGAGTTCAGTTTACTCGAAAGGATTTTGCTCAGCCACCTGTAGATCCTTCGGTTCTCTATGACTTCATCATGGCGGACATAGGCGTCTCTTCGTTTCAACTCGACGATCACGCTCGTGGAATGAGTCTTCACTCTGAGCAGAAGCTCGATTTCCGCATGGATCCCTCGAGCGGCGCTCCCTTTGGTGTCTGGCTTGCCGCTATCGAGGAGCGCAAACTCGCAGAGATTTTCTACCGCTACGGAGAAGAACCCAAAGCTCAGAACCTCGCAAAAAAGATGAAGGCGTGGGGCGGCGATTCGCTCGCAAGTGCCAAAAATTTTGCGGATGCTGTCAGTCGAGCTCTTGGCTACAACCCGCACGAAAGTCGCAGACACCCAGCGACTCGAGTTTTTCAAGCGCTCCGAATCGCGATCAACGATGAACTGGGTCAGCTTGAGCGGCTCCTTGAGTGGGCTCCTGGTCATCTGGCGGAGGGAGGGCGTCTTCTTGTTTTGAGTTTCCATTCGCTTGAAGACCGTATCGTCAAACATCGCTTTCAGACCTTGGCTCGCGATAAGGGAGGCTTTGTTTTGCCCTTCACGAAGCCCTTGGTTCCATCGGAAAGCGAGACCGAATCCAATCCCCGCTCTAGAAGCACAAAACTTCGCGTCATCGAGCGCAGAAGCTTGGGGATTTGAGCCGCTCCCCTTAAACTAAAGGGAGGGGGATCTCGATCATGGGCACTCACCAGTCGCACGACTCGGAGGGACAGGGTTTATTCAAGATTGTCATGGTGTTGGTTTTGGGAGCTTTGAGTTTCCTAGGTCACGCCTGGCTGCGGACCAAAGTTGTGACCACCAGTTTTGAAGTCGAGCAATCGCGTAAGGCACGGACGCGTCTCGAAAATGATTGGGTGGAGCTCAAGGCAATTCATGAAAGCCGCCTCAACGCAGCTCGACTCGAGGCCCTCAGAGAGCGTTTGGCGGATCAGGGCGAAATGTTTGTGGAGGCTCGTCCTGAGCAAATTATTTTTCTGTCCGAACCAATCCTCGCAACGTCGAGCGTTAAGGAGAGGCTCCCGTGACACGACTCCGTCTGGGTCTTTTGTTTTCGATGTTCGCGTTGTGTGCAGGCCTTTTAATCTTTCGGGCCTTTCAGTTGCAGGTCATGCCGAGCAAGAACGTACAGCGGCTCGCGAGCCGGCAACTCAAAAAGACTGTCGAGATTGTGGGACGACGCGGAGCGATCCGTGATCGAAAAGGGCGTGAGCTTGCCGTTTCCGTCAACACCTCGTCGATCTATGTGAACCCACATTTGGTGAAAAACATTCGCAAGGTTTCAGCGGATCTTGCTGCGATCCTTGGGCTACCGCGTGAGAAGGTTTTTGAGCGCTTGCAAAAAGCGCGCAGCAAAAAATTTATTTGGCTCGCCAGGCAGCTTGATCACGCGCAAATGGCGAGACTCAAAAAAATTGGAATTGAAAATCTTGAGGGCGTGGGTCTCCTGCCAGAGTACCGGCGCGACTATCCCCATTCGACTCTCGCGGCGCATGTGCTTGGCTATGTCTCCGTCGACGGGAAGGGACTGGCGGGTCTGGAGTACGTGCAGAACGACCGCCTCAGCGGAGGAAAGCGCTCTTTCGAGGTGCTTCGAGATGCCCGAGGTCGGCCCATTTTTAGTCAGATGGATCAGATCCGCTTGGACGACATGCGCGGTGAAGATCTCACGCTGACTCTGGATCTCTCACTGCAGGCGCGGGTCGAGAGAATTCTCGCCGAATCCGTCGAAAGACATGAGGCCGATGCGGCGCTGGCGATCGTAATGAACCCCCACACGGGCGATGTGCTCTCACTCGCAAACTATCCCCGTTTCGATTTGAACCATGTGAATCTGTCGAGCGCTGACCAGCGACGCAATAGGGCTGTCACGGATCCCATGGAGCCCGGGAGCGTCGTTAAGGCGTTTGTCGTGGCCCAGGCGCTCGAAGATAAAGTCGTCAGTCCCGCGACGATGCTCTCGGGTGGTGGCGGTAAGATTCAAATCGGGCGCAAGACGATTCGCGAAGCGGATAAGAAGCATTCCTTCGATCAGGTTTCGGTGCGTGATCTGATCCGCTTTTCGAGCAACGTCGGGACGATCAATCTTATGCGAAAGATGGGATTTGATCGAGTTGTCGATATCTATCGCAAGGTGGGCTTTGGCCAGCTCACGGGCTTGGGCCTGCCAGCCGAATCGAGAGGAATTTTCCGGGTGCCTTCGTCGAAGCAGCTTCTCGAGCAAGCCACAATTAGCTTTGGCCACGGTCTGGCGACGACTCCGTTGCAGATCGCGACTGCGTATGCCGTTTTTGCCAACGGCGGCTACCGTATTCAGCCGCGGCTGATCCTCGATCCTAAGGCAGCACCGCTTGTGCGTGGTGATCGTATTTTTTCGGAACAGACGACCGTGCAGATTCGTAGCATCCTAGAGAAGGTCGTCGAGGAAGAGGGTACGGGTGCTCTGGCTAAAATCGAGGGCTACCATGCGGCTGGCAAAACAGGGACAGCCATCAAGACCGATCCTAAAGGCGGCTACATGGCAGGCGCCTACTGGTCTTCATTCGCGGGCTTTTTCCCCTCGCAGAACCCCGAAGTTGTTGTCTACGTGCTCGTAGATCATCCTCGTAGAGACGGTAAGTATGCAGGTGCTGTTGCGGCGCCACTCTTTGCAGATATCGTCAAATCCTATCTCGGCGTCGGAGCCGCGGGAGCTCCTTCGATGATTGCGCGTCGACTCCCGCTGAAGGACAAAAGCGCCGGAAGAAATTCTGTTCTTTTGGGTGATGATCCACTGAAACAAGCTCTTTCGAATCTCGAACAAAACCGAATGCCTGATCTCGTGGGACTGTCACTCACAGAGGCGATGAGAGTTCTTGAAGAAGAGGATCGTCGTATCGACATCATCCACCCCGGGCGTATTGTTGAGGAGCAGCTCCCGCCCGCAGGTGAAACAATCGCAATTGGCGAGCGCGTTCGCCTCAAGTTGAGGTAAGTGGCCCATGATTCGCTTCAATAAGTTTCCGGAACTCCAACTTCGGGGTCGTCGATTGGTTTGGGATACGAGGCAATCCGAGGGTGCAGATGCCGAGATTGTCTATCTCAATTCCTCTGCCTCTTTGGATGTCAGCACGAAGCTTCGCGGTCGCTTGGCCGCAGCTGAAGTCGTGGCAGATGACGTGGTCACTCGTCTGGGGCGGGACTCCTCCGAGGCAGCAGGTTTCCCCTCGCGGCGACTCTGCGTTATTGGGGTGACGGGCACCAACGGCAAAACAAGCGGCACTCATATTATGGCCTACGCTCTTGCAGCTCTTGGGAAGAGAGTGATGCAGATCGGGACACTTGGAGTGCAGGTCTGGGAAAAGAGGCCTGATCACGTTGGCGCGCACATCGTGTTTTCTGAGGAAACCGGATTCACGACGCCTCAGGCGCCCTCGCTTCACGATCTATTTCGGCAAGCTCTAGAGGCCGGAGTGACTCACGTCGTGATGGAAGTGAGCAGTCATGCTCTCATACTCGGGCGAGTCAGCGGCGTTGAATTCGATGGTGGCATTTTTACGAATCTCTCTCAGGATCATTTAGACTTTCACGGCACTATGGAAGCTTACGGTGCCGCCAAGAGACTTCTCTTTTCGAGAGAGCTCCTCATCTCTTCCAAGAAGCGCAAGGTTGCTGTGATTGGTCTTCCGGATCAAATGTCTGAAAGTTTTTTTGCGAACGGGATTGGTGAACTCCCTGGAGTCACTCGACGAGATCTCCGGATAGGTGAATTTTTCTCTGTCGATGCGGCGTCTTTGTCTGGGCTCGAACTTTCACTTGGCGGTCACGGCAAACTACAGACCACGCTCATTGGGGTGCACAACGCCTGGAACCTTGCGCTCAGTTTTGCGATGCTCGAGAGTCTCGAAGGAATTGCCTTGGCCGATTTTTCGCGAGTGATGGCCTCGTACCCAGGAATTCCAGGTCGCTTCGAGCGAATCGGGACCCATTGCTTTGTAGACTACGCACACACACCCGATGCTTTAGAAAAAGTTCTTTCAACTTTAAGGACGACTCTGCGGGGTGATGAAAAGATTGTGGTGGTATTTGGCTGTGGGGGAGACCGAGATCGAGGCAAGCGCCGTCAGATGGGTCAAATCGCGGGCCAGTGGGCTGATGTTGTTTGGGTGACGAGTGACAACCCTCGTACCGAAGATCCTCAAAGTATCCTCGATCAAATTGTGGTCGGCGTTGAGGCTAAGGATCGTTTGAAACTAAGGATCTGTGTCGACAGGGCGGAAGCGATTCGACGCGCCCTCGAAGAATCTCGCCCCATTGACGTGCTCATTGTTTGCGGAAAAGGGCATGAAAGCTACCAGATCATCGGGACCGAGAAGTTTCCATTCTCGGATCAAGACTGCATAAAAACGTATCTGAAATCGTCTTTGGATGCTCGAGGCTAAGGTAGCCTTGCCTGACGACTTGCTCGTAGAGTTCTAAATAAGAGATTGCCATCTTCTGGGAGCTGAAATGGGCTCGCACCCGTTCGCGACAAGCTTCGCGAGAAAGGCGTGGTACTTCGCTCTTGAGATAATCAGACATCTCTTCTGTCGAGCTGCTCACGAGTCCACATTCTGGTGTGACGATCTCGGGCAGAGATCCGAAAGCGCTCGCCACCACGGGCACTCCACAGGCAAGAGCTTCGATGACGGCGATGCCGAAAGGCTCATGCCAAAGTACGGGAAACAGAAGCGCATCGCTTCGGTGTAAGAGTTCAATTTTTAGAGCGTCGTCTACGTTGCCGAAGAATTTGGCGTGAGTAGCAAAGAGTCCCCACGGACTGAGAGGACGTCGGCCACCCGCGACCAGAAGCTGGTGTCCCGCAGCGCGAGAAATAGCCATTGATCCTCTCAAATTTTTTACGCTCCAGGAGGCCTTCGCCAGAAACATCGCGCTTCGAGTGGGTCTGAGATCGGTCTTCATAGGATAGCGATCGAGCTTAAGGCCGTTGTGAACAAAAAATTTCGACGAATGACGTTCAGCGTGATTGCGGCTTACGAAAACGGAATTGCGAGGAAAACTTTCTCCGGGTTTGCCATTGCCTTGGATGCTCACGAGGTGAGGGAAGTCTTTTGGGAAAGAGTCCGGCGGGAGAGTGTGAAAGTGAACGATGTCGATGCGTTTTGATTCGAGGAGGCGCACCCAATCTTCGAGGCTCACCGGCAAGGGGGCCCATTGTCCGAAGGGCACCACGCTTCCCTCTTTGGAGAGAATCGTGATCTCATGACCCAGGGTCGATTGTTCCTCGGCGCCCCAATAGGCTGCTCGTTCGGTGCCTCCGTAGCGGAGAACGGGAACGACTGCCGGTATGAAGTGCGCGACGTGCATGTCTTAGACCCTAGCCCGGGCCTCGGGGGGGCGTCAAAAGACTGCCGGCCTCTCAAACACAGTGTCTTAATGGGATCTTAAATTTTCCTGGCGAATCTGCCGATCTACAATGAAGGATGGGTATGCAACAGCGGGCAGGGTCCGGAAAGCTGTCTTTGAAGACGATGGGCAAGGCTCGGGCCTTCTGGTGTCTTATCGCATTTGCGCTCGCTTCGTGCCGCGGTTCGACTTTGAGTGATCAGTTTTATTCCGGTGCGAAACGTCAGGAAGGTCTCGATAACAACTCGCTGTATCTGTGGGAGCGTTCGCCTGCCGTGGCTTCGGGCAACTACAACATCCTGTCCTCGGCCAATTTCGACCGCGAGATCTCAAAAACCTTGAGATACCTCTCCAATATCAGCAGTGTGCGCGCGCCTCTGGCAAGCGACGATTTGGTGCTTCAGTATTCGCATGTTGATGAAAGCGCTCCGACCTTCTTCAAGTGGGCTGGCAAACGCGTTCCATGGCAGGACAATCCTGATTTTCGGGTTTTGTTTGCTTACGCCGAACTCGACCGGGGGATCGGCTATGTCGACGCTTTGATGAGCTCGGGGTACTTGACCGAGGCTCCTGCGAAATTATTCGCCTGGAGGCAGGCTGTTTGCACAGGACAAACGCGTGGCGAACGTAGTTGCACGGCTTCGACAGACATTTTGGCGGCACCGGCGCTTCCCCT
Source organism: Bacteriovorax stolpii (assembly GCA_945881775.1). GTDB lineage: Bacteria > Bdellovibrionota > UBA2428 > UBA2428 > UBA2428 > CAMCVE01. The sequence goes on from CAMCVE010000010.1 coordinate 48,886, forward strand.
AACAGTTTCAGCCGACAACTCGACCTTCCCTGGCGGCAATGATTCTGTGGTGACAGACACGGGATTTTGTCCTTTCTTCAGCAACGAATATTATCTCGGGACAGGTTCGGCTTGTACGGGTCGCGAGACCAACACCAACTGGAAAGCGGACTGGCATGCGGGACTCGTGCGCCGCCAGGTTTCGTTCTATCGAGACTACGAGTACAAGAAACTCAATCTCGTGGACGACGGAGATACGGTGATTCATGAGCTCGCTCACGTTCTGCAAACCGCGATCAATCCTGCGCTGCTTGAATCTAAACCTGGCCAGAATTTGCACCTTGATGCGATCATCGAGGGCAGTGCCGACTTTTTTGCTGCAGCTTATCGCCGTGATGACCGCGTCTTCAGGTACGCAATCAACAACCTTTATCCGATCTACCCTGACAGCTATGTAGGAGAGCTTCGGGGCGCTGAAAGAGACCCCGCCAATTCCCTCTATTTCCCCAATGCCTATTCCTACAAATCTCCCTACGATATCGGGCGCGTGATATCGGGGGCGATGAATGACTACCGTAAACTTCTCGCGGGAGAAACGGTCCCAACTCTCGCCGTCTCAACGGCCATCACCCCGGCCTCTCCCGCTGCAGACAGTGAAGTTGCCTGGGACATGGCTGTGGGGGTGCTCTTTCAAACCTTTTACGAACTCAGTTCGACAGACCTTACGATTTCTCTGAATCGCTTCGCGGGACGCATGGTTGAAGTCTGTGTGGGGATGGGGACGGAAAAATGCAATTCGACGATTGTTCAGCAGGTCTTGACGAATCGAGGACTGCTCAACTTGCGCTATTACAGTCCAACCTTGTACTCGGGCCAGAATCCGACGGCCCAGGATCTTATTCTTCCGGGAGACGCAGGAACCGCTAATAATTTTCTCTTCTTGCTCGGCCAGTCCAAGGAAACGGCCGATCAGGCCGAACAACGCTGGGGACTCAATATGCCCACGACTTTAGGGTGGGCGCCCTTCTTGCCTGGAGGTTCGACGGAATTTGCCAACGATGACGGTGTGATTAATCCTTGCGAGGCGATTGTGGTTTTCCCCCAGATCACCAACAACACGCAGCTGGAGTATTGGAAAGCGGACCGTACACCGGCGGATGTCGCTTATCCGGACATCGTCGGTCACATCACCAGCTACGACACCATTCCGCTCGCAGAGCGGGGCATTGATTTCATCGATCTCAATTGGAGTATCGCGGCAGCTGCGATCGGCTTTGATCTGTTCTTCCATCCCACGCTCGGCAGTATCGATCCTTATACGGGCGTTAACCCCGACGACATCCGCGGCATTCCTTATCTCAAGCCGGGTGAGGACGTGCAAACTCTCGTGAAGACGCAGACAAGCCGCCTCTACGAGATTCAGCAGGAGAAAGCCCATGATCTACCCTGGTCTTCAAAAGTGGTCACGAGTCCCGCCCAGAAGGCCAAGCTACGCTCCTCTTCGGGCTGGCTTTTCCTAGCTCCTCAGGATCCGGCCTCGGTCTCGGAGCCAACGGATGTCTCCGCGACCCTTACTTTTAAGATCACCTATGCCGCTTACAACCGGATCACTCACACGACCCAGAGTCTGATCTATTCTATCAACGACGCTAAGGCGGAGACCTCGGCTTCAACCGTGACACAGTCGATCCGCGTGTCGACGGTCGACGCGGATTTCTGCAAATAGCCAGCCGCCATGGGGCCCGGCGCCTTCTTAACCATAACTTCACTCGGTCCCTAGGCTCCTTTTCGATATCCTATCTTTAGAGCCCTCAAGATATTGTCGATCACGGACGATAAGTCTCTGAGATCAAGGGGAGGCTAGAATGCAAATCAGTAAGACAAAGAAAAATCTCAAAAAAGGTCAGACCTCGGTGGAGTACATCCTCATCGTCGGTCTGCTTGTCGGCATCGTCATGCTGTTTGGCACCGAATTCAAAAAGCGAATTGGTGGCGTGGTGGGTGACCTCTTCGGTAACATCGGCAAAGGTATCGGCGACCTTAGCAAGCCCTGATACCAGGGGGCTAACTTTGAGCAAGCGATCCGGGCAAGCCTTGTTGGAGTACATTCTTCTCATGGCTTGCCTTAGCGTTTTGGCGATCGGATTCGCCAAATTCGCGAGCGGCAAGATTTTCTCCGGTCCACTCGAGACCGGAAAGTTGCCAGCAAAAGTGGCGATCTGTCTTTCACACGAGAAGAAGGTTGCCCAAGACTGCCAGTAAGGACGGAGCATCATGAGCGTTTCGCAGAAGCAAAAAAGTCGACTGGGTCAGACCAGCGTCGAGTACATGCTTCTGCTCGCCGTGATCGCGGGTGTGTTTGCGGTCGTCAATAAAGTCCTTGAACCCGAAGTCGCCAGAAACGTCGCCGTGATCGTGGGGATGGTTCGCTCTGAGGCCACCTTCGGAGGCAAACCTGCAACCCAAGACGAACCCTACGGCTACTACTACAACGCCGGCCAGATGGAAGTGAAGTGAGCGATGCGTAATTCTCGCAAAGGCCAGAGCGTTGTCGAGTTCATCTTTGTCCTTCTCGCATTTCTTAACCTCCTTGTTGTCACAATCAATGCGACCATGGCATTCGCCGTACAACAGTACATGTCCTACGCGGCTTTCATGGCGGCGCGGGCTTTTCAAGCTTCCAATATTTCGCCTAAAGAGCAAGAGGAGGCTGCGAAAGCTGTACTGAACTCGTACCTTTTTATTTCTCCTGGCGACGATAATGAGAAAATCTTCCGGTTTCATAAAGACGGGAAGGGGACTGCTCGCGATGTTGAGTGGAAAGTTCCGGATTCGCTTGGAGCACTTCCCAAATACGGCCAGATGCCTCCCAAACCAGGTCGTCATATCAAAATCGATTTTAAAGTTCCGCTCTTCCAATTGCCTTTTGGGCCTTCGATCAAGGCTTTGAACCTGATTTGGGTGCCTCTGTCGGCGGTGAGCTATCTTGGTCGTGAGCCCACGGTCGAAGAGTGTCGAAAATTCTTCGAAGGCTTCTACAACTTCTACCGACAGGACCGACCGAGAGGAGGACCGGACGGATGGGTCGGCATGGACGACAACAACTGCTAAGCCCTCATCGCTCTCTTCGTAGAGGGCAGGCGATCGTCGAGCTCCTGCCGGCTGTGATCGTGTTTTTCACGGTTATCGTGGCAGCACTCAACTACTTCAGAGTGATGCGTGCGGCTGTGATCCGCCAGGAAGCTGTGCGAAACCAAGTTTTCGCGCTCATCAACAACTCTGGCACTCTCACGACTCCACCGAACTTGCTGGATCAGGTGAGCGCAACCAACACTGTGCAGGCGGGAATCGAAGGAGTGCCGATCATCAAGACCCACTCCTTTGTCGCGGGCACTTCAAGCTGTTTCATCGTGTTCCCTCCGGACCCAGTGGCCAGCGTCGAAACGCCGCTGCTTTCGATGTTCTCGAGCGGGGGAGCGACGCCGACCGTCAATTTCATGACATACGCGGTTATCCATCGCCAATCCGGAGCAGACTGTGCGCGTTAACTCGAGCACTTCCCTCTTTAGGGAATCTTCACGGAGTCCGATACGTAGAGCTGGAGACAAGCGATGAACCAGTCAAAAGCTTTTCTTGTGAGTTTTGGAGCCGCAGCGATCGCAATGCTGTTGGTGTTTTTCTATATCAACTCCGAAAAACAAAAGATCAAGAAAGAGTACGGCACCGAAGTTGTCGTGGTTATTGCCAAGAGTGATATCAATGAAATGGAAGAAATCACGGCGAGTATGCTTGAGACTCGCGTCGTTCCCGACAGCTTCCGTCAACCGGGATCCAATGGGGATCCTCGCACTTTCGAGGGTTCTGTCGCAGCTTCGCCTCTCAAAAAGGGTGAGCAGGTTCTTCTCACCAAAGTCTATCTTAAAGGCTCAGACACCGGCGTGGCCTCGCAGGTCGCGATCCATCACCGCGCGATGTCGATTCCTGTGAACGACGTGACGGGCGTCACGCGTCTTTTGAAGCCAGGAGACCGGGTCGATATCATCGCCAACGTACAGTATCCCGGCGAAAAAGGTGTGCAGTCCGAAATCAAAACCATGCTTCAGAACGTTCATGTCCTTGCGGTTGGTGAGCAAGTTCAAAACAATATCCCAGCGGTTTTCGACACCGACCCGGTGACCGGCACCCGATTCGCTAAGAACATTCGGGGCACTCGAACCTTTAACACCGTGACCGTCGAAGTCACACCCATTGATGCCCAAAAAATTATTTACATCGTGGAGTCCGGCGTCGGGCTCTTTCTGACACTTCGCAATCCCGTGGATCGTCTCATTTCATCGATTCCGACCATCACGGTGGACGAGGTTCTTGGAGAAAACTCCCGAAAGGCTGCACTTGAAGCCGCGAAGAACCGTATTCCTGCAGCGGCTCCACCTAAGGCTCCTCCTATGCCGAGTGCTCCTCCGCCTCCGCCAGCTTTCAAGCAAGGAGGAATTCCTCTTGCGAACTAAGTCGATCCTCCTCTTAGTCGTCGCGCTCGCTTCCTTTGGGGTTGCGGGCCCTGCAGCATTTGCGCAGCCAGTTCCGGAGGGCATGGACATCCCCGATCTGAAATCGGGCAAAGTTGATATTGTGGGCGGCATCGCCGACACCACAATCGACGAGCTCACGCGCCAGCGAATTGAGCAGGGACTTCTCAAGCCTAAAGATGGCTTCGAGGAAATCATCCTCACTAAGGATTCAGAAACGATCATCGAGCCCCAAAAATATGGGCCGACGTGTCTGACGCCGTATCCAGGCGGAATCATCACGAGCTCTGATCCACCCCGCAAAGTTGGGGATCCTCCACGTCCCAGAAAGATTCAGGCTGTGGCCGAGGGAACCATGCAGCTTCTTGTGACGACCGATCCTTCGGGACAGGGGCGTTGCTCGGAAGAACTCGGAACGCTCATGAAGGTTTACCGCTTCACGGTCACGCCGTTGGATGTTTTTAAGACACTGCAGGAGTTTAAAGCGCTTACGGGCGGTATTGAGGGACTAGAAGTTCGCGTGGTTAACAACCGAATTGTCTTCGATGGAAAGCTTGTGATCCCTGCCGAGCTCGAACGTTTGCAGAAAGTTTTGGCCGACTACAGAAAATTGGCTGAAAAAAAAGAGAGGCCACCGTTTATCGATCTCACGGAGCTTTCCCCGACGACTTACCAAATCGTTGCTGAAAAGATGGAAGAAGCCATCGCGGGTGGGCCCGACCGCCCTCGCGACATCACTGTGAAGGTGATCAATGGGCGCTATTTCCTAGAGGGGTCAGTCGACCAGCGCTCGCAGCGTGAAGAGGCCGAACGTGTTTGTCGTGCTTTCCTCCAAAACAAACCCGCGCTGACCCCTGAAGGTATTTTGCGCGTCGAAACCGGGCTACCCGATTGCAACTCATCGATTTGGATTCGTCAGGGCCAACCCAAAGATCCCGACGCCATCATTCATGTGCGCGTGGATTTTGTGACCTTGAGTCGCGAGTATCTCAAGAGCTTTGAGTTCCGCTGGCGTCCGTCTGTGGGCGCGCAAGGCGAGGTGAACTATGAGTCCGACGTGGGTCGTTTCACGGCGGGATTTATTGCCACGATCGGAAACCTTTTCCCGTTCCTAAGGACGGCCGCTCAACATGGCTACGGTCGCGTTTTGCGCACGGCCAATCTCATGATTGTCGACAAGCAAGAGGGCAATCCGCAGAACTATTCGATCGAAGAGACTGTCACAATCCCCGTTCCGACCGTAACTCCTGAGGGACTGCCAGACACCAAAGAAGCTCGTGTCACAACAAACGTGACTGTTGCAGCTCAGTCCGTAAAAGGTTCGGACAAGATCAATTTGACCATCGCTGCCACACAAGCACAAGTGACGGGCATCGGCGCCAACGGTGCTCCCAAAACGATTGAGAATAAAGTCAGCACAGCACTCGTCGTCACGAACGGCGAAAGTGCGGCCCTCGGTGGAATGATCGGCGAGCAGCGCAACGTGACCTTTGACCGATCCCCGACCGGCTCAGAGGGAGGCGGCGATTTCGAGGTCTTTGGAATCGGACGCAAACAGTCCTTCCAAGACAACAAGTCACAGTTCATCGTGTTTGTAACTCCCACCAAGATGCGGAGTCCTGAACAAGGCACCGACGAACTCAAGCGCAAATTTAGGCTGAGGAGATAGGACGAGATGGCGCAAGCACCAGCGACTCCTCCAGCTCCTGCGAGTTCGGCACCTGCAGCTCCTGCGGCACCGCAGGCCTCCGCGGTTCCAATGGGTCATGTGATTGCCATCGTCGGTGGCAAGGGTGGTGTTGGGAAGTCAGTTTTCGCAGCGAACTTGGCGCTTGCGATTGCCTATGACAGCAAGAAGGGTCCGCTCGTGCTCGACTGCGATCCGAACAGCACGGGCGATATAAATCTTATTTACGGCATCAAGCAGGTCAAAGGTTATGGCGATGCGCTCATCGAAGGTAAGGTCCCCGATTCCAATCGCTTGAGGCAACTTGTGACGCCGGTGAACACCGGAAACGCGGCCGTGCCACTTTTTGCGCTTCAGATGCTTTCCAACTTGGAACGCTTTGGGCAACTCGACGAAGCCAAGCTCGATCTCGCTCTGAGCCTGGTGCGTAAGACATTCCCGCTTACGATCATCGATTGCGGCAATTCCGTTGAGGGCCCGATGCTGAAAGTTTTTGATCATGCGACGATGATCCTGGTCCCCACGGTGCCTGAGATTCTTGTTCTCAATCAGACCAAGCGCCTGATCGAGAAACTTCAGTCCATGCTTTATCCTCCGGAGATCACAAAAGTGATCGTGAACCGTTTTCCAACGGGAAGCCCCTACAATCCGCAGTTCCTCGAGCAGACCCTCAAGCGCCAGGTGATTGCTGTGGTTCCAGAAGACGCCGCTTCGGCCAACGCTTCGCTTGCCAAGGGTTCGCCGATGATGATTGTGGCACCTCAGTCGGCAGCGACCAAAGGTATTACCGGGCTGAGTCGCTTTATTATCGAGAAGCGAGTGTTAGAGCAGCTCTCAAAAGCCCAAAAAGCGGAGCGCCCAAAAGCCGCGCCCGCAGCAGTTGCATCGTCTTCTAGCGAAAACAAAGTGATTCCGCTCAAGGGGCGGGGTCCTACGGATCCTCGCAGTGCCTTCAAGCTCCGTGTTCATGCTCAACTTGTTGAACGCATGGACCTCAAAAAAGAAGAACTCGACCGCGCCTTGTCGGAAGACAAGAAGGCCGACTTGCGCGCACGAGCGCAGTCGATCGTGGCCGAAGTCATGAACAACGAAGAGCACCCTTGGAAGTCTCGCGAAGAGTCGGCCAAGCTGATGAAAGAAATCTTAGACGAGGCGATCGGCCTTGGTCCTCTCGAGGAATACCTCGCCGATCCGACCATTACGGAAGTCATGGTCTGTCGTGCAGACCTCACCTACATCGAAAAATCGGGTAAACTCATCGAGTCGCCCACGAATTTCTCTTCGAATGATCAGCTCCGTCAGATTATCGAGCGCATCGTCAACCCGATTGGTCGTCGTATCGACGAGAAGAGTCCTTACGTGGATGCGCGTCTTGCCGACGGAAGTCGTGTTCACGCCATCATCCCCCCACTCTCGATTGATGGCCCGATGATCACGATTCGTAAATTTCCCACGAAGCGGCTCACAATCGAGTCGCTCGTAGGGTTTGGTTCCATGAGTCAGGAAATGGCCGACTTCCTGAGGGCCGCAGTGGAGTGTCACTCCAACGTGCTCATCAGCGGAGGTACGGGTTCCGGTAAAACGACGCTTCTCAACGTTCTCTCCTCGTTCATTCCGGCCAACGAACGTATTCTTACGGTCGAAGATGCGGCCGAGCTTCAGCTCCAGCAAAAGCATGTCGGACGTCTGGAGTCGCGCCCAGCGAACATCGAAGGCACGGGAGCTGTCACGATTCGTGACCTCGTCAAACAAACCCTGCGGATGCGGCCTGACCGCATCATCATCGGCGAGGTGCGAGCCGGAGAAGCGCTCGACATGCTTCAGGCGATGAACACGGGTCACGATGGCTCCATGGCCACAGTTCACTCGAACAATCCTCGCGATGCGATCGGTCGTCTCGAGACTCTTGTGATGATGGCGGGCATGAACATGCCCGTCGAAGCCATTCGCTCGCAGATCGCGGGCGCTGTTCACCTGATCGTTCAGCAGTCACGCCTTTCGGATGGTTCTCGCCGCGTGACGCACGTCACGGAAGTCACCGGTATGCAGGGCGATGTCATTACTATGCAAGACATTTTCCTCTGGAAGTCTGATGGCATTGATAAGAACCGCAAGGTCATCGGTCGCCATATGGCGACGGGCTTTATGCCGAAGATGGTCGAGAAATTCGAGGCGCTTGGTATCAGGCTTCCGAAGGGGATCTTTAAAGCTGCATGAGCCCTCTTGCGATCAGCGTTGTGTCCGGGTGCCTCATCTTTGTGGCCATGTTCTTCTCTTTTGAGCAGATCTATGTCCGTGTTTGGGGTCGGATGTCAGTGATCAGTCAGAAGACGAGCGAAGTCTACCAGGACATGTTCTATTTGAAGATGGATTTGAAGGCGGTGATCCGGCAGCAGATAATCATCTCGGTGATCGGTGTGATTCTGATGGTGGCGCTTTTTTCGGCTTTGCCGATTGTCGCGGTTTTCTTTTGTTTGGGTGCGATTTGGTTCTCGTGGCATTTGCCGCTCGCCTATCTCGAGCACTTTGTTCGTCCACGCCGTATCAAGCAATTCTCCGATCAAATGATCGACGGTCTCACTCTCATGGGCAACGCCATGAAGTCGGGCATGAACTTGTCCCAGGCATTTAAGATCTGTGTGGATGAGCTCAGTGGTCCGATCTCCCAGGAGTTCGGTATGATCCTCGATAAGAACCGCATCGGCCAGACTTTGGAGCTGGGCCTCGAGAATCTCGCCAAGCGCCTTCCTTCGGAGGACATCGTGATGTTCTCGACCAGCGTCAATATTTTGAAGGAAACGGGCGGTAACATGACCGAGACCTTCTCGACGATCACCAAGACGATTCGCGAGCGGATCAAGCTTCAGGGAAAGATTGAGGCGCTCACCGCTCAAGGGATGACCTCGGCCGTGGTGGTATCGATTCTGCCCTGGGCTCTGGCTTGCGTGCTCTATTTTATTGATCCCATCATGATGACCCCTCTGTTTGTGCACCCCGCTGGATGGGTCATTCTTCTCTGTGTGCTGGGTCTTGAAGTGATGGGTTACGTGGTGATCAAAAAGATTGTCACCATTCGCGTTTAACGCGTCGGGCCTTCTCCTCTCCACTCAAGGGAACATGAGAAGTTATTGACGCTCTGAGTTTTTGCAGGGGCTGCTAAGATAGTTGGAAAGTGTGAGTGGAGGTTTTTGTATGTTCAAAACTGCGATTCGGTCAGCCGCGCTGACTCTGGTGCTCGGGGCTCTCGGTGCGCATGCCGGAGTGAACGTTAACAACGGAAACTATTATGTTGCGAACACGGACTTCTTCTTGCCGACTTCGGGTCTGAACATCGAAGTGACTCGGACTTACAACAGCCGCTCGAGCTACGTGCAAGGATTCTTCGGAGTGGGTTGGTCTTCAGAGCTTGAAGGCTACCTCAAAACAAACGCTAAGAACGTTGATTATTTCGAAGGCGGCGGCGGCAACATCGTCACTTTCGTTCCTGCTGGAGCAAACAAGTGGATCAATTCCCTCTACGGCCTGCAAACTCTCGTTAAGACCAAGGCAGGTTGGACGCTAGAGAGCGCCTCTGGAAAGATCCTGAGCTTCGATGCAGGGGGCAAACTCTCTCGCCTCGCCGACAAGAATGGCAACGCGATCGATGTTGTCTACAAGACGGGGCTGATCGATCAGTTGCGCGACAACTTCAACAACCAAGTGAAATTCACTTGGAAAGAGTTCAACAAGAAGCCACGCGTGGTTCGGGTCGAGCGTGACGCGCTCAAGTCGAGCTACAGCTATTCCCCGATCGGCAATCTTATTAAGGCAGTGGGCGTCGACGGCGTTCCCTACACCTACGATTACGACGATGAACACAACATGACCAAAGTCACCTACGCCAACGGCGAATACAAAGAAATGGCTTACAACAAGTCGCGCGACTGGATCACAAAGTTCCGTGACCGCGACGGCATGACCACGAACTACGATTATTTCTCTGATAGCCTCGATCCTGAGAGCAAGTTCGGAACGATTGTGACTCGTTTCCAAGAAGGATCCAAGGACCGTGAAATCTCGAAGTTTTGGTACGAATTCCGCAAACGCGCAGACGGTTCAAAGTTCAACTACCGTGCCGTGACCTCGGTTCGCGATGTGGTTACGGAAACAATTTTCACAGAGTGCTGTGGCACTCCGCTTGTGGTTTCTCAGTGGCCCGACGCCGAGAAGCCCGGCACTTCGGCGCGAGGTCTCGATTGGACGATCGCCAAAGGCACCAAGACCTCGACATCGTTTGATTACTACGCCGACGGACTCCTGAAAAAGAAGACGGCTCCCAACGGAACCGTGACAGCGCTGGTCTACGATGCCAAGCACCGCAAGGTGAGCTCTGTGCAAAAGGGCGCTCGCAAGATCAGCTACGCCTACGACACCAAGGGCAACCTCGCCACCGCTTTTGATCACTCTGAAAATCGCAACCTCAAGCTAGGCTATGACCAACAGGGCCGCATCACAACGGTCACCGAGACCGTTCCGAGTGGCAAACAAACGGCCTCACGCACGGTTCTCTTCCGCTATGACGGCGGAGGTCGCCCCGTTGAAATCAAAGAACGTTCCCCGGACGGCGCTGAAGGCGTGATTCGCATGAAGTACAACGCTCGTGGCGAAGTCGAAGGGGTTTTCAATGCCCAAGGCCGCGTGCTAGCTTCCGACGCTGACATGGAAACCGCCCGCAAAGTCGCCATGACATTTCAGAATCTTTTGGAAATCGTGCAACCCGCCGGCGTCACGCTCGGGCCTGAAGGATGAGGCTGATGATGAAATCGATGAAAATTCTCTCTGCAACTGTCTTTTCTCTCGTGGCCAGCGTGGCTTCGGCTCAACCTCAAGGCTACCAGATGCCGGGTGGCACGTTGGGCGGCAATTACCAGCCGTCGATGCAACCTGGCGCTTATCAGGCACCCGCAGCCCAAGGTCCTGGCGAGCATATGGCCTATCAGTCCGGTGGCACACAGCCTTGTGCACCACGGGGCGGCTATTCTTCCATTGAGGGTCCGATTGCCAATGGAGCTGTGATCGTCCCGTCGAGCGGCTCCTCGCACAACTAAGTTCCGGGACTCATGCGAATTTCGGGCGGTCTCTGGAGTGGGCGAACACTTCTCGCCCCGCGAGGCGATGTCACTCGCCCTACAAGCGACGGCAATCGCCAAGCTCTCTTCAATATTCTTCAACACGGCCTGGCCCACCAAAGTCGCAATGTCGCCGACCTTTTTGCGGGGTCGGGGTCGATTGGTTTTGAGGCACTTTCGCACGGAGCCCAGAGTGTTGTCTTTTTTGAGAATGATCGTGAAGCGCTAAAAGTTCTCCGCAAGAACTGCGAGAATCTGGGTCTCGCAGCGGAGTCTGTCGAGATCATTACGGAGTCGCGTCCGGAGAGCTGGGCGGGTCTTTTGCGCCGCCGGGTTGAAAGGTTGGGTCCCTTAGACACCATCTTCTGCGATCCTCCTTACGGCAAAGGACTCGCCGAACGGGCCATCAAGGCTCTTTTAAAAGTTCCCGAGATATTGCAGCCCGAAAACGCTCTGATCTACGCTGAGATCGGCATTCGCGAAGAAACTCCTGTCTTTGAAGGTTGGAGCTGCGTCCAGCGTCGGGATAAGGGCTCGAGCGGGCAGTGCTTTTTCGTTCGGCAGAGTTGACCTGCGCGCCGCCCTCATGAATGCTGGGGCCCCATGGAGCGCAGGGCCGTCTACGCCGGGAGCTTTGATCCTCCCACCTTCGGACATTTTGATGTCATCAAAAAAATGTCCCATTTGTTCGACGTGATTCACGTCGTCGTGGCCCACAATTCTCGAAAGAAGACCCTCTTTACGGCCGAAGAGCGCGTGCGCCTTGTGCAAGGGGCGCTGGATGCGATGGGACTCACGGCAAAAGTTAAAGTTACCCACCACGATGGTCTTGTGGCTGACTACGCAACTCAAGTGGGTGCAAAATTTCTCGTGCGAGGGCTGCGTGCCGTGAGCGATTACGAGAATGAACTCCAGATTGCGACGATGAATCGAAAACTTGGGTCGGGACTCGAGACGCTGCTTGTGCTGGCCGACGAGAATCACTTCTTTGTGAGCAGCTCCCTCGTCAAAGAAATTGCCCACCACGGTGGGCCTCTGCACGAACTTGTTCCTCTCAATGTTGAATCGGCCCTCAAGAAGAAGATCGCTCAGGAAGGTGGCAAATCATGATTCCAGAAAAAGTCCAAGAAAGTCTCACGCTCGCGCTGCTCGGCAAAGTTCGCGAAATGAAAGCGCGAGGCGAAGACGTGGTCTCGTTTGCCGCTGGAGAGCCGGATTTCGACACCCCCTCGTTCATCATCGAAGAAGCCACACGAAGCATGAAGGCGGGCAACACTCGCTACGTCGCGAGCCAAGGCCAACCCAATCTCCGCGAAGCAATCGCCACAGATTACCGCGAACGTCTCGCCTCGAAATGGGTCACTCCCGCAAACATCGTTGTCACAGGCGGAGCCAAGCAAGGTCTTTATCTGCTGATGGACGTGATCATGGAGCCCGGAGACGAAGCCCTAATCCCCGTCCCCTACTGGGTCTCCTATCCGAGCATCGTGAAGTCTGTGAGTGGCGTTGCAAAGCCGCTGGCTTGCCAAGAAGCCAACGGATACTTCCCCACGGCGGCGGAGCTCGAGGCGGCCTACACTCCCAAGACGAAAATTCTTTTATTCTCTTCGCCCGGAAACCCTTCGGGCACCATGATACGAGAAACCCAGCTCAAAGAGATCATCGACTGGTGCGCGAAGCGCAAAGTCTATCTACTTTACGACGAACTCTATGAGCGCCTCGTGCTCAGCCCCGAGCGCAAACACATTTCAGCACTGTCGCTCGTGGATGAATCGGCTTCAGAGTACGTCTTCGCGATCAACGCGTGTTCCAAGACGATGGCAATGACGGGCTGGCGCCTCGGTTGGATCGCGGGTCACCCCGAGAACATCAAGCGCCTCACGGCCATCCAAAGTCAGATGGTGACGTGTTTCCCGGGATTCATCCAGGATGCGGCCGCCAAAGGACTGCGCGAAGCCGAAGGGTTCTTAGAGCCAATTGTGAAGGCCTACAGAGCACGTCGCGACCTCATTCTCACGGGCATCAATTCGATCCCGGGTCTGAAGTGCATCAAACCCGACGGCGCCTTTTATCTTTTTGTGGATGTCTCTGCAGTGATTCAGAAAAAAGGCTGGGCCGATGAAAAAGACTTCGCTGCAAAAATTCTCGAATCCGAGCGCGTCGTTGTTGTGCCTGGGGGCTCCATGGGCATGAAGGGCTGGGTTCGTCTCTCATTTGCAACAAGCGAAGAAGAGATCAAAATGGGCATCGAGCGCTTCAGGCGCTTCTGCGATTGATAAGGCTAGAACAACGCCATCCAGTGTTTGAACTGACGCTGGCCGCGCTCTGCGAGACGCAATTTCTTTTGTTTGTCGCGAGGATTGATCTCTAACAGGGGCACAAGTCCCCAATTGATGTTCATGGGTTGGAAGTTTTTCTGGGGGCCGCCGTAAACTGCGTGCACCAAAGCGCCGAGTGCCGTGGTCTGCGGAGGTGGCGGTGGATTTTCTTGGCCCCGAAGTTCGAGGTCGATCATGCGGCCGACGTAAGCGCCGACAGCGCAACTCTCGAGGTATCCTTCCACGCCGGTGATTTGTCCCGCAAATCGGAGCCAAGGAGCGCGCTTGAGTCGCAAATTGGAATCCAAAAGACTTGGTGAGTGGATGAAGGTGTTTCTGTGGAGGCTTCCCATTCGGTAAAACTCGGCGTTCTCGAGTCCGGGAATCATCGCGAAGAGGCGTTTTTGCTCGGGGTATTTCAGCTTGGTCTGGAAACCGACCATGCTCCACGCGCGGCCCTCGGTGTCCTCTTTGCGAAGTTGCACCACAGCGAAAGGACGCTCATTCGTGCGAGGGTCCGTAAGTCCCACGGGTTTCATGGGACCAAAGAGCAGTGAGCGATCTCCTCGTTCGAGGATGGCCTCGATCGGCTGACATCCTTGAAAATAAATGGCCTTTTCGAAATCATGTGGCTCCACTTTCTCTGCATTCTTGAGCTCAGAGATAAAGGCATGGAACTGCTCTTCGGTGAAAGGACAGTTGAGATAGTCGCCGTCCGAGGCAATTTCTTGGCCGGAGAGATCCTTGTCGTAGCGGTTTTGCAGGAAGGCCACCGAGGTGTCGATTGTCGAGCCGTCAACGATCGGCGCGATGGCGTCATAAAAATAAAGATTCTCTCCAACGAAGGGTGAGAGACTCGCGGCGAAATCTTCGGAGGTCAGAGGACCTGTGGCGATTACCACGGGCAGAAGCCCGCGCAGTCCTTCGATCTTGAGCTCTTCATGGTGAGAGATCGCTTGCCGGAGCACAGTGACGTTCGGGTGAGCCTCAAGCGCCTCGGTGATTGTTTGACTGAATTTGATACGATCCACGGCGAGCGCCTGACCCGCGGGCACCTCGGCTCCTGCGGCAGCCTGAAGAATCAGCGACGAGAGCTGTCCCAGTTCCCATTTCAAAAGACCGGGGGCACTTTCGGGGTCTTTGGACTTGAGGGAATTGCTGCACACGAGTTCGGCAAAGAGCGGACCGGTGTGAGCCTCATTGGATCTTTCGGGTCGCTGTTCGATGAGGAGCACCCTGCGTCCAGCGCGAGCCAGTTGCCAGGCGCACTCCGACCCGGCCAGTCCGGCTCCCAAAACCACAGCTTCGATTTGATTGTTACGCGCAAGTTCCTGAAGTTTCGTCATTATTGGTCCTTGCTTTCATGGCAGTGGTTTTTTAGAGTCTTGCCGCAATGAGCCGGAAACTGCAAGGGCTTTTGGGTGAGATCAAAGATGCACCCTTTTTCCCGGTCTACGCCTTCTTTCTAATTTTCTTCGTCTTGAGGGCGCTCGTCTCCTCTATTTTGAAAGGCGCACTCTTTTTGCTTGGACACCCCGCCCTGTTTGCATCTCAAATGGTCGAAAATAATGAGGTTTTCATCCAGACCGTGACTCTCGTCGTGGCGCTTTGGGCGGTCTTTGCTCGCAGGACTTCGCTCGATTCCAAGGCCGTCACCCTGCGCGAATTCCTTGGTGAGTCGTTGCGCAAATGGCCCGCTCCAATACTTTGGGTCGAGGAATCTCTCCGGCCCTTGCTCACCGGGTTTTCGCTCGCCAGCCTGGGAGTGCTCCTTCTGCTTCTCACCGGGTTTCTGAGTATCGAGGGGCAATTGGGCCTTGGGAGCCTTTATCTTCTGCCTGTGATCGCTTTGCGCGCTTCATTGCTCGTACTTTGGGTGGGCGCGCTCGAGCTCACGCGCCTGAAACTCAGCCGACTGCTGGCCCGCTCGGGTCTCTTTGAGGTTGTGGGGCTTCTAGCTCTAGCGATCTTTGAAGGTTTTTTGCTTTACGCAGTTCTTAAGACGTCGGGCGGCGCGCTCGAGCAGGCGTTCATGGGGCTTGTTGCTCTTTGGTGGGCGGCTTTGCTGACGGCTTGGACTCTTGTGAGTGATCGCACGGTGATGGCTTCGTGGCGTCGCGTGTGCCTTGTGGCCTCGCTTGTTGTGACGCTCACCTGCGTGTACGGGTTCCCCCTCTCTTGGGGACGTGTTGCCTCTTTGACCTCGATTTACGAAGGGCCACATCCTTGGTCACATTTGGTGCTGCAGAGTCCGAGCGTTTTGGGACAGTGGAGCTTCATTCTTATCTTCACGGTGTTCTTTGCGATTTTGCTACGCCGTGTTTTGACGCAAGCTCGTGGCAACGCGGCCTAACTGGCAAAGCCCCAGCCTTCAAGTTAAGATTTCCAGCATATGGCTGATTCTAATGCTCTTGAACTCGCATATGGCACCGGACCCATCGTAAAAGCTGTCCTCTTTACTCTGATTGGACTCTCCGTGCTTTCATGGTCCGTAATCTTTTCGAAGTGGCTGGGATTTCGCCGCGTGCATCGCTCAACAGCCTTGTTTCTGAACAGTTTCTGGAACGGCAAATCGCTCGATACGATTTATGCCGAATCCAAGGCGCTGAGTGAAAGCCCTGTCTCCAATGTTTTTCGCTCGGGATACAAAGAGTTCCAGAAAGTTGCGCAGAAGGGTCAGGAGAAAAAGGTTTCAAACGAAATCCTCGCCGGGCGCGGAATGGAGAACGTCGAGCGCGCTCTTCGCAAAGCGGCGATCACGGAATCCCTCCGTCTCGAGTCGCGTCTCGGATGGCTCGCAACAATCGCTTCCAACTCGCCTTACATCGGACTCTTCGGAACCGTCTGGGGCATTATGAACGCCTTCCAAGGTATCGGCCAAGGAGGTCCTGCGACTTTGCAGAACGTGGCTCCTGGTATCTCTGAGGCTCTGATCGCCACCGCCGTCGCGCTTGCAACGGCCATCCCGGCTTCAGTTTTCTACAACATCAATCTCCAGAAGCTGAAGTCCTTCCGGGTTGAGATGGACAACTTCTCTTCGGATTTTTCGAACATCCTGCGTCGCGGTTATCTCGAGTAAAGAAGAGGGCAAGTCATGGCAGTATCCAATTTTGGCGGAGGGGGTGACGACTACACCCCCATGGCAGAAATGAACATGATCCCGCTCGTGGACGTCATGCTCGTTCTGCTGATTATCTCGATGGTCACCACGCCTTTTCTTGAGCAAGGTGTGAACGTGGAACTTCCTGTGGCCGCGGGACAGAATCTCCAGAAGCAGGCCACCGAGGCACCCGTGATTCTTTATCTCTCGCGAGACCGCAATCTGCGCCTCGGAGACACACCCGTTTCTCGCGCGGATCTTGTGAAGACGCTCAAGAGCAAATTCGCGGGTCGGGAGCAAAAAGAACTTTTTGTGCGTGCTGATAAAGATGTTCCTTACGGTGCCGTGGCCGAAATCATGGCCACCGTCCAAGGAGCCGGCATCGAGCGCGTGGGACTCGTCACCAAGCCCGAGTAAGGCACCGAGGGACGATGACGGACCCAATTTTTTTTGAGCATTTCCGTGAGCTCGCCAAACAGAGACGAGCTCCGGTCGCTCCGCCCAGCAGCGGGGGAGTCATCAAGAAACAAGAAGGTTTCTTTCGGCGCTCGCTTTCCCTTTCGTTGATTGCTCACGGCTCATTTCTATTCGTGTTTTTCGTTGCTCCGATGGTGGCAAATCTCCTCGGCATCTCGACCGATTACTCTGACAAATTCACAAAAAAAGAATTCAAAAATGCCATACGCGTTGATCTCGTAGGGCTTCCCGAGCTGACGCTTCAGGAGCTTCAGAATATCGACCCGACGGAGGAGATGGGCAACGCTCCAAAAGTTGAAGAGCCTGCTGCTAAAGAAGACGTGGTGGTGCCTCCCCCGTCTGAGACGGCCATGAAGATACAGAGCAAAGAAGACGATATCAAAGCGCTCTCGAAAGCCGAAACTCAGAAGAAAGTCGACGAAGCTCAAAAGAAGAGACTTGCCGATTTGCGGGCTTCCCTGCGAGTCGAACAGCGTCGCAAAGAACTTCTGAAAGAACTCAAGGGTGAAGCGGGCGAGGGCCAGGGTCGCATGCCGCTCGCGGGCAACATCGTTTCGCAAGGCTACAGTGTCACGGGTGATGTGGCCGATGATATGGATATTTTCCAGGGGCACCTGAAGGCACATCTGCGAAAAACCTGGAGTCTCCCCGGTTGGATGCAGGCCTCGAACTTGTCAGCACGTGTGCTCGTGAAGCTTGCCCCAACGGGTAAGGTTCTGAGCCAAGAGTTTATTAAAAAGAGCGGCAACGAAGAGTTTGACCGCTATGTGTCGCAGGCCCTGAAAGAGGCTGAGCCTTATCCGGCTCCGCCGCTAAGCCTGCAGCGACTGATCATGGAACAAGGAATTGAATGGGGGTTTCCACAATGAAACAGTTTTTTATCTTATCGAGTTTGGGGCTTGCTCTGTTGGGGGCCTCGGCCGCTTGGTCTCAAGAAGCCGCAGCTCCCGTCTCCGATGCCTCTCGAATTTACATTCCTGTTGGAGATCCTAACCTCAAAAAAGTTCTCATTGCGATTGAACCCACGACAGGTGCTGGAGCTTTTGCGAATTCTTTTTACGCGACGATCACAGGAGATTTGGAGTTCACGGACCTTTTTGAGCTCTTGCCTCCGTCGAAGATGCCCGTTTCAAAGGGGGGCCTCGTTGCGGGTAGCTTCCGTTTTGAACCCTACCGCGCCATGGGTGTCGAGTTTCTCATTAAGAGCGCGGTTTCGATGAAAGAAGGTCGCCCTCAGGCCGAGCTTCGTCTCTACGACATCGCCAAAGGTGTGCAAATTCTCGGTCGACTCTATCCTCTCGTGGGTAAGGTGAGTGATCCCGGTCGCGAACTTGCGCACTATTCGGGTAACGATGTGATCGAGTCCCTCACGGGAGAGCCCGGCATTTTTCGCACGCGTCTTCTGATGAGTTGTGGTCTGAAGAAAAAAGAAATCTATGTAATGGATTTCGACGGCGACAATATCACGCAGCTCACGCGCGACGGAAATTTCGCACTTTCGCCTTCGTGGGCTCCCGACGGCAAGCGACTGCTTTTCACCTCGTACCGCGAATGGGGAACCAAAGGTGCTTTGAATCCGAACCTCTATCTCTACGATATGACCACGCATCAGCGCAGCGTCCTGAGTGCCGCGAAGGGCCTCAATACGGGCGGCTCTTTCCACCCGATCGACAATAAAATCGCCTACACTTTTTCTCAGAATGGGAAACCCGAGATTTATATTTTGGATCTCGTGAGCAAAGTGCGTTACCCCATCACCAAAACCCTGTTCTTTAGTGTCGAGCCCGACTGGTCGCCTGACGGTCGCCAGATTGTATTCTCATCGAGCAAGACGGGACGCCCCCACATTTGGGTCGCGAATGCGGACGGCTCAAACGCAAAGCGCCTCACCTTTGCCGGTCAGTACAACAGCTCACCTAACTGGAGTCCCAAGGGCGACAAGATTGTGTTTTCGGGACAAGAAAACCAGGGCAATAATTTCAATATTTTCTTGGTCGATCCCAGTGGGTCGAACCTGGTGCGACTCACGTCGGATTCGCACTCCAACGAAAATCCTACGTTTAGTCCGGATGGTCGTTTCCTCGCTTATTCGAGCAACGAGAGTGGTGTTTACCAGATCAAAGTCACTACGGCCCGCGGAGGGCGTACCAAAACCCTCTCGCCTCGGAGTCTCGGCCCTTGCAAGCAACCCGCATGGTCGCCTAGGCTCTAGCCCCATATGATCGAAAAAGACATCAAGTCCCTCGATGAGCTCGTCAAGAAGATGGAGAGCGAAGAGCTTCCTCTTGAAGACGCTCTCGAGTTGTTTAAGCAAGGCATCGAGTTGGTCAAAAAGTGCACCACGACCCTCGAGAAAGCCGAGCTCCGCGTAAAAGAAATTCTCGAGGCCAAGGATGGAAGTCTCTCCGAACAAGACCTTTGAAGCGCAGCTCCTGCGCACGCGCAATGCTGTTGATACTGAGCTTGGGGTTTGGCTGCGCGAAGTGCAGTGGCCTCTTGATTTTTCTGAAGCATTGCGACACGTGCTCGAGGGAGCGGGGAAGGCTGTGCGGCCGGCTCTGGTTTTCTCTTTTGCCGAAGTTTTTCGTGGCGAAGACACGCTTTCGATTCCTTCTCTAAGGCGACTGGCTCTCTCGCTCGAGTTGATGCACACCTATTCGCTCGTGCACGACGATCTTCCGGCGATGGACGATGATGATTTTAGGAGAGGGCGTCCCACCTTACATGTCTTGAAAGGCGATGCCTTCGCTGTTCTCGCTGGGGATGCTCTGCTCACGGCAAGTTTTCAAGCACTCGGTGAATCTTTTAGAGACGCTCCCGAAAAACTCCCGCGTGCGGTGGCCCTCCTCGCGCAGGCAGCGGGGGCAGCAGGGATGATCGCGGGACAGTGGCTCGACATGAAGTCCGAGGGCGGGCGTGGCGAGGCCTCGGCGACGTTGCTCGAAGAGATTCATCGCAAAAAAACCGGAGCTCTCATGTCAGCTTCGTGTCTTTTGGGAGCCCTGCATGCGCTCCCCATAAAAGAGTTTTCGCGTTTTGAGCCGGAAATTGCCGCGTGGGGCGAAGATTTGGGTCTGCTATTCCAGATGGTTGATGACCTGCTCGACACTCGCGCCACACGCGCTGAGCTCGGCAAAACCCCCGGCAAGGATGCCGAGTCCGGTAAACTCACTTATGTTTCCTTGATCGGAATTCCCGCGCTTGAAGTGCGTGTTCGCGACACAGCGGCGCGTTTGCAGTCACCCTGTTTTGCTCCCGAGCATCTCGTCCTTTCGCAGTTGGTTGCTTTCGTAGCCGGGCGAGGAGCCTGAATCTCAATGAAAGCAGCAAAGCTTCGGGCTGATGAGCTTGTTGTGAAGCGGGGGCTTGTCGAGTCTCGTTCCAAAGCGCAAGCGTACATTATGGCGGGCGAAGTTCTCTTTGCTCGTGTCGATGCCGGTGGTGAAACTCATTGGACCCCTGTTCTTAAATCAGGCCAAGCGCTTGCGGAAGATACCGAGATCAAACTCAAGCACGACGGACCCCAAGACGTCGGACGGGGAGCCCAAAAGCTTCGCAAAGCTTTTGAGGTGTGGCCCGAGCTTCTCGAGTCTTCGCAAGGAGGTTTGGGCTTTGATATCGGCTCGAGCACGGGGGGCTTCACTCAGGTTCTTCTTGAAAAAGGAGCTGCGCGCGTGGTGGCTCTCGACGTCGGCACCCATCAACTCCACGAACGTTTGCGTTCGGATGCCAGAGTGCTGAGCCTAGAGCAGACTCATGTTCTCAAGGTCGAAACTCAGGACTGGCTCCGTCATGGAGTCCAGCTTCCGTTTGATATTTTGGTGACAGATGTTTCCTTTATTTCAGTGACGCGCATTCTATCTCACGTCGCTCCGTGGATGAAGCCACTCGCACCTTGGGTGGTTCTCGTGAAACCTCAGTTCGAGCTCGACCGCAGTCGAGTTCCAAAAGGGATCGTGCGCGATGAAGGAGACAGGCAGGATGCCATCGGCCGAGTGCGCGAAGCCGTGCAAGCCACGGGACTTCTCGATTGGAAGGCGCTCGTTGAGAGTCCCATCCAGGGCGGTGATGGAAACATCGAGTACCTGGCCTATCTGGAGCGAAAGGGTTAAACAAGATCTATGAACAAGAAGCTTCTCGGCCTGACACTTCTCATTCTCCAGGCCTGTTCTACTTCGAAGCGCGCACCCGATACTCCGCCCCCCCCCGAATCGGTCGAGGCCACAAAGTCTCCCGAGGGTATTGAAGAAAAAATGGACGCTCGCGTCGAAGAGACCGCACAAACAGAAGCGACTCTTCCGAGTCCCGCCCCAGAAACTCCAGCTGCTCCTGCGCCGCGCGCGCCTGTCATCGGTGTTTGGGTGGATGGAGCGGGTGTTGAAAGTTTTTTGGCTTTGGGGTTCATGCAAGAGTTGCAGCGCTCGGGCGTGAAGTTTGCCAAAGTCGTTGGGACGGGTTGGGGTTGCTGGATGGCAGTTTCCTGGGCCCAGGAGGGAAGCGCCAATCAAGCTGAGTGGCAGGCTTTCAAGTGGAGTTCATGGGTCCCGCTTGGACTCGAGAGAGGCTTTCTCTCGCGGATACGTGGCGAACGTGGCAGCTTCGAAGAATTCTCGAAAGAGCTCCGTGTGTGGCTTCCAAAAGACGAATTTGCGGAACTCGCGATTCCAGCGGATTGTCCCGTCGTGGCCAACTCAGGAACGATGGATCTCGTCAGTACTCACGGACTCGGTATTTCGCGCGCTCTATGGGAAGAGCTGCAAGCGCCCCTCTTCGACAAGAAGGTCACGGCGGCCGCTGCCGACAAGATTCCCTATCTCTCAGGCCTGGCTGCGGGTGATCCTCGCCCAGAGGAATATGATCGGTTTGCCGAAACCGCTTCGGCAAAGAACGCGGTGGAATTCTGGATTCACCTCAAGACGACGCCGGCTTCGGTCCTCGCTTCGGGCGACCGCTGGCTCTCTGCGGCATTTACTCGACGTGAACCACGTGGAGAAACCTGGTCCAAGACCAAACAAGGTCGCTGGGTCATGAAGATGCCCTTGTTTGTGGGCCTAAATCTTGACGAAAAAAAGAGCCTCGATTTTGGAAGTCGTCGCGCCTGGCTGCTTCGGGGACGCGAGCTGGCTAAGAAGTGGATGCAAAGCGCTTGGTTTAAGAGCAATTTGGCTCCTGCATTTTCGACGCCCGAAACTTAAGTTGGATCCTCTCAAGTCTTGCCAGATTGCTCGCGAAACGATGAAATGTAGGAATTATATGGCGGTTATCGACCAACTAAAAAAATCCTCTCTTTTCTCTGACTGCTCTGATGCGACTCTCAAGCAAATCGACAAAGCTTCTCGTATTGTCGAGCTCGCGCCGGGACAGAACCTCTTCTACGAAGGGGACAAAGCGGAATCTTTTTACATCGTCAAAGCCGGAACCCTTGTCGTTAAGAAGTCATCGCTGGGCGGCGGCGACGAAGATCTCGCGCGCATCGGGACCGGTTCGCATCTGGGAGAAATGACACTGCTGAATTCATCTTTGGGAGTCTACGACACGCGCACTGCGACGGCCGAAGCGGCCGAGGCTTCGATTCTTGTGGAAGTTCCTTTCGCAGTTCTCGAAGAGCTCATCCAAGCCGATTCAAAATTCGGAATGATTTTTTACCGAGCGATTGCTCGCAATCTTTCAGCTCGCATTCAAAAAACTGCCGATGATCTCACCAGCTTGAAGTCGTTGCACCTCAAGCACGTTTAAGAGTCAGGACACGCACGAGTGAGCTGCGTCCTCATCGATCCTCAAGATTCTTTGCAGCTCGACTTCGTCATCGAGAGACTTCTTCAGGCACTGCCCATCGGCCTGCCGACCGAAACAGTCTACGGACTGGCTGGTCTTGCGTCAGACGAAAGGGCTCTCGCAAGGATCTTCGAGCTCAAGGCACGTCCTCATTTTGACCCGCTCATCGTGCACGTGTTGGACGAGTCGGAGCTTACGCCTTGGATTGCCAAGCATGAGTGCTCGCCTTTGCATCAAAAACTCATCGAGGCATTTTGGCCGGGTCCGCTCACGCTTTTGTTCCGAAAATCTGAGAAGGTGCCTGATCTGTGTACAGCGGGTACAGAGTGGGTCGCGATTCGTTCGCCCGCGCATCCAGTTTTCCGGCAAGTTCTTGAGCGGCTTCCTGGACTCGCTCTCGCGGCTCCGAGCGCCAATCGTTTTGCTTCGATTTCGCCAACGAGCGCGAGGGATGTTGTGACAGAGTTGGGCCCTTATGGTCTCGAAGCGGTCGTACAGGGTGGCCCAAGTCAGCACGGTCTCGAGAGTACTGTCGTGAAGGTGCTGTCGCAAACGGAGCTCGAGATCTTACGACCGGGGACTCTCTCGCTCGAGGAGCTCACGAAAGTTGTCGGGCCTCAAGTGCGATTGAAGCTCCGAGCTTCGGGATCGGGAGTCGACGAAACAACAGGCCATGAGGCTCCTGGTCAGCATCGCCTTCATTATGCTCCGTCGAAGCCGCTTCATTACATCCCTGCAGATCGTCTCGACGCACTCCTCGAGGAGCGCGGGCTTTTGCGCGCGGAGGGAGCTGTGTTGGAGGTGTTCCCCTCTACGGCTTCGATCTCTACGGACTGGGGAGCGCGAGAGTGTCTTTCACCTCGAGGCGAATCGACGGAGGCGGCGGCCAAGCTTTTTGCGACGTTGCGCGCTCTCGATTCCAATCCCAGGATCAGCTTCATCGTTGCTCTTGAATGTTCTCTGGAATCGCTGGGTCTGGCGATTTCGGATCGATTGCGACGTGCATCCGCAAAAACTCATTGATAAGGGAAGTGTCATGGCTCTTAGATTTGTCGACGGCATCCGCGTTTTTTCTCGCGCCTTCGCGCGCACTTGGCTCGAGCCAGAACTCCGCAGCTGGTATTTTCGGACTCTTGCCATCACATTCGTTTTTGCGATCGCTCTCATTGTGGTCATTTTTCTTTCGGGAAGCTGGGCCTTCACCCACTATTTCGAGAAGCCTCTGGCGACCACACTTGCAATTCTCGCTTGGTTTTTGATGTTGTTATATTTGAGTGGGCGCTTGGCATCACTTCTAATGAGTGTGCTGGTCCTGCTTATTGGGGGTGAATCCTCCCTGACTCGCCACTACTTCAAGAAGCTAACAACCCCGCCATCAGAAGAGCTGCGCGCCGGTATTCGTCTCAAGTTTTCTGACCGTTCGAGAGAACTTTTGGCCATGCTGCGCAGCTTGGGAATTTCTCTTTTGGCTTGGCCTTTGCTTTTGCTGCCGATCACGATGCCTCTTGGAGTCCTCATTTTTTCTTGGGCTCTAGCGGGTGAGTCTTTAGCGCTCTCGCGTCGCCTGTGTCATGAGCGAGGATACGAAGCGCTTCAGGACCGCGAAGAACTCTCTCTCGGAGCGCAGATGGGTCTTGCTGTTCTGCCGTCGTCGATGGCACTTTTCCCAGTCTTGGGGTGGGTGCTGCTGCCGATTCTTCAGGTTGCAGGACTCGAGATGCAGCTCGCCCGCGAAATTCGCGCGGCTCGCAGTTCTAGCTAAATTTAAGATGTGATGAGGCCGTGACGGAGTCCCCAGCCCGTGACAAAAACTTCGTCCTGACCGAGACGTGCGAGGCAGGTGCTGAGCACCAGGATCCCAGCTGGCAAAATATCGGCACGGTCCACATCCATGCCTGTCATGGCGAGGCGATCTTTCATGTTTTTGCGGCGCACTCGATCGGCGAGTTCTTCGAGTTCTGATCGGGTTACGAGGCATCCAGCTGGACTCGTGAGGATAGGGCTGCAGTAACTGGTGGCGAGGAGCAAAGTCCCGCCGACAGCCACCGCTCGGTAAGTCTTGGATTGGTACTCGCTCAGGAGTTCTTTGTAAGAGGATTCGGGGAAATATTTTTGGATGTCGATGTGGGCATCGTTCCATGCCTCGTCTCCCACTGGAATCTTGTCGAGGCCGAGTCCTTGATGACAGCGCAAGGCGCCTCCTTCGAAAGAGTGCGCACGGAAGGTGGGTCTCAGGAAGCCCACTTCGGTCGAGGCACCACCGATGTCGAGGAAGACGAAACGTTCTTTTGGAAAATGCTGCTCAGCTGCTTGAAGTGCGCCGCGCATGCTCCAAAGGGCCTCGTCTTGTCCGCTGAGTATCTCGAGTTCAACCCCGAGATGCTTCTTTACCCGCGAGGTCAATTGATCTTGATTTTTTGCATTGCGGGCCGCTGCGGTCGCGACAACGCGAAGCAGATCAAGCTTCCGCGGACCGATGAGACGAGCAGCGATTTCGGCGAGCGCTTTCTCGGTGTCTCGAAGTGAGTCTTCCTCGAGGAAGCCACCATTGGTCTCAAGATTTTTTCCGAGTCGCGTGACCCACGATCTCGACTCGAGAGGCACTAACGCCCCGCGTTCGCTCTGGGCGAGGAGGTACTTGATCGAGTTGCTTCCGATGTCCACGACCGCACGCATAGTGATGCGTTGGTTCTATCCGAAAAGGGTGATTTCGGATAGGCTCTGAGCCCATGTTGGGTATCTTGCTAGCTGCTGGCCGCGGAACGCGCATGAAGAGCGCACGGCCCAAAGTTCTTTTTGAAATCAACGACGAGCCAATCTGTTTCCCGCCTTTTCGAGCTCTCTTCGAAGTCTGTGATCGCGTGATCATCGTGGTGGGTTATCGCGGTGCCGAGGTGCGCGAGAGTCTTCTGAAACGCGCCAACGAAGCTTTTGGTGAGGAAGCCGTCAAAGCGAAAGTCCTTTTTTACACTCAGGAAGAGCAAAAGGGCACAGGACATGCTGTTCGCACGGCACTCGACGGACTCGGCAAGAGCCTGGGTTCCTATGAGGCGACGATTGTTCTCAATGGAGACTTGCCACTTATTCGCGAATCAACCTTGCGTCCACTCGTCTCAGAGTTTGTGGCACGCAGCCTCGATGCCCTTTGTCTGAGCTTCGATGCCGCAGATCCCACAGGTTTTGGACGTATTCTGCGCGACGACAAGGGGCTGCTCCTCGGAATTCGCGAAGAAAAAGACGCCTCCGAGTCCGAGCGCAAAATTCGCGAAGTCAACGGAGGAGTCTACTGCTTCCGCAACACTCTTCTCGGTCCCGCACTCGCCGAGCTCAAAACCGACAACAAACAAAATGAGTTCTATCTCACCGATTTGCTCGGAACCCTAAAACAACCCAAGCTCAAGACGGAAGCTATCGTTTCGAATGCCGAAGATTTGCTCGGTGTGAACACGACATTTGAGTTGGCCGATTTGCGCCAACTCTCTCAGCGCCGCCTCAAGAAAGATCTCTGCGAACGCTACGGTGTGGATTTCGTTAACATCGATTCGATTTTTGTTTCGGCGCGGGCCGTCTTCCAGGGCCCTTGTCGTGTAGGTCCGGGTTGCTCCATCATGGGCTCGTCTGTGATCGGAGAAGATGTGAACCTCGAAGGTCATGTGCTCCTGAAGAATTCTCGTATCTCGAAGGGTGCTCATATTCTTTGGTCGAGCGTCATCGACGAAAGTATCGTCGGAGAGCGCACCAAAGTGGGTCCTATGGCCCATCTGCGCATGAACACTGTCCTGGGCGATGATGTGAAGGTGGGGAATTTTGTCGAAACCAAAAAGACCACACTGGCCCGCGGAGCCAAGGCTTCGCATCTGAGTTATCTCGGCGACGCCGAAGTCGGAGAGGAATCCAACATCGGTGCAGGAACGATCACTTGCAACTATGACGGCTTCAACAAATTCAAAACTAAGATCGGAAAGCGCGCGTTTATTGGAAGTGATTCGCAGCTCGTAGCTCCCGTAAGCATCGGAGACGACGCTTACGTCGGATCTGGGACAACAGTGACCGAAGACGTGCCCGCCGGTGCGCTTGCGATTTCACGACCCGATATGGTCGTTAAAGAAGGTTACGCGAAGAAACTCGCGGACAAGCGCAATTTGACCAAGAAGGATTAACTACGATGTGCGGTATTGTGGGTTACGTTGGAACAGACGCGGCTAAACCTTTTTTGATCGAGGGCCTCAAGCGCCTTGAGTATCGCGGCTACGACTCCGCCGGATTTGCCCTCTACGATCCAAAATCTAAGGATTTCATTATTCGTCGAAGCGTGGGTCATGTCGAGGCGTTGGTAGAAGCGACTCACGGAATGGGTGACCACGAGAGGCTCGGCATCGCTCACACGCGATGGGCCACGCATGGGGTCCCCAGTGAAGTGAATGCGCATCCTCACCGGGCAGGCGGCCTCGTGCTTGTCCACAACGGTATTATCGAGAATCACGCTCAAATCAAAAATCAACTGATAGCCGAGGGAGTTTCCTTCTCGTCGCAGACTGACACCGAAGTTTTTGTTCGTTTGATCGAGAAACATTGCTTGCGACTCGCCCTCGCGCAGAAGCTTGTGTTCCTCGAGGCGACCCCCCTCCAGAAACGTGACATTGCGCTGCACGCTTTGCAGCGGGCAGCCTCCGAGGTTGAAGGTCACTACGCTGTGATCTTCCTCATTCAGGGAATTGAAGACTGCATTTTCGGTCTTCAGGCCGGTGCGCCCCTTGTCCTGGGTCAGTGCAAGTCGGGTGGGCTCGTGGCGAGCGATTTGCAGGCGATGCTTTCGCACACCAGCGAAGTGAGCTTTGTTCCTGTTTCTACAATTTTCGAAGTTTCTAAGGGCCTCAGCCACTTCTACGATGTGAAGACGCTCGAGGAAAAAACCGTCAAACTCGAAAAAATCGAGTGGTCTTCCGAGAAGGTCGCCAAAGATGGCTTTGATCACTTCATGCTCAAGGAAATTTTCCAACAGCCGAGTGTGATTGCGGACACTCTGTCGGGTCGTATGCCGCTTTCTGAGCTCGGATCGTTTGTGTGGGACAATCCCGTCGCGCACGAAGCTCTCTGGAAGAACGTCAAGAAAGTCTATCTCATCGCCTGTGGCACGGCCTATCATTCAGCGATGGTCGCCAAGTATTATTTCGAAAAATGGGCCAAGCTCTCTGTTGAAGTCGATATTGCCAGCGAGTTTCGCTACCGCAACCCTGTTTTTGAGGTCGGCACGATTGTCGGTGTGATTTCTCAGTCGGGTGAAACGGCCGATACTCTCGCAGCTCTTCGTTTGGCCAATGAAAAGGGGCTGACGACCTTCTCGGTTTGCAATGTTCCAGGCTCCACAATCATGCGTGAGTCGAATTTTCAGTATTCCACCAAGGCGGGCCCAGAGATCGGAGTCGCCTCGACCAAAGCCTTCACCGCTCAACTCACAGTTCTCACGGCGCTGGCCTACGATGTAGCCCATCTTCGTGGCCTCAGCCCGAACTCAAAAGACAGTGACGAAGGGTTCCGTTCGCTAGCGAGACTTCCTCAAGACATTGAAAGTGTGCTTGCGCACGCTGACGAGTTCCAGGCTGTGGGAGCTTCTCTAGAAAACAAAAAGACAATTCTCTTTATCGGTCGCGGCACCATGTATCCCATTGCACTCGAAGGTGCTCTTAAGCTCAAAGAAATCACTTATCGCCACGCGGAAGGTTACGCCGCTGGAGAGCTCAAGCACGGTCCGATTGCGCTCGTCGACAAGGATCTCGCGGCGGTGGTGATGGCGCCGCCCGATGAGCTTCATGCCAAGACGCTCTCTAATCTTGAAGAAATTAGGTCGCGAGGAGCCTTTATCGTCGGTATTGGTGAGGACAAAGACACGGAGTTCCGCAAACTCTGCAATTCGTATATCGCTTTGCCAAAAACGACTTGGACCACAGCGCCCGTACTGTACGTGATTCCAACGCAGCTTATTTCCTATGGTCTCGCACGTAAGCTTGGTTGCAGTATCGACAAACCTCGTAATCTCGCGAAGTCCGTGACTGTGGAATAAACACTATAGCTTTTTTGAGGATCTAGGCCGCTTGGTCGATCGTCGCTGGAGAGGGTACAAATTCAGGGATTTTGAAGAGATCGCTGAATGCGTTCAGAAGGACTTCGGATTCCTGAGGAATCATCGTAAATTCGACGCCCACGCCCAGGCGCCCATCGGGGAGTTTTCGAACCCAACTGACGTAGCCTTTCCCTCTGAATGAATAGTCAGGGAACATCGCCAAGCTTAGTTCGAATTGGACCAAGGCACCTTCAGTGGGTTTATTGTCTCCTGAAGAATCACATTCGTAGTAAAAGCCTCCGCGAGCAACATCATTCACTTGTAGCGAGAGCTCGTCTCCAGTCTTTCCAGCTCCCGCCTGACCATTCACTTGCGAGATGAATCGGTTGGAGTGCCGAAGCTGTTGGCCGTCGTAAAGACGTTTGCCAGAAATCTGGGCCACTCGTTCCACGAAGTCGCAGATCTCGTTGAAGTCGATGGCGCGCCTGATAAGATTGGAGCACCCGACGGCGTGACAGTCCTGAAGACTGAGCTTGGAATTGTCAGAGGAAAAAATGACTTCGGGCGGTGAAGAAAATTCCCGTCGAATTTCGCCGCAAATCGTGAAAAGTTCTTCGGAACTACTGAGGCAGTCGTTAAGCAGTACGACGTGGCAGGGGCGCTCTTTGAGTGACCGAGTAATCTCTTCGGCGCGGTCAACAAAGGCCGCATCGATCCCGTGATCGAGGAGTCGATCCGTGATCAGCGCCGCTCGTTCCGGGCTGGTTTCGAATATGAGGACCTTTGCGGGCTCGGACACTGAGTATACGTTCTGCATAACGATCAGTTTGATCTAATGATTAGGAGCCGAGTGTTAATCTTCCTTTAAAGTCTCCAAGGCCTTGATACAATAGAGGTATGGCACAGGCTCGATTCTACAGAATGGGACATTCCGCCTTAAGGGTTACACGGCTCGACGAAAGCCTTCGTTTTTACAAGGAGCTTCTCGGACTCGAGGCTGTTTGGGAGGGTGATGAGGACTGGGCTCAGCTGCGTCTTGGCCCCGATGACCTCAGCCTGATCCAGGAGGGGGCCTCGGAGCATCCTCCTCACTTAGGATTTCAAGTGCGCGAGCGTTTGGAGCTCGATGTGCTTCATGCCAAGTTATTTAAAGAAGGTGTTAAGGTCGCAGCCATCAAAGGACATCGCGATGGAACGGCCTCGTTTTACTTTTGGGATCCGAGTGGCAACACCCTGGAGGCTCTTTGGGACCCGAGGAGCGTGGAGGGTGGAGCTTGAGTCGCATTCTGGTTGTCGAAGATGAGATCCTTGTTCGAGAGGCTCTGGGCCGTGCCCTGAGTCAGCACGAGGTATTCGAGATTGCTTCGCTCGCGCTGTTTCCTGAAAATCTAGAACTCCGCGACGATTCACTTGATCTCGTCCTTCTCGATCTTAAAAGTTCCCATGATCCCGAGGCCGAGCTCACGCTTCGGGCGCTCCCTCAGTTTCGTCGTCGCTTTCCACGCGCTGAAATCTGGGTGCAGTCTGGTAGTGACGATCTGAGTCTCATGCGCGCTAGCATCCGGGCTGGAGCTCAGCGCTTTTTGCTCAAGGAACATCTTTTTGCGGAACTTCCGCTTGTGCTCGGCTCACTAGAGGAACGGGCCGCGCATAGAGAGAAGCTTGCGCAGGTGCTTATCGGGAGCAGTCTCCTCACGCGCCGTCTTCGTGAGGACCTCTTGTCACTCGCATCAAGTGACCTCGACGTGCTTCTCGAGGGAGAAAGCGGTTCCGGGAAAGAACTTTGTGCTGCGGCACTCTCTGAATCTCTCGTGGCCGTAAACGTCGCAGCGCTCCCAGTAGATCTTTTTGAGGCCGAACTTTTTGGTTTTGAGAAGGGCGCCTTCAGTGGAGCTCATAATGCGAAAGAAGGTTTCTTTGAGGCGGCGTCCGGCGGCGCTCTTTTCCTCGATGAGATTCAGTCCCTCAAGCCCGAGCTTCAGGTCAAACTTCTTCGTGTTCTGGAGACGCGCAAGTTTCGTCGTCTGGGATCCACTCGCGAGCGAGAGTTCTCAGGGCGCTTGATTTGTGCTGCGAACGTCACGCTCTCAGAAAAAGTCGCGCGCGGGCAGTTCCGCGAAGACCTCTACCACCGAATTGCGCCCGTCACGGTGCGTGTGCCGCCCCTGCGTTTGCGAAAAGAAGACGTGCGCGAGCTTGCGAGTGTGTTCCTTAGGGAATGCGATGTGAAATCCCAACGACGTTGGGATGAGGACGCTCTCGTATACATGGAAAGCTACGATTGGCCTGGCAACGTGCGTGAACTCAAGGGCCTTGTGCGTTCGCTTTGTGCGAGGGTTCCTTATCCCGTTCTCGGTCGGGCCGAGGTCGAGGCGCATCTTTCGCGCTGGGAAAGAGTTGAGGGAGTTTCACCTCCGCCAAGCGAAGTTTTTCAGGTGAGTCTAAGCGAGGGACTCGATGCCAATCTCGCAAAGCTCGAAGAATGGATTTTGCGCAAGACTTTGGAAAGTATGGCGGGTCTTAAGGCTCAGGAGCGCTTGGGACTCAAGCGCTCCCGGTATTATGAACGGCTCAAACACTACGGGTTGATCAAGGAAACAGAAGAGCAATAACTTCTTGGATCTGCTCCGGCGTCGTGCCGACGGCGAGGATGCCACCCTTGAAGAGTTCTTCACGATTCGAATAGGAGTCGTCGATTTCAAAACCATGAACTCCGGCTCTTTGCAGGCGGGTGACGAGCACGGGATCGCTTGTCACTTGAAGAAGGGCTGCAAGGCCGTTCTCGAAGACTGCGGACTTGAGGAAGTAAGCGGGCCTCACGCCAAATCCTTTCACAAGACCCACGTCCAAAATCATCTCAAGAGAGATCGCATTAAAGTAGGGGCTCTCATTGAAGCGGCCTTCTCGCGACACCACGAGGCTCGCGGATTTTTGGGAAGCATCCACAAAGAATCCGCTCGATCCATAGAGATCACGGCTGTCGACGATCTCGAAGGGGCGCTGACGTTTGACGGCTGCGAGGATATCGGCGCGTGCGGTGAGCACGGCATCAAAAGAGTTGAGAAGAGCAAGGCGGCTCTCGTTTGAATTCGGAGACTGCGTGACACGGTCGCTCTCGGAGCTGATGACGAGGCGGGGGATCTCGGCCTTGAGGCCGCGCTCAAGGTCTGCGAGGTTTTTAAAAGTTTCGGCTTCTCCGTCAAGACGGCTCGCGATGAGGTCCGTCGTGTCGTAGTGCGTGGGGTAGAAGAGAGTGTTGCCGCGCAGAGCGACGGCGAGGGCGAGCTGCTCGGCGCTCAGGCCGCGCTGGTACGACATATCCTCCAGAACGATTTTCTTCACAAGCGCACTCGGTCCAAAAAAAGATCCAAGCTGACGCTCAAAAACGAGCGAGTAAATTTCTTCGATGGCACGGGCACGGCGGATTTCGGGAATGTTATAGGACTTGTTCAGATCGAGGCGGGCCTCGAGGGCTGCTGCCTTTTCTTTGTAACCGAGCGGAGAGCTTTGGGCCAAGGCACCTTGAGTTGTGAGTAAGATTAGGGTGAGTAGCGCGGAGCGGGATACGAGCGTCATGCGAGTCCTCCTAGACCTTTTCATGTCTAGGATGCCTGTTCATGGGAGGCAAATGAGTCCTGGTCTGTGGAGAGCTCTTAACGGTCGAATGACGCCATGCCGCCCTCGGGCACTTTGCCCGAGTTGATGGCTTCTTTGAGAACTTGTGAGACCTTGAAGGTCATCACGCGACGGGCAGAAATCTCCATCGCGTCACCGGTTTGAGGGTTGCGGCCCATGCGGGAGCGCTTGTCGCGTAGGACAAAGTTCCCAAATCCCGAAATCTTCACGTCTTCGCCAACGCTGAGAGAGGATTTGATTGATTCGAAGACGGTTTCAACAAGATCAGCGGCTTCGAGTTTGGAGTAGCCGCAGGTCTGAGCCACTCGTTCCACAATATCGAATTTCGTAAGAGTCATTTCATCCCCCAAGAAGAACGACCCGACACCGCGTGGGTCACCTACTAATCGATGCTAACTTAAGTTTTTGTATTTTCTAGTGCCCCCAATGTGAATTGGGGCACTTGGTGCAGTGCGCTATGTGTTGAGATTTTGGCGTTTGGGAAAGCCGAGCACTGCGGCGATCTCCGGAGCCCCCACCAAACACTGCAGAAGTCGGTCGAGGCCCACAGCAATTCCACCCGCCTCTGAGAGCACCTCAAGGGCGCCCAAAAACTCCTCATCGAGTTCGGGACTTTCTCCGTAGATCGCGCGGCGCAGGGCCTGATCGGCTTCCGAGCGACGCCGCTGCTCTGTTGGGTCGGTAAGTTCCCCGAAAGCGTTGCCGAGCTCTGTGCCACGGAAATAGAATTCAAAACGTTCCGCGAGGTGAGGGCGGTCCCGGCGACGGCGCGAAAGAGCAGCCATCTCAACTGGATAGTCCCATAAGAAGACCAGATCCATTTTCTGAAAGCGCACTTCTAGCACACTCACCACAAGCCAGTTGAACGCGTCCTCGAAATTGGAGTTCTCGGGGAGGTCTTTGAATCCGGCCTCTCGGGCGCGTCGCGCGAGGCTTTCTTGTTCACCGTTGCGAAGGATCAGGTCGAGTGAGAGGCCGCAGAACTCCTCAAAAGCCTCACAAACACGGAAATGTCGTACATTTTGCCAAGCCTCAGGGTCTTTCGAAAAACTATCAGCAAGAGTTGCCACAAGCTCCTCAGCGTCACGTGCAATGTCCAGATACGAGCCCGGATGACGGTACCACTCGAGCATCGTGAATTCGGGCTGATGACGTCGACTGAGTTCGCCGTTACGAAAGGAACGCGAGATCTCGAAGATCTTGGGAAGGCCCGAGGCGAGCGCTTTCTTGAGGTGGTACTCAGGCGAAGTCGGCAAATAGAAGGTCTCACGAGGGCCGCTGCCCATCGAGGGCACGAATTCCGTTTTGAAATACTCCAAATGAGCTTCGAGCCCAGGATTGGTCACCAAAAGCGGAGTTTCGACTTCCACGAAGCCCCGCGTGTTTACAAAGAACTCGCGAGTGCCTTTAATGAAGAGGTGCCTCAATACGAGAAGTTCTTTCGAAGGCAGACCCGGGTTCATGGACTGAGTTCTAAGGCGAGACTCGGTCTCTGGCAAACGCTTGCGGTGTGGCTCTGTCTTGGGTCAGGCTTGGGGCACGCGTCGTCTCGCTATTCCTGCGCCGAGATCTCCAATCCAAAATTCCTTCAGGCTTTTAATATCGAAAAAAATGGTGACCCCCTTTTTCGGGCATTGTTTGAGGATCAGGTCGCAGCGCTGAAGTTTAAGGAGGGGTGCATCGCCAAACGCTGGCAAGTGCTCGACGCCCTCTACCGCGAATTGCCGGCGGAGCCGCTTAAGAAAGCTGAGCTTCAGATTCTTGTGGGTCGCATGCGGCTCATGCAGGGGTCGGGCGACCTCGGCGACGAGCACTTCAGCCTCGCGCTGACATTTTCTCCAAAAAACTCACAAGCTCTCTATTACGCGGCAGAGGGTGCGCGAAAAAAAGGAGATCGTGAAAAAGAGCGAGCCTTGCTCGAGAATCTCGCACTTTCAGATTTTCAAAAACATCCGGCTCAGAAGGAGCTCTTCGATGAGGCGTTTGATCGGCTGAGCTCCCTCGTAACGGCTTCAAAAGCGGAAGAACTCATTGAAGGAGCTTGGAAGCGCCTCGATCGCACGTCGCGACTGAGGGCCAAGCGCGGACTTGAGATCGCAGACTACTTCCGCGACCCCAAAAAGATGGAGCGTTATTTCTCGGACGCCTTTGGTTCAGGCGAGTTGAATAATGCTCCACCCTGGGCGCATTTTCTAAGGGCGCGTTACTATCTCCACAAGCAAGACATGCCCTCTGCGCTTGAGAGTTTCGATCGCTCGATATCAGGGCGGAAGGAATTCACCGAGAAAGACTACCGAGACACCGAATCGTGGCTTGAGCTCGCGAGTGCAAACCAGAGTTTAAGGTATTTGCGCAAGTGGTGTGAAATTGCGCTGAAGCAAGGCTGGTTGAGGTCGCTTGAGATCAACAAGCTCAAACAACTCAAGCGTTACTACGTGCAAGCTCTCGAAGGGGGCGCCATCGACGCGAAAGCTCCCGTACGAGATCTTGAGCGTGCGCAGAAAATATTACCCAGCGCCCCAGAGATCATGTTGCTCACTGTGGAGGTCTTGCTTGGGCAGCGCGCGCCTCTGCGTCCCGAGGGGGGCTATCGGAATCAAAAGGTGGCCTTCGAAAAAGCGCGCACGTTGCTTCGCTATTTACAGAACCAAGAACTCGTGGCGCTCGACGCTTCCTATCTGGAGGTGTGGATGGATTGGGGGCTGGGTCGCTTGCAACAAGTACGCGGACGCTCTGACATCGTCTTTTCTGAGCTACAGCAGGGTAAGGTCTTTCGTCGCGAAGCTTCGCTCGCAAACTTCTGGGAGATCTGTCGTCGCCTCTACACGAGGACGCGCGCCCTACGGGACTACCGCGCCAAGCTCAGGCTCATCTCCAACGATCCACAGGTGGCAGAAAGCGTTCGGCAGTCCGCCGAAAAAGAGCTAAAGACGCTTCCACAATGACCGATTCTCCAAGTCCTCACTACGGCGTTGCTCTGATGAGTTGTCCTCAGCGCAAAAGTCAAAAGATCACCGACGAGCTTTGGGGTTTTCCCGGGTGTCAGGGCCTTGAAGAGTTGCCCGATGCGGATGCGAGTTTCTATGTGCCCAGTGCCGATTTTGAGATTCTCGAATTCGGATCCGAAGCCGCCGAGAAATGCGCTGAGTGGCTCGACTCGGGTGCCTTTCAGCGGACGCACTTTCAGCTGTTTCTTAAGGTCTACTTCGCTTTTGATCCTGACTTTCCGTTTCCTGAAGATTTTCGCGAGTACCTGTCGGCGCACGATAAAAAACTTCCTTGGGGTTGCGAGCTTCTGGCCTGGAATCCGCTCCCCGACACGGACTATCTCGAAAATTATAAGAAGAGCGTCAAGGGCGTCTCTATTGGTGAGAATCTTTGGGTGGGTCCACCTTGGGACACGGCGCCCGAAGGTCGCATCCCATTTTTTGTTGAGCCTGGAATGGCCTTCGGGACGGGTGATCATCCTACGACGCAGATGTGTCTCGAATCACTCGAGCGTCTCGCACAAATAAAAGATTTCCAACCACAACTCATTTACGACGTCGGCACAGGAAGCGGAATTCTTGCCGCAGCCGCCAGACATTTTTTCCCCGAAGCCGAAATTATCATGACGGATCTGGACCCTCTTTGCGAAGTCGAAGTCAAAAAGACCTTCGCTCTGAACAAGCTTCCTGTGGAGCCGTGTCGTCTTGTTTGCGGCCCCCGAGCAGACTTGCGCCGTAGCTCGTCTGACTGGAGACCGGGCGATCTTCTGCTCTCGAATATTTACGCCGAAGTACTCGCTTCTCTCATTTCGGAGCTTGGAGCCTTGCTGAAGCCCGGAGCCCCTTGGGTGGTGAGTGGACTTCTCGAAGGTCCTGCAACCGTAGAATTTGAGGCCGAGGCGACCGAGAAACTCTTTAAGCTCGTCGAGCGCAGAACACAGACACGCGAGCGACCCGTTCTTCAGGCAGGTAAAAACCCAGGCCTGAGCCGCGAAGACGAATCATGGGGCGCTCGCCTTTTTGAAAAACTTTAGCTCCGGTTGCCAGGTCGGGGGCGTCTGCTAACTTCGGTGTCACGATGATTCTTAGCGGACCAGAAATTCAGAAACGTCGGGGCACTGACATTGTTATCGAGCCCTTCGAAGAAAAATTCGTCAATCCGAATTCCTACAATCTCCGCCTCGATAAGGCTCTTAAGGTTTACACCGAGATGCCTCTCGACATGAAGAAGGACAATCCCGCCAAGGATCTTGAGATTGGTCCCGAAGGAATTTTGCTCCAGCCCGGCACTCTCTATCTCGGTCGCACACTCGAGTACACGGAGACTCGCAATCTCGTGCCGATGCTTGAGGGCCGCTCCAGCGTGGGGCGTCTCGGACTTTTTGTGCACGTAACTGCGGGCTTTGGTGATGTGGGCTTCAAGGGCTTTTGGACGCTCGAGATGCATTGTATTCACCCCATTCGCATCTATGCGGGTGTGCCAATTTGCCAGATTTTCTATCACTCCGTCGAAGGCGAAATCCGCGAGTACACCAAGGGCAAATACCAAGCGAACTCCGGAATTCAGACTTCGCGTATGTGGATGGATTTCGTAAAATAACGCCGACTAACGGCGAGACTTATCGGAGTCCCAGCGCTCGAGTTTGTTTTCTTTGAAGTGAAGCGTGAGCGTCTCGTAGCGACGAGAGACGTGCGGAGATCCTGAGGCGCCGAGAGGGTCGAGCGAAATGTTGGTCCGCCCAACGGTGCTCACGGGCATCACCGGAATATACTTTTCTCCCTTGAGGCGGAAGCTTCCAAGGCAGGTCATGTAGCTTTTAGCAGATCCACGACAATTTCCCGTTTGCGGAGAGAGCACTTTTACTTCTTCGAGACTCATTCCCACACGAAGAGAAGTCTCAACTTGAGTGAGGTCGGGATGAGCCTGGGGACTGGTGGGTTTTTCGGAAAGGGCGCAGGCACCCAAAAGGCAGCCGCTAACAAGTCCGACGAAGACGAGTGGGCTTGGTTTCATTCTAGGCGCCGCCGCAGGATCCGCAACCGGCCTCAGCGGGAGGCAGGCCCCCTTCGAGCTTGATCTCTTTGCAGGTGTCGCACTCGCCGGAGCCGCACTCTTTGCCGCCTTCTTCGCAGGGGCGGCGCGTTTTGAGGTCCCAGGTGAGCATCTCCCAGTCCTTGAAAGTCCGCGAGGCGTGGCTCCGGGCTTCCTCAAAGCGTGCGAACTCATGGTGCTCAATTTCATTGTAGGGAAGCTGAGTGTGGATAAATACCTGGAAAACTTCTGAAGAATTTGCGGGGTCCCACACGCTGTTAATTCCACCTTCATTTCGGCCATTTACAAACACAACGCGGTGCATTTCTTCGGGCTTTAGCGCCATGATTCGGAGAGAGTTATTCACAAGTTATCCTCATACATAAGGCGAACTAAAGTCACCTATAAGTTTTTCTTTTAGTATCAGTCCAGTTAAGGACAGCGTTCGCTCAAACGTAGCGAGCTTTGATGAGCTCCACAAGGGCCTCTTGAGCACCCTTGGGACCATAACCAAAGCGCTCTTGCAGTCCTTTATAGACCTTCATGAGCATTTGTCGAGATTCGCTGAGTTGTTGGGCGTCGGACGAGGCCTCGGTGACAGCCTCGATCTCTTTGAGGTCCAAGACGAGCGCGCCCATCGAGCGGATCTTTGAGTTCTGCGACTCGCGGAAGTGGCCGACAAGCTTTTCCATAAGGTCTGGGAAAATTTCAACGTAAGGCAGTTCATCGCCCATGATGCGCTTGGAGTTGTCCACAGACCAAGCGCCAAGCCGGGCGATGATGTTCTTACGAAATTCTGCTGAGGCGCCCGAAGGAACGGCAGCGAGCTGCTCGAACTCTTTCATGAGCGAAGCATCGGGGTCTTCACTCTTGCCCGTCACTCGGTTGCGAATCTTTTCGCCGCGCACGTGGTGGGTGGTGTGGAAAACGTAATTTTTCAGGAACTCGCGGAGTTGATGATTCTGCTCGAGATCGAGGCTCTCTCGCATTTCTTCTTCGACCCAGTCGAGCCACACCTTGCGCACTTCTTCGATGAGGCCCTCGAAGTTGTGGTAGAGGCCTATCGACTCTTGGCGAAGGTACTCAAAATCTTGGGGGCGTTTTACGAGCTCACGAAGCTCCGCAAATATTGCGTTAGGGCTTAGCGTGGGGAACTGATCGTTTTGAGCGGTGATCTGGAGCAGTGCTTTGAGCTCGCGCGCCGAGGGACCCAGCAGTCCTTCGTAGTAGGGCAGGCGCTGATGTTCGGCCGCAAGTTCTTCGATATGGCCGCGCAGCTCACGGCGTTGTTCTTCGCTCAGGCTCTCGGGTACTTCGCCACTGTTGTAGATGAGGGCTTTGTCGATCGGCGACAGCGACTCGAGGACCTTGCTCAGCAGGGCGTTCTTGTTTTTGAGAAGAGGTTTTTTGAGTCGTGCGGCAACAGCCCAGAGAGCAAGAAGCTTCGTCGTGTGGGGTACAATCTCTTTACTCCCGGCAGCTTTGCGAGCGGTGTCGAGGTAGATTTTCTCTTCTTCGCTGAAGCGAAGCAGGTAGGGAACTTTCACGAGCTCGATGCGCGCCTTGAAGCTGTTGTATTCGGGGTGTTCGCGGAAGGCTTCGAGCTGACGGTCGTTTGTGCTCCCGATAAACACGGTGTCTAAGAACACGAGAATGCCGCCTAGTGAGAGGGTCCCTGTCTCTGAGGTTGAGAGCAGGTATTTGAAATGCTCGATAGGGCGCTTGAGGAGATCGTTGAACTCGACCATGCCTCGGTTGCCGTCGATGAGATGTCCCTCGAGTTGAAAGAGATTCAGGGATTGCAGCGAGGCAGGCAAGTTGGCGAGGGATCTGTCGAGCGTCACTTGGCGCATGCCCGCGTCGACTGCGAGCTGGGGCTCGATGGTGACGAGTCCTTTGCGCAGTCGTGTCGACAGATAGAGGCGCTCCACGCGCACGTGACGAAGCACTTTCGAAATGTCTCCCCCGTAATTATTCATGAGAGCTTCGAAGATGAGCGAATTTTTATGAGAAAGTTCCGCGCGCAGGAAAGACTCACGACAGATTTCAAGGCGCTTGTGTTCAGCGGGAGAGGTGGCCGACGAAAGCCACGAATCGAAAAGTGCTTCGCGCTCAGTGCGCGGCACAAGATAAAGGGGGTTTTCGCTCAGCTCGCTGCGCACAATGGCTCCGATCTGATCTTGCTCAAGGCGCGCATAAGAGTCGGCGAAATTCTCGGTGGCCTTAGGTCCAATTCCAAGTGTTCGTCGGTCGTAGGAATCGTGAGGGAAAACCCAGCTAAAACTAAACGCCATGCCTTCTTCGCGCTGAGAGTAATCTTCGATGCCGTCGTAGAGAATGCGCACGAGACTCGATTTGGCAGAGCCATTGGGTCCATGCATGAGAATGAGTTTGTCGGCGCGTCCCGCGTGCGAGAAGCCACGCAGGATTTTCACAAGGCGTTGTTGAACGGCTTCATGTCCCACAAGCGGTGTGGGTGATTCGACGGACGTGTGATTGAAGATCGTGTAGCGACGTTCCTGATGACGACGAACTTTCACGTCTTCGGTGCCCGAAAAGTCGATCGCATCGCAAATGTAGGCGGCGGCGTTGCGCGTGAAGCGGTAGGGCTGCTTCCGGCAAAGATCGAAATACTCTTCAAACGATAAAACCCGCTTCGAGTCTTCGAAGCGGGTTTTTACTGTGGATTGAATATTGTCTAATTCGAGGCTCACTCCTTCATTATACTGAAGGGTGAGTCATCTGGGGAACGATGTCGCGGTCTCGGACCGCTAATCCCTTGACGCGGCTTATTCGCCGATCAGGGGAGCCACGAGACCCAAGGTACGAGCGCGCTTGATGTGCTTGGCGAGCTTGCGTTGGTTCTTGGCGCTGACGCCAGAGACGTGACGAGGAACGATCTTTCCGGTCTCGGTCACGAAGCGGTAGACGACTTTGAGGTTCTTGTAGTCAAGAACGAGGGTCTTATCCATGATGAAGGGGCAAACCTTGCGACGACCGAAGCGGCCGCGGCCGCCGGCACCGCCGCCTCCACCGCCACCAAAGCCGCGTCCGCCTTTTTCTGCGGCGCCGCGATCATCTTGGGGCATGCGAGCATCTTGCATTCCTTGCTGGGGAGAGTTGCTATTGTCCATTATTTCTTAGCCTTTCCAGCCGCTTTAGCGCGTTTGATCTGCTCTTTTTTCTTTTTCTGCGCGGTTCTTTGGCGCATCTTTTTGGTTTTACGGTTGTCTCCACGAGCCATAGTCATTT
This sequence comes from Bacteriovorax stolpii, assembly GCA_945881775.1. Taxonomy (GTDB): domain Bacteria; phylum Bdellovibrionota; class UBA2428; order UBA2428; family UBA2428; genus CAMCVE01. The sequence continues at coordinate 89,824 of CAMCVE010000010.1, forward strand.
TCCTCTAGAGTCGAAGTTCTTAGCGAAGCTAGGCCTTAGGGTCAAGGATTAGCTTCGCTAGGTGCCGCGAGTTTGTAGTGGGTCTTCAAACTACTCAAATCGGCCCATAAAGAAGTTATCGCGGGCTCCGAAGCGGGCTTCGCGGATCTGCACTTGGAGGGTTGAGCTTTTCAGGTCCTCGGGACTCAGAATCACGCGGATGTAGGCGCGCAAGCGGCTCCCTTTAAGGGCACGATTTTTAAGAGAAACTGAGATTTCCGGCGTGTCCCAGTCGCGGCGCGATAGGATGCGGATTCCTTCGGCAAGCACCTGGTGGTTGCAGGCAGAGAAGAATTGCACCGAAAGAGCTCCATAGCGCGGCGAATCGCTGTGCTCGATTTGTTTCACGACGGCGTAGGTGCCTCGGGCGCTGTTGAGCCAGATGCCATTGATATAAAAGCGGCCATCGAGGTCGGGCCAAGGGAAAATCCCTTGGACGCGAATGAATGAGAAATGTGTCTCGAAATACTCGCGTGAAGTCTCGAGCGACTCCTGCACCGAGCACGAAACGGTCGGGAAAAGGGAGGCCGATAAGGGCGAGCTCCCTTTGGAGTGCGCAGAAGCGGACACGGTCCCCATCACCAACATCAAGAATAGGCCCTTAACTGGGCAAAGACGTTTCAAGATTCCCTTCAACATAACAAACCCCCCGTGAGATCAAAGTTCTTTTGTTGTCGCGATTCCCTGGCTGCGGGGAGCGACGTCTGAAATGCGCGATGAGATGTTCACTTTCATGGAGGGATTGAAGTAGTAACCCTTCGATCCGTTCATGACATAGCGGCTCTCGCGCGGATTGGGCTCCAACAGTTTACGGAGCCGGTTGATGTTGATGTAGATGTTGTTGTCGTGGCGAAGGGGGTTGTAATCTTGTCCCCAAACTTCTTTTGCCAGGACCTCTTTCGAGAATTCTTTTCCGGGCGTCTCCGCGAGAAGAAGAAGAATTTTCATCAGAGTAAATTTGTTGTGGAAGGGAATCTCTCCCAGGTGTTTTTCGCGGACGTAGTTCGAGTTGCGGTCGATTTCGAGGTCCACGCTTTGCTTGGGGACGAAGTGGAAGTCGTCGAAGAACTCGTTCACGAAACGTTGTGCGTGGGGATCAAGCTGGCGCAGTTCTGCGCTCCACTCATCGTAGGTCTCGTAGTCAAAGCGCGCAAGAATCACGCGTTCGGCACGTGCGTTGAGCTTGTTGATGAGCATAAGAATGCCGGCACGATCATCAGGTGAGGTTGAGGTGCCGAGTTTGCGCTCGAGGATAATCTTGGCAAGTGCCGCGCGAAGGTACAGTCGGTCAAAAGAGCTTTTCGCAGCGACGTTGAGAGTCTGTGTGACTTTCTTGTGTGCGTCTTGCGGATAGCCGCTTGTGGCGTCGAGGCGAGCCAGCAGCTCAAGGCACGAAGCCTTGTGGCGCAGGATGTTTCGTTCAGTGTAGTAAGCCAGAGCCTCTTGGAGCATGGCGCGGGCTTCTTCTTGTTGGGCGGCTTCTCCGCTGCGAAGTAGAACTTCAGCCTTCAGTAGGCGAATGCGCATGATATCGCCTTGCTTTTGTTCGCGAACAGCGGAGACGACGAGTTTGTCGATGATCTCGTCGGCCTTCTCGTATTGGCCCATGCGGGTGTGAAGCAGGGCGAGTCCACGAAGGTAGCGTTTGCCGTAGTACGAATTCTCGTCGCTGCCGGAGTGCTCGGAGACGCGCTTGTAGCAATCCTCAGCCGCGCTGTAGTCGCCCGTAATGGTGTAGAGTTCGGCGAGCGTCAGGTTCGCGCGGATGTTGATGCGCCAGAACTCGATACTCTGCGAATTGTGGCTCGCGAGCTCCAGGTAAATGACGGCTTTTTCTTTGTCTTCGAGAGCTGCGTAGCAGGTGCCGAGCGCCCAAAGAGTGTAGTGGTAGAAGGGACTGTTCTTGTTGGAGACGAAATGCTCTTTTGCTTTTTCGTAAGCAAGAAGGGCCTCGCGGTATTGGCCGAGTTTGCGAAGCGAGTCACCGCGCAGAATGGCGCATGCGCCAGGAAGATTGTTGCCTTTGGCTGCGGCGCTTTGTTCGAGGTCATTGAGGCCGTCGAGTACGTCTTGGTACTTGCCCTCTTGGCGGAGTAGCTCCAGGAGACCAAGACGGATGCGGTAGCTGAGTTTTTGGTCGCCAGTTTGTTCGGTGAGTGTCAGGGACTCGTCGAGATTTTTGCGGGCTTTGTCGCGGTCGCCCAGATAGCTCCAGCCCACGCCGATTGAGTAAAGGCATTCGGCAAAGCAGGATTTCTCGGTGGCGTCTTGAACGGGGATGGCCTTGATGGCTTCGATGTACGTTGGGACTTGGTCGAGATTGAAAGATTCGCCAGCCAAGCGGATGAGGTGACCGTAGGCTTTGAGGAGGTCGGCGTTTGATCCGGAGCCAGATTTGACGAAGGCGTCGAGAACCTTGCGGGCATCGTCGGTCTTCCCGAGCTTCGCAAGCTCGAGAGCATTCAGGAGCTGGGGAGCCCACTGACGATTGGAATCATTCACGTCCATGTTTCCTCTCTCTCACGCCGTCAGATCCCTGACGCACTTAGGCCTACACGATTTGATCCGCGAGATCACCTTCTAAGGTCGTGAAGCGTCGCGTTGGGCCCACTTAAGTGCCCATTTTTTAGCAGAGTTTTGGGTTTGAGGAAAGGAAAATTAACACATAGCGTCAGATACTTTTTATTGCTTTTAGGTGGTTCCAAAGTGGAACTAAGTTGCCGATTTTAATTCACTATTTAAAGTGCCTCACGAGGCCGCCAAGCAGTTTGAAAGCGGTGTCATCTTTGGGGGTATCTGTCCCGGGCCCCCTCTTTAGGAAGGGTCCCAGATTAAAGAAGAATTATTTGGGAGAGATCATGTCCTCGGGACGCACCCACTGATCGAACTGCTCTGATGTTAGCAACCCGAGCTCAATGGCCACGGATTTAAGGGTCTTGTTCTGCTTGTGTGCCGTCTTGGCGATCTTCGCGGCGTTGTCGTAGCCGATGTGGGGATTGAGGGCAGTCACGAGCATGAGTGTGTTCTCGAGATGCTGAGCGATGGCGGTCTCGTTGGGCGCGAGACCCTCGAGGCAGTGATCCACAAAACTCGAAGCTGAGTCGGCGAGCAATCGTGTCGAATGGAGCAGGTTGTGAGCCATCAGCGGCTTGAAGACGTTCAGCTCGAAATTGCCGCTCGCGCCTCCGATATTCAGCGCGACGTCATTGCCGAGGACCTGGCAGCAGACCATCGTCATCGACTCAGACTGCGTGGGGTTCACCTTGCCGGGCATGATCGAAGAACCGGGTTCATTCTCCGGGAGAAGAAGTTCATTGAGACCACAGCGGGGGCCGCTTCCAAGCCAGCGCATGTCGTTGGCGATTTTCATAAACGAGCAGGCGAGAGTTTTCAGGGCGCCGTGTGCAAAAACAAAGGCATCGTGCGTGGCGAGTGCTTCGAACTTGTTGGGGGCCGTGACGAATTTGCACCCGCTGATCTCGGTGATTTTTTCGGCGACGAGTGCCGCGAATTTGGGATGAGCGTTGAGTCCTGTGCCGACGGCGGTGCCGCCTTGAGCAAGCTGGCGAAGGCGGGGGAGCGTCTGCTCGACGCGCTCGATGCCGTACTCCACTTGTGTGCGGTAGGCAGAGAATTCTTGGCCCAGTGTGAGAGGGGTGGCGTCCATCAGGTGCGTGCGGCCGACTTTGATGAGCTTCATGAACTTCTGCTCTTTGGCGAGAAGCGCTTGGTGAATCTTTTTGAGGCTCGGCAGCAAATGGCGCTCGAACTCTTCGACGGCTGCGATGTGCATGGCCGTGGGGAAAACGTCGTTTGAGGATTGCGACATGTTGACGTGGTCGTTGGGGTGGATGGGTTTCTTCGAGCCCACCTCACCGCCGAGCATTTGGATGGCGCGGTTGGAGATGACTTCGTTGGCGTTCATGTTGGTCTGTGTGCCGGAGCCTGTTTGCCAGATCACTAAGGGGAAATGGGCGTCCCACTTGCCTGCAATGACTTCATCAGCGGCTTGGCAGATCACGTCGCATTTGTCTTTGGGGAGCTTGCCGAGATCGAAATTCGCAAGGGCCGCGCCCTTTTTGAGGATACCGAGAGCCCGAATTACGGAGCGAGGCATCCGGTCTGTGCCCACGCGAAAGTTCTCAAGTGAGCGCTGGGTCTGAGCGCCCCAAAGAGCGTCTGCGGGAACTTTCATTTCGCCCATGGTGTCGGTTTCGATGCGGAATTTTTCGATATTGAAGCCGTGTGACATATGTCTCCTAGAATTAAGCCCGC
>CAMCVE010000011.1 GCA_945881775.1 Bacteriovorax stolpii
AACAAAAATTATTTAACAGAGGCTCAACAACTCACCCACGACATCAAGGCTCCGCTTATGGTCCTCAGGGGCAGCTTCGTCGAAGACACCAATCTTGCACCAACAGAGCAACTCATCCGCAAGAGCGTTGAACGTCTCTACGAAATGTCGAGAGAGTATCTCCAGAGCCTCGACGACAAGTCAGGCAACGTCCAAGTACTCGAGTCCATCAGCTTGGCCGCACTCAAAAATATTCTAAAAGCGAGACTCTCCCAAGTCCCCCACCTTGCGCAAGCCCACCACATTCACTGCAGCCCCAAGCTCTACAACTATGTTGGGCTCCAACGACTCGCGATCAACCCACCCTACTCCGACTTCATCCTCGGGCGACGCGAGGATTTTGCTCGAATCCTGGACAACCTTATCTTGAATGCTATCGAAGCGGCCTCCGACCAAAGACCCAGCCTCGAACTACTCACAACAATCTACATCGAGGACCGCAATCTAAAGATTGAGATCCAAGACAACGGGAGAGGATGCGACGAGAATGAAAGGACTGCGATGCTCAGTCCCGACTACAAGTCCAAGAAGCCTGGCGGCAGAGGTCTAGGCCTGAGATCAGCCCGCGCGCTAGTTGAGTCATGGGGAGGAAACATGAACTTCGAGAGCAGCGCGGGCAAAGGCAGTGTGCTGACGCTCACCCTTCCCCTGCAGCAGAAGCCGCAAGAACACGAGATCAATTGACGATCTTCTGGAAAGCCTGGAGATCTTCGTCGTCTGGGTAGAAGGCCACGGCTTGGCGGAGCATGCCGCGCGCACGCTGCATTTCGCGTTTGTCGATGTAGATCTCGATGAGTTTCTTCTGCGCGCCGAGATCGCTGGGATTAATGCGCACCACCTTTTCGAGAATCTTGCGGGCCTCAGTCTTTCGTCCCCGCGAGAGCTCAAACGCCGCGAGTTTCTTATGGGGGACAGTATTGGTGGGGTCAAGGCTGGTGAGTTTTTCCCAGTCTCCGGCCGCATCCACAATGCGCGCGAGTGACTCGTAGTAAGAGGCGCGCACTTGATAAGCGGTAGCGACCTCGACCGTGTTCGCCGTCCGGTCCTTAAAAATCGGCAACAAGAAGAATTCCATTTTCTGGTCAAAGTCTTTTTTGTCACCCAGCGCGAGGGCCTTGCGCCCTTTTCCTTTCGAAGCGCTGCTCTGTTCAAGGTCGAGCATCGTGTCCTGACTCTTCAACCACAGACTCAGCGTGCGAAGACGTAGTGAGTGATCTAGCGGCAGAATCTTGCTCGCTTCGAGTGAATGAAAGTACGCGCGCCCGAGCTCTCCGCGCATTTCGTAGCTCGATGCGAGCAACACGTGAAAATCGGCATTCGACTTGAGCTTGGGCGACGCAAGAGAAAGATGCATGTTGAGCGCGCGGATCTTCGAGTCCATGCAGTTTTGCCAGTAGGACTTAGGCTTGGCGAGATGGTGATCAGGAATGCGGCGCAACTCCAGCGTGTCGTTATGAATAGCCTGAACCTCTAGGAGTCGAGCACTATCGGTTAAGTTTTCTTGGCTTTTGCGAAATTCGACATCCAAACCTTCGCACTCAAGAGCAAAGCTGGGCATGGAAAAGCAAAGAATACCGAGAGCTAAAATTCTTCTCATCTGCCTTAGTGTAACAAGTCTTCAAGAAGCGCGACGGCGCATCTGCGGCAATTTTTTGATCAATAGCCACAGCACAAAGATCACCAGCACCGCCAATATGACGATCTTCACAACCTTGAAGTTCTCGAGAATCACGTCACCATAGATTCCCAATAGAATAATTTGCGTGGGCACTGTCAGAAGAGCCGCAGCACCATCGACCGCGATGAACTTCCAGATAGGCACACCAAGAAGACCACAGGCCATATGCCCAGGAAATCGCAAACCTGGAGTGAAGCGAAAGATACCACTCGCCCAAGCTCCGTATTTGGCCGTCCAAGCTTCTGCCTTTTGAAAACTTTTAGATTGATGCCACTTTTCGAAACGTGGGTTCCCTCGAAATCGTTTGCCGATGAATTTACCGATAAAATAAACCAACAAATCACTGGATAGGACGGCAAAGAACGCTACAGCAGCAAGGACCCACATATTGACCGCATTAGGACCTGCCCCTTCCGGGATAGGATAGTTCTCAGGATTGTGTGCGATGTGCGCCACTAGCCCCGAGGCAACAAGCGTCACTTCCTCTGGAAGCGGAAATCCGAAGCTGCTGATGAACATGAGGCCTACAACAGTGAGATAGACCCACATGGGCTCGTAGGCTTTGTCAGCGAACCACTGAATCAACTCTTGCTCCGTAACTCCAATCATCATCGCGCTCCGATCATAGACTCGCACTTCACGGAAACACGAGCTGTCGTTCGGCCAAACCGAGCCCTTGACGCGGAGCGCAGTGCTCGCAAAACAAAAGACTCGCCGCGCCACAACTCACAAGTGCCCGGCCTCCTTAAAAAAATGTACAGAACTATTAACTCCACAACGACGCTTGAAGGGGAGAGAAGTTTCTGCGGCGGATTCGAAGAAAGGATTTTGGCAATGGCAAATTTGGCGACACGGACCTTCACCCTTAGCACTCTACTGGTAGGTGCCCTTTCGATGAGCGCTCAAGCGCAAGTCGTAAACAGCCGAGTCCTCGTCATCGACGAAGGTGCCGACCTGCAGCACAAAGAGCTCACGACCCAAGCCTTTACGAATTCGGCCGAGCAAAGCGGCCTTTCGGGAGTCGACGACGATCGCAATGGATTTGTTGACGATGTTTCAGGATGGAACGCCATCAGCAACGACGCGTCTTACTTTCCTCAATGGGTGAGAAAGATGTTCGTCGACAATGTCGACACCATTGCAAAGCTGCTTGCGCTCTACAACCGCGTTGAAGAAGGTGATCAGTCCGCAGTCGAAATCATTCGTGCCAATCCCAATGTCGGGCAGGCTCTCAATGCGATTCTTGGCCATAGCCATGGTACTCATGTCGCAGGTATCGTGGTTCGTTACGGTAATGCAAACGCACAGGTCGCAAGCCTCAACGTCTTCACCCAAAGCGAAGAGCCACAGGCACCCGGAGAAAATGATGGCATGACCCGCCCCTCACTCTCGCAACGTATGAGCGTGGGAAATCCCTTAGCGCGCATGAAACGACTCATCCGCAGAAATCTCGCCTCAGTATCGGAGTCTGCAGTCGAGACCCCCACTGCCAAGCCTTTCGTATCCCAATTCGACGATACGGCAGGAGTAACCGCCTTTCTGACTCAGATGCGTTCCGAAGAAGGCACTGAAAAACGCCTTCTCTCTCGCTATATTCTTGCGACCCGTCCTCGAGTGGCAAACCTGAGTCTCGGTTCAGCAAAAATCGGAATCCGTAAGGCTCTCGATTCCATGTGGCAAGAGGAGCTGATCACAGCCAAGCTCCCCCTCAGCACACCAAGAACGGCTCTCCAGGAGAAGAACTTCCAACGAATGCTGAACGAGACCTTCGAGATCTTCCGCACGTCGTGGAATGAACTCTTCCGCGCAAATTCTGGAACTCTTTTCGTGATCGCTGCTGGCAACGATGCCGATGACCTCGACGTTCCCGATGCAGGAAACAACGGCATCAACGAAGTGCTTCCAGCGAACTGCTCTAAGGACAACGCCAACGTCATCACGATCGCCGCATCGACTCCCGATGGCCTGATCGCGGATTTCTCGAACTACCACTCCACACTGGTTAACGTTGCGGCATGGGGCACAGCGGTTCCCTCATTGGCCCCCAACAACAACACCGTCAAGATGAGCGGAACCTCGATGGCGTCTCCCTATGCAGCCGGACTCGCGTCTAAGCTCTTGTCAGTGAATGCCCGCCTCTCGCCAGCGCAGACACGTCAGATCATGGAAGGGACAGTCAAGAAGATCGCTTCCCTGAAAGGTCGTGTTTCTAGCGACGGAATGGTCGACCCCCAAGCTGCACTGGATGCCGCGCGCCGGACACTTCTCACGAACAATGTTGAGGTCGCAATTCGGGACGCCATCCAAGCTCGCAATACAACGCTAGGCATGCCCCTAATTTTGGGCCGTCTTCCCTTTGCGAGTGACGATGAAACTCGTATCGGCCAAGTCCACAAGACTCCCGATCTGGTCAAAGCTTTCATGCGCTAGTAACGCGCAGTCGCCTCTAAGCGCCCATAGTCAAAAAGCCTCTCCCGCCTAAAAGCTTGGAGGGGCTTTTTTCATGTCGAACTCGTACAACCTCGGCTCACTACACCCGTTCGTCACTTTTTGATTAATTTTCGATCGAAGATCCTTACCTAATTCCTTCATCTTAGGAAAACCGGGGATGCGCCGTTCCGTGCGTCATCTTCATCGCGATCATTTTAAAACGCGCGGAATTAATCAAAAAGTGATGAACAAGCGTAGTGAGTTGGCCTCACTCAGGTTCTTCTGGAACTTCGGCGTGGGACTCAGTTCGACACCGAGATCTAGGAGATGAGACCCACAATCGCGGCCGTCATGAAAGTCGCTAGGTTTCCGGCGATCATGCAACGGATACCGAGCTGAGCCAATTCGCTGCGCTTGTTGGGAGCCATGGCTCCGATACCGCCGATCTGAATACCGATTGAGGCGAAGTTGGCAAAACCACACAGAGCATATGAGGCGATAATGAGAGTGCGCTCTGAGAGGGCTGCTTTGGCTTCGGCCATGTGAACGTAGGCCACGAACTCATTCAAGACGACTTTCTCTCCAAGCCATTCCCCAACAAGCTTCGACTCGCCCCAAGGAACGCCCATGAGCCACGAAAGAGGCGCAAAGAAAAACCCCAAGACTCGTTGGAAAGTGATCGGCTCGGGAGAGCCGAGAGTCGTACTTGCCCATCCAAGGCCGAAGTTCGCGAGGGCAATCAGGGCGATAAACACAATCAGCATCGCGGCAACATTGAGAGCAAGAGCCAGACCTTCTGAGGCACCCCGCGCGGCGGCTTCGATCACATTCGTGTCGATTTTCTCAACGGGAACATCCACGCCACCCATGGTTTGGGGCACGCCTTTTTCAGGAACCATAACCTTCGCGATGAGAAGCCCGGCTGGGGCCGACATGACACTCGCCGTGACAAGGTGGCCGGCAATTGAGGGCAAATGATCGTGCAGAAGACCCACATAAGCCGCGAGCACACCGCCCGCCACCGAAGCCATTCCTGGCACCATGATGGCGAAGAGCTCAGAGCGCGTCATGTTTGCGAGGAAAGGTTTTACGAGGAGAGGTGCCTCTGTCTGACCCACAAAAATATTCGCTGCTGCTGCGAGCGACTCGGCCCCACTGGTTTTAAGGGTGCGTTCCATAATCTTGGACATCCAACCCACCACCCGCTGCAAAACGCCCAGATGATAGAGGACTGCGACCAGAGAAGAAAAGAAGAGGATCGTTGGCAACGCGCGGAAGGCAAACACGTAACCGTGCTTATCTGAGCTCATCAGGCTTCCGAAGACAAACGCCGCGCCTTCATCAGAGAAGCCGAGCAAACGGTCAACGGCCGAATTGATGAACTCGAAGAGAAAGCCAAGCACCCCTGGCACTCCTAAAACCGGAATTCCCAAAATCAAAATCGCGATCGTAAACTGGAGAATCCCACCCCACATCACCACGCGCCAAGGGAAAATCTTGCGATCTTCGGAACAGAGCCAAGCGAGGAACACGAAAACAACGAGACCGAGGAGCGGGATCATCTGATTCATAGACGACTACCTTTCGACGCGGGCAGAACCTTCTGCGCGAATATCAGAAACCGCCGTCAAAGACGAGCTTTCCGTGTCCCGTTCGACAAGTTGGACTCGGCAACCGAGGTTCGTCGTGTCCACCTTATGACCCAATTTCTCAAGGCGCCCCTTAAGTTCCGCAGGGAATCCAGGTTCATCGACCTGAATTTGATCCGGTTGCCACTGCTGGTGGTAGCGGATCTGGGCCACGCTCTGGGCTGGGGACAAACCAAAAACAAGTCGATTGAGAAGCACCTGCGTGACACAGGTTAGGATGCGCGTTCCAGACGGAGAACCAAGTGCCATGACGAAGCGGCCCTCTTTCTCGACAAGCGTCGGACTCATGCTGGAAAGTGGAGTTTTGCCGGGCTCTACGAAGTTTGCTCGACTCGAGGCCACGGCGCCAAATAAGTTTGCACCTGACAGCGAAGCGGCAAAGTCATCCATCTCATTGTTCAATAGGATTCCCGTTCCTCGCACGACGATGCCCGATCCAAAATGACCGTTGATCGTTTGAGTCGAGCTGACAGCGTTGCCCTCAGAGTCCATAATGGAAAAATGAATCGTGTCATCTGACTCTACAGGTGCCCGAAAAGGCGCAGCTCTCACTTCTGAAACTGGACGCGCTCGATCCAAAGGAATCTTTTCTTGAACTGAGTACGCGTATTCTTTGGAAATGAGCTCGGCAACGGGCACTTTCACAAAATCAGGATCCCCGAGGAACTGCGCTCGGTCTGCAAAAGCCTGCTGCATCGCTGACGCAACAAGGTGTACACTACGCGAATCTAGGATGCCCCACTTTTCCAAAGGAGCGCGTTCGACCGTATTCAGGATCTGCAGGAGGTGAACGCCTCCAGAACTTGGAGGAGGCATCGAGTAAATCGTGCTTCCGCGAAATTCACTTTGAAGGACAGGACGAAGCTTAACTTTATATCGATGGAGATCAGAACGCGTGATCAGAAGACGGGAAAGACGAGCCTCTTCAAGAATCTTTTTGGCGATGGAACCCTTATAAAAAGTGTCCTTCCCTTCCCCGGCAATTACCTTCAGCGTGCTCGCAAGATCAGACTGAACCAGACGCTCGCCCTCTTTCAACACTCTCGGCTCTCTAGGATGAAAAAAGATCGCGCGAGCCGCTGCATTTGCACCCAAGATGTCAGACTTTCCCTCAAGTGCGCTAGCTAGCTCGGGATTGACCTCGAAACCGTCCTGCGCCAGGCGTATCGCGGGAGAGAGAAGCTCTTTCCATGGCAGCTTTCCATTGGCGCGATGAAATTCATAGAGACCTGCCACCATCCCCGGAACTCCTGAGGCAAGTCTCCCGTAACGACTGAGCTCTGGAACCGCCTTACCCGATTTGAGATCAATAAACATTTTGGAATGCGCAGCCAACGGGGCGCGCTCCCGGAAGTCCCACGCCTCAACCTTGCCCCCGGCTGCGGTCTTCTTGCCCCATAGAACAAAACCCCCGCCGCCTAGTCCCGTGGAGTGAGGGCGCTCCACGGCCTGGACCATCGACACCGCGACAGCCGCATCAACAATATTCCCACCGCGCCTGAGAATTTCGAAAGCGGCATCGGTGGCGTAACGCCCTTGGGTCGCGACGGCAACCCCGCCAGCGCCCTTGGCTTCGTAGGATGAGTTAAGATCTGCAGATCGGCCGTAAGGTGTCGCCGGGACCAAGCCCTGATGCGCACAAGAAGCGACAAGCAGAACGAGAGTGCACTGGAGTTTTCTCATTTGACCCCCTTGATTGATTGGCGACATTAGAACCCATGCTGAGGAGATTGTCCTCCCATCTGGGAGTCTTTGTTACTTTGCTTTCGGTCCCGTCCTTTGCGGAGGGCACTCAGGTCAACGTCATGGCGCCCCTCGGCTAGCCGTTCCAGGAAAAGATCCTGCGACCCTAAAGCTTATTAAGGAAAGCCTGATGCACAGGCGACGGCCTTTCCCAGGCCAGCTCAGGGTGAAAGCTCGTGGCCATGTGCCTGCCTTCCTCAACCCAAACTGGCTCGCCGCCATGTTCGGCGAGGACTTTCACTCCAGGACCCACCCGAGTGAACTGAGGCGCGCGAATGAAGGCCGCTTCGCGCATTCCTGCTAGCTCGCAAGTGAAGCTATCGAGCTGACGACCGTAGGCATTGCGACGAACATCGAGATCAATGAATCCAAAGGATTCCTGTTCAGGATTTTCCACGTGTTTGGCCATGAGAATAGAACCGGCACAAATACCCCATACGGGATGACTGTTGGCGTAGTCGACAAGAGCTTGCTTCATCTCAAAAACATTCAGCAAACGAAGCATGGTTGAGCTTTCGCCCCCGGGAAGAATCAGTCCGTGAAAGTCTGCTTTCTCCAGGACGGCACGCGTACGAACATCCACGAACTCGCAACCTAGAGCCTCAAGGTGAGCCTTATGAGGGTCTACCGCTCCCTGCAGAGCGAGCACTCCAACGCGCAGGCCATGCTTCATGGTGGGTCCTTACCAGCCGCGAGGCGCCATCAGGTCGGACGCATCAATGTTGCGTGCCGAAAGGCCTCGCATGGCGGAACCAAGTCCCCGAGAAGCATCGAGCAAAGCTTGAGGATCGCGGAACTGAGCCGTAGCTTTGACAATGGCTTTGGCGAACTGAGCGGGATTCTCGGATTTGAAAATACCAGACCCGACAAACACTGTTTCAGCACCGAGTTGCATCATGAGTGCCGCGTCGGCCGGTGTGGCAATGCCGCCTGCCGCGAAGTTTGGCACGGGAAGTTTACCCTCGCGAGCCACTCGGAGAACCAGTTCATAAGGAGCGCCGAGCTCTTTGGCTTCGGTCATGAGTTGCTCTTCGGAGAGAATCGTCAAGCGACGGATCTCGTTGATGATGGTTCTCATGTGTTTGACACCTTCAACGATATCGCCAGTTCCAGGCTCGCCCTTGGTTCTTAGAAGAGCCGCGCCCTCACCAATGCGACGAAGCGCTTCGCCAAGATTTGTAGCGCCGCAAACAAAGGGGACCTGAAAGTTGTGTTTATTGATGTGGTAACGATCGTCGGCTGGTGTCAGAACTTCAGATTCATCGATGTAGTCGACGCCGATTGCTTGCAGAATTTGTGCTTCCGCGAAGTGTCCGATACGGCATTTCGCCATGACTGGGATATCCACAACAGCCATAATGTCTTCGACAAGACGAGGATCCGACATACGAGCAACGCCACCCTCTTTGCGGATATCCGAAGGCACTCGTTCAAGCGCCATAACAGCGACAGCACCCGAATCTTCGGCGATGCGCGCCTGATCAGCGTTGACGACGTCCATGATCACGCCGCCTTTGAGCATTTCTGCCAGACCGACCTTGAGATTGAGAGTGGGAGCCGAAGAATTAAGGTTGTTCGTCATGCAGCATCCATTAGTCAAAATTGGCGCACGAGTGAAGGAGATTCTCGAAATGAAAAAACGGGATCCCCCGCAAAGGGAATCCCGTCTTGGAACCGAGTCCGGCTGAAGTCCTTAGGGACTTATTTCTTGCCGTACTTCTTGTTGAACTTATCGATACGGCCTTCGGTATCAAGGTTACGGGTTTTACCCGTGAAGAAAGGGTGCGACTCGCTAGAAATGTCGACCTTGATGAGGGGGTATTCCTTACCGTCTTCCCATTTAACGTTCTCTTTGCTGTCGAGCGTCGAGCGGGTGAGGAATTTCAAATCGCAGGAGATATCCTGGAAAACGACTTTACGATAGTTCTTTGGGTGAATACCTGGTTTCATAAGCAGGTAGCTTCTAATGGCAGACCCCAGGGTCGTCAATCGCAAAAACTCGCTATCTTGTTAAGAAAATTCGATCCAAGGACCATCATGAGCTCGTCATGGAGGTCTAGCTTCGGGATTCGAAAAGGAGACCTATGAAAATCCTAAGTCTGAAGCTATTTTTCTTTCTATTTAGGCTCTCCCTGGCCCCTGCAGCATTTGCGACAGACCCCACGTCGCATCCCAGGCCCCGCCCCCCGCGTCAGGCCCTTTGGGAATGCATGAGCCGAAACATGCGCGGCGAACGTTTCTATGGACTGGATCCGATCCGAGAATGGTCCCAAGGACGCGCTCAGAACAAGTGTCAACGTCGGTCCTATGCGTGCCGGCCTTTAAGCTGTCATCAGGTTTAAGGACCTAGACTCCCGTCAAGGTCAAGCTGGTACCGAAGGAGAGACTCGAACTCTCATATTCTTGCGAATGGTGGATTTTGAATCCACTGCGTCTACCAATTCCGCCACTTCGGCCCGTAAGAGGGCACTGACGATTCTGGTGTACCTCTTAGCCTTGAGGGAGACAATCCCCGCCTAAAAATTTGCCCCTCAAGAAACCCTCACGTTCGGTTGCCAGCCTCTCGAATTCATATGAGAATCAGGAACAATGAAATCGGCGAGATCTCGTGATTCTGTGAGCTGGCGAGCCTATCGCTGGGTCCGCCACTTTGTGGCACCTTCACTTCGCGAGCTGCTCCGCACTGGCAAGGTCATGCAAACCCTCTGGGACTCGGCACGACTCCAACGCAAGCAGAGGGACTATTACCGTCGCGCGGGCGAGCGCGCCATTGAACTCGCTCGTCTTGGAAAACTTCAAGACATCCATCTCGAGCGCATCCTCCTGAAGATCGACCGCAGCGAGCGCATTTTGAAGCGCCAAGATTTGCTGCTCCGCAGCTATCAGCAACGCGGAGATATCAAAGAGGTTTTGCGTATTGACCGCCAACAAAATAAAGATCAGTTGGAGCCCGTCTAAAACGGAGCCTTCAGACACGGAAAAAAGAGGTTAGCAAAAGCAGACATGGGACTCGAAGCCAAACTCGGTGAATCGATCATCACGACCCGACTCGACGAAGTCATCAACTGGGGTCGTGCCAACAGTCTTTGGCCCATGCCGATGGGCATTTCTTGCTGCGCGATCGAGATGATGGCGTCGGTCGGACCGAAGTTCGACCTCGCTCGTTTCGGCTCGGAAGTTCTTCGCTTCTCGCCTCGCCAAGCGGACGTGATGCTTGTCGCAGGAACCCTCACCTACAAAATGGCTCCTGTTGTTCGTACGATCTACGACCAAATGATGGAACCCAAGTGGGTTATTGCGATGGGAACCTGTCTTTGTACCGGCGGAATGTTCGATAGCTACCCCGTTGTTCAGGGTCTCGATAAAGTGATTCCTGTGGATGTTTACATTCCTGGCTGTCCCCCTCGTCCCGAAGCGATTCTGCAAGCCTTCATGAAAATCCAAGAAAAAGTGAAGCGTGACCGCGGCACCAATCCCTACTCACGCACACAGGAAAAGCCGTTCATCTCTTTCCCTAAATCTTCGATGCCTCTTAAGCGCAAACACACAGACACTTTGGTGCTCAACATGGGCCCCCAGCATCCGGCGACCCACGGAGTTCTGCGCCTGATCCTCGAAGTTGACGGCGAAACTGTTGTCCAATGCGTTCCTGAGATTGGCTTCCTCCACCGCGGCTTCGAAAAAATTGCCGAGAACAAACGCTATCACCAGTTCATCCCCTACACAGATCGCCTCGACTACTTGGGGCCACTCTCAAACAACGTGAGCTATACCGTAGCCGTCGAGAAACTCCTCGGCATCGAAGTGCCTCGCCGCGCTCAGTACGTGCGCACGATCGCTTGCGAACTCGCGCGCATTCAGTCGCACTTGGTCGCTCTGGGGACCTACGCTCTCGATGTGGGCGCTGGAACGGTCTTCTTCCACACCTTCGACGAGCGCGAAAAGATTTATGATCTGATCGAGAAGCTCGCAGGTCACCGTTTCACGACAAGTTATACACGCGTGGGTGGTGTCTCTCGCGACGCGAGCCCGGAGTTCGTGCGCGAAACGAAAGCCTTCCTCAAGCAACTCCCCAAAACACTCGACGAGATGGAGTCGCTCCTCACAAACAACCGCATCTGGATTGATCGCACCAAGGGCGTAGGCGTGATCACTCCCGAACTTGGTCTTCAGTACGGAGTGACGGGACCCAACCTTCGTGCGACCGGGATCAAGTGGGACCTGCGCAAAGACATGCCGTACATGGTCTACCCGGAGTTCAACTTCGATGTGCCCGTGGGCACCAACGGCGACGCTTACGATCGCTACATCGTGCGTGGTCGCGAGATGCGCGAATCCATCAAGATCCTCGAACAAGCTCTCGACGGATTGCCCGAAGGCCCCATCAACGCCGACGTCCCCGAGGTGGTCATCCCCACCAAGCAGCAGGTCTACACTCAGATGGAAGCACTCATCTGGCACTTCAAGATCATTTCCGAAGGATTCAAAGTCCCCCCCGCACAGATCTACTCTGCGATCGAAAATCCCAAGGGTGAATTCGGATTCTTCCTTAAGAGTGACGGCGGTAACAAGCCCGTTCGCTGCCGTATCCACAGCCCCGCGTATCGCAGCACCCAGATCATTCCCGAGCTTGTCAAAGGCAAGCTGATTGCCGACGTCGTCACGACGGTGGCAAGTCTTGACCCCGTCTTGGGCGAGATCGACCGCTAAGGAGAGAACGACGTGTCTGACAAACCTCTTGTAAAACTCACGATCGACGACGTTGAAGTTCAAGTTCCCGCAGGCACAACAGTGCTCAAAGCCTCACAAAAGCTCAGCAAAGAGATCCCCCACTTTTGCTACCACGATGGCCTTCCCATCGTGGGCCAATGCCGCATGTGCTACGTCGAAATCGAAGGCCAAAAGAAACTCGCGACGTCCTGTTCCACGACAGTCACCGAAGGGATGAAGGTCAAGACTGACTCGCCTGCGGTCAAACAGGGTCAGAACTCCACTCTAGAATTTGTCTTGCTCGATCACCCACTCGACTGTCCGATCTGTGACCGCGGCGGCGAGTGCAAGCTCCAAGATTATACCTACGAGCATGGCCCCGCCCGCTCGCGCATGATTGACCAGAAAGAGCTTCTCCTGAAGCACCACCCTATTTCTCCTGAAGTCGTTCTCGACCAAGAACGCTGTATTCTTTGCACGCGCTGCGTGCGTTTTTCGAGCCATGTCGATGGTCGGGGCGAGCTTGTGGTAAATGAACGCGGCTCCCACTCGGTGATCAATGTTTTTGAAGACCGTCCGATGGAATCCCGTTTCTCCGGGAACGTCGTGGACCTATGTCCCGTGGGAGCACTCACGGCTCAAGATTTTCGCTTCAAGGCGCGCCCCTGGGAACTTCGCAAACACTCCGCCATCTGCACGGGCTGCTCGATCGGCTGCAACATCGAGATACACACCAAGCACCGCCACCCTGGAATTCCTCGTCCGGACGGCAACAAGCCCAAACCCAAGATTGAACGTCTTGTGCCTCGCGAAAACAAGCTCGTGAACGACTGGTGGATGTGTGACAGCGGTCGATGGGGCTATCACTTCCACAACGACGAACACAACCGTCTGGCCGATCCGATGCTCCGCCGTAAGAAGGGCTCGTCGCTCGAGAAAGTCAGCCTTAAAGAAATCCAACTTGTCATCGACGAAGCGAGCAAATCTGCTCCATGGGAATTCTGGATCGCAGATGAAGCCTCTCACGAAGAGATCTCTTGGGCCAAAGAACTCGCCGCAAGCTGGACGGCTCGCGGTCGCAAGGTTGAGACGCTCTTCAACCCTACCGAGTTTTCTTCCAAACTTGTCTCAGCGCTCAGTGCTCGCATGGACTCCCCCTGGTTCTCTGGCGAAGTTCGCTTCGACGGCATTACGACCGTTGTGAGTACTTACGACTCGTACCGCACGCTCGAAGACGTGATTCCGATGCTGGCGCTTAAGCTCGGCCAGAAAGTGCGTCACGAAGGGCTCAAGTGGATCACCCGTTCACCAACGAGTCTTTACGAGTCAAGCGACGCGCCCGGGACCACGGCCTATCTCGTGCCCGTCCCTAAAGTTGATGCGGACCTCGCAGCTCTTGCGAAAATTCCCGCCACTGAAAAGCTCCTGGTTCTTTGGGGTGCCGCTAACTCACGAGGGCTGCTCAACGAAGGCATCGCACCCTTGCAAGCTGTTCGAAGCGCCCTCGAGACCGCGACCCCAAAAGGCCCGGTTGTGGTCTTCGGGCAGACTAGCCAAAACGCCAAGAGCACGGCTCTCACGGACTACCTCAAGAAAGCTCCCTTCGTGGTGCTTGTGGATTCCTACGCGAGTGCTTGGACTGAGGCCGCCGACGTTGTCTTGCCGATCGAACCTCTTTACGAAAGCGACGCAACACTCACAAACCTCTTCAACATGAAGCAGGAATCGCGCGGCATTCAGATCCACCACCCGAATCATGAGTCGATTCGCCGCGGTTCAGCGAGCCCAGTTAGCCCAAGCCTCAGCCTGATTTAAGGAGGCGGGTCGTCCCGCCAAACTTCAATCAAGCAGCCTGTTGACGCCTCGCGTTAAACGCGCTAGAAGCGCCACATGCAAAGCTCGAAAACTTACTTAAGAGCCTGTTTTTTATCAATTATTGCAATTTCTTTCTTTACACCACGACCCGTCTTGGCCCGCCCGGCGACTTTAGTGCCCCCCAACACCTATCTCAATTTCGAGACAAGCAATGCGTCAGCGCGCGTCGCCTACCCCTTCCCTGAGAATTTCCTCTTTGGAACTGCGAGTGCCGCCTTCCAAATCGAAGGTCACAACACACACTCCGACTGGGCGGCGTGGGAAAAACTCGGAAAGAACGAAGACGCTCAGATGGTAGGAGCCGGCACGGACCACTGGAACCGCATGTCTGAAGACGTCGAACTTCTCAAGAAGCTCGGGATGCGCAGTTACCGTTTCTCCATCGAATGGAGTCGTCTCGAAACCGAACCCGGTGTGTGGGACGCGAACGCAATCGAGCAGTACCGGTCCTTTGTCGACAAGCTCGAAGCTGCGGGCATCAGCCCCATGATCACCCTCGTGCACTTTACGCTCCCCAACTGGCTCGCTCGAAAGGGTGGCTTCCGAGAGACCAATTTCGTGAAGCGATTTGGCGACTTTACCCAAGTGGTCTCTAAAAAAATCGCCCCCCATGCCACCCATTTCATCACGTTCAACGAACCCATGGTGCACCTTTTGGGCGGCTATGTGGATGGCAGCTTTCCCCCAGGACTTAAGAACGACTTCAAGGCCTTCTTCCAGGCAGAGATTCAGATGATCAAAGCGCACGCTTACGCTTACAAAATTTTGAAATCTTCTGGATCAAAGAATCGCAAGGTTGGCATTGCGCAAAGCCTCGTGAACTTCAAACCCAAGACCCCGATTCTCGACTCGTGGCTTTCTTCGGCCGCTCAAAAATTCTTTAACCGCAGTCTTCTCGATGCGCTTTACTCAGGTGAACTCAAACAAAGCATTCCCACAAAAGGCCGCATCCACTACGACCTGAGCCGTTGGCAAGAGGCTTCTTTCGGCCAGAGGGTCCCCGCGGCACCCTTCACACCTCTCTTAGATTTTATCGGGATGAACACTTACAGCACGAGCTACTTGCGAGCTCGCTGGTTCGAAAAGGGCATCCTCGACGTTGAGCGCGTCGGAAAGACAGACAAAAAATTCTCCCATGGCGGAGACCTCGACCCTCGCGCGATCTACGAAGTCCTCCAATGGATTTCTCACAGTTATCCAAACATGGACATTCACATTACCGAGTCCGGATACAATGGCTCAAGCGATGCCATGAGACGAGCTTACATCCTGGAAGTGCTCGCCTATTGTTCGCGTGCGATTTCAGAGGGAGTCCGCCTCAAGGGATATCAGTACTGGTCCTTCATCGATTCCTTCGAGTGGCTCAAGGGTTGGAAAGCGAAAGATGCATTCGGACTCGTTGCCTTCGATCGAAAGAATTTTACGCGCACTCCCAAACCCAGCGCCATTCTCTATCGCACCATCATTCAGGGCAACGGATTTGTGTCCCTACCCTTGAAGGAAGCAAAATGAGCTGCCTCAAAATCATCACGGGCCTAACTCTGCTTCTGCCGCTCTGTGCGCACGCTGATTTTGAGTGGGCTAAAAACGAAGCCGCACCCATGGACCGGAGCCGGCTCTGGCATGCTGTCGACTCAGGACGCGTCTTCGAGGAGACACTCGCCCATCGTATGTCGAGTTTTGATTTGCTCCCTGGGGCTGCGCGCAAGGATTATTTCCACTGGAAAGACGACATCCTGAGCATCCCCCTGGAACGAACTGAATCCCACTACCGAGAACGCGTCCAGAAAAGCTACTCCAGACGCTGTTTGTCGTTTGAGCAGCTACGAGACCGCCGCCTGGGAGGCGAAAAACTGTCGTCGCACAAGCTACGACAACTCGAAGAAACACGAGACCCTCTCGAAGAAGGCGGCACCGTCGACAACCTCGCCTCGAAAGCCTCCAACACCTGCATCATGCAGAAGTATCGCAGCGTCCGCCAGATCCCCTCTGATTTGCGCGCAGTTTATTTCCCAGAATCAGCAGCTCAGCCTCATCGCTATCATTTCCTTGGCAACATCAAGCATGAAGACGCCCACGGCGTCCGCTACCTGGTCGCACAAATTCCGCGCCATGCCATCACACGAGCTCTCATCCAACGCTCAGAGTTCGAGAACGGCAAGGCTTCGCATCTCCAACTCCGTCTTTCGTTCTCACAGGACATTGTCTTGCGAGACCAAGCCATCGCAAAGCAGGAAGCCCCGCTCCTCGAAATGAAAACAGATGAACTCGTGTTTAGCGTGGAAGCGGCCGCTTCGGCCGAGGACAACTCCAAAAACTCTCTGGTTTCGAGTTTGTTCGGCACTTATGCGGAAGAATCCTTTGCCTTCAAGGGGAGTGCCTTCATCTTGAAGACGGCGAGCAGTGCCGTCAGAGACGCAATTCTTGCTAAGTCCGACCCGCGTCTGCGCCGCGTCTACCAGTACCCGCTTCACTTTTTTTCAGACCGCCAGCAGAACCGTAAGCGGTTTGAGGGACTTTTCCTGGATCTCATCGGTGCTGCCGAGTCCCACGGACTTCACACATCCTACAACTTGCTGCGAAGGCACTGCGGGATATGGCTTTGGAAAATCATTGATGCGCATCTCGGCAAAGGCCGCCTCAAGCCCTTCGATTTCAACGTTCGACTCCCCAATCGTGTCGAAAAGGCGATCCAAAAGCGCTCCATCGGCGGCTCGCAGGTCCAGATCCAAGGAGCAGGACAATTCCTCAGATACCCAAAAGATCACTCGTCTTTGCCCGCACCCTATCTCTTCTGGATCGATGAGATTTGCGAACGAAGCCCAACTCGATTTCCCAAACTGAACTGCCAAAGACACAGCCCATTGAGGCTCCCCACAGCAAAATAAAAAAGGGCTATGAGACCGAAGTCTCATAGCCCTTGCCGAAATACCGGAACAAGTCCGGAATTTCTTAGTGGCCTTCGGTCGTAGCAGCAGGAGCAGCTTCTTCGACGGGAGCTTCGACTTCAGCGCCAGCAGGCACTTCGGTCGCAGGAGGAGCCATGGTCTCAGCAGGTGCAGTTTCAACAGGAGGAGCAGCTTGCTCTTCCTTGTTGCATGCAGCGGCAGCCAAGACGAGAACGGACAGAACGAGAGAGAATTGAAGTTTCTTCATGATGGTTATAACCCTTTCTTAAAGGCTTCCCCTCTTGGGAAGCACTTGCGCAAGATCCACTATAAAGCTTTTTTGACACAGAGGCTCCGTCTCCAAGAAATATTTTTTCTGGAATCTCGCACCCCCCTTGGACTAGGGTCTTTGGACATGAGTTCCATCAAAATCCAAACCCTCGACATCAACGAATTCCGCTCCACAAACCCAGCCGAGAAAATGGCCTTTGTGGAAATGCTCGGCAAGAGTTTCAGAGAAATTGGGTTCATCGTCGTAAAGGGACACGACATCTCGGCCGACCTGCAGAAGAAGGCCTACGACAAGATCGATGCCTTCTACAAACTGCCACTCGCCGAGAAGGAGAAGTTCGAAGTCCCCGGTATTGGCGGAGCTCGTGGCTACACCGTCTTTGGGAAAGAACACGCCAAACACACCAACGTGGGAGACCTGAAAGAGTTCTTCCATGTCGGAGTTGAACTGCCTGCCGACCATCCTATGGCAAAGACAAAAGACTATCCCGCAAACGTGAGCGTGCCCGTAGTTGCTGGATTCGACGAGACCCTGCGTGAACTCTTCAACAAGCTCCGCTCCCTGGGTCTTGAATTGCTCCAGGCGATCGCTCTGGATCTCAAACTGAACGAGAACTACTTCACCGACCAAGTCTATTTCGGCAACTCCATCCTGCGCCCTATTCATTACCCTCCCCTCAAAGGTGATGAGCACCCCGACGCCGTTCGCTCTTCGGCCCACGAGGACATCAACCTCATCACGCTGCTCATTGGAGCGAGCTATCCTGGCCTCCAGGCAAAGTCCGCAGCGGGAGAGTGGATCCCGGTGAACGCAGAGGCCAATCAGATTGTAGTGAACGTGGGCGACATGCTCCAACGCCTCACCAATCATCGCTTTGTTAGCACCACACACAGAGTGGTGAACCCACCTAAAGATTCTCAGCTCGGCGACTCCTCACGCCGCTATTCAATACCCTTCTTCGTGCACCCCGTTTCTCCCATGTCTCTGAAGGCGCTGGACAATTGCGTGAGCCCCCAGAATCCCGCCAAAGACCCCCCTATTTTAGCGGGCGACTATCTCAACCAGCGCCTGCGCGAAATTGGACTGATCAAATAAGCCGCGGTGCCGTTTGTGCGCCGCGCTAACGTGAAGTTTCTGTAAAACTCGTCCGACAAGAGAAGATGCTTAGGGCTCTTGTTTTGTCGATCGGCGCGCACTTGCTGGTGCTTGTCCTCTTCGCCGTTCGCAAAACTCAGAATGATTTGCGAGAGGCTTTCCCCACAAAGACCCTCAGCACGCGAGTGCTCAGCGAAAAAGAGTTCCTCAAAGAAACATCTCAAACAAAACGAGCCCAGCTCGTTCAGGCCGATGATCAACTGAAAACCAAGGAACTGCCACTGGAACACGAAGAAGTTTTTCTAGCTCGGCACAATCAGCGCGTTGACGAGAACACTCGCGCGGCCCGGGTGGGAGCTTTCAAGAATGTTCTTAAAGAAGGCCTCAAAGACGCCCACGATCTCTTTAAGCTCGAGTCTGAACCCTCAACCCAGCGAGCGCCCGCATCGATCACATCAGACGAGTCCCAAGGTCAGACAACACGTTTCCCCTCGAGCGTTCCGGGCCCGAGTCCGACACCTGGTGAAGGTCACTCGGCAACGGACGACTACCTTCCCCATATGGCCATCGGAGCCAACACCCTCCTCAACACACGCGAATACAAATACGCCTCGTTCTTCGAGCGAATCCGAGAAAAGCTCAATCACCAATGGCAAAACCGTTTGCGAAGGGAAATGGAGGGCCTCTACCTGCAAGGGGTCCGTGGCTTTTCGGGAGAGCGCCTCACAAAACTTCGTGTGATCCTCGACGCAAAAGGGACCGTAAAAAGAATTATCAAAGAGGGAAGCGCGGGTTACGTGGAACTCGATCGCGCGGCGGTCGGGGCCTTCCAGGCTGCAGCTCCCTTTCCGAATCCCCCAAAAGATTTACTTGAAGGATTAGATTCAACTCTTTCGATTGATTGGCATTTTGTAGTTATAGGGAATGAAGACCTAGGGCTACGGATGCGAGTGGACCGAGTGCCCGCAGGCTTTCGCTAAGCGAGACCTCTAAGGCGTGACAGCCCAGACTCTCACTCGCAAACGAAGCGCTTCGTCCTCTTGGGGGCGCTCTACCGGATAGATCGGCGACACTTGCCCAGGAAAGAGGCTCATCGAAGCACAAACGGCTTCTTCAGGGTAAGAGTTCGTCGCGAGAATCTGGCCCAGTGGAGAGAGCCAAGTGAGCTCCACATGGTAGATCGTTGAAGGCAGTCCCAAGCCAGGCATTTTGTTCTCAAAACGAAGTGACTTGTCTTTGAACTGAGCCTGAAGCCATGAAGGGCCAAATCTCCCTTGCAAGTCCACAAGCGCAGCCTGAGAAACACCGCCTTGCGATTCACTAAAATACAAATCTCTTGAGATCCTGACTCCACCCCATTCATCACAAGGGGGCGCTTTGGCGACGGCCGCTCGCGCGAGCAAGAGGCCGAGTGCCAAAAAAGCGATGCGCGCCAACTTCATATGGTCTCTTCGGCACTGCGTTAGCGACCTTAACGAAGTCTCACGATATCCTAACCAAAAGGCCTAAACTTTATGGATGCTTCACCAGACCTTCATCTGCAGGACCTCTCCACACCGAGTCCAGCTTGGCTCGGCCGACTTTTGGGCTTTCGTGACCTGAAAGAAGCTCTGAGCAATCGAGAAGGGCCTGCGCTCTTCGCCGAAGTCTCCACCCTCGATGAATTCCGCCGAGGACTCGATTTGCCCATCGACGCCCCACTCAAGCTCCTACGATCCTCACACTCGCTACCTCCACCCTTTTTACTGGGGCTCGAAGGAGCCGAATTCACCTATGAGCCCGATCGCTGGAGCGACGAACTCCGCCAACTCGATATTCAAGATCCCGATGAAACGCTCATAGTCTTCCTACAAAATCCCACTTTCTTCGAGGGTCGGATACTCTCCCCCGATTTCCTAGCTTCGCTCCTGAGAGACTTTGCGCCACAACTTAAGAAATGGCGTCGATGTGTTTTCATTTCCGATGAAAGCTTCGGATCTTTTGCCTGGGACGCGACGGAAGAACCCACACAGGGGGCTCGACTGCCGGCAGCGCTGGTTTCCGATTGGGAGATCTTTGTGTGTTTGCGCCCCTCTCAACTCCTCGGCCCTGATTTTGAGAGCGGTGCCTTGCTCTTGCCTGTCGAGCGCTCCCGCGCCTCCTGGAAGGGAGTGCTCACAGCGTCACCCGTCGCTTGGAAACTCTTTAGGCGGGACCTCAACCAAGGGATCGAAATCGTGCGCTTTCGCCATCTGGCGATGCGAAACCTCAAGCTCCTTGGGAACATGCTGGCACCGCTGGTTCAAAGCGGAAAAATCCGCGTCGACCACTGGCCTCTGAGTGGCATTTACGTAAGCCTCCACTGCCCTGGCCGAGGAGAAGAAGACTCCGCCCTGCTACGCAAAAGACTTGAGAAAACAGGGGTTCGTCTTTCGGCGTTGGCGCAACCCCCCGGGCAAATCTCGTTTTGCTTTGTTTTAGACAATGACCCTCTCCGCAAGGGCCTCGAGAAATTGGCGCAGGGCCTAGAACTTTTATAAAGCCTTGATTTATCGATTGTTTCGACATTAAAACTGATCCTGAAAGCGGCCAAAGATCCTGGTATAATTAAATGTATGTACGACTATAGGGACATTTCCGCGCAACGTGCTGAAGAGGTTCGCAAGACCCTCGCAGAAAAACCCGTGCGAAAAATCAAGCTGCCTAAAGTGCTAGCGGTCATCGACCAAGCTGGCTGCACGGGCTGTGAAGCTTGTATTCAAGTTTGCCCCGTCGACTGCATTGAACTCGTGCCCGGACCTTTGTATCCCGACATGGGAAAAATGGTCGAAGTCGATCTCGATCGTTGCATCGGCTGCAAAGCCTGCGCAAAAATGTGTCCTTGGGACACCATCGAGATGGTCGATTCCGCGAAGTCTTACGACATCGCCAACGACTGGACTCTTCGTTCCGTGATCAAACCCCAGGCGGAGAACAACGCGATCTGGGGAGCTGACAATCCCGACGCTTAAATCTTTTTTCGAATCGCTTCGTCCTGGCGGCGCTCTTTGTGAGTCGAACTCTCATTCGAGTGCCATCGTGGTGCTCGACCGCACACTCACTCCCGCTGGAGAACGCCGCCTCAAAGACTTGCGATGTCTGGGTCGAGGTGCTGATTTTCGGTGGCCCAGCCCCGGAGTGTTCTCGGTCTCACAACTGGCCGAGAAAATTCTTATCGATCTTGCCGGACAAGGTCTGTGCGAATGCCCCACCGAAGTCCTCCCCACTGAGGAGCTCATGCTCGGCCTTTGGGTGCAGGAGTCCTGTAAGCCTCATCTCGATGTTTTTCGACGTGAAATGCGCGAGGCACTCAAACTCGCTCCGCTTGGACTTTCTCCCGCAGAATGGATCTCGGTGCGCACAGAGATTGAAAGCGCTGACAAGACAAACGGAGAACTTCGCATTTGGAGCGAACGGATTTATCTCTACGTTCAAGCCATTGCCTTCGCAGCCACTCGCGGGCGCTCGCTCACGAGGTGGGATGATGTTTACCGAGTGGTCCACGGACTTGAGACAACCCAGCTCCAACAAGTCGCATGGATCAAAATTCTCGAACGCCACCCCTTTCGCTCAAAAAATCTCAGCTTAACAGTCTGCGAAGTCCAAGATCCCCAACCCCTTGAAGATGCCTTCCTAAAGAAGCTTCCTCTGCCTGTGACTCGCTTGCGCCGTGAGTGTGACGACGAGAGCTTCCCTCTCGTTGGGCGTGCACGCGTCGACGACTTAAAAAACATTTCGAGCGCCGATGACTTGGCTTTTGCTTGGGCCTTTGATGCTTCGGCCCCAGGTCCCGTCGAAGCCGTCGTCGCCGTACCCGGAGATTTTCGGATTGATGTAACTCTGAAAAGCACGGAGGACGACAACGAAGAATTGCGTCTGCTAGGCCTTTACTGCGATGCACTCTCGCATCCGGAAAATCTGCAGCATCCTTTTCATCGTCAGCTCCGAGAGGCCCACTTTGTGCGCGACTGGGGGCTCGACAAGCTTCCAAGTCCCCAGACTTCAGACATCTTGCGCGCCTGGACAATTGAGCGCGACATCCGCGTGAACCCAGACACTTTCGCATCTCTCGAGGGCCTCAGTCTTAGAAATTTGGCTCAAGCCTTCGCCTATTTGGCCGAGTCGCCGCTCTTTGCGGTAGAGCGTCGCCCGTTTTCTGATACTCGTCTAGATGCTCGCGGTGCCCCACTCGTGACCCTGGTTGATTTGCCCTTTATGGGTGCAAGTCGTTTTGCCCTCTGGGGAATCGAGAAGGATTTTGAAAAATATCTAAGCCCCACATCCACCGCAATTTTGCGAAAGCAGGACACTCCCTCGTCACTGCGAAAAATTCTTGAAGGGAGAGGACACTGGACCCCAGATCCCGAGCGCGAGCAACGTGCCTTACTGGGCGCTCTTTCAGAGCTGGGAGACGCGCTTGTTGTCATGGATCCACGCTCACCCGAATCCTTCGCCACTACTGCCGCTCCGACTTGGAGCCTCAAAAAAATATCTGAGCGAAAGAGTTTTTCCCCATCAGCGCTTGAGGCTTATGCCGAATGTTCGCTTCGCTACTATATCGAGCGAGTCTTGCGCCCAGGGCGTGTGGTCGATTGGGATCCTGTGCCCATAGATCCGCTTCTTGCCGGACAATGGGTCCATGCCATCCTCGAAGATTTCCTACAGAATCCTGATTGGACAAGTCCCTTAGATGCGCTCGAGACGATCATCGAAAAGCATCGCGCGCAAATTTTTTTGAGCCCTCGCTCGGAGTCTTATAACAAGATCCTCGGCCAGGAAGGTTTCTTGCTGAGAGAAAAACTCTGCGAGCACCTGATGGATTTTGAGAAGCCACTCCTGGATCTCATGGGAGGACGAGTCATGCTCGAGACTGAGGCACCCATTGAAGGAACTTTTGCAGATCGCCCCTACCAGGGGAAACTCGATCGCCTCGATCACTACCCGGGCGCGAGAGCCCTGCTATGGGACTACAAAACCGGCACCCTTGCGCACACAACCGCGCTCAAACAAATCGAAAACCACAAGTTTCAGTGGCATCTCTACCGAGCCTTGCTCTCAAGCACTCGACCTTCGCTGAGTATCGTAGGTGGAGGCTATCTCAATCCACTGGATTCTTCGAAATCTCGGCTCATTGTCTACCGAGAACTTATGACAGAACCACAACAGTCGGGATTCGAAGATCTATGCGCTCAAACCGGGCATGCCCTAGAGATCATCGAAAATGCGCACCCCCTCAGCGAGCGCCTGCTGAACACGATCGGGGCGCTCAGAGAACGCCTTGATCAGGGACACGTCGCTCCCGACGGTGCTCTTAAGACGGCTTGTCGTCGCTGCTCCTCGATCGGCCTGTGCGGCAAACCGTATCTCGAAGGAGCGCTCGATGATGCCCTTGCGTGAAATCATCGAGGCCGGTGCGGGTTGCGGCAAAACTACCGGCCTCGTGGACCGTTATGTCGCCGCACTCGGACTGCACACTGATGCGTCGTTGAACGGACTCTACTCACCTTCCACGAAGAGGCTCCCCCAGCCTCGTGAAATACTTGCACTCACTTTCACAAACGAAGCGGCTCGCCAGATGCAGGAGCGCATCTTGAAACGCTTGGCACAAAGCGACCACTCTCTCGAAGCGAGAACAGTGCGCGAAGAGTCGCAGATCTCCACTTATCATAGTTTTTGTTTGCGGCTGCTCCAACCCTATCTGGTGGAGCGAGGATTCGAGGGCCCACTCCTAAGTCCAGCCCTCGCACAGTTCCTGCGCCGCGAATACCTTATCAAAGCTCTCGCCTCATATCCTCAAGCAAGTGAAGTGCGTCGCGTCCTAAGCCTCCCCGCAATTCTTAAGATGGCATGCGAACTTTGGTTCCATCCACTAGAAAAAAATCCCGCAGAAGAACTACTCCTCAGTTATATAGATCTCGAGAAGCGTCTCCAAGAATTCATGGACCAGACACAGTCTCGGGCCGAGGGCGCCCTGAGTGCAGCTATTTCCCGCGACAGCAAAGTCGGTGGCGACGGCTGGCTTGCATCTTTGGTTCAGGCCTTGCGTGATCGCAAAAACGCCTCTTTCGCGCGAATCAATTTCACTCGTGGCCCAAAGTGGGTCAAACAAGAGTATCCCGAACTCGCCGAAGACGCCGAGAATCTGCGTGATTTCTTCAAAGATGGCTATGGCGCCTTTCTTGATCCAGAGTTGCGCCACGAGGAAATCTGCGGGCAAGAAGCTCTTTGGAATTTTCTTAAATGGGCCCTCCCGCAAGCACCAAAGATCTTCGACTTCGAAGCTGCTGAGCAAGAACTTCTGAAGCTCTTGAGAGAAAACGAAGGCACGCCTTTAATGCCCACCCCTCGGCTTGTCCTCGTGGACGAATTTCAAGACACGAATTCCGTTCAATACGAGATTCTCGAGCGCATCTCTGGCGACGAAACCGAATGGTACTTGGTAGGCGATCCTAAACAGAGCATCTATGCTTTCCGCGGCGGAGATGTGAGTCTTTTCTACCGGCTGCGTGGCGAGCTGAAACACAAGGGACTCGACACCAACTACCGAAGTCACACCCGCATTCTCGAACTCATCAATCGACTGCAGCCTGCGATCTTCCGCCCCTTGGAGAATCCCAACGATCCCGAGCCCCAAACTCTCAAGTGGCCTGCAGACAAGAGCCCAGGCGAGCTAAACCTCCATTGGCTCGACTCCCAGGATTCTACGCTCGAGTACACGGTGCGCTTATTGCTCGATCGAAGAGATCACTTTGAAAAGGCTTCAACCGCAGTTCTCTTCAGGACCTGGGACAAGCTTTACGCCTTTGCTTCGATTCTTCGAAGTTCGGGAGTGTCTTTTCGGGTGGCCGGATCTGAGAACCCCTTCAACCACGTCTTGAGTGAGCTCTTCTGCGATTTTCTTGTCTCACAAGACAATGAAGACAATTCCGAAGGCTTTTGGGCCCTCGACAGGTGGAAGAATCCGAAAAATTTTAGATGGGAAATGCTTCCTACTTCGAAAGAACTTAGAGACCAGCATGGGGTCCCAGAGCGAGGATGGTCCGCTGTCTTCCAACGCTTTTGTGAAAAGGCTAGCGTAAAACGTTTTGAAGGTTCTGTTGCCTGGGTGGCAGCAATGGAGCGCTGGCTCATGGCAAGCACAAATGAAGGCCTTGCGGCGCGCATGAGCAGAACGCAGCTTGCCCAGTGGCTTCTGAGTCACCGAGCTGAGCTCGATGCCGAGAATCCCTACCGCATTACTCCCGACGAGCCCCATCAACCTGGGCTGACCCTCTTAACTTTGCACGGATCCAAAGGACTCGAGTTTGGCCACGTTTACTTGCCAGAACTTTTTGAACGTCCCAGTGCTCAGAGAGATGAGAACCTTGAGGGCGAAGACGGCGATGTGCTCTTGCGACTGGCACTGCGTAAACGGCCTGGGGAGGCGCGTCGCTCACTCGCCTATGAACTCCGCAAGAAGCAACTCGCCCACTCTCAAAACGCCGAACAAAATCGTCTCCTGTATGTCGCCTTAACACGCGCCATTGAAAGCCTTCATGTGGTGGGCCACCGTGCGAGCGAAGCAAAAAAGAAGAAAGACCCTCTGCGGGTGCTCGGATGCCCAAAGACAAATCCCGATTTTTGGAATCGAACACTGCAGAATCTTCCCACAGCTGATTTTGCGATCACCACCCTTGTCGAGCCACGCAATGATGGCGCCCTTGAGCAGGACCTCGAAGCTCCTCGCCCGTGGTCCTACCCGAACCCCGTCACTTCTGCTGCTGCGCTCGACTCGTCTCCCCTATTCAACCGCTGCGGCGTCAGTCGCTATCTGAAACTGCCGCAATCCGGAGCCGAAGACACCGAGTCCCCCTCTCGCCATTCCAAACACCGCAGTGCGAGTTTCGATTTCGCGGCACAAGACGAGCTTGGAACTGAGTTCCATGCCCTGCTAGAACTTTGGAACGGAGAAGAGGAGCGCCTCGATTCTCTTTTGAATTCCTTCAACGCGAAACTTGTTCGTCCTCTAAACACAGCAGCCCGTAAGCTGCGCGATCTTGCGGAACTACTTCCCTACTGGCGAGCGCTCCAGAAGACACCCGAACAAGTCCAGCGAGAGTTTGGGGTGTTTCTACTTGCTCCCGAGTACCGACTCTCGGGTTTTGCCGACGTCGTGTGGTTTAGGTCCGAGTCCGAACTGTGCCTGATCGATTGGAAATCTGGCGCGAGCTTGGAGCGTCTCCAGTCG
Source organism: Bacteriovorax stolpii (assembly GCA_945881775.1). Taxonomy (GTDB): domain Bacteria; phylum Bdellovibrionota; class UBA2428; order UBA2428; family UBA2428; genus CAMCVE01. Next base: position 26,645 of record CAMCVE010000011.1, read on the forward strand.
AAAGACCGAATCGACAAATTCCGCAAGCAGCTCAAGTTATATGCAAGTGGATTCCAGGAGCATTTCCCAAGAATCCGTATCGAGGTTTATGGAATCGAACTGGGAGAAAACCCGCGAGTTGCTCAGATTCTCTCAGAGACTCTTCTTACTTAGCAGAATTTGAAACACAATTCATGAGCTTGCCCATGTTGTCTTTGACGGAGTTGCGCCAAGGACCAAAGTGCGAATAGATTCTTCCCGCTCCACTCCGCGCAACAAGACTCACGCAACGATCTTGGGGAGCCTTAATTTGACCGTTCGGCAAAAGATTCGACGTATCGACACCTGTGGGAATATTGGTGTTCACTTGGGAGTTGAAAGCCTGAACGACTTTCTGAACTCCACAGAAGGTGTTGAAAGTTTGTCCTGGCGACGCCAGAGCGCGCATCACATCGGACGGCGATGAGCCGTTGATCTTACACGCGGGATTGGTGACAATCTTATTCCACTGATCCACACACGGACCCACGTTGCCGAATTTCGGGTTGAACTGGTAAGTCCCCACGACCGGCCACGATTTGTACTTTTCCTTGAGAGACTTCAATAGGTCGGGAGTCAGCATTCCATTTTTCTTCGCTGCACGAATCTCATTGAAAAAATTTCCATCGCGATCTTCTGCAAACAGCACTCCAGAAGGTCGCGTGACATTTCCGGACGAATCCGCGAAGAATTTTTTAGCATCGGGCATCGCTTTTAGAGCCGCCTGAAAACCCTCTTCGACAGCGGCTTCGTCCTCATCAGACTTGAACGAATTCAACGACTCTTCGTAGGATAGACAACCCATCATTTGCGTCATACGCCGGTTAAACAAGGCCAGCGCCTGTGTGTCGCCCTGGAGTGCCAGTCTACGATCGGCATTTGAAGCTTCACTAAATTTTTTGAGAGACTGGATACTTTTAGCATCCGGAAGAAATTCTTTTCCAAGAATCGCCGCAATCTGATCAGCATCCTGCACACAGATCGGGTTCGAGAGCAAACTCACGGGTTGGGAATTGGCAGTACCCGGCAAACCATAGGGAGGATCGATGTGTATATTCGTTTCGATCTGGCGATCTGTAAGACTCATCCGAACGGCGCCTTCGATTGAGTTGAGGAAGTTCTTCTGTCCCGGGATGGATGCACAAGCATCCACTCCGCTGAGGTCCTGCTGACGATTGACAATCAAATGACTGCGTCCGTTGTGGGAATCGGCACCCGCCGATGTCATGGCTGGAATCGCAGCCAACTGCTGATGCACAGACGGCAAAGATACAGGAATTGCCTGAGCGACGGGGAGGTTGTCTTCATACACGGGCTCAGCCTTAGGAACGTTCTTATTAGAATGATCTTTCTTTTTGAAGGGCCACGCGGCCTCGGCTGCAGGACTCAAAAGTCCGAGTAGAGAAACAGAAAGCACGGATGTGTAAATACGGCGGCGCATCATCATGGCCTGAGTATGCCTCAGCCAAGCTCCCAGCTCTTGTGAAGATTTGATTAAAAAATGGAACCGGAGGCGGCTCGCCAGCGAAGAAGCGCAACCGCGAGCACGGCCTCTTTAACAATCGAGCCACTCATCTTGCTCTGCCCCGCTCGGCGCTCTTGAAACACAATAGGAGTTTCGACAAAGCGCTTTCCGAGAAGAAGCGAGCGGTATTTCATTTCGATCTGAAAAGCGTAGCCTCGAGTACGAATGGTCTCGAGATTCAGATCCTCGACGGTCTTGCGGCTCCAAGCGTTGTAGCCACCCGTCCAGTCCTGCACAGGATAGCGCAGCCAGAGCGTAGAGTAGAACGAGCCCAAACGAGAAAGAAGCAGACGTCCCTGGCTCCAATTGGAGACGCCCCCACCCTCGACGTATCGGCTCCCGCAAACCACATCAACCGTGCCCGAATCAATGTCCTTAAGAAACTGTGGCAGATGGGCTGCATCGTGCGAGAAATCCGCGTCCATCTCGAAAAACCAATCGTAATCGCGCTGAAGGCCCCATTGAAATCCTTGAATATAAGCGGTGGCGAGCCCGAGCTTGCCTGACCGGTGCATCACATGGATCCGAGAATCGGCAGACGCCATTTCGTCGAGAAGATCTCCTGTTTTGTCCGGAGAGTTGTCATCGATGAAGAGCAAATCTGCCCGAGTCCCCGTGAACAAAAATATCCGATCAACGAGCGCGCGAACGTTGTCGCGCTCGTTGTACGTCGGAATACAGATCAGGGCCTTCATTTAAATCAACCGAGGACTTCTTTAAGGGCGGTGTAAGGGACGCCGAGGTCATCGGCAACTGCTTTGTAGACACAGCGACCATCCCAAGTGTTCACGCCCAGGGCGAGCGAGGGATCTTCCATGATCGCGCGCTCCAGGCCTGAAGCGATTTTCAAAGCGTAGGGAAGCGTGTGGTTCGTAAGTGCGTAGGTGGACGTGCGCGCAACATTGCCCGGCATGTTGGTCACGCAATAGTGAGTGACGTTCTCCTCGATGTAAGTCGGGTTCTCGTGGGTCGTAGGACGCGAGGTCTCAAAGCATCCGCCTTGGTCAATTGCGACGTCGACAACAACCGAACCAGGACGCATCTGACGAAGCATTTCGCGCGTCACAAGCTTCGGGGCTTTTGCTCCCGGTATCAGAACGCTGCCGATGACAAGATGCGAAGTTGCTACCGCTTCTTCAATGTTCACTTCGTTGGACATCTTGGTGCTCACGGCCGTTTTGAAAATGTCGTCAAGATACGCGAGGCGAGCTTGGTTTTTTTCGATGATCGTGACTTCTGCGCCAAGACCGACAGCGATTTTTGCAGAGTTGATGCCCGCTACGCCGCCCCCGATGATTGTTACCTTGCCGCGCGCGACACCAGGGACTCCCCCTAGGAGGATACCGGGGCCGCCATTGCGCTTCTCAAGAAGACTTGCTCCGACTTGTGGAGCTAAACGTCCCGCAACCTCGGACATGGGAGTCAAAAGAGGCAGGGCACCGTTGGGAAGTTGGATGGTTTCGTAGGCAATCGCTCGGACTTTCTTCTCGAGCAGCGCCTGACCGAGCTTGGGCTCGTTGGCCAAATGCAAATACGTGTAGAGGATAAGTCCGGGACGAAGGAACTCGAACTCAGGGGAGATGGGCTCTTTCACTTTGATGACCATGTCCACGTCCCAGGCCTCTTTCGCTGAGGCCACGATGCGAGCGCCAACAGCTTTGTACTGATCGTCGGAGATGCCCGACCCGAGGCCTGCACCGGTCTGAATGACGACTTCGTGTCCGGCGAGCTTCAGGGACTTGACGCCAGCCAAAACAATAGCGACTCTGTTCTCAAGGTTTTTGATTTCTTTTGGAATTCCGATTTTCATAAGCCTGGAGGAGATTATCACGAGATGGACACCGGTCAAAAGACACCCCATGCAAATCCAGGCGCACCCGAGACACCGCGTCTCTGCACAGACCTGATCATCGAAGTCGGCGCTGGCCTCGTGGTTCTTATCGAACGCAAGAACACCCCAAACGGGTGGGCGCTGCCGGGCGGCTTTGTCGATGTCGGCGAAACTGTTGAAGAAGCCGCACTCCGCGAAGCCAAAGAGGAAACGGGCCTCGACGTGGAGCTGGTTCGTCAATTTCACGTTTATTCCGACCCCAAGCGCGACCCCCGTGGACACACGGCGTCGGTGGTTTGGGTTGCACACGCCCGAGGCAAACCTCGTGCAGGCTCGGACGCGGGCAACGTCGGTCTTTATCATCAGATGAATCTCCCTGAGACCATCTCCTTCGATCACCGCCAGATCCTGACCGACTACTTCCAAGAACGATACTAAGCGAGCGAGTGGAGGTAGGCCCGAGTGAGCAAAGCGCGCGTCCTGATCGTCGACGACGAAAAAGACAACCTCAATGCGCTTCGCCGCCTGCTCCGCACTCATTTCGAAGTCTTTACCGCGAACAACGCTGAGGAAGCCCTCGAACTTGTCCAAAAACAACCTCCCTTCGATGTCTTGGTCTCGGACCAGCGCATGCCTGGCATGACCGGTTCGCAATTTTTCGAAAAAGTTCAAAAATTCACTCCAAAGTCGACACGCATTCTTCTGACAGGATTTGCTGACCTTGAAGCGGTGATCGAGGCCGTCAACAACGGCCATATCTGGCGCTATATCTCGAAGCCCTGGGAGCCCGAAGATCTCATTCAAACGCTTCGCCAAGCCGCCGAGCGCACCCAGATGTCACGCTCACTGGATCGTTCAAAAAAGGAACTCGAGAAAGCCCTCAACGAACTTCGTGCCAAGGACTGGGCCCGTGAACGGCTCTTACTGATCCTTCTGCACGAATTTCGTACCGCTCCCCAAATTCTCCAGAACCTTATCACTCTCAATGATGACAAAGACCCCGCCGACAGGGCCCTGCGCGCTCATTTCCTCGGAAACCTCAACAAACGCTTCGAACTCATGTCGAGGGACATCACTTCTCTGCTCGAAGATGAGAAGCGCTTCGCGGCACTCGAGAAGACCTCGGTTTCGCTTCTTGCGATCCTCGAAGAACTCCGCCTCAAGCGGGGGGTCGCTTTCGAATCGCAACTCAGTGAAGGCCGCGATGCGGAGATTTTCACAAATGCTCCTCAACTCCGAGAAGCTCTCGATCATTTCTACAGAGTCATCGCCAGCAATTCGCGAGACGCGCGCCCCGTCCTCTCGCTTGAAGAACTGAGCGGTCAGTATTTCGTTAGCTACCGTATCAAAAGCCCCACACCACCCCTGCTTCCGAAGGGTCTCGAGAAAGCCGCACTCCATGCCGATTTAGCTTGGACCGCTCTCCTGGAGCCCTTCGTAGGTCTCGAAGCTTTTGAGCACCATTCGACTGGTCTGCGTGTAGAAACAGCCCGCTGGGTTCGTTTCCTCAATAGCCAGGGCTTCCGTCCCGAATTCCAGATTTCTGAGAACGGTTCCCAGGTCGAGCTGCTGCTTTCAATCAAAGCCTCCCCCTAAAAAGTCATTTTCTTGGTCTGGTTCTTGTAGAGGCTAAGGCCAATGGCGGCACTCGGAACTCAACTCATCCTTGGCGGAACTCTTTTTTTGTCGAATGCGAATCCCGCATTCATCAAACACCCGGCAGCCGATGTGTGGTTCTCAGACCCTCAAGCGATCTCCGTACAGACACTGTCTCAGGGTCTTCTCCTTAGAGCAAAGGACTCGAGCACCGGCCATCAAGCCCTTGGCATCGACTCGCAAAAGCCCAGCGCCCTCGTGCGCCTCCAGAACGTGTCCGATGCAAACTACCAGGCGCTCAAGCGCTGTCCCCAGGCTCCGCTCCTAAGCGGACGTATCGGACTCCAGCTTTCAGAAATTCCCATGGCTACAGCGCTCAGCGCACTCGGAGATTGCGGCTTTGAAGGCTTGAGGCTTTCGCCCCAGCAACAGTCCGACTCCCTCGTCGCCCAGGGATTTGCTCTAAAAGAATCTGAAGCTTTGGCAAAAGGCTACCGCATCCTCTCTACTTCTTGGGACAACGGCCTTCGAGTCATCCTTATCGAAGAAACCCAACGTGCCCAAATTGCACCCCTCAAGGAACTCTTTGCCGAACTCGCCAGCTTTGCTGAATTTCGAACTCGCAAAGCCCCCCGTCCTGGTAACACGCTCATCTTTGAAGTCACACTCTTTGAATTTTTCCGCAACGCCGCTTCGAAAGTTGGAGTATCTTGGCCCGCTAGCTTTCGCATCCTTGATCTTGAAGGCTCTCCGTTTAAAAAACTCAATCCTGCGCTAGCGCTGGGCCTGGACTTTGGAGAGTCCCAAGGAGTGTCTCGCGTCTTGGCGAGACCCCAAATTCGAGTCAAGGCTGGCGAGAAAGCTCGCTTCCAGAGCGGCGGTGAGATCCCGGTGCAAATCGTGACTGAGACCGTGCGTAGCACCCAGTGGAAAGAATATGGACTCATTCTTGAGCTGTCCGTTGCAGCTGAAACCCCGACGGGTGCCGATGAGATCAGTCTCGATTTTAGGGTGGAGGTGTCGGAACCAGACTTCAGCCGCGGGACGGACGTGGTTCCTGGACTGGCTGTACGTCGTCTCGAAAGCCGATTTGATGTGCGCACACGCGAGACAACCGTTCTCACCACCCTCCTCCAGATGCGAAGCGGCGCTCTCAGGGCCGGACTCGCTGGGCTGAGTCGAGTTCCCATAGCTCGAGAACTATTCTCATCGCGCAGTCGTCAAGAACAAGAATCGGAACTCTGGTTTGCGATTCGTCCTCACTGGGACGAAATTCCGTGGAACGAGGAGACGCTCGGCCGATGACGCTTCAACTCGAAGAGCTGCTCACTCGCCCGAGCGTCGAAGACATCCTCCTTTCACCACGTGGACTTTGCTTCTACGAGAATTACGCTTGGCAAGGTCCCTTTGCCTCGACAGATTCCGAACCCAAACAGCTCTGGCATCTCGCGAACAAGATCGCTGAAGAAGCACGCTTGCAACTCGGCCTCACTCAGCCGAGCGTCGACTCGTTTCTGCCTGTCTCAAAGAATCTCTCCTTTCGAGCCCACGTCGTAGTGCCACCCCTCGTACTCGACGGGCCCGAGATCACTCTACGGCGCCTGCCGAGCCTCGAGGGTTTTCGTCTGGATGATTTTGTCATGTCACCCTCGGAGCGCGAGTGTCTTGAGAGCGCGGTCCAAGAAGGGCTCTCCCTCCTGATCTCGGGTACTACGGGCGCCGGAAAAAGCAGCTTCCTCACTGCACTTCTGAGACTGATTCCCCGCACACAGCGCGTCTTGATCCTCGAAGACAGTCCCGAGCTCCCCGTACCCGGCCCCCTCTGTAGCAAACTTCTTTGCCGCAACGACCGATTTGGGTTTCGCGAAGGCGCAGCCTGGTCGCTTGAGGACTTGGTTTTCGAATCCCTCCGCATGCGTCCCGATCGTATTGTAATTGGCGAATGTCGAGGGCGCGAGGCAGCAGCGATCCGTCGGGCACTGCAAACGGGTCACCGCGGGACTTGGACAACCTTGCATGCGGCTCATCCCTCGGAAGCACGGCACCGTTTCGAAGCCCTCTGTTCGAATAACGCAAACCCGCAGGAGAATTCACTTTGGGATATCGTCGTGCAGCTCGGTCGCGACTCCGAAGGTCGGAGGGCGGTCCTGGGAATTGACCGAAAGGAATCCCCCGCATGAAGAGCCTCGAGGAACTGCGCGACGCTCTCGATATTGTGCTCCTGCGAGTCGAGTCAGGGCAGACTCTACGAACTGCGCTGGACGATGCTCCCCGCTTTCGCTGCTCGCGTGAATGGGCAGAACGCTGGATAGAAGTGCGTCGGCGCATTCAGAACGGCGAGGGATCCGCTCTCGAGGCCTTGGCGCAATTTCGAAAAAGCGTCGATCTCGAACTGCGCGTGAGTCGCCTCGTAGCGAAACGTTCACTTCTGCCGATAGCGCAAGCGGGAGCTGTTGGACTGAGCGCGCTCCTATTTCTCGTGGCTACTCAAACTCTCTTTGGAGACATTTTTCGTCTGCTAGCGTCTGAGCTCTTCTGCGTCCTCGGTCTCATGGGACTGGGAGTTTTTTGGATCTCGAGACTGATGCGTGCTTATCGAAAAGAACTTTGGTTTCTTGAATGGCTGGACTTCATAAGCGGCTTGGCTTCGAGAGTCAGCTGGGGGCAAAGCCTTCTCGTAGCTTGGCAACAGGGTCTCGCTTCAGTCAGGAAAAATCAGGAGCTCAAGAACTTTCTCGAATCTAGCTACGGACTGGCGCAAAACTATGAGCCGCTACCGATACACAAGACAAACCAACGCGACAGGCGTTTACTCCACTGCCAAACCAGGTGGGCCCAAGTTCACCGACTGTTTATTGCCAACGAGCGTGTCTTGCCGCTGCTCCAAAAAGAACTCGACCGGGCTTTCGAAAGTTTTCAGGACGATCTTGAGAAGAACGCAGAGCTTCTAGGAGTTAAACTCATGCTGCCGCTTTTTGGGTGTTTCGCACCCGCCTATCTTTTGATGCTTCTCGCGCCGCTTATTCGCCCTTTGTGGCAGGGGGCACCTTAGCAATTGGTAAAATCCAAACCGTCAGTGCGTTGGCTTTTTTGTTCCAAAACAGCGTCACCTGCGACGTTTCGTCGGGGGATATGAATTCCCACTTCGTCCCTTTGGTGCCCAGTGGATTCTGAGGAGATTCCTTGAAAGCCGCTTTGCGCAGAGCCTCGATCCAAAGATCACGAGTAGCCGTCCACTTGGTGTCGATGGTGATCTTCGTCAAATGTCGTTCCTGAGGGTCGGCCATGTAGGTTTCAATAATCTTAACGATGAAAACGTTGCGAGCGTCTTTCACGACACAGGAATACACGTTCTCGGGCGGTCCCTGGGTCTCGAGCTTGAGCGTACAATCGACACCGGGATTGTCCTGTTCGGCGGAGCGGAACCAATCCACAGGATGGACGACAAGGCCTAAATCTTGATCCGCGACAAACCGCAACAAGACGGGCGCTTGAGGGCCTGAGGACTTCGTCGCGCAGCTACCAAGTCCGAGGACGAGTCCGCCCAGGACAACGAGCTTCAGAGAAGGTTTGTTCAGTTTTTTCATGACGATTCAACTCCTAAAAAATGCGGAAACTCAGACCGGCTCCACCCCAGAATAAATTCGACTGCGATGCAAAATTGATCCGAAACAAGGCATTGAGCTGCATCCAAGCCGTGAGAGACATAATTCCTCGTGCGCCAATCAAAAGACCAACACGGGGGCTAATGGCGTCGCGAATTCCGGTCTCACTAATGATTTCTTCACTCAGGCCTGAAAGACTCGCACTTGTCAGTTGGTATGTGCCTGCCGCCTCTAGGGCTCCACCAATGAAGCCCGCGTCGGAGAAACCGACCCACCGGGCGCCTGCACCAAAAACGGAATAACTGCTGATGAGCTGATAGGTGTCACCGCTCTGCTGACTCGAAAAACTGAGCTGTTCGCCGGCGAAGCTTTGAAAGAAAGCTCCCACCTCGAAGCGCGAAGAGGCGCGATAGGGAGACTCGTCGTTGATCAGATTGAAATAAGTTCCAAGACCAAAGCCATAGTTGCGACCCGAAGTTCCGTAGGCGCCATCAAAATCAATGGTGACGAGCCCATTTCCGGCACCACTCACACGATTGCCACGTGAAATCCGCAACCACTCAGAGGGAAACCAACCCTCTTCCCCCGTCAGCAAAAGACGCACGTAGGCCCAGTCGCCTTTCTCGCCTCGTTTGAGGATGAGAACCTTGTCACCAGGCTGGACGCTCGCGTAGCGCACCGAAAGGGGATCGGGCTGTTCATGCAGAGGTCCGCTGCTTGTGGCGATGACAGTGTCGAGATCTTTATTGAACTTGAGAAGATCGTCTTCACCGATATCGCCCTCGGAAGGCACAAAAATAGGATCCCCTTCGAGAAGGGTTGATGAACTCACGTTGGGCGAAGAGCCTTTTGATCGGCCCATGACAAGGTCGCCCGCAACTTCTGGACGGGCGAGCTGACCCACAACAGAAAGTTTTACTGCAGGTACCCAACCTTGCATCTTGCGACTCCTCAGAAAAATCCAATCTCCTGTAGGGTCCACGGTGAACGCGAGAAATGTTTGGCCTGGCTTGACCTCGAGGAGGTCCGCGGACCATTCCGAAGGAGAGCTCTTGAGGCTCACGGCCTCATTGGGAGAAACGAGAAAACGAGGATTGTCTGAAGTGCGCACTTTCTCGTCAAAGTCATTCAACTCATCGGCCAAGGTCCCTTGTGCGGGCGCGTTCTTGCCAGCATAGCGGTCTTCCCAGGGCCAGCGCCAAGTACGACGGGCGTCGTCGTCGGCATGGACTCGAGGAGTACAGAGACTGGCACCGAGTAGAATCCATGAAAACATCTTTGGAACAAAGCGGAGGGTCGGTCGGGTCACTCGCTGCTTTTTGCGCTCCTCAAAATCGGCGTGGGTCCCCTTCAGGAGAAGGTGCTCTCGAAGCTCGGGCTTTTTAAGGAGAGCCTCCTCCGTGAGTTCACGCACACGTCGATTGTAAGCTGCTGGAGTCGGACCGTGGTGGATATGGGGCTTTGGAAAACGTCGCAAATCACCTCGGAATTCGGGGTGCATGTGATAAAGCTCGTGCACAATTGTCTCGATGCGCTCCTCAAAACTCAGATAGAAAAATCTTGGGACAAGAATCGTCACCAAATAGAGAGGCGCGGTTTGCGCTTCGAGGTCTTCAGAGCCGAGCTTGTAGGTGTAAACTCCGGGCACGCCTCGCCTGAGACCTTTGCGGTAAAGTCCGCCCCCAACGTAGCGCAGAGGCGTGACGTAGGCCCAAACACCGTGCTTTGAGCGCGAGCGAGAAGTGCCCACAGAGATCTTCACTCGCGAAAGATCGAAGCGCGCAAATTCATAAATCGCACCGCAGAGTTCATGCATGAGTGAGGCAAATAAATCGTTGAGAGTGGCCTGTGGGGCCCGACCGCGAAGAGGTAGACGGGGAGCATCGGGGGCCAAAATCGGGGCAGGCAGGCGCCTGGGGAGCTCCTTTACAAGGTTTCCAAAGAGAGAGAGCTGCAAAACACGCAGAAGACCCATCTTCTAAGAAATTTAACACACAAACCCTTGAAACCACGATACTCTCATATTTGTGCAGTGCGTTAGAAGGAGCCCCAAGTGAAACCGTTTGCCTTTGACCAAAGGGACCCCAACCTCAACAGTGGATCTCCAATCCTCAGCGTCCAAGAAGTTGCAGACGCTGAAATCCTCATTATTGAAGACGAAACTCTGATGTCTGCTCTGATGCAGCGCTATCTGAAGACCCTGGGCTCAACCGATTTTGGCGGCCACAAACGAAGCATCGGCCAGGTAAAGGTCCTGAGCATTGAGTCCGGCTGGGAGCTTCTCAACGCAGATCTGAACCACGTGAAAGTCGCCATCGTCGACGTTCTTTTGCCGCAAGTCACCGGCGTCGACCTCATTCGTGACTTTAGACGCCGCTACCCGGGCATGGGCCTTCTTCCGATCTCAGGAATGGCCACAGAGCCGATGAAACGCAGCCTGAAAGAGCTCCTTCCGGAGGGTTTCGAGCTCCTACCCAAGCCGCTCCGGCGCGAGGAGTTCCTCGAAAACTTCCTGAAAGCCTGGACCTATTCGCGGTCCAGCGGCAGCATTCGCGCCGTTCGGGTCGATCCAGCCTCAGATCCGATTCCCATCGAAAGCTCACTTTGGAGTACTGGAGTGTCGCAGTCGCACCCCGAGGTGTCTGTCATGAAACGAAAGAAGCTTCCTAAAAAAGCAGCCTAAAGATGAAATCGAGCCCCAAAGCTGGGGCTTCGGGAGGGACGGGACTCCAAATTCCCGTGGGAGGATACTGAAATGAATCGCGTAGAACGTCGAATGCTCGGTCAGAACCTTGTGCTCCTCGAAATTTCAAATGCTGCGTCGACGGGCCCACCCTGACGACTGCATCCTAGATCACAAGAAAGCCTGTTTTAGGACTGAGGGAGCAACAAACGCCCCTCGGTCCTTTGTCATTTTTTTTCGCTGAATTTTGTCCCATCATCCGTCGAAAATAGACTTTGAATTTTTGTTCAAAAACTTTGACTCATCCCCCGAAGTCCCGTAGCTTTCCGGTGTTTTCTAGAGGACCCGTCGGCCCCCCCCAAAAGCCGCAGTTCCAAAGAGACAAAAATCCACACGAATGACAGGAACAAACCACATCACTAACATTATGGAAAAATCTAAAGACTCTATCAAAAAACTCATGGACGACGACACCGACTCTTACACAGAGAACGGAATGACTTTCGAGCAAATGTTCGAACAAAGTCTCCAGGAGAAAGTTCATGACATCTCCGTTGGAGAAGTTCTCCTCGGCAAAGTCGTGAAAGTCGGCACGGAAAAAGTGCTCATCGATATCGGCAAAAAGTCCGAAGGCGAAATCGACATCAACGAATTCCGCACCACCGAAGGAACCATCGACGTTGAACTGGGCGAAGAATTCCATGTCTTGGTAGAGCGTCTCGAAAACGAATACGGTCTCCTCACCCTTTCCAAGGATCGCGCCGACCTTGCTCGCGCTTGGGACGAAATCGCAGATGCTTGTGAGAAGAACGAAATCCTCGAGGGCACCGTCACCGCAGTCGTTAAGGGCGGACTTCAAGTCAACATCGGCGTCATGGCCTTCCTCCCCGGAAGCCAAGTTGACACTCGTCCCGTCAAAAACCTCGAACAATTTGTGGGCAAGACCCTCAAATTCCGCGTCATCAAGTTCAACAAGAAGCGTGGCAACATCGTCCTCTCTCGCCGCGCCGTGATTGAGCTCGAGCGCGATTCCCTGAAGAGCTCGACATTGAAGCAACTCAAAGTGGGCGCGATTGTTCGCGGCACCGTGAAGAACGTGACCGATTACGGCGCCTTCGTGGATTTGGGTGGCGTCGACGGCCTTCTTCACATCACCGACATGAGCTGGGGCCGCATCAAGCACCCTTCCGAAGTCATCGAAGTGGGCCAAGAAATCAACGTTCGCGTCCTGAAGTACGACTCCGAAAAAGAGCGCGTCTCCCTGGGCCTGAAGCAAACCCAACCCGATCCTTGGGCTTCGGTCGAAGACCGCTTCTCCAATGGTCAGCGTATCAACGGCAAAGTTGTGAGCCTCACCGATTACGGCGCCTTCATCGAAGTGGAAGCCGGCATCGAAGGCCTCATCCACGTGTCCGAGATGAGCTGGACCCAACGCGTGAAAGACCCTCGTAAGCTCCTCGAGCAAGATGCGACCGTCGAAGCCGTTATTCTCGACATCGACGTCGACAATCGCCGCATGAGCCTTGGCCTCAAACAAATCACCGCCAATCCTTGGGACTCTCTCGAGTTCAAGTACCCCACCGGCACCAAGATCAAGGGCATCATCAAAAACATCACTGACTTCGGCATCTTCGTTGAGATCGAAGAAGGCATTGATGGCCTTGTTCACGTCTCTGACTTGACCTGGGACTCCAGCAAAGTTTCGCACCCCGGCCAAGCGTTCGAGAAGGGCCAAGAAGTCGAAGCGATGGTCATGTCGATCGACAAGAACAACGAGCGCATCTCTCTCTCGATCAAGAACCTGCTCCGCGATCCTTGGGCAAACTTCATCGACTCACATCCTGCTGGATCGATCGTCGACGGAACGGTTTCGAAACTCGCCAACTTTGGCGCGTTCGTAACCCTTGAAGAAGGCGTCGAAGGCATGGTCCACATCTCGGAACTCTCTGAGGAGCGCATCATGCACCCCGAGCAAATCGTGAAGATTGGTGACAAGATCAAGGTCGAGATCACCAACGTCGACATGCGAGATCGCAAGATCAGCTTGTCTGTGAAGGGCGTCGGTCGCCGCGAAGAGCGCGACAACCTCGACACCTACCGCAGCTCGCAGTCCTCAAGCCGCTCCTCCTTCGGAGACACCCTGAACCCCGAAGTAGCTGCAAAACTCGCCCAGATCCTCGGCAAGAAAGACTAAGTCTCTCTTTAGAATAAAGCCTCGAAGGGCGCGCTTCCTGCTTGGGAGTGCGCCCTTCTTCTTTTGAGCCGCCTCCGCCAAAGAGCGATGTGTCATCGCCCCAACTCTATCAATTTTCCTCTTCGTGGCCTCGATCACCTGCAAAACTGCGCCTAAACTCCAAGTCTATGAAATCCAAACAACCTCTGCTCTGGATGCTCCTTGGCTTCGCAACCCTTGTGGTCGCGTTCATTTATTCGACCAGTCGCTCACTCGAGGTGATGAGTTCCTTCATCGGCTCACCGCTCTCTATGTCGGGTGATCTCAGCGAGGAAGATGATTACACGGTCGACGAAGCGGATGTCGCTATCGTCGGACTCGAGGGCGTCATCGAAAATGGCGATGACTGGGTGAAACGCTTTCAGTCGCTGAGCAAGAAAGACAACCTGCGTGCGCTGGTGATTCGCATCGACAGCCCTGGCGGCGCCGTCGCCCCCTCACAGGAAATGTACAACGCCGTCGTGAAAGTGCGCGAGAAGACACCCGTGTACTGCTCGATGGGAGACCTGGCCGCGAGCGGGGGCTACTACGTGGCCGCTGCCTGCTCGAAAGTCTTTGCCAATCCCGGAACACTCACCGGATCCATTGGTGTGATTATGTCGTTCATGAACCTCAAGGGACTCTACAACTGGGCTAAGCTCGAGCCACTGACCCTCAAGGCCGGCAAGTTTAAAGATATCGGATCCGATTCGCGCGCCATGACGCCTGATGAACGCGACCTGATGGAAAAACTCCTTTCAGCGGTTCACACTCAGTTCAAAGCAGCCATTGCTAAGGGCCGCCCCTCACTCTCAAAAGAGACAATCGAGACTTATGCCGATGGCCGCGTCTTTACGGGTGAACAAGCGAAAGAACTGGGATTTGTCGACGAGATCGGCGGTCTCGCCGAAACCCTTGAGATGCTTCAAAAAGATTTGGGCATTAAGGAAGAACTTCGCGTGGCCTATGCCGATGAGAAGCACTCCCGCCTGAGCGAATGGCTTGAGCAAGCGTCTCACCTGAAAAATCCCAATGTTGTTCACGATGCGATTCTCTCGAAAATTTCCACTTGGGCACCGCAGATGAGCGCCCAACTGCGACCCGGCCAGCCCTATCTGCTTCCCTACCACTGGTTCCAAGGATCGGGCGTGAGCACGCGATGAGCTCGGAGATACCGCGCCTCTGGGCCCCGTGGAGAGGGGAATGGATTCAGTCCCAGAAAGAGCTTCGCAAGGATGCTCAGACTGAAAAGGACAAATGTCCCTTCTGTGAGATGCCTGCTCAGGGACCCAGCGACGAGACGCTGGTGCTTTTTGTGAACGAGCGAATTGCCGTGATCATGAATAAGTTTCCCTACAATCCAGGACACCTCATGGTGATCCCGCGAACGCACGCCGCTCTACCCAAGGACCTTAGCCCCGCAGTCTGGAACGAAATCAACCAAGCTATCCCCCTGGTTATGGAATGCATTCAACGCTCCTATTCGCCGCAGGGATTTAATCTTGGAATGAACCTGGGTCAGGCCGGAGGAGCCGGTATCCCAGGGCACCTGCACTGGCACATTTTGCCGCGTTGGGTTGGAGACACGAACTTCATGCCCCTTCTCGCCGAAACCAAGGCGATCAATGCCCATAACCTCACGATCTACGCGCGTCTCGAAGCTGAGTTCAAAGACTTTGCAGAGAAGCTCGCAGACGCTATGATGAAGTCAAAATGAGATTCGTTAAAGTCGGAGCCTGGGTCCTCTTCACTCTTTTTCTTTTGGCTGTGGCCGTCGCGCTCATCGGACAAAACACCGAAGCTCTCACGGTGACGCTCTTCACCTACACAACTGCTCTGATGCCCAAGTGGGTGCTGCTGCTGGGATGTCTTTTCCTGGGCGCCTTGCTCGCCTCGCTCTTCTTCATTGTCGAGCTCATCGTTCTTGAGACCAAAAACATTCGCCTGCGTCGTCAGAATCGCGCCCTCGCCAAGACCCTCGAAGTCCAGGGCATGAAAGCTCCCTCCGATGATAAATCCCCGCGCATTGTCGCCGACGAAGACGATCTGAGCGATGTCTAGACCCGGCTTCGCCTCACTTGGGCGCTGCCTTTTTGGGTCCCTAAGTTTTCTTTTTTCTACACACGTCTTCGCAGCCACGCCCCCTCCTGGATCTTGGGAAGCCTGGCTTGCTGAGCTTCGTCTCGGCGGCAGTCCGCCTCCCGCCAGACCCGACTCCAAGAACATTGCACTTCCACTGCCCCTTTGGGTGGACTGTCATTTGAGCTGGGTGGCCGACCGGCCGAAGAGCAAAACGCGACCTTATCTGTCGGGTGAAATTGTGCTCGTGGGAAATTCGAAACTCTGTCGTGGGCAACTCGAGGAGTGGGCCATCGAATGAGTTTCGAAGATTCCATCGGGCAAGCACTGAAACTCATGCCGCGCCACCGCGAAGCCGCGAGCCGTCGCGCAAGCTCTCTAGGCCTTGATGATCTGATTGATGAAGCTCGGGCCCAAGGTCAACTTGATTCCGGAGCACTTGATCTTCTCCTGATGGGCACTCGCTACCGCGCCCGTGCGCTCAGATCGTTAAAAGATTTCCTTAAAGGCAAACCCCTGAAGCCCCGCGAGATCGAAGATCTTCTGGTTCTCATTTTCGCATCTTTGTTGTCTCGAGATAAGATGCCGGCGCCTGTGCAACTCAATACCTTTGTTGAAATTGCTGCTAAGAGTTTTGGACCACACCTGAAGGGACTCGTGAATGCGTGGGGACGCCAAACACTGCGCGACCGCGAAAACTTCGAGCGCGAACGCCGAGAGCAACCCACAGAGTGGCTTCCCCTAGCGTGGCGCGAACGCTGGGCGAAGCACCCTGCCCTTCTCGACGAGGCCGCACGTCGCGGATTCGAACGCCCTGAGGCTGGAGTTTCAGCCTTCGGAAAAGATTTGGAGTTTGCGCGTCGACCGTTTTCTGAATGGCAAGAGCGCCGTCCATTTCAAGCGATGGACCCGGGCTCTTGGGATCTCGTGCGCTGGATCGATGGAGAGCTCCAAGGCATCCCCACTCCAAATTTTCTAGATGCGTGCGCGGCGCCAGGTGGAAAGTTTATCGCACTCGCACTCCTCAGATCCCGCCACGGTGGACTGAAACATGCACTGGGCACCGACTCGAAATTTCCGCGGCTGACACGCCTCAAAGAAAATCTCGCAACCTGGCAGGCTGAGCTTCCCAGCGACATTCAAACTCAAGTTCTCGCTTGGGGCGAGGACCTCGTTCCCGAATCCATTGGCTCCAAGACGTGGGATCTTGTTCTGGCCGATTTGCCCTGCTCGGGATCGGGAACGCTGCACACTCGCCCTGATCTTCTCGACCGCAATCCGTTTGATCGCCTCGAAACGCTTCAAAAGATTCAGGCCTCAATTCTCGCGGCGCTTGGAGAACTGCGCCCCCGCCATCTTTTTGTTTCTATCTGCAGTGTCGATCCGATCGAGATCGAATTTGTCTCCCGCTGTCTCAAGCGCGATCCCAGTTTTAAATCGTGGGACCGCGCCCACTCCAAGGCTGAGCCCCGCGAAGGACTCACGGCCTGGCGGTTGTGAATCTCGCAACTTGCCCCTAGACTGAAGGTCATGTCCGACTCAGACGCAGCAATGAAGCAGCTACAAGAACGCCTGATGCGCCTCGAGCGTGAGTTGAAAATTCTTTTTGAGTCGACTCAAGAAGATCTCCAGATGGCACGTGCGCTCCAAAGCCAACTCATGCCCAATCGCCTGCCGGAGATGATCGGTCTTCAGTGCCAGGCGCGCTACATCAGCGCCCGCGAGCTGAGCTCCGAGTCCTACGACCTGATTCCCGTGCATCGCAACCGGGAGCTCTGGATCATTCAATCTTGGACTTCGAGCTTTGGCCTGAGCAGCGTGCTTCTCCAAAGCCTCATCCACGCCAAATCAACAGAGCTTGTGTCGACGGCTCAAGGTCCCAGCGTCGAAAAAGTTTTTGATGATCTCACTGAGTCCCTAAGCAGCGCACAAAAAAAAGGATCTTACCGCCTTATGGTCGCGCGCCTTGATCTCAACAAGTTGCTTCTTGAGGGAGTGGGCATTGGGCAAGCGCCGGTTTTTTCGCGCAAATACGAGAAAGGCTCTCTGGGAGACATGGCTTACGTCGAGCCCGAAGCGATCCTAAAGAACGCTTCTCTCATGCAACGTGCGCCGAGTTCTGAGCCAATCAGCGCCCTGCGTGCTTACCGCTTTTCGCAAAATCTCGAAGCGGGATCACGTTTCTTTATTACGGGAACCGAATGGAACGGGGATGCAGAACTGTCGCAGTACGCGAAACCTTTGAACCTCAAAGGCCTTCTTGGTGATTCTTCAGAAGACAATTTGCTTGCGAATCTGAACCATCTTGCGATTTCGATGGAAGATCATATGAAGACGCGGGAGAAAAAATCCGACATCACTGTGATCGGGTTTGAGCTCAATTCGCGACTTCTTCACTTGGCGTGAAGAAGTCGCGAACTCTGAATTTAAAATCTATCTTAAACAACAGGACCTGTGTCGTTGTTGGAGCCCTCGGCTCCACCATCGGAAACTTCTAGAATCAGCTGATCATCGAGTTTTTTCTGAATCGCTTTCTGGGTTTCCTCGGCGGCCTTACGGTTGTTCAGATAAGAGCGGAAATGCTGTTCTATGCGCTCGCCAAATTCGTAGTTCGTCTTCGCCGCAAAGCTCCGATGAGCGATGTAGAGGAAGCTGAGCTCCGAGAGAGCGAGGCTCTGTGTTTCAGCGCGAAGTCCCGTGAGAGCATCGTGACAGCTCTCAATTGTATCCCCAGTGCGTTTCTCCCAGCGACGGAAGAAGACATCGTGACGTGCGATATTGAGGCCCGCTTCGATCTCGACCATCTTCACTTCGGTTTCGCTCGTGCCCATGAACCAGAGAGTCGTTGCGCCAACGGCCCAACTGTAGCCCTTGAAGAGATCAGCCGTCTCGACGGGAACACCGAGGAAAGCATGCCCTAGGTCAAGTGCGGCAGCGGCCCAGCCCACCACAGGTAGCAGGTAAGTCGCTGTTGCACCGACGCGCGAGAGCGTGTCGACATAGATTTCGTCTTTGCGGTCCTGGTCGTCGGAGGCGCGGTACTCGATCACGCCCACGGTGATCTGCGTGGCAGCCACGACGAGCGTGAGAACACCGGTTGCCGTGCCGTTCTTAACGTACTTGTTGTTTTTAGCAGCAGCGAGAAGCTGCGTGGCTTTGGGGCTGAGAGTGCTCGTGACCTTCACGCCGACGTTCTGTAAGGAGACCACGCCCTTCAACGCCCAAGCGACGGATTTGAGACCAGCGCCAATGGCGCCTGAGTTGGCGGTGCGAGCCATCTCATTGACGGCCTTGGCGGCTGTCGGAAGTGCCGCAAGAAGCTTCGCGAGCGAGAGGCTACCAAGCGACTGAAGTTTTCCGAGAGCAGGAATCGAGGCGGCAACTCCGCTTCCGATCTTCACGGCGCGGTCTGCGTCGCGAGCGATGGTGGCAGCCATCTGAAGCGTGCGAATCATCATCTGCTCTTCGCCGGAGACGGCACTGATCGCGTACAAGATCGTGCGGCCACTGCCTTTGACGTCTTGGAGGCTCAGCTCAAGCCCGCTCTTGAGGAAGGGATTTCCACGTTGCTTGTCGATCAGATAGCCAAGGCGAATGCGAGTCTCGCCGTCTTTTTCGACGATCGCTTTATTGCCGAGCAAACTTTTGAGAGCCATGAGATCGTCGTTTCCAGGCTTGTCGCTTTGGCCGAGAGCCACTTTCAGACGCACACCTTTGAGGAAAGACTGAAGTTGGGGATCAAAGAGCGCTGTGCCCGGATCGACGATTGCTTGTGTGAGCATCGCAACAGGCAGGTAGCGGTTGTGCACGCGGTTAGGAACTTCGTAGCGTTTGATGAGAGACTGCACCTCTTTGGTGATCTCTGCGATCGCAACGCCGCCATCAATGATTTCAGAGATGAAGCCGTTAGCTAATGAATAGCGCCGGGTTAAATCGCGGTCGTCGAGGTCAACCCCCAAAGCTGTTGTGTCGGGAGTCTGCTCCGATTCGTCTTTGTTCGGAAAGTCCGATTCGGCCTGGTCGCTGCGCTCACGACGAGCGCTCGCGATATTTTCAGCAGTGAGCGCGTAGAGATCGAAGGCGTAGGTTTCGTAAGCGGGATATTCAATCTGGCCTTGAGCCTCGTTGCCGGGGAAGAAGTAACTCTTCAGAAGCATCTCAGCAAACATGACTTCCGAATCGGAACTCGTGTTGAGAGCGATACGCGAATCCATGATGGCTTCGTTGATGAGATAGCTCGCCTCGAGGAAGGGGCGCAGGAGATGGCGACCATTGAACGTTCGGCTGAACCAGCGGCCGGGCAAATAACTCCTCACTTGGCCAGCGGCATTCTCAAGCTTCTTGCGCGCGACCTTCGAGAGTGTTTCGTCATTCTTGAGGACGTCGCGGAGGAGCTCGTAGGACTCGGGCCAGTTGCGGTAGTCCTCGAGCAAGACACGCGCGCGATAGACCTTCGAAAGCGATGACTCGAGCATCGATGTGTTGTTTAGAACCGCGCGTGATTCGGAACCCAGATCGTTCGCGTGAGCGGCTGGCCCCCCGAAGACTAGAGTGAAAAGAAGAAGCAGGAGGGTGACAGGACTTGTGCGTTTCGTCATTGAAACCGCCTTTCCAGGCTGCTTATAGCGGAATGGCGCGCACCGCGTCAAAGACTTTTAACAAGGATGCATCCAATACAATCAATTATTTATAGCTAGAACGATGTCAAAATGGATGACCAGAAGCCCAGAGAAGCACACCTTGCCTCGCCTTAGCTTTTGCTGTCCGCTTCAGGAGACAGCAGAACAATGCGAAAATCACGGGAGAATATTCCTCCTGCGAGAGCGACTTCGCAATAGAGGCATCAAGGGTAGAGAACGAGGGTGACGTCTTGCTTCTTTTGAATCACGAGGCCACCTAGCAGGGGACTCAGTCGATCGTGACACCCTTGAGGTAGTCCATGTTCTCGAGTGCGAGGCCCGCGCCGAGAGCAACTGCCGCAAGCGGATCTTCTGCAAGGAAGACAGGAAGGCCGGTTTCTTCGCGCAAGAGCACGTCGAGGTTCTTCAAGAGAGAGCCTCCGCCCGCCATCACGATGCCCTTGTCGACAATGTCGGCTGCAAGCTCAGGAGGTGTGCGCTCAAGAGTGACCTTGACCGCTTCAACGATGCCGTTGACAGTCTCGGACATCGCTTCACGAATTTCGTCGGACGAAACTTCAATGGTCTTGGGAACGCCCGCAAGCAAATCGCGGCCTTTGACTTCCATGGAAGTTTCTTTGCCAACAGGATAAGCGTTGCCGATGGTTTTCTTGATCATCTCGGAAGTGCGCTCGCCGATGGCGAGATTGTACTTACGGCGAATGTAGTTAAGGATCGACTCGTTCATCTTGTCGCCGCCCACGCGCACGGACTTCGAGAACACGATGCCGCCGAGAGAAATCACCGCAACGTCTGTCGTGCCTCCGCCGATGTCAACGATCATGTTCCCGCTTGATTCGGTGATAGGAAGTCCTGCGCCGATAGCTGCGGCCATCGGTTGTTCGATCAGATAAACTTCGCGCGCGCTCGCCGAGAGCGCGGCTTCTTTAACGGCGCGCTTTTCGACTTCGGTGATTCCGTAGGGAATCGAGATCATGATGCGCGGACGGAAGAGCGTCTTGTGCTGCTGCGCTTTTGCGATGAGCTGCTTGATCATCACCTGAGTGACTTCGAAGTCGGCGATGACACCGTCTTTGAGCGGACGAATGGCCTGAATGTTTCCGGGAGTCCGGCCAAGCATTTCTTTGGCTGCTTGACCGACTTCGATGACTTTCTTCTGGCCGCGATTATCGCGAAGGATGGCGACCACACTGGGCTCGTTGACGACGATGCCGAGGCCCTTTACGTACACCAAAGTGTTCGCGGTGCCCAGATCGATGGCGATGTCGTTGCTCAAAACGCCCTTAAAGGAGTTCCATAGTTTCATGTTTACACGTTACGTTAAAACGCCAAGATCCTTCAACCCTTGGTAAAAATTTGCGCAAAGCATAATGCGGGGAATCATAGAATCCGCAAGATTCTCAAAAAAACCGTTGCCCTTACGCCGAAACTCGAAAAAGCGACGTGCCGCTGACATCGGCCGTCGCCGCTTTCCCTGCTATCCTTAAGGCCATGGCGCGCAGCTTTTCCGGTCGATTTCTCATTCTCGGGATCGTCACTCTACCCTGGGGAGTGGTCGCCTCCGCGGTCAAAACGCCCACCGAGCGCGGCGACAAGCTCCTGAGGCAGGCGGCCTGTGAAAACTTGCCCCAAAAATCGAGCGAGGATCTGTGGCGGGTTGCTGAGTGTTTTCGAAAAGAGGGCGACCCCAAGCAGGCCGTAGCCAGCCTGCGAGAGATTGTGCGCAAGGATCCGCGCGAGCTCGAGGCTTCGTTCATCGCAGCCTGGCTTCTATGGGAAGACGGGCACCGCCGGGGCGGACGCGAGGAACAAGACAAGACCCGCGAGGCCCTTGAGGAATTAAAGTCTGCACGGGTGAACAATCCGAGTCACTGGCTCATGGACACGGAGCTCGGGGATTTCTACCTGCTGAGACTCAAAGCACCCGAACTCGCCTTTCCGGAATACATCAAAGCGCGCAGTCACTACGACGGCGACTTTGCCCGCAACGTCGAGAACGCGAGTCCTGGCCGCAAAGCATCGATTGAAAACCGTATCGCCCGCACAGCCGATATGATCGGACGCAAAGGCGAATCTGTTGAAGCGAGTTGCCGAGCCCTTTTCTTCGATCCCGACGACAAAGAGGCCTTAGCGCGGATTGAAAGACTTTCCGGTTCTTGCGAGCGCAAAGGCATCAAAGACCCTCGCTCGAAATAAAGGCGGTCCCAGGTGCAGCTTCGCTCCGAGAGAACTCTCATCGCTCTTCTGGCGGCGGTCCAGTTTACCCATATTCTGGATTTCGTGATCATGATGCCGCTCGGCCCCCAGCTGATGCGCGCCTTTGCGATCGACGCAAAAGCCTTCTCGGTCCTTGTTTCAAGCTACACTTTTAGCTCGGCGGTTTTTGGAATCATCGGCGCCTTCATCATTGACCGATTCGATCGCAAACACGCGCTCTTGTTTGCATTTGCAGGATTCCTGATTGGCACCTTGCTCTGCGCTCTTGCGCCAAGCTTTGAAACGCTTCTTGGAGCTCGCATTTTTGCGGGCGCTTTTGGTGGAGTCGTCAATACCTTGGTCTTCACGATCGTCGGTGACACCGTGCCTGAAATGAGGCGCGGTCGTGCCACAGGCACGATCATGGCGTCATTCTCGGTGGCGAGCGTGGTCGGCATTCCAATCGGGCTCTACATGGCGAGCGTTTTTAGTTGGCATGCTCCTTTTTTTGCACTCGCCTTCGGGGGATTTCTCACGTGGATTCTCTTTTCTGTAAAAATGCCTTCGATGCGCGAACACATCGGAACAAGTTCCAACAAACCACTCGACCGAAGCCAGAATTGGCGTGAAGAACTTTCACGATTTGCAAGCGTACTTGGCGAGGCAAATCATCAACGCGCCTTTGCACTCACGACCTGCCTGATGTTCGCAGCATTTTCGATTATTCCGCTCCTAAGCCCTTACGTCGTCGGCAACGCTGGCTTGCCCGAAAAAAATCTTCCCCTGATCTATCTTTGTGGAGGAGCATGCACCTTCTTCACGTCGAGAATTTTTGGAGGACTGGCAGATCGTTACGGAAAATATCCCGTGTTTTTCGTACTTGCGTCTGCATCGCTCGTTCCAATTTTCCTCGTTACGCGTCTTGGCCCTTCTCCGGTCGCCGTGATTCTTGTTACAACGACTTTGTTTATGGTCTTAGTTTCGGGACGCTTTGTGCCAGCCATGGCACTCATCACTTCAAGCGCCAATCCGGCTAAGCGCGGCAGCTTTATGAGCGTCAACAATGCCATCCAGCATCTTTCGTCGGGACTCGCTTCGCTTTCGGCTGGAGCGCTCATGACGACAACAGCCTCCGGTGGGCTCGTCGGCTTCGAAAAAGTCGGCTATCTCGCTCTTGGAATGACAGTACTGAGCCTCTATCTCGCGAGGCGTATTCGAAGCGGGTCGCTCAGCGCCCCTGCAGGGCACGATCAAGGTGATGTGTGAGTCGGGCGCCGCGATATCGACGACCTCAGGCCCGTAGTTGCTAAAATACGAATGACTTTATGTCTTTCGTATCAGTCGTTAAGCAAAAGGTAATGAGATGTTTTCTAAGGCGCGAGTGCGCAGCTCTTCGAGCAGGCTCCAAGCCGCTTTTGGGCTCAATGCTTCCAAATCCGTAGAGAGAATCTGTTCTTGGAGCTCCTTGAGACGCTGAAATTCATCGTTATCCAGAGAGGGGGTCACGGAAAAAAGACTCAGCTGATCTTTGGTTTCGCTCCCGGCTTTTTCGAGTGCAGAAAGTCGATCCAGCTCCTTCTGCGCTCTCGACAGAAGCGACTGAGGCAAGCCGGCCCATTTGGCTACGTAGAGACCATAACTGCTCTCAGCGGCTGCACGCACGAGTTTGCGCAGGAACACGAGGTCCCCTTTCCACTCGCGAATCCCCATACTGGCGTTGAAGGCTTGAGGGAGGCGAGCGGCGTCTTCTGAGAGTTCGTGATAATGTGTCGCAAAAATACACAAGGATTGAACACGGTCGTGCAAGTGCTCAAGAACCGCGCGAGCAATGGAGAGTCCATCGGTGGTTGAGGTGCCGCGACCGATTTCGTCGATCAGCACGAAACTTCTTTCGTCGGCCTCGCGCAAAATCGCTGCGGTCTCCTTCATCTCGACCATGAAAGTCGACTCACCCGCAAGAATGCGGTCACTGGCACCCATGCGACTGAAAAAACCCGAACAAGCAACAAAGCGCATTGAGCGCGCAGGCACCTGGAAGCCGCATTGAGCCAGCAAAAGACAAAGTCCCGTTTGGCGCATGAGCGTGGATTTCCCGGCCATGTTGGGTCCAGTAAGGAGCAGGAGACGCTCCGTGCGCGCATCGAGAGATAGTGAATTGGGAACAAAATCTTTGTAGAGCGCCTCCAGGATCGGATGGCGCGCCTCTTCGATGTCGAAGAAAACCTGAGTTGACTCTACGGCCACAGGTTCTGACCACGGACCATACGCAGAGAGCGAACGGACCGAGTGTTTGACGCCAGCAAGGGCGTCGACAAACGAGAAAGTCTCAACAAAAACACGAAGCGCAGCGTCCAGAGACAATATCGAGTCAACAAGTTCGCCTACGATCTTTAGGGCGCGAGCCTCCGCCCTTGAGGAGGCCGACAAAATTTCGCGTTCGCGTTCGCGAAGCTCCAAAGTCGAGAAACGCTCACCACCAACGGTCGTCTGCTTGCGTTCGAAATGCACTGGCACCTTAGTGAGATGAGTCTTGGTGATCTCGATGTAATAACCAAAGACGCGGTTTGAGCGCACTTTGAGCGAAGCGATCTGAGTCTCTGAGCGCAAGCGTTCTTCGTAGTTGTGAAGCCAAGTTTCACTCTCGATATTGAGCGTTTGAAGCCGATCAAATTCGGCATCAAATCCTGTGCGAATAAGCTCAACAGGCGAAAGCCCCTTTCGAAGTTCGACGTCGTCTTTGAGTGCGCGACGCAACTCGGCGCAAAGATCACCCAGAGGAGCAAAAATTGCGGGACCCGCGCTGAGCGTTTCACTCTGAAGCAGAGCCCGCCAATCATCGCTTCCAAGATCGACACCCGACAAGGCTTTAAGTGCGGCGCCGAGAGAATTGCGAAAGCGCAGAAGCTCGAGTGGCTGAGCCACTCCAACGCGGAAGCGCCCCAAGAGACGCTCAAAATCGTAGACCTCACGCGAGCCTTCCAGGAATTTTTGTTCATCCAGAGCTTCACGGAGAACCTTTTGCCTTAAGCCAATACGAGAGGCGCTGGCTAGCGGACGCGAGAGGATTTGCCGCAAGCAGCGGGACCCGACAACGCTCCCGCAGGAATCGAGAAGCTCATAGAGCTCCGGAAACACGGCCCACTGCTCGAGCACGCTTTGCGAGATATGGGCGTATTCGGGATGATGCGCCCCCGAGAGCGCCGCGAGTCCTTTGGCCTCGGGAAGCAGTCTCTGAAGAGCCTCGTGCGAAAGACGCTGCGTATAGGCAAGATACTCTTCGAGATTCTTACGAGCGTCGTTCGTGCCCCATGAGGTCCAGTGACATTTGCGAAGTCCCGCATCCTCAGGATCGAGCTCCCAAGCTTTGAGTTGCAGCGGATCGCTGAGCCAGGTCGACTCAATCAGGATCTCCTTGGGCGCGAGTCGACGAACGAGATCCATCAACGAGGAGGGGGTGTCGAGAGATCCTTCAAAGAGTTTCGCTCCGAGTAAATCAAAGACCAGCACATCGACAGCTTTGGATCGCGCCTTGCGCGCCATCGAAACAAGCCAGTGCGGTTCGCGCCCATTGAGACGCTCAAAATCGATCGGCAAACCGGGTGTGAGGATTCGCACGATCTTGCGATCAACAAGCTTCTTGCCAGTGTCTTCTAGGTCTTCGACCTGATCGGCGATGGCGATCTTATGGCCCTGGGCAAGAATCTTTTCGATG
This sequence comes from Bacteriovorax stolpii, assembly GCA_945881775.1. Taxonomy (GTDB): domain Bacteria; phylum Bdellovibrionota; class UBA2428; order UBA2428; family UBA2428; genus CAMCVE01. The sequence continues at coordinate 52,742 of CAMCVE010000011.1, forward strand.
TAGTTTTCAAGTGCATGCGCGGGCACGCCGCACATCGGGATCGGTTCGGGGTGGTTCTTGTTGCGAGCTGTGAGTTGAACTTCGAGGATCGGAGCCGCCTTGAGGGCGTCGTCGCCAAAGAGTTCGTAGAAATCTCCCAGTCGGAAAAAGAGCAGTGCTTGTGGAGCTTCGTCTTTGAGACGCCAAAACTGTTCGTAGAGCGGCGTTTTCCAGGCCGAAGCCTGGCGATCGGGGGACTGACTCAGCATGGCCGCTTTATAGGCGGCCCCTGCGTTTTGGACAAGCTTTTGAGAGGGAGCCGCAAGCCAGCGACTCAAATCAACAACCTAGGCTCTGTTGGGGTCGTGCTTAGCGGCGGCTGTTGTACTGAACGCCCAAAGACAAGTTCGATCCACCGCTCGAATAGGGAGGATAGTAGATCCCCGTGTTGCCGCCCATGTAAGAGCCGCCCGCGCCGTATCCCGACGAGCCATAGCCCATTCCCATGCCGCCGATCGAGCCGAGACCACTGAGACCCGAGCTGGCCGTTTGAGCAGCCATATAGGACTGGTAGCTCTTGCCGTAGGTTTTGTAGAGGGCATCGAGGTCTGCCTTGTAGCGCGATTGGGCTTTTGCCGCTTCATCCGCCTGACGTTGAATCGCTTGAGCGTATTGCTGCATCTGTTGCGCCATCAAGGTCGCCTGCTGAGCATCGTAGCCACCAGCACCGCTGCCATAGAAAGGTGTTTGACCGTAGAGACCGCCAGGTCCCCACTGTCCCATGTTGGCGCCGTTGCCGCCCCAACCGTTTCCACCATTGAGAGATCCGAAGGGACCGGGCATACCACCAACGCCTGAGCCAAGGCCGTTGCCACCCCAGCCACCGCCGGCACCACCTGGCCCGTAGAAGCCAGGAGTTCCGCCCGAGTAAACACTTCCAGGATAACGACCGGCTGCTCCGCCGTTGAGCCAAGGATTGCCGCCAGCATAGCTTCCGCCTGTGCCACCGCCCATTCCACCACCGAATCCGCCACCAAGGCCTCCGCCGATCATGCCACCGCCACCGCAGCCGCCGAACTGACCAGACCACGGAGCATAGGGAGGCACACCGCAGGTTCCGCCCATGACGCCGCCACCACCGAATCCACCGCCCATACCGGGACCGTAGAAGCCGCCACCGCCGCCGACAATAATGCCGCCGTTGCCGCCGCACTGACCGTAAGGGCAGGCGCCGCCGTGACCGGTGTAACCGTAGCCACCGCCCCCATAACCATAGCCGCCGCCGGAGCCGTACATGCCGCCGATGCCGCTACCGGAGTAGGAGCCGCTCGGGAAGCCGAGTTCTTTGTTGTAGCTGAGAGCCATCTGCGCGGTTTGGTTGGCGCGCTTATTGGCGTCGTTCATCACCCAAAGAGGCGCGATGACTTTCGTGAGACCCAGCGTCGTGTTGGCGAGGGTGTCGTACCATTTGTTTTGCTGTTGAATGACGACAACACCGCCACCTCCGCCGCCGCCACACTGGCCACCCATGAAATGGACGCCAGACGAAGCGTAGGAGTTATACTGAGACTGAGACATACGACGACGCATGTCCGCGCCGGCTTTTTCACATTCTTTCAGGATGGACTTAGCAAATCCCTTGAGAGCATTGGGGCTGTCGACGGTTTCGCGCACGGCGAGAACACGGCACGCGAAGCGCTCGTTGCCCGACATCACGTCAACATCATCACAGCTTTGCTCGCCACCACCACCGTCGCCACCTGAAGAGGAACCAAAGAATGCGTCGAGAGCTGAGAAGTTGCCGACTTGCGAAGAGTCATTGCCTGATCCAGCAACTTCTTCGAGGACAGTTTCACGAATCGCTTCGCAGCGGTCACGGAATTTTGCGAGACCATTGTTGTCCCTACGAAGATTTTGAAGAAGGAACATTTCGCACAGGGAGTTGCGATAGTCCGAATTCGCGAACGAGCGACTCCACTGGAATTTATTGATATCGAGATAGCTGTCTTGCCAAGCGAGAGAGAGGGATCCGCCGCGCTCAAAAGGATTTCCACGAGGAAGACGACCGGTCCATCCACACTGAGCGATGATTGCCGCACGATCGACTTCGCTGTCGTCAAGTGATCCACCGCTGTGGCCGCCACCGCCGGTTGAAGGGGGAGTGCCCGTTCCGTAATCTTTATCAGAACCTGCCCAACCCACAGGCGCCGCAGCCAGCACAACAAATGCGAGCGTGCCATGCAGAGCAAGCCTATCCAAAGCGAAGAAACGTGGCATCATAAACCTCTCCCTAGTCTTCAGTGTAACCTATCGACGAAAAATCCTGTAAACTTGAGTCTAAGGCCAGGGAGGGCCGACCTGAATGGACGCACGATTGAAGGGGAGTCTGCGCCAAAGAACGGCTATATTTTTGATATTGCTGCTCTTTATGTCCACTGGGGGCTTCTATCTGATGTCCCGCTCCCAAGAGGCCTTGAGCGCCGCATCGACAAGAATCCGTGAGGTGCTGCTGCCGGCAGGTCGATTAATTGACAATGCTAAGCGCGAAATCGATCTCCAGGTTCATGAACTGAGCCTTCTCTCGACTTTCGAGAGCCCGCGTCGCGATTTGGATTTGCAACAACGCACCCTCTTACGCCTGAGTCCTTCGGTGCAGTCTTTACTCAACCTTCATGCGAGTCCGCTTTTTCCGCAACCGCTCTCTCAACTGTTTCAACCTTGGGCGCTCGCCGCACGTGCGTACCAGCAACGCGTGCCCGCGTTCCAAAGCTTTGAAGATGCGTCTCAAGCCTTGGTGGACCTGCGTTCTAAGACGCACATTCTTCAACGCGCCGTCGACCGCGAGCTCAGTGTGCAGCTGATCCGCGTGACCGAATCCTCCGAAAAAAATATGGCTTATTGGGCGCTAGCTTTGGCTTTGGCTTTTGTGTCATCCACGGCTTTTGCGTTCCTCGTTTGGCAATGGATGGAGCCTCTCGCGACTCTGAGAAGCTTCCTTCAAGAAGACGTGGCCCTCGGACAGTCACCCTTCCCTTCCTTTAAAACTCAAGGCCTCCGGGCCCCACCCCGCGAAGTTCACGAACTCAGCGAGTCGCTGCGTGAACACGTTCTCGGATCCATTCGTCAAAGAGCCGAACTCTCCGAACGGGAGGCGAAGCTCCAGGATGCGGACCGCTCCCTCTCCACACTTTTTGCCGCAATCTCACACCTGCTTCGCCATAACGAAAAACTCACCTCCGAGCTCGTGCGCAAAGAACGTCTTGCTTCGATGAGCGAAATGGCCGCCGAGCTCGCACACGAAATCAAGAACCCTCTCAACAGTATGAGCCTTAAGCTCGAACTCCTGAGAGAAGATCTTGGCGCCGCGGATCAAAAAGTGCTGGACCGAGTCCTCGATGAGATCGATCGCCTCGATGCGCTCACCGAAAGCCATCTCAGCCAAACGCGCGGTGGCCTCAGAGGACAAATGCCGGTGCTTATGAAGGAACAAGGCGAATCTGCCGTGACCCAGCTCTTCGACGAGATCCGCGAATTCCATGCCGCTCCACTCGAAGAAAAGAACATCACTCTCGATATTTCGTCGGTGGACGGATTTGCGCTCCCCGTGCCTAAGAGTGTCATGAAGTCGGCGCTCGTCAATCTCCTCAAAAACTCAGAAGAGTCCCTGGTCGAAGTGAATGACCTTCGTCCGAGAATAATTCGAATGGAACAGGTGGCCACCCCTTCGGGTGGCTGGAAACTCAGACTCATGGACAATGGGTGCGGTTTCCCTGAGGACTACAAGGCGAATCCTTTCCAACTCTTCCGCACGAGCAAGCAAACCGGTTCCGGTCTGGGACTTGTCACAACTCGAAAGATGCTCGAAGCTTACGGCATTCGCATGAGCCTCCAAGAAGCAAGCCCTCCTTTTGTGACGTGTTGGAGCCTCGAGCCCGCCACGGAGACTGAGACGACATCCACGCTCGCAGACACCAAGGAGATCACGACATGATTCTCGTAGTCGACGACGATCAAGAAAACCGACTGAGCCTCATTCAAGTTCTCGAGCGCGAAGGTTGGAGCTGCTGCGACGCCGAAAATGGCGAAGCGGCCTTGCAGATCTTGCGAGACCGCCCCGAAGTTCAACTGCTGATCACCGATATGAAGATGCCGGGCTTGGTGAACGGACTCGAGCTCCTGCAGATGTCGCGGCGCCTGCGCCCCGATGTGCAGCGTTTACTGATCACAGCTTTTGGCACCATCGAAGCCACGGTCGAAGCGATGCGCGCGGGAGCCTTCGATGTGCTCACAAAACCCGTGAAGATCAAAGCACTCAAGGAGAACGTCGCTCGCCTCCTCGAGAACGCGCCCAACAAGCCGTTGGTCTCGCAGTCCGGCGCCGGATCCTCAGTTTCTGCGCAATTTTCGCCTCAATACGCGAAACTCACCGAAACTCTACGCCGCGCGGCCCAGTCTGAAGCCTATGTGCTTTTCACCGGCGAGAGCGGCAGCGGCAAATCCTACCTCGCAAAACTCCTCCACGAGTGGTCGCTTCGCCGCGAGCACCCGTTTGTGGGCCTCAACTGTGCCGCTATTCCAGGAGAGCTGCTGGAGAGTGAACTCTTCGGGGTCGAGAAAGGTGCTTTCACGGGAGCTAACAGCAGTCGCGAAGGAAAAGTGCAGGCCGCTCACAAAGGCACTCTGCTGCTCGACGAGATCGGCGACATGAGTTTTGCCCTGCAAGCGAAGCTCTTGCAGCTGATTCAAGAAAAGCGCTTCTACAAACTCGGCTCCAACAAAGAACTCCACGCGGATCTTCGAATCGTTTCGGCCACAAACAAGAACCTCGCGGAGATGATCCAAGCGGGCAGCTTCCGCGAAGATCTGCTCTATCGCCTCAAAGTGATTGAGATCCACGTGCCCTCATTGCGCGAGCGCAAACAAGACCTCTTGTGGATCATTCCAAACCTTCTTGATTCGCTCGCAGAGAAGAACCATCTCCCGCCCGTGCGACTCGCACACGAAGCGCTCGCACTGCTGTGGGCTTACGATTGGCCCGGCAACATTCGCGAGCTCGAGAACGTGCTCGAGAGCACCTTGGTGCTCGCGCCTCGCGAGGATCTTCGTGAAGGACTGCTTGGGGCTCACCTCTTGCCTGAGACTTTCCGCAAAAAAGTTGAGCACCTCAGTGCTTCGAGTCCCCTTCCTCCGATGGCCGACCTGGCCACGATTGAGCGCATGGCGATCGAACAAGCGCTGGCCATTTCCGGAGGACGACGCAAACTCGCGGCGAGTCTCCTAGGCATCAGCGAACGCACTTTGTATCGGGTGCTCGGTGCCGAGAATCGCCTCGACAGCTAACGCATTGCGCGAAATTTCACTGGCGCTCTGAAACGAAGCGTCCTATAAGGGCAGCGTGGAAACCGCTGTCTTTCAAGATATCGTCTTAGGTCTAGGCACCTTTGGGCTCATCTTGGCCCTCTTGTGGCTCGTGCTCCGCAAAAAACGCCCGAGGACCCTTCCCGCTGCTGTCGAAGTTGCAGGCCCCCAAAAAATCGAAAGCGTCGAAGCTAGCGAGCCTGAGACCGCGAGTTCCTCTTGGTGGAAGGCTCTCACAAAAACTCGCAGCCGTTTTTCTCTCAGCTCTAGGGGCGACATCAAGGACCTGAAAAACGCCCTCGAAGAAGCCTGCCTCGTGAGCGACCTCGGAGTCTCAAACACCGAAGAAGCCTTGCGTGAGCTCCCTTGGTCAGATCTGTCCAAAGTTGCAGAAGACGAGCGTCTTCAAGGTTCTAAGCTCGCTCTCGGCCGTCTCATGACCAAGTGGCTACAGAGCGCCGGTCAGACAGACGACTCCCGCGAGTGGCCCAAAAAATCGAGCGACGGCGAGCCAACCGTGCTGTGGTTTGTGGGCGTCAATGGCGTCGGTAAAACCACGAGCATCGCTAAGCTCGGTGCAGAACTCAAAGGCCGCGGCGCGAGCGTGCTGCTTGCAGCAGGCGACACCTTCCGAGCAGCGGCTGGCGAACAACTCGAAACTTGGGCTGAACGCCTCGGCATGGAATGCGTTCGAGGAGCCGCGGGCGCAGATTCATCGTCTGTCCTTTTTGATGCGATTCAATCGGCGCGCGCCAAGAAAATCGATTTCGTCCTCTGTGATTCCGCAGGTCGTCTGCACAACCAGACGCAGCTCATGGAGGCCCTTGCCAAAAACAAACGCGTGATGGCCAAAGCTCTTCCCGCAGCTCCCCATGAGACGCTGCTGGTCCTAGACGCCCACACAGGTCAAAACATGCTCGCTCAAGCGAAGCAGTTCCAAGAAGCCGTGGGGCTCACCGGGCTCATTCTCACCAAACTCGACGGCAGCGCCCGTGGAGGTGCTGTTGTGGCCGTCGCCCGCCAAACGCAGGTGAAGATCCGTCGTCTTGGCCTCGGTGAATCCGAAAAGGATTTCGTAAATTTCGAAGCCAGAAGCTTCGTTGACGCACTGCTAGGCCTCCCAGAAAGCCCCAAAGTTCTTTCGGAAGGACCCGTGCAAAGTCTCTAGAAATATGGGATGATTTCCTCTGAACCATGGAAAAGACTCTGATCGAAACACTGCCCAAAGGAAGTCCGAAAATCACGGAGATTTCTCTGGGCGGCACCACGGTCAAAGTCAAAACAGAAGCCACTCCGGCGTCACTCAAGCAAATCCGCGACCTCGTGAATTCAAAATTTGATGAATTCCCCGAATCCGTTGCGAAGAGCATGAGCGGCCAACAGATGGCAGTGCTTGTCGCCTTCAATCTGGCAGAAGAGCTCCTGCGTGAGCAGGAAAAGATGCGTCTTCTCAAACGACGAGCCACGGACACGACCGATCGCCTCATCAAACGCGTTGAGGCTCATTTGGGAACGATGTCTGGACGTTCTTCTTGATCGAGCTCACGAGAGAGCTCTCGATGAACGTTGACCCGCAATTTTCCGTGGGGCCTGACCGGATGAATTTTTAGAGATTGGAGCGAGGTTCTGCACGCACCCGCTAAGAGCTAAGAGCAGGACCCAAAGATCGTATGAACTTAGGACACCGCGAGGGGGCATCGAGCTCCTTCTCGATTTCATTTATGGGACAGGGACAAGCGCGTCCCTCTCGTGAAGAGGCCCGCGCGCAGGCGAAATCCCTGCACACGCAACTTCATGCGGCCGCCGAGACCTTCAAGCTTCCCACACGCGCGCCCGCAGAACTCGTCGAGCTTCTTCGTGCGCATCCCACAGTTGGAGTCTTTGCAGGCCGGGCGGAATGGTTTGAAGTGCTAGGATTTGAGAACTGGCTCCGCTCACAGAGCCCCCTCGACGTCACGACCTGTTATCCTCGCAGCGCTCACGATTCTTTTGAGTTCTGCGTCGCTCACGAGTCCGAGCTCGTAAAGAGCCAACCCTACGGTCTCTTTGAGCCCGTGCCCTCGGCGCCTCTAGCCGAGCCTTCTTTAGTATTTGCTCCTTGCACACTCGCAGATGTCCTCGGACACCGGATGGGTCGCGGCAAGGGTCATTTTGATCGCTATCTCGCCCGCCATCCTGGAACGATCACGGTGGGCGTCTGTCACGAGGACTTCGTCCTCGAACAGTTTCCGGCCGAATGGATCCAGCCTCATGACCGGGACATGAGCGCTTTACTCACCAACCAACGCTACCTCAAGATTCCCACCAAAGGAGACCGCTAATTATGTCACTCTTCATCACCATCGGCATCGCGCTCGTCGCAGGCCTCGTCATTGGACTGCTGCCACTCGCGCTCAAACAAAAACAACTTCTTGCCAACGCCCGTCGCAAATCCGACGACATCATGAAAGAAGCGCGTCGCAAAGCCGACAACATCGCCAAAGACGCGCAGAACAAGTCCAAAGAAGCCGTCAACCAGGCCAAGCGCCAGTTCGACCAATCCGTTCAACAAAAGCTCGACGAAACCCGTCGCGCCGAGCAGAAAGCCCGCGACATTGAGAAGACACTCGTCGACGAGCGTCGTGAAGTTCAAGAAGCCAAGGACCGCGCCGAGCTTGCTGCCCGCAAGGCTGAGCTTGCGGCTACAGAGCACGAGCGTGTGACCAAGGCCAGCGCCCAAATGGAACAACACTTTCGAACCAAGCTCGACGAAGCCAAGCGCGAATTCGAGCGCATTGCGAGCATGACCGAGCGCGAAGCTCGCGAAGCCCTCCTGAAGACTATCGAAGACGACACCAAACTTTCTGCGGCTCGCATGGTCCGCGAAATCGAAGAACACGCCAAAGACGAAGCCGAGTCGCTCGCCAAGCGCATCATCTCAGTTGCAGTCTCACGCTACTCCTCGGACTACATTCCCGAGCGCACGACCTCTTCTGTGCACCTTCCCTCGGACGACCTCAAAGGTCGCCTGATCGGTCGCGAAGGACGCAACATCCGCGCCATCGAAGCCGCCACGGGCTGCGACCTAATCGTCGACGACACCCCTGAGACCGTCGTCGTGAGCTGCTTTGACCCCGTTCGTCGTCACATCGGCAAGACGGTGCTCGAGAATCTCATCGCTGACGGCCGTATTCACCCCGGGCGCATCGAAGAACTTGTCGAAAAAGTCACTAAAGGTGTCGACGCTAAGATCCGCGAAGCGGGCAAGGCCGCGATCCTGGATCTTGGAATCGTGAGCATGCACCCCGAACTTCTCAAAGTGATCGGACAGTTGCAGTTCCGCTTCTCCTACACTCAGAACATTTATCATCACTCGATCGAAGTCGGTCACCTCTGTGGACTCATGGCCGCAGAGCTCGGCCTCGACGTGAAGAAAGCCCGCCGCGCAGGTCTCTTGCATGACATCGGTAAAGCGATGACCCACGAAATGGAAGGCTCACACGCCGTCATCGGCGCCGACCTCTGCGAAAAATATGGAGAAGCTCCGGACATCGTCTATGCAATTCGTGCCCACCACGAAGACGTCAAGCCCCAGTCATGGCTCGACTTCATGGTCATCGGCAGCGACGCCATCAGCGGCGCGCGTCCCGGTGCGCGCCGCGAACAGCTCGACAACTACGTTCGTCGTCTCGAAGATCTCGAGAACATTGCCAACGGTTTCCCCGGAGTGGAGCGCAGTTTTGCGATCGCAGCCGGACGTGAAGTCCGCGTGATGGTCGAGAACTCGCGCGTCAACGACGAAGCGGCCGTGATGCTCTCGCGTGACATCGCTAAAAAGATCGAGTCGGACATGACTTACCCAGGTCAGATTAAAGTCACCGTCATCCGCGAAACCCGCGCAACATCGCTCGCGAAGTAAGGCCCGGTTTTGTGAAAGTCCTCTTTATCGGAGATATTGTCGGAGAAGCGGGCCGGGATATGGTCCGCGATTTTCTCCCGAAGCTTAAGGCTGCAAAGGGCATTGGGCTCGTGATCGCCAATACAGAGAACATGGCCGGTGGTTTTGGAATCACGCCGCAAACAGTACAGGAAATGTCGCAAGCCGGCGTGCAGCTCATGAGCGGCGGCAACCACAGCTTCGACAAAAAAGAGGCCCTTGGGACCTACGAAGACGATCCCTACCTCATTCGACCCGCGAATTATCCCGAAGGCACACCCGGGCGCGGCTGGACGATCTATTCGGTCTCAGCCGATATCAAGGTCGCCCTCGTGAACTTGATGGGTCGCACCTTTATGGACCCGCTGGACTGCCCCTTCAAAAAGGCCGAAAAGCTGCTGCCTGAGATTCAGGCCAAGACCAAAAACATCATTTTCGACTTCCATGCCGAAGCGACCTCCGAGAAAATGGCGTTTGGTTGGTTTATGAACGGGCGCGCAAGCGCTGTCGTGGGCACTCATACCCACGTCCAAACGGCCGATGAGCGCGTTTTGGATAAGGGAACGGCCTACATCTCGGATTTGGGCATGACCGGACCTTACGATTCGGTCATTGGCGTTAAAAAAGAGATCATTATCGAGCGTTTCGTGGAGCGTCGGGGTAAAAAATTTGAAACCGCTAGCGGTGACCCGTGGCTCTGTGGTGTTATCATCGATCTCGATACGGACTCTGGACGAGCCCGCTCGATCGAGCGAGTCCGTATCGAACGAAAGGACCCGAGTACTCACCCATGAAATCCGAGACCGAAGCTAGCGAGAACCTCATCACTCCCGAGATCAAGAAGCTGGCGCGCGAGCAGTTCGACAAGATCGCTCGCGGTGTGGCTGAGATCGTCCCGGAGCACGAACTCCTTAAAAAACTCGAGAAGAGTCTCGCTGAACGTCGTCCCCTTCGCGTCAAACTCGGCGTGGACCCCTCGACTCCCGACCTTCACGTCGGCCACACCGTCATCCTTCAGAAGCTCAAGACGTTCCAAGATCTTGGCCATCAAGTCCTCTTCCTCATCGGCGACTTCACGGCGCAAATCGGAGACCCAACCGGCAAGTCCGAGACCCGCAAGGTTCTCACGCGCGAAGACACGCTCCGCAACGCTCAGACCTATTCCGAACAAGTCCTCAAGATCCTCAACCCGTCAAAGACTCAGATCGTCTTCAACTCGCAGTGGATTGACGGCCTCAAGATCCAGGACGTGATCCGCCTTGCAGGACAAATGACTGTGGCGCGCATGCTCGAGCGCGATGACTTCTCCAAGCGCTACAAGTCAGAGCAGCCGATCGCAATTCACGAGTTCCTCTACCCCATCCTGCAAGCCTACGACTCTGTTCAGCTCCGCGCGGATGTGGAGCTCGGCGGCACCGACCAAAAATTCAACGTCCTCCTGGGACGCGATTACCAAAAAGCCGCAGGCCAAGAATCCCAAGTGGTCGTGCTCATGCCTCTGCTTGAGGGCACCGATGGCCAGCAGAAGATGTCCAAGTCCCTGAACAACGCGATCGGAATCACCGAAGCGCCCAAGGATATTTTCGGCAAAGTCATGAGCGTGAGTGACACTCTCATGGTCAGATACTACGAGCTCCTCACGGACGTGCCGCTGTCGGAGATTCGCGAAATGCACCCGCGCGCTGCCAAAATGCGCTTAGCTATCGAGCTCGTGACACGCTTCTGGAGTCGCGAAGAGGCCGAGAAATGTGCCGAAGACTTCGATGCGGTTTTCTCAAAGAAACAGCTCCCCTCCGATTTGCCCTCCGTGGTGATCAACGCGAGCCAAGTGCCTCTCACCAAACTCATGGCCGAGCACGAACTCGTAGGATCGCTCTCTGAAGCGCGCCGCATGATCGTGCAAGGTGGCGTTTCGGTCGATGGAGAAAAAATCTCTGATACTGCTTACGTGATTGAGAACGTCCAAGAAGCTCTCATCAAGGTCGGCAAACGCAAGTTCCTTCAAATAAAATTCCGCCCTAAGAAGATCTGATGGACCGCCAGAAAGCTCCGGCTCTGGAGATCACTTCGCTCCGCAAGAACTACGGCCGCTTCACGGCCGTTGACGACTTATCCCTTAGCATTGAGCCCGGCGAGATTTTTGGACTCCTGGGCCCCAATGGTGCTGGCAAAACTTCAACGATTCACCTCGCGAGTGGACTCTGCAGAATGGAGTCGGGCAGCATCAAGGTCTTTGGTCACGACGTTGTTTCAGATGCGGTTGCGAGCCGTCGCCTGATCGGGCTCATGCATCAGGAAGTTGTGATGGACAACTTCCTCCCGATTGGCCGCATGCTAACGCTTCACGCGGGCTACTACGGCCTCCAAGACGATCCTGCGTGGCGCGAGCTGCTCATTGAGCGGCTGGCCTTAGGCCCTCACCTCAATAAGAAAATGATGAGCCTCTCGGGAGGTATGAAGCGACGCTTTATGGTGGCCAAGGCCCTCATCCACAAGCCTCGGCTTCTGATACTCGACGAGCCCACCGCTGGTGTCGATGTGGAGCTGCGCCTTGCTCTCTGGGAGTTCGTGCGTGAGATCAATCGTCGTGGCTCGACGGTGCTTCTCACGACACACTACCTCGAAGAGGCCGAGCAACTTTGCGGTCGCATCGCGATTATGAACCACGGCAAACTCGTAGCGCTGGACACCACAAAAAATCTCATTGGCAATAAAGATTTGGAAGAGGTCTTCGTACAGCTCACAAGCCAAGGTCCCGGAGGACGCACATGAGCGAGCTCAGCGACAGACTCGATAAGATAGAAGTTTTTGCTCACGAGAGCGACTACCACTCCATGACGAGCTGTTTGACCCTCGTCAAAAGAGAGGTGCTTCGCTTCTTGTCGGTGTCGGGGCAGACGCTTCTCGCGCCCGTGGTGACCGCTACGCTTTATCTGCTCGTGTTTGGTGTGAGTTTGGGTTCGCGTGTGTCTTTTGGTGGCGAGCACAGCTACATTCAGTTTGTGGTGCCGGGGCTTGTTCTCATGGGGGTCATCAACAACGCCTTTGCCAACACTTCGAGTTCTCTTTTTGTCTCGAAGTTTCTTGGTAATATTCAGGATCTTTTAGTGACACCGCTCACCCCTTGGCAGTACCTCACGGCGTATTGTTTTGCGGCAATCCTAAGAGCGATGGCGGTTGGCGGCGTGATTCTTCTCGTGTCTTCTTTTTTCACATCGCTTCCCTGGGCATACCCGGGACAGGCGCTGCTCATGGCTCTTGTTTCCTCGCTACTTTTTGCGCTCTTTGGCCTCATCGCTGCGCTTTACGCCAAGAGTTTCGACACGCTTTCAATCTTCACCAACTTCATGCTCCTGCCGCTGATTTATCTTGGCGGACTTTTTTATCCGGTTTCTCAGCTCCCCGATCCATGGAACCACGTCTCGAAGTTCAATCCGCTCTACTACCTTATCGAAGGCTTTCGACACGCGATTCTCGGGGTGGGAGAGGTTCCGTTTGCGGTGTCCTTTGGGATTTCCTTGGGACTTTCAGCAGTCCTGGCGTCGATCATCCTTTGGATGTTCGCCAACAGCTCTCGCGTTCGAAATTAGGACGAGAACAGCATTGAGATCCAATAGCTCGACGACTGAGTTCTTAACCTTCCAAGAGGCTGCGGAGCATCCAAGCAGTCTTCTCGTGCAGCTGGATTCTCTGGGTGAGAAGATCTGCGGTGGCTTCGTCGCCCCCCTTCTCTGCGACTGCGAAAAGTTTGCGCGCGGTGCGAACGACAGCTTCTTGGCCGAGCACAAGAGAGCGAATCATGTCTTGAGCGTTGGGCACAACGTCGGTGCTGTCTTCGATGCTTGAGAGTTTCGAATACGCGGCATAGGAGCCCGGCGCCACAACGCCAAGAGCACGGATACGCTCTGCGATGAGGTCTACCGCCAGTGCCAGTTCGTTGTATTGCGTTTCGAACATGAGGTGCAGGGTCTGGAACATGGGTCCGGTCACGTTCCAGTGAAAGTAATGTGTTTTGAGATAGAGCGTGTAGGTGTCTGCAAGCAAATGGCAGAGACCTTTGGCGATTTCCTTGCGGGATTTTTCAGGAATCCCGATGTCGATTTTCATTGGCTCTTTTTTCATCGCTTTGTTCTACGACCGCGACCGCGCACCGTCAATCGACGGAGACGTCCCTAGACGCGTCCCCTAAGACGTCGCGTCAGGCGCTGAAACCACTGACGTGACTCCCTCGATGGCAAGGCCGCGAGGAACAAGTAGCAAAGTCCAAAGAATCCCACACTCGATAGAGTCGCGATGGCGAAGAGAGTCTTCGACGTTTCCCTGAGCGCCATCAAAGCGTCCGCAAATCCCAAGAGCTCCAGCCCCAAGAGCAAGAGAACTCCCAGCAAGGCTCCGATGAGAACTTTCACCGTCTCGAAGTCAAGCAAGCGGTGGCCACGCAGTTTGAGAATCGTCGCAAGCACAACCGTGTTCACGAGCGAAGTAAGGGCCGTGGCAAGAGCGAGGCCAACATGGCCGTAATGTTGTGCACCCCAGACCGCCACAAAATAATGTAGAACCACGAGAACGAGGGACACCGTGGAACAAATCCAGACCTTGTCGATAGCATGATAGGCCTGCACAAAAATCTTTGTGGTGTTGAGCGCCGGCAGAGCGAGAGCAAAAGCCGTGAGTGCAAGGGCGGTCTGCACGGTGTCGGAGTGTGTGAAACGACCGTGCTCAAAGAGGAGCGAGACGAGAGGCATGCGAAAGGCAATCAGGCCCGCAGCCGAACCAAGTCCGAGTATCAAAGTGAGACGCAAAGCCTTGCACAGCGTCTGCTCAAAGTCCTCATGGCGCCCCTCGTGCCTGAGGAGCGAGAGGCTCGGCAGCGCTGCCGTCGAGAGCGCCACACCAAAAACCCCTAGCGGAAAATAGAGCAAGCGGTACGCGAAACTCAACCAGCTCACACTGCCCTCGGTGAGTGAGCTCGCGAGAATCGTGTTCACAAACACGTTGATCTGCACGGCAGCAACCGCAAGCACCGAGGGGGTCATCAGCCATCCGATGCGCCGCAGGCTTGGGTCCCTTAAACTGGCACCAAGCCCACCCGAAGCGACGACGTGGCGGAAAGCCACAAGCGGATTGTACCCTTCGCGAACAAGCCACGGCCACTGGAAAAGCCACTGGCACAGGCCCCCCAGAACACTCCCGACAGTAAACCCCCAGATCATGGACTCAAGACCCTGGGCCCTGAGGAAGTAAGCTGCCGAAGATCCGACCAAGATGCTCACGGCATTGAAGGCTGCGGGTCCGAGCGCCGGCACAAAGAAATATCCAAGAGTGTTTAGCACACCCATCGAAAAGGCTGCGGCCGCTACAAAAAGTAGGAACGGAGAAAAAATTCGAGTGAGGCTCACCGTGAGCTCAAGCTTGCCGGGTATCGCCGCAAAGTCCGGAGCCATGAGATGCACGAGAGGCTCGGAAAGAAAAAATATCCCGAGGCAAACAAATCCTACGATAAGACAAAGTGCGACCAAAACACGTGCCGCCATGGAGCGGCGCCGCTCAGGATCGCTCTCCCGCGAAAAAACCGTAACGAAAGCACTGCTCAGCGCACCCTCAGCAAAGAGGTCTCTGAGCAAGTTGGGAATGCGGTAAGCCACAAGATACGCATCTGTGACGAGGCCCGCCCCAAAGAAATACGCAAACACTTGTTCACGCACGAGACCGAGAAGGCGACTTAAGAAAACGGCTCCGCCCATAGAACTCGCTTTTTTGACAAGACTCACACCGCTCAGGCTAAGCCCTAAGAGAATGCGGCACTAGTCGTGAGGCCCGAAAAATATTACACTCCAGTCCAAGAACATGGATCCACGACTTTCAGCCGCACTAAAGAATGGATTCCGAGATGTCACGGAGATCGCAGGTGTGCGCGTGGATCTTCGCTACGCTTCGACCAACAATTTCCTGAGTGAAAACATCTACAGCAGTTTCGATCGCGCGCTGCTGCATCCCGAAGCCTTTGAGGGCTTCAAGATTGCGAGCCAAAAGTTGGCGGAGATCAGGCCGGGGTGGAACTTTTTGGTTTTCGATGCCCTCAGACCGCGCAGCATGCAGCGTCGCCTCTTTGAGAAAGTCCGAGGCACGCCACAGCAAATCTACGTCATGGATCCTGACCTCGGATCGGTGCACAACTACGGCTTTGCAATCGATCTGTCCTGTCTCGACAAAGACGGTGCTGAGGTCGACATGGGCACGGGCTTTGATGCTTTCGTGGATCTTTCTCACCCCAAATTCGAAGAAAAATTCCTGGCACTCGGTCAGTTGAGCCAGCGACAACTGGAAAACAGAAAGGTGCTCCGGAGCGCTATGTCCGAGGGCGGCTACTCCGGCATCCCTCACGAATGGTGGCACTTCAACGGCCATCCTACAGACTACGTTCGCAAGCATTACGAAATTTTCGAATAACTTATTCGTCTTCGATCATCTGCCGGTAGACGTTGAAGGAATCGCGAGGCCTGCGCTTGGCGGTGTCGTAGTTATAGGCCACCAAACCAAAACGCGGTGTGAGTCCAAAAGCCCACTCAAAATTGTCCGTGAGCGACCAGTGCAGATACCCAATCACGTTGGCACCAAGTGCAATGGCCTCCGAAGCGGCTTCGATATGGCGACGAAGGAAATCCCCACGCTTGGTATCTGCCGCATCGGCAAGACCATTTTCTGAAATCAGCAGAGGCAAACCAAACCGAGAAGCGTCTTTCAGAACCTTCACGAGCGAAGGCGCACAGATCTCCCAACCGAGATCAGTCTTGGGTCCGGGCCCCTCCTCAACCGTAAGAAAGGGTGCTCGAGCTGTGCTCACGGCAATCATGCGACCGTAGTAATTAATGCCCAGATAATCCAAGGTGGGACGACCTTGAGGAAGGACGAGTATCTCAAGGCGCTCACGCGCGCCCGGCATCCACCATGAATTGCGACCGGTCATGAGCGCCTTCACGAAGTTGCGATTGAAGACGTGGTTGAGATAGGCCGCAGCAGCGTAATCGAGTGGATTCCAGAAGCGACGTGGCTGAAAATCGCGCCAGTGCTGAGCGATCGAGACTTGAAGATCTCCGCCTAGCGCGCGGATCTTTTCAACGGCTTGAAAATGAGCGCGCACCAGGTTTTTTGCGGCCTTCATGGCTAGAGCGGGGCTCTTAAGACCCGGCGGCCACTCCGCAATGAGATAGCCCATGTTCACCATCACGAGAGGTTCGTTGAAGGTCATCCACCACCTAACGCTTGTAGGCGATTGCATCAGGCGAGCGACAACTCGGCCCGCATAAGCGCCAAAACGTTCTGCAAACCCCTCTGCGCAAAGACCCCCTTCTCGCGCCAACCAAAGCGGCAGCGCAAAGTGATGCAGTGTCACGACGGGCTCGAGTCCATGCGCTCGGCAGGAGGCTACAATTTTTATGTAGTGATCGAGAGCCTCTTCATCATAACACCCGGCCTCGGGCTCGATGCGCTCCCAAGCGATTGAGAGACGAAAGCAATTCGCACCGAGTTCACGAGCAAGCACAAAATCTTCCTCATAGCGATTCCAAAAGTCGGTGGCTTTTTCGGCGTCTGTTCCATCGGCAATTTTGCCCTTGGTGTGGGTCCACTCACGCCAATCAGAATCACGAGGACTGCCCTCCACCTGAAACGCAGAGTGCCCAACCCCCCAGAAAAATCCTTCGGGAAAATTCTTTCTTGGCGCCATCTCCTATAGGTTCTGCCATACTTTAAGCCTTCAATGAAGAGTGCTCCGGAAAAACTCCCCTTCTCGCTCGTCATCATGTTTGCCCTTGGGCAACTCGGTTGGTCACTCGCATCGTTCTCGGTGGCCAATCTTCTGACGTATTTCTATATGCCACCTGAGAACAGTGCCGGCGAAGGCCTTTTTCCAAGTTACATTCCTCAAGGCGCGATTTGGGGATCTCTGACTCTACTAGGACTCTTGGCATTTTCATCGCGGCTCTTCGACGCTATCAAGGATCCCCTTATCGCGCACCTCTCCGATCGAAGTGAGTCTCGACTAGGCCGCAGACGGTTTTTCCTCTTAATCGGATCCACTCCGCTGGCCTTGTTTTCAGCATTGGTGTTCATGCCGCCTCATTCCAGCGTGAGCGGCGTCAACATTGCCTGGCTCATCGTTACAATGCTTGCTTTTTATATCGCCTTTTCTCTCTACGTGACGCCGTTCAACGCGCTCATCGCCGAGCTTGGACACACCGCCGAGGAGCGTCTTAATATAAGCACCTGGATCTCGGTGACCTGGGCCTTGGGATTCGCTCTGGGCAATCAGGTCTATGGATTCCAAGATATGGTCGCCACGCACTGGGGCCTAACCAAAGTTGATGCGTTTCGCAGCGTGATCACAGCCTTCGCGCTTCTCGCATGGGTGCTTATGCTTTGTCCGGTTGTTTTTATCGATGAGCGTCGCTACGCGAGCGTGACGGCAAGTACTGAGAAAATTTTCGACTCTCTTCGGGCGACTCTTTCGGACCGCAACTTCCGACTCTTTTTGGCTTCCGATCTTTTCTACTGGCTCTCGCTGACATTTATTCAACTCGGCATGAGTTACTACATCTTGGTCCTTCTCGAGATGGAGGCCGCCAAGCTCTCGCTGCTCATGCTCTTGCTCTTTGCACTCAGTTTTGTTTTCTATGCACCTGTGAATTTTTTAGCGAAAAAGTTCGGCAAGAAGCCGCTGGTGCTCTCCGGTTTTGTGCTTCTTGCCGTGGTCTTTTCAATCGCTAGCCAGTTGGGACGTCTGCCGCTCGACCGAAATCTCCAAGCTTATTTACTTGCTTCGATCGCCGCATTGCCGCTCGCGATTTTTGGAATTCTTCCCAACGCCATCATCGCCGATCTCGCAGGCGACGCAGCTGTACGCACGAAGTCCAACCGCACGGCGATGTACTACGGCACCCGCACCCTCACGATGAAGCTCGGTATTTCCGCAGCGAATTTGATTTTCCCGTCATTCTTGCTCGCCGGTAAAGGCGTCGGCCACGACTCAGGGATTCGCCTTACAGCTTATGCCGCAGTGATCTTTGGAGTGCTGGGTCTGGGCTTCTACATGCGCGTGAAGGAAAACTCTCAGTCGTCAACGTAGATCGATCCAATCACGATTTCGAGTCGGCTCGAGAGCACGCTTTGTGCGACGGCAGCCCAGCACCATTTGCTCTTCTCTTGGGGGTAGAACCGAAGATTCGAGACGTCCCACTGGGGATCGTCTTGCCGAGGAGGGGGTGCTGAGCCGAGCGCCAAGGCCTGCCCCGACAGGGTCCCGAGAATAAAGAAAAGGATTCCCGGAATTCGGCAAAGCATCTTCATCTTAAAGACTCTGCTTAGAGCTTTTAACGCGTCGCGTCAATGGCCTTTCTGGTCGATTTTCAATAAACTTTCAAGGGCTCGACGCGTGCGCCCCCGCTGCTCAGGACAAACCACAAAACCGCTGCCCTTCAGGCTTTCAAGCAACGTCGACAGCGCGGTTTCGGGTGCCTCGAGAGTCTTACGAGAAATCTCTGTGTCGCGGGAGCCATCTGGCAAAATCCATTGATCGACTTCGATTGTGCCCTCGATCTTCACACTTGGCAGGGGCCCCAAGAGACGAATCGATGGCGGCAATGCGCGCACACCGGCGAGTTCCTCCATAAATGCCTTTTGATCATTTGAAAAGCCTTTGAGGACTTGGGAAACAGCGAGTTGTGAAATGTCTTTGGGAAGGCGTGTTCTGGTTTTGAGATTGCACTGATCGTTGAGAATTGGACCGGGATAAAAATTCGATTCGCACTTGAAGTCCTTCAAGCTCCACCAAGACTCCGGAACTCTCCGAGCGTCCGCCACCCAAGACTTCACAACAAATTCAGTTTTTGCGCCTCGAGAGTACGGCTCGCGCAGTCGAAGAGTCACTCCTCTCCCACTGAGCTCGAGGACTGGCGTGTCCAGAAACCAGGTCGAAAACGTCTGCAATTCGGCTCTGCCGAGGCCAAAACGTTCGCGCAAGTCTTGCCAGTCTGGATTGTCTCCGGGAACCTCCGCACAAACCCGAGCCATGAAAGTCGCCCTCCTTGCGGTCCTCGGACTTGCCTCGTGTGCCCATCTGGAACAGAGTCCATCCGTGGGCGATGCAAAACTCATCGGTATATGGCCGCTCCTGGACGCGCCAGGAGTGGCGAGCTTCCCCAAGACTCAAGGCGATCCTGGAAAACTTCAACTTGGGGGTTTCTCGGGACTCTGCTGCCAAGGCGAAAGGGACGGTGTCTTCACTCTCGTTTCCATCAGCGACCGCGGACCCAACAAGGATCCCATTCCTGTTCCAGGCGAGACACGATCGCTACGGCCCTTTGTCTTTCCGTCATTTATCCCAGAGATCCTGATCACCACGTGGTCAGCCGCTCAGGGTTGGCGCTACTCTTCGCGCGTTCCTCTGACTTGGTCCGAGAGCTCCCTCAAGACGAGCTACGCTACTGGGCTTCCCAATAGTCCCGACGACGAAGCCCCTGTGGCAAATGATGGAACTCCTCTCAAACTCGATCCTCGCGGTCTCGACCCCGAAGGAATTGTTTTGCAGGACGACCATTACTGGATCGTTGAAGAGTATGGACCCTCAATCTTGAAGATCGATCTCAATGGAAAAATCCTGAAACGCTGGATCCCCCAGCAAAGCACCAACCGAGAAGGAATCCGAGACCTTCCCGCAGCTCTGGGCGCACGAGCGGTCAATCGCGGATTTGAAGGAGTCGCCCTCGTCGGAACAAAGCTCTACGCATTTTTGCAAAGCCCCCTGGCTCCCGCGACAGATGAAATCAAGGTTCTCATCTGGGACACCAAAAGCGAGAGCAGCCTCGGTCTTGCAAGCTATTTGCTGCACGACCCCAAGGCCAATAAGATCGGAGACGTGACTTCGATGGCGGATGGTCGCCTGCTGGTGCTCGAGCAAGATGGCAAGACGACACCCGACGCGCTCCGAAAAATTTTCGTTTGGAACCCTGAGAGCGGAGCCAAGACGCTGGTCGCAGACCTGAGCAAGGCGGGCTACGTCGGTCGGGAAAAAGTCGAAGGCCTTGTTTTACTTGGACAAGATCGTCTCGCGATTGTTTCCGACAACGACTATGGCCTCAAGAACGACACCCCCAGCGAGTTAGCTCTTTTTGAAATCCGTATTTCTCCGTAATTTTCTTGCCTCGCAAGAGGAAATGATTCATTTCCTACCCGTAGAGGTCTCGTGTATGAAAAACTTTTTGTTGCTAATCGTTTTGGTGTCGAATTCAGCGTTTGCCGCAGCACTCATTGGAGATTTCGACATCGCAAGGGATTTCAATGTGCACCAGGGGTCGCGCGCTGGAGAACTTGGCTTTCCTCTGAGCCCCAGTCTCGTCTCGATGAAGGTTCTTCGGGAAGACATTTTTTCCCAACCTCGTTTTGAGATCACCTACAAGACGGCTCAAAATGCTCCCTTAGTCATCGCAAGCGGCAACGCACAGATCCTCAGCAAAGACTCTCAGTCGCTCGTTCTTCGCGTGCTTCTTGCTCAGCACGGCGAGCTTGGGTCTTCGTGTGGACCTCACGACATGAAGCTTCTCTACGTCGTGTTCAGGATTGGTCTCCAAGGGGAATTCGTCAATGGACAACGATTCCTGGGTGTCCATGAGCAGACTCCCGACAACTGCCATTCACCGATGGACGTCGAAGAAATTTCTTACACGATTGATGAATAGTTCGGAGGCCTCGCAAGCGGCCTCATCGAAACTTCAGCTCCCCGCTACCCGTCTTTATCGACGCTACATCGATTTGCATCCGAATCTTAACCTCGCTTTCAAAGAGTCTTTACGCAGGCCCCGTCGACCCATGCTAGACTTTAGAAATGGATTATAAGAATCTTTTCTTTTTTGTTGTGTCGACGCTTCCCTGTATTGCATGGAGCAACAGCTGCGAACAAGTGACTTCGAGTTGCCAAACACAGCCCACCGGCTCTCAAATTTCGACTCAATGCCAACAAATGGAAAAGGGTCAGTTACCGGCCCTCGAACAAAAAGAAATTCAGATTCAGTCAGATTGGACAGGCTACCAAGGCACCACCACCGAACTCCAAAAACTCATCGAACTTGAGAAGGCCAACGAAGCCCTGTCCAAAGCTGCTCAAGCTCGGGGTGAAATTCAGAACATTTCAAGTTCAGGATCAAGTTGCGATGCTCAATCAAAAGAACTCCTCAATCGAATTTCTACTTGGTCCGCTCAATCTTCTGAACAGACTCAACTTTATATCCAAGACGAGAATCAGAAAGCCTCACAAGCTCAGAGCAGGATGGACAGCGCACAGGCGAGCACTCACCAGAGCAACGCCCGTCAGGGCGAAAGCTGTAAGCAAGCCGTAGCAGCTACGGCATCGACCCTCAAGGAAGCCACCGATGCCGTCGGCCAGAAATGTCGCACTCACGTGAGCGAAGCGTCGACCGAAAGCAAAAATCTTGCTTCAAAACAAAATTCAATCGCTGCGCTTGCGAGTCAGGATCCTATACCTAAAGAATCGATCTCGCCTGGCGGCGAGGAGAAAATCAAAGGCGAAGAAGTCGCCAAGGACAAACAAAAGAAGATCACGCGCTATGGTTACGCCGACGACCCGTATATGGATTCTTATACAAAAAGTGGAATAGGAAAGTATTCGCAGAAGGATCCGAGTTTGCGATCAAAATACCTTGAGGAGGGCAACGCGGAAATGGTCAAGGCCTACGACCGCGGCAAAGATCCCCAGTTCTACAAGCAAGACACTTTGCTCAGAGAAGGCGACATTGCTCTGTCTCCGGATCTCACCAAAGGTCTGAAGCCACTCCAACCCGTCGAAGTGACCTATGCACGTCCAGACGGCTCGACCCACACCATCAAGGGTCGTTTTGCTGACACAACGGCCTCAAGCCTGAGGGGCCGAGTGGATCTCTTTGATCCCAACGGAGCACAAACCGGGATCGACGGCGCCAAAGTCACCTCGATTCGAAAATTCGACACCGCTCCCATTCAGGCTGACGTTGTATTCCGAAACTTCCAAGAAGGTTGGCGTGGCGGATACGCGGGCGACTACCCCGAAGACGCGCGAGCTCCCGCCTCGAGCGCGGGCTCGGACTCTAATGAAGACTAGAATTCGGAATTGAGCTCCTCAAGAACCGACTCGAGCTCTTCGATAGGCACGTCGTGATTGAATTTGAGAGCGAGAGGAAGACCCTTCTCGACCGCCTCGCGAGCCGCATCGCGATCTCCTGACTCTAGGAGTGCGCGCGCCAAAAACGCCCATGCGATCACGTAGTCGGGTGTTGCAGCAACCAAGCGACGAAATTCGCTCGCAGCGAGAGCGTACGCCCGCTCATCTAGCAACGCTTTGGCGAAGGAGAATCGGAGAAGTTCGTTGTCGGGCTCATCCTCGAGCAGAGCCCTCCACTCAGAAGAGTTCACGGTGCAAGAAACCTTAAACCGTCATCAAGCTGTAAACGCTCGTGTCGCCTAAGAGCTTGCGACCTTCGAGACCGGGAATCTCGAGAAAGAAAGCCGCCTCGACGACTTCAGCCCCGAGACTTGTGGCCAGCTGACGACACGCGAGTGCTGTATGACCCGAGCCCAGGATATCGTCAACGATCAAAACCTTCGCACCTTTTGGAAGCGCGTCTTCGTGCATACTGAGCTCTTTGACGTTGTTGATGTCGTGATGATAACCCGCAGGACACTGGACTTTAATGGACTTGAAGGGAAGCGATCCGTTCCTGGCGACGGGCACAAAACCCGCGCCGATCTTTGAAGCCAGAGCGGCTCCGAACATGTAACCGCGAGACTCCGGAGAGACGACGTAGTCAACTGCACGACGCGAGAAGCGCCTTGCGAAGCGCTCCATAGCGCGACCAAAGAAAAGTGCATCCGCCATCAGGGGTGTGAGGTCGTAGAATGTGACTCCCGGACGTGGGAAGTTATCGACCTTGCGGACGAGTCGGAAACCTTCTGTAAAGTCTTCTGTGCTCATGGTGATCCAACTCTAGGACGCCTCGAACTAAAGATCAATGTGTGAACCTGAGTTTAGCCCCGATGCACTAAGGCAGACTGAAATCGCCGCGCTTGAGAAACAGCAAGGGATCCAACGGATCTGCTCCTTTTCTAACCTCGAAGTGCAAATGCGGACCCGATGAGCGGCCCGAGTTTCCCGAATATGCGATGCGTTGGCCTTTGGAGACATTGTCGCCTCGCTTGACCAGGGATCGGGAGAGGTGCGCGTAGGCCGTACTCCAATCATCGCCATGGGCGATTACGATCATCAAGCCAAAGCCCCTAAGACTGGTTCCGACGTAGAGCACAACTCCGCGCTCGCTCGCGAGCACGGGCGTCCCCTTGGCAGCTCGAAAATCAATTCCCTCGTGGACGCGACGAGAGCTTCTCCATCCGAAGAGCGAAATCACCGCGGGCGAAGGGTCCTCGATGGGCACACCGAAGTCGAGAAGCGAGGCGTTAGGCTCGGGCATAGAATCGCGGTACTCCCTGAGCGAGGGGCCACTCACACAGGCAGACACCAGGAGTCCGATGAGAATCGCGGCGCTCCAGCGCTTAATCAGTCGATCAAAAAAACCTGTCACAAGAAGAACCCTTAGGCAGGCTTCTTCTTAGAAAGAGGCTTCTTCTTTGCCGGTGCCTTTTCCGTCGCGCGCGGTTTGGCAGAAGCCGACATTGAAGCAACTTTAGCGGTTCCGGGCTTGCGTGTGTGGGGATCGGGAGCCCATCCCGACAAAGTCTCAAGATAGTCGTATTGCGTGAGGTCGATGCGGAACGGAGTGATCGAAATGTATCCTTGATCGAGCACTTCGCAGTCTGATCCTTCGATCTGCTTGTAACCTGCGTATTGTCCGCCAAGCCAGAAATATTTCTTGCCGCGATTGTCCAGCCGCGCCGCCACCTTGTCGGTGTAAATGCGGAATCCCTGACGAGCCACTCGAACACCTTTGACTTTGTTCTTGGCGACGTTCGGAAAATTCACGTTGAGCAGACAGTTGCTCGGCACGGGATTGACTTGCAACTGTTTGACGAGATCGACGATGTAATCGGCGGCCCACTCGAAAGCGCCAGGGTCCTTTTTGCCGGGTTCATAGTGGTAATCGAGCGAGCAAGCGATCGCAGGAATATCGATGACCGCGCCTTCACGAGCAGCGGCAATTGTTCCCGAATAGTAGATGTCGTTGCCCACGTTCACACCACGATTGATACCTGTAATCACAAAATCTGGACGCTCTTTGAGCACGTAACGGATGCCCGTGTAGACACAGTCCGCAGGTGTTCCGCTCGTCGCCCACAGCTCGAGGTTCTTTTCGCTGCCAACATGAAAAATGCGCACGGGCTTATGCAGCGTGAGCGCATGACCCATCGTGGATTGTTCTCGCTCCGGCGCCACGACGGTGACATGTGCGATCCTACTGAGCGCGCGTGCGAGGGTGAGGATACCGTGACTGTTGATGCCATCGTCGTTCGACACAAGGATGCGAAGTTTGTTGCTTTTCTTTTTGGATGTCACGCGAGCCATTACTGCCAATCTCCTTCGCTCGGTGCCGCCACGGGAGGCGCGTTCTCACCCGTGGGTGCGCTGCCATCGAGAACCTGCGGAGCGGAATCGGGAGTCAGAGGCTCTCCTTCGAGAAGAACTTTGGATTCTTGAACGAGGCGTGGTTCAGGGGCTACGGGCCACGTAACCCCAGGAAGTGATGAGGTGGTCGGCGACGAGGCGTGCATAGCAAGCCAACCCACCACGAACACGAAAAGTATCACCACGAAAATATCGAAGATGCGAATCTCAGCTCTTTGTGACATGGGGCATATATTAGGACCTCTTCCCATGAACCGCAAGAGCTGGAAATTGTGGCAATGTTTGCCCTATGCAGCGACACCGCATAGAGTGAAGATCAATTATGCCAAGACGCAACAGCCGCGGGCGCTCCCGCGGGCAAACGACAGAAACACCCAAAACATCCAAAGACGGCACCGGCGGACAAGGAACTCCGAGACGGGGTTCAACTCGCAAGGACCGATCCGAAAAACGCGTCAGCCAAGGCTCCCAAGCCCGTCGCGAAGAAGCTGGTCGCGGTCGCACAGCTTCATCTTCTACTTCGACGTCCCGAACGGCTCCTACCCGTCGCGGAGCAAGCAGCACGCCACGCAGTGGAAGCGTCTCACTCGGTCAAGGGAAATCCAAACCTCCCCAAATTCTCGACGGACGCGTCGAGATCCACGCAGATGGTTTTGGATTTTTGATTCCCACAAATCCTGCCTTTCCAAACATCTACATCGGCAAAGATTCTCTCACCAACGTCATGCACCGGGATGAAGTTCGTGTTCAAATCACCCAAAGCTTCGACGACGGAAAAATGCGCGGCTCAGTCTTGGAAGTGCTTCGTCGACATCAAAAGGAATTCCTCGGCCTCTACCGCCCCCATAAAGGCGGCGTGCTGATCGTTCCCATGGAAGCTCGCGATCGCAACCATGTGTTCAAACTCGAGGCCGAGGCCAAAGTTCCCGAAGGCATCAAAGCAGGCGCTTGTGTGCTTTGCCAAATCCTCGAATACCCTTCCAAACTTCCCGGCAGCTGCCGCATCGAGAGACTTCTCGAAGATCCAAAGGCTCCCTCGATGGACACGCTCCGAGTGCTTCTGGAAGCCTCTTGGCCTCGAGAAGCTTCCCGCGTCGCTCAGACTGAGGCCGAAGAAGGCGCCAAACGCTGGCGCGAAAAACTCAGTCCTTCACGTAAAGATATTCGCCATCTCCCGCTCGTAACAATCGACGGACGCGACGCCCGCGACTTCGACGACGCCGTGTGCGCTCAGGCTGAGCCTGGCGGAAACATTCGCCTCTGGGTCGCAATCGCTGACGTATCGCTCTTTGTGAAACCTGGCACGGCTCTGGACCGTGAAGCCTACGAAAAAGCGACCAGCGTGTATTTCCCCGACCATGTCGTGCCGATGCTCCCGGAAGTTCTTTCTAATGGAGTTTGCTCGCTCAACCCCCACGAAGATCGCCCCTGTCTTGTCTGCGAGTGCGTGATCGACCGCAAGGGCAAAGTCACCGAGTACGAGTTCTATGAGGGTCTCATGCTCTCCAAGAAACGTCTCACTTATGAGCAGATGCAAGCCTTCATCGAGAAAGATGCCTGGGCCATGAGCGACCTCGCACCTCTGTCTGAAAGTCTCGCTCAGCTCGTTGAAGTTTTCGAGCGCCTCAACGACGCGCGCGTCAAGCGCGGCTCCATCGACCTCGAAATTCCGGAAGCACAGATTTTTCTCAACAGCGACGGCAGCGTGCTCGATATCCAACCCAGGACCCGCCTCACCGCTCACCGCCTCATTGAGGAGTGCATGCTGATCGCCAACGATTGCACCGCTCGCTTCTTGCACGAACGCTGCAAGGCTGGTGTCTACCGAATCCACGAAGAACCAGACCCTAAGAAGTCCAAAGAATTTGTCGACTTCCTTTCGCTCCAGGGCATTAACGTGGTTGAGCTTCTGGGTCGCAAGTGGGAACGTCGGCACGGTGGCGGGGCCCATGGTGACAAGGAAGAAACAAGCTCACCCCTCGCCCACGCGATGGACTACGCCACACTCCTCAAGCGCCTGCGCAAAGACCTCGATGAAGACAACCCATTGCTGCGCGCCTTGCAGCCGCTCATGCTGCGCACTCTCAAACAGGCTCGATACTCGACCGCACGCAAAGGACATTTCGCCCTTGCGACGCTCGACTACACTCACTTCACCTCGCCGATTCGGCGCTACCCCGACCTCATGGTCCACCGCCTGATCAAAGAAGGCATCGGCATCCGCGAAGGATTTGATCCTTCGGTTGACCTCGAAGCTCGCTGTATCCATTGCTCGGAGTCTGAGCGAACAGCGATGGACGCCGAACGCAAGCTCATTGAGATCAAGAAATGCCGCTTCATGGAGCCCAAACTCGGTGATGAGTTCGACGCATGGGTGAGCGGTGTGACAGAGAAAGGCGCCTTCTGCCAGATCGACGGGCACTTCGTGGACGGGCTCATGAACGCTGACACGCTCTACCGCTGGGGTGGTTTCCAGTATCAAGCCACCCGCATGGCCTACATCACGAGCGGCAAGAAAGTACTGCACCTAGGGCATCGTATCCGCGTAAGACTTGCCGCCGTCGATATTCAGACCCGAAGAATCGACTTCGAACCTTTGGAGTGGATTGGATAATTTATGGCATCGGTGATCAGTCGAGTCACACAGCTCCGCCAAGCGGCCAAGAACCTCAAACGCATGCGAGAGATCGCTGGCGTGATGACTCAGTTCGGCTTTGGAGCGCTGCTTGAGCAGATCGGCCTTAAGACCCTTGTGACTTCGCGTCGCCCCGAAGCCCTCGCCCTGAACGCTAGTTTCCCAGAACGCACACGGATGCTCTTTGAACGCCTAGGGCCCGCCTTCATCAAGCTGGGCCAAGTGCTCTCCGGCCGACCCGATCTCGTGCCCGCTGAATTCATCGAAGAATTCTCAAAACTCCAAGACAACGTCACCCCCGTGCCCATCAGTGAGATCATTCCTATCGTCGAAGAGTCGCTCGGTCGCAAAATAGCCGAAACCTACTCGAGCTTCGACACCGAACCCATGGCAACCGCAAGCATCGCACAGGTGCATGCCGCCCGAACTCTCGAAGGCGATGATGTCGTCGTTAAAGTCAAAAAGCCCGGCGTCAAGAAGGCCCTCAAACAAGACCTCGAGATCATTGAGCTCCTGGCACAGCTCATCGAGATTTCTATTCCCGAACTCAAGACCTTCCGGCCGCGCCAAGTTGTTCAAGAGTTCAAACGCTCGCTGCTTGCTGAGACAGACTTCACGCGCGAGCTCTACAACATCCAAGGCTACCGCAATAACTTTGCTGAAGTTCCGTTTCTCTACATTCCCAAGCCCTACGCCGACCTGTCTTCCGAAGATGTTCTAACAATGGAACGTCTGCGCGGCGTGAAGCTCTCGGACGTTGAAGGCGTCAGACGCCTTGGAGTCGACACACGCGACGTGCTTCGCCAGGGAATGGACGCCTTCTTCAAGTCGGTCATGGTCGACGGACTTTTCCACAGCGATCCTCACGGCGGAAACATTTTTGTACTCCCCGACGGACGCATGGGACTGCTCGACTTCGGGGCCGTGGGCCACCTCTCAGAATCGTCTCGTCGCGCGATCGTGGCCATGTTTCTGGCTCTTCTCACGCAGGACTACGAATGGCTCGTCCAAGAGTACGTGCAACTCTCGCCCGCCTTTGAAGGCACACGCACTTCCAAAACTGTTGAGATGCTCAGCCACGAGATCTACGCGATTTTTTCGCCGTATCATGGAAGACCCCTTAAAAATATTCCCTCTGGAAAGCTTTTGATGGAGGCGACCGCGCTCGCTCTGAAATACCGAGTGATTCTTCCCTCGGATTTAGTGATGGTGTTCAAGAGCATCATGACTCTCGAGGGGATGGCCCGCGCTCTCGATCCTGACTTCGATTTGCTGAGCGCCGGTGCCGGCTACGCAAAAACTGTTCTTAAGACGCTCTACAAGCCAGAGTTTTTGGCCAAGGAACTTCTCTTCACGGGACGTGACTGGCTGAACTTTGGTCGAAATTTTCCACGCCAAGCGACCGAGATTATCCGCCAAATTGAATGTGGAGATCTGCGCCTGAACATGAGTGTTCCCGAGCTTCAGAAAGCGGCGCGGACGCATCTGAAGGCGCAAGGTCTCTTAGGCCAGAGCATTCTCTCAGCAACGATGCTTGTTGTGGCGACAATGTTCAGTGCTCAGTTGGCGCTGCCTTCGTGGGTGCTTGCGAGCGCCTGGACACTCGCGATTTCTGTCGCCTCTTGGACTTTCTGGCGTATCTGGCGCACCTAAGCCACCGAACACTAGAAGGTGCTAAATCCCAGAATTTGAAAGCTGGTTCACAAGAGCTCCGATGGAGTTCTTTGATCCGAGAGCTTTAAGTTTTTCGAAAAAGTGCGAAGCCCCCTCTTTCTCGGCAAGGAGTGAGTCGAGATAGAGCATGAGATCTTCATGAGTCACGATGCCCGTGACGTGATCGCCCTCGGTCACGAGGAACGCAGAAATCTTGTCTTGGAGCATGCGCCGGTTGACCTCGCGCACAGAGAGATTCGAATCAACAGTCTTCACGGGCCAACCCATAAAATCCCGAACAACAAAGTTAGGATCAATTTCGAAGTCAATAATTTTACGACCCTCAAACTGCGTGATCTCCGTGCGAATCGCACGCTGCACGTCGCGGTCAGAGATAATCCCCGCGCATTCCTCATTGTCTGTCACCACCAAATGCCGAATCTTGTTAGCTCGCATCATTTGGTAAGCCTGCTCGATCGATCCATCGAGTTCAATGCTGCGGATTTCATGTTTGGTGAGTGCGGAAATATTTGCTTTCATGGGGCTATCCTCTCACGAATGCACCACCCAGACCATGACACGAGTCATGATTGGCTGTGATGTTTTCTCCATACCTGATGGAGGTCATGTTCAGCCGATTGAGAGAGACCTATAAGGTGAGGTATGAAAACTCATTCAAAACCCATCCCCAGCATCCAAAAATATATGAGCACCAATCCCCATTCCGTGCGCGTGGACGAGACTTTGGCCACCGCCCAAAAGCTGATGAGCGAATACAAAATTCGCCATCTTCCGGTTCTCGACGGCGGAAAACTCTGCGGCATTCTCTCAGACCGCGACGTCAAATTTGCCCAAAGTCTGAAAGGACTTGACATAAAAACAACAAAAGTGGGCGACATCTCTCACGATGAAGTCTACGTGACGCATCCCGACGCTGCGCTTGACGAGGTTGTGCGCAATATGGCGCAAAAACGTCTAGGAAGTGCGGTGGTCATGAGCAACGATAAGCTTGTTGGAATTTTCACTGCCGTCGATGCGATGATGAGCCTCGATCATCTTCTCGAGACGCGACTGGCATGAAATGATGGCGGACGAATCCGCTAGATAAAACTGGGACCCCTCACGGGGTCCCATACCCCAGGAACATTTACCGAGTTGTCGACTACGGAAGTCTGTGACTCAGGTCTTTTGAGCGTCAGCTGACACCTGTGGTGTCATGCCGGGAACTCCTCTATTGAAGCAGCTTCAAGGCCATTTGGTTCGAGGTGTTCGCCTGACCAAGGACCGAGATACCAGCTTGCAACATAATGTTGTTTCGAGTCATTTCCGCAGTCTCGACGGCCATGTCGGCGTCGCGAATGCGAGAGTTAGCGGAACTCAAGTTCTCAACGCTCACTCCAAGGTTGTTGATCGTCGCCTGCAATCGGTTCTGGAGAGCACCGTAGTCCGCTCGGACTGCCGCCACTTTCTGAATCGCTTGGTCGATCTGTTGCAGCGAACTTTGCGCCTGAACCTTGTCTCTCACATTGAGTTCCGAAAGCCCTAGCGCCGTGACCGTCGCATTGGACTTCGAAGCATTAAAGGTGATGCGGTCAACACCAGGAATGTTCCGGATACCAACCTGCAGGTCCATCGCCGGCGTAGTGCCGTTGAGGAGTTTGGTGTTGTTGAATTCCGTCGCCTGCGAAACGCGCTCGATTTCGTTCAGAAGACTTTGATACTCGACGTCGAGGAAGCCGCGCTCTGCGGTCCCGATGGTGTCGGAAGCCGCCTGAATGCCGAGCTCACGAAGTCGAGAAAGGATGTTGGATGTTTCGTTCAAACCACCTTCCGCTACTTGCACGAGCGAGATTCCGTCTTCGGAGTTTCTCATCGCCATGTTGTAACCGCGGATTTGTGCTTTGAGGTTTTCGCTGATGGCCAGGCCGGCGGCATCATCGCCCGCTCTATTGATTCGGCTACCCGAACTCAACCTTTCCATCGCCTTACGCATATCGAGGTTCGTCCCGCGTAAGTTGCGTTGGGCGTTCACGGACGCCACGTTGGTGTTAATTCGTAATCCCATATCTCGGTCCTCCTAACCTTCTTTGAACTGAACATCATGTCCGGTCCATTTTCAGAGCACATCTTGCGCTCTTCATACGATTCGGAGCACGACCGCGAAAGCTTGAGAGTTTTCTTAAGATCAGGTTAAGAAAAGCCGAGACGCACCGCGGTACGTTGGGATTTTGGCAGCCCACCACGATAGGATGAAAGTCATGGAACTTTTTGATCTTGCTCAGAAACCCCAGCTTAGACAGAGTGTGCTGGCTCTGATGCAAGCCGAGTTTCCGCAAGGCGAGAAGCAGTCGAGTCCCCTTCCCTTCGACGAAGAATTTGGGGCCCTTCTTAAGGACAATGAGCCTGAGCGCATCCTTTTTTGTCTCGATGAGGGCGGCGCCCCGGTGGCCGCTCTCGCTTGGAAACCTTTCGCCCTCAAGCAGGGTCTCAAAATCGCGGCGCTTGGCCTGGTCGTCACACGAAGCGACCACAGAAAACGCGGCCTGAGTCGCAAGCTCGTGCTCGAAGCCGAAACGAGAGCTGTCGCGCAGGGCGCTGCACTGATGTGCCTCTGGAGCGATTTGCTCGAGTTCTACACCAAACTTGGATACGTGCTCGCGTCGTCCGAGATCTCCTGGGATCTGAGCGAGTTCGACGACGTCGAAGAACTCGCGATCTCTGAGAATCTCCCCGCCGATGCCATTCGGGCTCTCTCATTGAGCGACGTCCCGCAGCTGCTCGAGGTTTATGCGGCAGAACCGCTTGGCCCCCAGCGCGTGGCGCAGGTGTTTGAGAGACATCTGGCTCAATCGGACTCTCTTGCCCTGGCACACGTGCACGAAGGCAGGCTCCTCGCCTACGCTCTTGCAGGCAAGGGGCGTGATCTTCGCAACGTCGTGCACGAACTGGTGGGTGAGCCCGCCTCCTTTCCCGCACTCCTCACCGCAGCCAGGACCGCGCTTTTGAGTCGCACGGATAGCGCGCAAATGCCCGTGCGCCTGCAGTTCCCCTACTCTCATCCCGTGCAGCCCGATCTCGAGGCGCTTTTTGCCTCGGGGGAACAAGGCGCCGTTTGCTTTGCGAAGATCCTTCACATCGAAAATTTTATTGAGGCCCTGAACCTCGAGCTGGTCGTCCAAGATTTTTCGGAGCTTCGTATTCGCTACCTTCGCGATATCAATGCGTGGGCGCTATCCGACAAGACTCAAGACATTTTCCTGAGTCCCGACCCCGCCCATTTGCTTCAGATTTTTTGTCAGCCCTGGGAACTCTCCGAGCTTGAGGGACTGCCGGGTCGCACCCTGAAGCGCCTCGAGGGATGGCGACCCTATCCCCTTTATTTCTGGGGCTCGGACGGCGTCTAAAAGAATGTCGGTTTTTTCACCGCGATTTGTCGCGATCACTCAGGTGCTTGTTTCGGGAATCGCGTTTGGCACCCTCGGTGTTTTTGGCAAGCTCGCATTTACGGCGGGTCTCAGTCCCGGGGAATTCCTGGCCCTCCGCTTTTTGATCTCGTCATTCGTGCTCCTCGTGTTTGTTGTACTCACACGACCAAAAGATTTTCGACGAATCGACAGCCGTGCGCTCGCCGTTTGTGCGGCTCTCGGAGTTCTCGGCTACGCCGTATTTGCGAGTTTCTATTTCGAGGCTCTCACGCGTATTTCCGCTTCGCTCACGGTGCTGCTGCTCTACACCTACCCCATTCTCGTCTCGCTCGGATCTCGAATATTTTTTGGGGAACGACTCACATGGCACACACGCTTAGGCCTGGGGCTTGCGAGTTTAGGGCTGATATTTCTCGTGAGTGGAGATCTCTCGCTGCGAGCCGAGCTCGGTGGTCTCGCCTTTGGACTCGCTTCGGCACTTGTCTACAGTCTTTATATTTTGGGATCGAGTCACTTTTTGCGAGGCAAACCCACCCTCGCTTCATGCGCCCTCATTCAGTGCGCGGCTGGTGTCACCCTTTTCTTCCTGCATCTCGCGCCCGGCACCCGCATCCCCCAACTTCTGACAATCGCTTGGCCGGTTGTGCTCGCAACCGCTCTCATCGCAACAGCACTTGCCATGAGTCTTTTTCTAATCGGACTTCAGAAACTCCGGGCCACCGAAGTCTCGCTGCTGAGCACGATGGAACCCATCTCAGCGGTACTGCTCGCGGGAATCTTTCTTGGGGAACGTTTGGAACTGCTGCAGATCCTCGGTGGACTCTTAGTGCTGGCGGCACTGGCGATAGGGTCGCTTGGCCCTAAGGGCGGAAGCCGCCCTCAACACCTTTAGTGACAATTGAAACGGCATCATGGGGATGCAGGCTCTCCACATGCCGAGCTTCGATGCGGTAGTCGACGATCTTTTTCTGAGACTCAAGCCAATATTTGAGTTGGCGCGCGGCGTCTTCGCAGAACATCGGATTTTGTCCATTGAGACGCGCAAATTCTTGTTCGTCTTCGCGTTTCACAGCAGCCTGCACGGCAGTTTTGAGAACGCCTTCAACCGCATCGATCAACTCGACAGGAGAAATGGCTTCGGCCGCGCGATCGACGACCACTCTGACGTCGGCATAGCTACGCTGGCTGTGAGGAGTCGCGACGATCGAAGTGTCCTTGACGATCCAGGCCTGCATCTCCTCAAAGCTTAGTGTCTGACGAGAAGAAAAATCTGCTTCAAACTTTTCTTGGATCAGCTGACGCGCGAGCGCTGCTGAACACGGACAAGTGCTCGAGTAAGCCACCACAACACCCGTCTCGAGGCGCATGGCGCCCTTCGTGAGCGAACCGCGGAAAGTCACGGGATAGCTGCGCCAACCCCCGTTGTCGCTCAGCAGTGCCTTGCGACGAACAAGGTAATCAAAACTCAGAGTGAGCGACGCGGAGTCGCTGATGAGGGCGTGTGTTCTTACGAAATCGGAGAGGACCTCTTCGAGGAGTTGGGACGTGAGGAAATCCTTCTCGAGGCGCTGTTGCAGCGTGAGGAAAAGCCGCGACATGTGAATCCCCTTCGCCTTGGGGTCGATCAGATTGACATAGGCGTCGGCCTTTGCGGGCAAGATGATAGGGTCGCCATCGGCATTGCGAATGCGAACCGGCACTTCGATCAACGACATCCCGACTCGGTCAAGAGTTCCCTGATGAGCAGCCCGAGTCTCGTGGGCGACATCGGGGAGCTCATGAGTCTTAACAGGGTGAGTTTTTAGCGGGACGGCTTTGAGGTTTCCTGTGCTCATTGGGGTAGCCTAGTGCAAATGACGCGCGTGGCGCAAATGACATTTACGTGAGGGTCGAGGATGCACCTAAACGCCTTATTTTAGAGAAGCTAGAGCGCGTCTTTTGAGACTTTCGTGGCGCCCTTCCAGGAGCTGTTTGAGACTCGGTTGGGCAAAGGCCTACAAAATATAGAGAGATCCCAACTGTATCATTCAGGCTGCGTCCGAATTCGGTGCCCCAGAAGACTTCTCCTAACTCGGTCGAGAGCAACTGGAACTCCCACTTGTTGTGCCTCCGCCTCGTAGCGAAGGGGCGGAGAGCCTCTCTGAGATCTTCTAAAAATTGGACTTCAACTCGAAGTGCGGCAAGATCCATCGCCCGGGTCGGAAAAATTTTAGAACAACTTCTCCAAAACCAAAGACTCGGTTTTCGGCACTTTCATATGCAACGCCTTGGGCGCGCGCGAAGTGATCGATCCAAAACTCTCGCACGCTCATGGAGACATTATTATAGGAGTGTTGGCAGCCGCTCGAAAAAATCGAGCGAAGATTTGTGCTGCCAACACTTCTAATTGAGCTTTGAGATCTATGCGGTCCGGTAGAAAGGCTGGCTTGGCGAGCGGCCCCAAGCTTTTTTCATGTGCGAATACTTACGCAAGTCCGTGGTCACAGCTTTCTTGAAGTGGCTCTTGTACTGAACAAAGAGCTTATCGAGGAAGGAGTAGTAGGTTGCGTAGAGGTGGTTGCCGATAAACTTCTTGAAGAAGCTCACGGGGAACTTAGGACCGAAGGTATAGCGCATCGAGAACTTGGTGATCTCGGTGTTCATGGTGCGGTACCAATGAGTCGCTTCTTTTTTGTGGATAAAATTGCCCACAAAAAGAGGCTTGCCTTGGAAGTGAAAACCGACTTCCCAGCCTTCGCCCTCAGCGGTGCAGTAGCTCCAACAATTGAGACTCTTGGGACCAAAGTGTTTTTTTGTCATGATATAAGTGAGTTCCTCCTAGAAAGGTCGCTCGGGACAGGTGTCCTTGCGCCGGAACTCGTTTCGGTGGAGGGCGCAGCAAACCTTAGTTCGAATGCTGGGAACTCAGGGAAGACTTCACGCTTCGCGTTGGGGTGTCCGCTTCGACGGGTGCCCTATGCAACGGATCTTTAGAAGAACGTTGGGCCCAACTCGAGCGTGCCCTGGGAGGCAGCCTAAGGGCGGCCGCCTTCAGCCAGACACTGATTGCGCAGATCTGCCATCGCTTTGTTCGTGTTGAGGACCACAGGGTTGTAGGAATCAACAGGCTCCACCTCGGGGCACTTGAGCCCCTTCCAGGATTTTCTGGAGGATCTTGATGAAGAAACAGAAACTCTGCGGGTGTCGTTTGTTGGGGTTACAGTTTGGACCGGCGTCACCTGGGGCGATGCCTCGACGAGCTTTGCTTCCTCAGTCGCTTGGGTCGCTGGCTTTTCGGTAGAAGTGCTCGCCGTGGTTTTTGCGGCGCTCGACTCACTCGAGCTCGTCTTCGCTGATGCGCTTTCACCAGAGCTTGATCCTGTGGCACTCCCGCTTGTGGAGCTCTTAGTGCCCGACGAGCTGCGACTCGACGACTTTTTAGCAGCGGACTTGCCGACGAGATAGCCACCGACACCACCCACGGCTAAGGCCCCCACAGGGAGCACCCAGCCCGGCATGGAGCTCTTCTTTTGGAATGAGGGTGTGGGGCTTGGTGCGGCTGCTGTAGTGGGTGCTGCTGCTGCTCTTGGTGCGGGCGCGCCGCCACCCGAGCTGCCGCCGCCGCCCGAGCCTCCCGAAGCTCCACCGCTGCCTGAGGCACCCGTAGGGGCTGCTGCAACGACGGGTTCAACAACTGCAGGCTTCGCGCCCGTCATCGTTCCAGCTGTGCTACCAACATTCGCGTGCCCGGCCCTGACTGAGGCCGCGTCACCGTTCATAGCAGAGGCGTATTCCAGAATTGGAGCCGTCTCATTATAGGCAGCCCCCAACTCTCCTTGGTGCTGACCCTGGTCACCAACAATCGAACCAGCCGTGAGACCTCGAACTTGGCTGTAATCATTTTTCACCAATCCAGCGAAGACAGGTCGTTCCGTTTGACCAATATTCCCGAGCTCTCGTTCTGCCTGGGCCACAACTTGATTGAGTCCATTGATCTGCGTTTGAACCGCCTGGATTCGCTCACGAGATTCATTGATGGTGGGACGATTTTCATTTTCGTAGACACCGGGCCACACCCAACCCGACGGATCACCCCATGGGT
>CAMCVE010000012.1 GCA_945881775.1 Bacteriovorax stolpii
GCCCACCACTTCCCTACTCACTTTTGCGCCCTGGCGGCGTTGGACTCTTGCTCCGCTGCTCATGGCCGTTTTGGCCATTGCGCTGCTCGCTTCGAGTCCGCCTTGCCAGGACACAAAATTGAGTGGGGAGCCCTCGGCGCTTTCGCTTGATGGGGCAGGCCCTTGTGGTTGGGGCTGACCGAAACGGGCACTTCATTGAGGGAGAAGAGGCCGAAAAGAATAATAAAGTTTATTTTTGATTGAGCTCAGCCTTGAGGATTCCGATGCCGGGTGTGCCAAGGTCTGAGCTGTGCAAAAAATCTAAGATTCCGTCTTCAAATCGTAGGGAGTAGTGCTCAACTTGGCGACCCACCTTGAGCTCGAGATTCATCTGGTGGGATTCGATGGTACCCACAAGATCTTCGCCGTAGTAGAGGCGTGTCCCTTGGCGCCCTAAGGTGAGCGGGACGAATTCCTGGTCTTCGTCGTCTTCGCAGTTGTAGCGTGTGCTGAGCTGAACACGTTCGAGACTTTCAACGAGTTGGACAGTCACAAACGAACAATCTTGTGAGTACTCGGCGTGGTCATAGACCACTGAGAAGCGTCCGCCTCCAGTCCACACCCTGACCGCGCGGGGACCTGCAGGAGAGGCAAATAGATTCCCGGCGGTGATGATTTGAATGGCGAGCAGGCTGGATTTCAGCAGGAGTTTCATGGTCTTCAAAGTCTACCAAAGACTTTTGGACTCGCGTGAGGCTGAAGACTATTTTCGAGAGTGCTTGGGGTCGGACTGCTTTGAGGTGGGATCTGCCTCGCGCAGGGTCGAGTTTTTTAAAGGCTCCTTACGGTCGACGTTCCCAGTAAGAACTGACGCTCGGTAGATGCGGCAAGAGTTGGCGACCGCCAGTCGCATTTTTGAGGCGTGTGGTGTTTTATCATCGCCCTTTGTCCACGAGTTTCGAAACACAAAATAAGGAGTTTCCCCATCCCACTCGATACCCGTGATGACCATGGCATGGCGGCCATGTATCCCGGAATCGCGTTTGTGGGGGGTCCAGGTTTTGCCGCCATCGGAGCTCTTGTCAAAGTCCTTGGTGTAGACCGCCGCAGAAACAGGGATGCCTTCGCAAAGACTTTTGCTGATGCGTTTAAGGTGTGCCGAATTCGCGATGTCAAGTGGAGCGCAGCGCGACGCAGACTCGTCGGCGTCAATGGGAATACTTTCAAGACGGTAGTCGGCATTGAGGCTGACTTTGGAGTCGGGATTCTTGCTTTCCATCTCGTGCACACTTAATGAAGCGGCGCCAATTCCCTGTTGGTAGAGTCTTTCGCCGAGCTTGCCAACAAACGGAAGAGGGGCCATTCGAAAGGCAACACCTGATCGGATACGCTTTTCGAGCTCGTCGGGAGTGCACGTCTCTCCCTTGCAGTCCATGGTGTGGCCCCGGGCGATCCAGTTTTTCAGAACCTCTTCGGCGAAGCCGCCGTCAATGTCGGGGTCGTCTGCCCTGCTTGAGCCTGGAAGCCTGGAGCAGGCAGCGGCGTAGAGTGGCGAGAGCTGAGTGCGCCGCTTCTCGTTGCGGTAAAGGGCGGCTTCAGTCATCGCAGTGGCGCCGTAAGCGTAACAAGTGCCTTGGTCTGCCTGGTCTTGGGTTGGGGGAAACTGATGGTCCAAGTTAATCTCTTGAATCTTGTCTCCGTGGCAACTCAAAATCTCCTCAGTCGCTTGGAGCAGGGCTTCGCGATCTTGTAGGGTCTTGAGTTTGGCGATCGCAGCGCGAAGAGAGTCGCGAGATTTTACCAGGTTCTCGAGCTGGCTGGCTTGGTCCGGATGCTCAGGTTTCATCTTGTGAACGGTCAACGAAAGTCTGCTTCGAATGATTGAAGCACTTAAGACTTCAGCCCAGTTGGCGCGGTCCATTTTGCGACAAGCCTCCGGGCTTTGGGTCAAGGTGCTGAAGCTCGGCGTCTGGTCGCAAGTGCGACAGTTGCGAGCGGTTACCAGGAGGGCGCTTCTTGTCGGACCTTCTTCGCAGAGCGCGGCAGTAAATTCGGGGACACGCTTTGTCCACTCCTGCTCCAGTGTGTCGACAATGCGAGCTTGGTCGCTGACAGCTTGCCGGACCTCAGCACGAGAGGGATTTGCCGCATCGCTTGGTGCGACGGACAAGCAGATCAAAGCGACATAAGCCCAAGAGACGACGAGACATCGCACTTCCCGATTATCGTCTTTTTAACAGGCTGCTGGCTCGTTAAATTTTGGTTAAGTTTCCTTGGAATAACTTGCGATCCTGGGCCCGACCCTACTGGGCTTAAGTGTCCCCTCAGCTTTGCTGAAGTTTATCTGTCTTGCGTCAGCTTGGTAGACTCATTAGTTTCCGCCTCCATGACGACACTTCGCTTTTTCTTGTTTGCGCTTCTTAGTCTCTCTAACGTGGCCCAGGCTTCGGTCACGGCGCTCTTTTCTCCAAACGGCGGCATCAAGAAGAAGATCCAGCAGGAGCTCTCCTTAGCCAAAAATCATGTCGACATCGCGATGTACAGTTTTTCGGACGCGGGGCTCGTGTCTCAGGTGAAGCAGCTGGCTCAATCGGGGATCAAAGTGCGCCTCATTCTAGATTCTGCAAATCAAAACAAAGACAAAAGTGCAGCCTTCGAGGCAGCGGGAATCGACGTCCGTTATGTGAGCTTCGTGATGCATCATAAATTTGCCATCGTGGATGGTCCGCAGGAGGGCGGCGACTCTAGCAAGTCCACGCTCATGAGCGGCAGCTACAACTGGGCGAGCTCAGCCGAAAATGCCTATGATGAGGACTTCCTTGTTTTTAAGAACGAGAAGGCTCAGATCCTCGCCTACCAGTCGGAGTTCAATGCTCTTTGGAACAAGGCAAAAGATTTTGGCGAAGCCGCGGATCCCTCGACAGAGTTTGCAGAGTTTGAAGCTCCTGCCTCTACTTCGGTCTTCACATCAGCAAACTTCGAAGCCTTTAAGAGGGGATCGTCCTGGAGCTTTCGGACCGCAGTTTCTCTGGAAGACGGAGTCGCCGGGAAAAGCGTGATGGAGCTCTTGGAAGGTGCCCAGTCGACGATTCAAGTGGCGCAAGCACATTTTCGCCGCCGCGACTTTTATGAGGCCCTTGTACGGGCACTCGAGCGAGGCGTGAAAGTCGAAATGGTTCTCGATGCGCAAGAATTCAATGGAGACGAAGTTGGGGAACTTGCGGCCGAGGATCGCACTCATCTCGATGAGGCGCTCGCGGCGCAAGGAGCCGTGGTCAAATACAAGTCCTACTCGCGCTTTTGGAACTACATGACCGCAAAGCAAATGCATTCAAAGTACCTCGTTGTCGACGGAGTGAGTGTTTTGACCGGTAGCTTCAATTGGTCCGAGAATGCTGAGCTCAAAACTTTTGAGAATCTCGTACGCTTTGACGACGAGGCCCTGGCCGGGGCCTATCAAGATAATTTCTTGAAAATCTTTAGTTACCAAAAAGGTGGTTTCAAGAATCTCCTTGAGAGTGTGAAGGCTGCTTCGGGTCAGGGGCCTTGTAGCTTTTCTCCACTCTCGCTCAGCGGTGCAGAGATTCTTAAACTCCGCGGCGCTTATGCTCGGGGTGCCTGCCGCTAAGGCGCTACATTTCAAAGCTTGTTTTCTAAACCTTAGTGTCTGTCGTCGATGCTGAGGTTCAGGTCTACGCCTTTGACGTGAGGACGCGTCGGCAGAAGGGCTTCGATCTCGCGCCTGAGGCTGTAACTTGCCACACTGCCTTGGATCGATACCACGCCGTCGCGCACGCGCACGCGAATGCGCTTCACGTCGACGCCCATTTCGTGTTCAAGAAAAAGCACGATCTGCACGGCAGCATTGATTTCTTCACGCGTAGGAATGTCGACAGGACGATCGTAAAATGATGCGTCCTCTAGATCGTCGTCATTGTGGAACATGGGAGCGACTATAAACGAAGGTCCAAAGCTTCGGCTACTAAAGAGTTTGCGCGAGATAAAAGAGGGCCGGATAAGATGAGATCCAGACCCACCAGAAACGATTGAGGCCGAAGGCGACAAAATTTAGGAAATGGAAAGCGATCGCCGCTGACACCCAGACGAGAAGCCATTTCGAATCAAACAGAGCCGCACCTAGACTCAGCTCAAAAAGGATAATGAACCAAGAGACTCCCCTCGCAAAATGCGCACGCCCTAGGAGCGCTTCGAAGCCGCGTGGGACATCGTACGGCGACGTCTTGGCAAAGAAGCTAAGAAGCGCCGCGCCCGTTCGCCATCGAGCTCGCCAGAGCTTGGCCACGCCCGCGATGAGGTAAGACAGCGTCGACTGGACGCCAATGTAGATAAGGGCTGTTGAGCTGTGCTCAGGCCACCAGGCTGCCACGCTGAGGCCCGAGAGAAGAACGAGTCCCATGGAGTCTGCGCCACCCGAAAATCGACCTCGGAAGTGAACTGAGATCAGCAGAGTCGATGCAAAAAGAACGCTCACGGCGGCGGGGCCGCTAGTCGAAGAGACGTTTAGAGCCAAGAGGCTAGCGAGTTGAAGCCCTAGGAGTGCCGAGAAAACACGGGGACAAAAACGAAGGCTGAGAGACTCGAGCTTTCTTCTCAGTCGCCAGAACTCGAGATTCTGAACGAGCAGAGCCACGGCCGTCAGAAAGCTTGTGAGTTTTAGGGCTTCCGTGGCACCCAAGTTCATATGGGGTCCTCGTGAAATGAGGAGATGAGTGCTTCGCCGATTCGAAACTGTAGAAAGCGCGCTTTGGGGCGCTGCTCGCGCACGAGCTGCAGGCAAAGTTGGTAGATTTCGCTACTCGCGAGGCTTGCGGGATCGTGCAGGTGCTCTTGCGACTGGGCGAGCAGGCTCTCAAAGCAAGAAACTCGGTAGAGCTGGAGGTTGGCTTCGGGCGAATGAAAAAGATCAGCTAGCTTGCGGTCAATGCGCGGAAAGGCTGTTTCCCAGGGTCCGGGCTTGTCTGTTTCTTCGGCAACTCGAAGCTCGATCTCGAGACCTTCCGTGGCGTCGTCAAAGAAAAGCCACGACGGGACAAGGGCTCTGAAGTCGGAGAGGCGGATTCGCACTCTCTCAGTATACCTCGGTTGTCAGGCAGATCTAAACCCGTTAGCTCAGAGGGCGATGGCTTTTGCGACACTTTATCGTTTTCGTATCGACGTCTCGGACGTCGATCGAGGTGTCTATGAAGCTCTCGATTTTCGAGCCGCGCTGCACCCTTCAGAAGCCCCCATTTACCTCGTGACCCGAATTTTGGCCTTTGCTCTTAACACCCAAGAGGGGCTTGAGTTCTCAGTAGGGGGTCTCAGCGATCCCGATGCGCCCGCACTTAAGGTCGATGACCCACAAGGAGGCGTGAAGCTTTGGATTGAGATCGGCAATCCCAGTGCGCGGAAGCTTCATAAGGCAGCCAAGGCCTCCGCTGAGGTGAAGGTCTACACTTACAAGGATCCGGCGCACATCCTCAAAGATATTGCTCATGAGAAAGTCCACGAGGCTGAGCGCCTGCAAATCTTTTCTTTCTCGCAGGGCTTCTTGGAGCGCTTGGTCCAAGGACTTGAGAAAGACAATGCCTGGACCTTATTCAGCAACGAGGGCAGTCTCGTGGTCAATTTTGGGTCAGGTCAAGTCGCTCAGAGCGAGCTTCTGGCCCACCCCGTAAGTTCCTCGTGAAAAGCTGGCGGCGTTTGGATATGATGTTTCTCCATGCCGATCTTTGAGAACATTAAGGTCCTTCTCGACGAAAGCCTCGAGAAGAAGCTGCGCAAACTCGATCCGGCGATGGGATCTTTTCGGATCCTAAAAAAATCTCTCGATGCCCGGCGCAAAGACCGTTTGCACCACCTTTACTCAGCGGAAACATTTCCAGACCCCGTAGCTCCTCCGTATATCTTTGAGACTCCAACACGAGTGCAGGCTCGCAAGGACTTGCCGACGACAACTGTTGTGGGCGCGGGCCCCGCCGGGCTTTTTGCTGCTCTTTGGTTACTCGAGCGAGGACTTCCCTGTCAGGTTATCGAGCGCGGCAAGCCCGTACTTCCGCGCATGAAAGATATCTCCAAGCACTGGCGGCACGGCCAGGTGAACGCGGACTCTAACGTGTGTTTTGGTGAAGGAGGTGCGGGGGCTTTTTCTGATGGAAAACTCATCACGCGTATCAAGTCTCCCTTCAAGCAGTTCGTGATGGAACAGATGGTTCGCTTCGGTGCGCCCGACGAGATTCTTTATCTCGCCAACCCTCACGTGGGCAGCAATAAGATTCGGACGATCATCAACAATCTCACGAAGCACTTGCACGAAAATGGCTGTCCTATTCACTTCGACACACGCGCTGAAGAATTTCATTGGAGTGAGGGCCGCCTCGAGAAGATTGTGACCCCAGATGGACGAGTCTTTAAGTCTGATAACTACGTACTAGCGACGGGCCACTCGGCTCATGACATTTACGACAAGCTTTTTGCGGGCGGAGTGCCCTGTGAGACCCTCAATATGGCGATGGGCTTCCGCGCGGAGCACCCACAGGTTTGGGTCAACGAGGCACAGTATGGTTCGCGCTGGGAACATCCAGAACTGCCTGTTGCGAATTATAAGCTCACCTGTCACGACGACCGCACGAACATAGGGGTTTACTCTTTTTGTATGTGCCCAGGCGGCTACGTGCTGGCATCGAGTGCTCAACAGGGGCGCATGGTTGTGAATGGCATGTCAAACTACAATCATGGATCCGCCTACGCCAATTCTGGCATCGTGGTCACCGTGCACAAGGACAAGTGGTTTGCGGCGGGACCAGAAGCAGGTCTCAAGTTCCAGGCCGACATCGAACGCAAAACTCAGGAAAAGGTTTGGGCAGCGGGTGGGACGATACAGGTTCCGGCGCAACGAGTGGAAGATTTTTTGAATGACCGCGTGGGATCAGTTGCAAAGTCGTCGTGTCCCAGCGGCGTCATCGCCGTCAATTTGCGGGACATCTATCCGCCAGAGCTCACCGAAGCGTTCACACGAGCTTTGCAAGACTTCAACCGCAAGATGCCGGGATTTATGGGCAACGACGCACTCCTGCACGGTGTGGAAAGCCGGACCTCGTCTCCGGTAAGGGTCGTGCGAGACGATGAAAAGCTTTGCTCTCCAAAGTTCACAAATCTTTATCCTTCGGGTGAGGGCGCCGGATTTGCGGGCGGAATTACTTCGGCTGCAGTCGATGGTATCCGCGTTGCTGAATCGATCTGTAAAACCCTAACCTGAAAACCCTACTCGTGGAGGTGATAGCTCACGGCGATCAATACGCGGCGGGGCACGAAGCGTAAGCGAGCGCGCATAAAGAGTGCGGTTTGGTTGTGCAGGAAATTGTGCCACCAGCGTTTGGTGATGAACTCTGGAATCACAACCGTGATCGTGCGTCCGGGCATTTGACGCTCGAGCTTGTCCATGTAGCGAATAACCGGAGTTGTGACCGAGCGGAACGGCGACGGCAGAATCACGAGTTTGAGATTGGGGGCTTCGCCAACATGTTCTTCCCAGGCTGCTCTGATGGCTTCGGGACGCACCGGGGCGACATCAACCACGACGACTCGAATGTCGTTTGAGATGCCTTGGGCGTATTTGATCGCTTCCAGGACGCCGCTGTG
The DNA here is from genome assembly GCA_945881775.1 of Bacteriovorax stolpii. GTDB lineage: Bacteria > Bdellovibrionota > UBA2428 > UBA2428 > UBA2428 > CAMCVE01. The sequence goes on from CAMCVE010000012.1 coordinate 7,621, forward strand.
GAAACCAGAAATCGGCATGACGACCAAAGAGGGAACGGGGGCATCAAGCTTCCAGTCGTTGGGTAAGGTGAGCTGACGCGCCACGCTTTCATAATGATAGCGCGTTGAGCGGAAGCCCACGAGCATAAGCGGGATCAAGACGAGAATGATCCAGGCTCCATCGTAGAACTTGGTGACCGTCACCACGATGAGGACAATGCCGGTGGCGATAGCGCCAAGAAGGTTCACTCCGAGCATTTTGCGCCAGTGCGGCTCTTTGTATTTCACATGGTGAACGACCATGCCCGATTGGGAGAGAGTGAACGAGAGGAACACGCCCACGGAATAGAGGGGGATCAACGCGTGGGTGTTGGCGCTGAACGCAACCACCAAGATTGCTGAAAACACACCCAGCAGAGTGATACCATTTGAGAAAACCAAACGATCGCCTAAGTTGCTGAGCTGGCGAGGCATAAAACGATCTGATGCGATGACTGAGCTGAGGCGGGGGAAGTCGGCATACGCTGTGTTGGCGGCAAAAACCAAGATGAGTGCCGTAACAATTTGGAAAATATAATAGAAGACTCCGTGTCCAAAGGTGTGCCTGGCGACTTGAGAGATAACTGTTTCGCCCTCTTTGGGCATGATGCCAAAATGCTGGGTCAGGAAAGTAACTCCAACAAAGAAGATCACGAGCATAACGACCATCAAAGAAAGTGTGGTCTTAGCGCGAGCGGGTGCAGGATCACGGAAGGCCGTGACACCATTGGAGATCGCTTCGATGCCCGTAAGGGCGGCGCAACCGCTGGAGAATGCTCTTAGTAAAATGAACCAGGAAATGGGCTCGAGGTGGCTCGGATGCAGAATCCGATCGTCGATGTGGACAGCGTCGTTTGTAAAAATTTTCCAGACGCCGATTGAAATCATCACGGTCGTGAAAATGATGAAGAGATAGGTCGGTATCGAGAAAACTGTGCTCGAGTCCTTAAGGCCACGCAAGTTTGCAAAAGTTAAAATGGAAATGACCACCACGCCCATGATGACCTCGTGATGTCCGAGCGATGGATACGCCGAGGTGAGTGCCGCAACGCCAGCGGACACAGAAACAGCTACGGTTAGGGTGTAGTCGATAAGAAGAGCGGCTCCTGCGACAAGTCCCGAGCTTTCGCCGAGGTTGTCCTTCGCGACAGAGTAAGCTCCTCCACCATTGGGATAGAGGGAGATTGTTTGGCGGTATGAGAGAGCGACGATTATGAGCAGTGCCGCAATGGTGAGAGCGATGGGCACGCTGTAGAACGAAGCTGCCATGGAAAGGGCGACGAGAATGAGTAAGATTTCTTCGGTCGCATAGGCGACCGAACTCAGGGCATCGCTCGAAAACACGGCGAGCCCTCTCCAAACGGGGAGTTTTTCGTGTTCGAGGCTGTTTACGGTGAGGGGTTTTCCAAAAAGAATCTGCCTAAGCTTGAGTTTCATATGGAGTGGGTCTCGATTCGCAAATCTCTAAAGACGTGTAAATCTTCCCTCCAGCCCGGACCATTGTCAAAGGCGATTTCATCGTAGGGTCCCTGAAATATTTTGAATAGGGTCGATGTATCTGAAAATGCGACACGTGCAAAATGCAAACGAAGGCGATTTATTATTTGGATTATGAATTTTTGACGATGCGGGCGTGAAAGGCCGTGACCTGGGGGTCGGCAAATATTGAGCGAGCGTCCCAGCCGTCGATCGAAAGACCTTGGGAGCTGCGCACGCGACTCAGGGCTACATAGGCTTGTCCCGGTTCCCAGAGATTCCTTAGAGACACGATCATCTTGTCGAGAGTAGCCCCTTGGGCTTTGTGAATCGTAACGGCATAGGCAAGGCTTAAAGGAAAATTACGTGCGGCTGCCGTCTCATTGCCTTCGGCATCCAGGAGCGAGAATTTGGACCGCTCGAGCTCGATGCTACGGCCCGTGGACAGCTTGATCTCGATGTCCTGACGGCCAAAGCGTTTCACGTGGCCGAGACTGCCGTTGACCCAGCGGCCTTGGGGGTCGTTCTGGCGAAGCATCACGAAAGCTCCAGGCTTGAGCTCGAGTGTTTGTGGGATCGGCAAGTTATTTATGAGCGACTTAACGGCTCGCTCTTCTCCGGAGAATTCGGTCTCGAAAGTTTTCATGTCTCCTTCGAGTTGAGCGAGCTTGTGTTGATTGATTCGGTCGACGTCGATCTTGCGCGCGTAGAGGACCGACCCTTCGAACTCTTCGTCGCTCTCAAGAGCCGAACGCCAATCGAGGAGGTGTTTCACGCGCTCAGAGACGAGTCCCACGCGCACGTCTGCAAGGATCTGACAAAACTCCGGATCCTCGGCGGCTCTCATCATCTGTCGCAGGTGGACCGACTTGAAATTTGATCTTTCCCAGGCGGGACTCAGGAACGCCCAGTCACGGCGGCTCGAATCACGAGTGACCGGAGGAAGTTGGGCAAAGTCACCGACGGCCACGACCTTGAGGCCGCCCCAGGGGCTCATATCACCCCGCGCTCGGCACGCGATTCGTTCTGCTGCGTCGAGGGCCACGCCAGGAATCATTGAGACTTCGTCGAGAACAAAGCCAGCTGCCTTTTTGAGGCGCCGAGCAACGCGACGATCCTTTGCGGCGCGATCGATCGTCGCTTCGATGCCACCCTCCATGATACCGAGGCCAAAAAAGCTGTGAAATGTGCGCCCCCCGATAAGAACTGCCGCAGCCCCGGTGCTCGCGAGAACGGGGAGTTTCGCTGGATCTGTATCTTGCAGGAATTTTCGGAGTAGAAAACTCTTTCCAGTACCGGCCCCTCCGGTGATGAACACGTTGTCCTCACCGTTGAGAAGGCGCAGGGCCTCTTGTTGCTCGTCGTTGAGGTCAGCGTGCCTTGAGGCTAAAAGATCGGGAAGCAGCGAACTCATGCCTCCCGAACTTAGTCTAATATTTTGGCTCGCGACACTGCGATCTCAGTGATGGCTCGGGTGCTGCGCCCTAAGAGGGCTTGTGATCAGATCGCGCGTGAAGTCCGCGTTGCTCACCCCATCCCACGTTTCTTTGCTCCAGCCGCTTTTCTCGATGCTAAAGACGTGTTTTGTGGTGTCGGGTACCCACGACGAACAGTTGTCATTTGGGTTCCACAGAGTTTGGTGGATCCCGCTCTCGCCCATCACTCGGAAGTAGTGTTGTATTGGAGTGAGTTTCCCAAAGAGTGCGCTCATCACCATGTCCCGAGTGGACTGTGTGACGCCTATCTTCCAGCTTGGGTTGGCATCGCAAAAATTTCTCATCTGAGGCGCGAGAATGCCAGAGTTTCGCTCTCGTTTCATGGAGTTCGACGCGAGACTTCGGTCGATGCCCTTAAGATAGTCTGAGTCGAAACGGTTCCAGATACTGTCGTTGAAGTGCAGGCCGGGAGAATCGATGAGGGCCACTTTGTTGGCCTGTGGTCCCGCGATAGCGGCGACTTGATCGAGGTTCATGAGCACGCCCAGGGCCCCAGCAGACTCCCCGTAGAGGATCACTTCACTTGCGCGCTCAACAATCCGGTCTGTGTTGTCTTCGAGCCAGGCGAGAGCCTTTGTGAAATTGCTCCGACCAAAATGGTAGACGATTTTCTTGGATGTGTAGGTGGCCTTGTGGGAGGCGCCATGCATGTCGCCCGTGCAGTAAGGAAGGTACACGTAGGTCTGGTCCTGGAATGTCGTATCACCGACGTGGCTCCCGAGATATTTATTTTCGTAGATCCCAGGAGTGTCGTGAAGCGAGGTGAACTTCACTTTCCCAAAACAACTGCCTTTGCTCCAACAGGCGCCGCCGCCTTCGAAGTGCAAGAGCACCTTTGCGGGATCACCTTTTCGCACGTAGATGGAATAGGGTGTGCCGTCACCACAGAGGGCGTCAGGGATGATCATCTGCTCAAAAACGTCCCCGCTGGGGGTTGGAGAGCGCTTCCCTCCAAGGGCTTGCGCCTGGAGCCCGGTGAAGAGGAATGCACCGAAGAGAACACTTTGAATACGCATAGAGCACTCATCGGTACGCAGCGCGTCATAACCTGTTAAACTAGGGTGAAGGGCCGATGAAGACTTGTTGTGTTACGCTGAGTTAATGGGTGGTTTAGGGGCAAAGCTCGGGTTCCGGGCGCTTGGCGCTGTTCTCTTGGTCGCATCAAGTGGGCTGGCGGCAGCTCCTCAATGTCAAAGTTATGTCTCTAAGATTCGCGGGGGTGCGGTGGGTTTCTGTGTCCATCGCAGTCGTCCCGACATTGCGCCGATGCAGAATGAGCCCGTGGTTTATTTCTTTCATGGGATCGGCGGCGATTCGAAGTCTTGGATCGACAATGGCTACGCGGAGGCTCTCGACGTTCTGTCGCCAGAAGAGAATTTTCCCCCCTTCACAGTGGTGAGCTTTGACACCGACAAGATGAGCTTTTTTAGCGACCGGGGCGAAGTGAAGAGTGGGCCGAGGGCTTACGAAACCTGGTTCATCACCGAGTTTATGCCCTACATCGAAAAAACCTTCAGCGTCTGCGGCACTCGAAAGTGTCGTGGCACCGCAGGTCTCTCCATGGGCGGCTACGGCGCTCTGAAGACGGTCCTAAAACACAAAGAACTTTTCAGTTTTGTGGGAGTGAACTCGGCGGCGATCGCTCCCTTAAACGTCTGGGAAAATCTGGGTGACTGGAACGCCTACTTCAACCGACATCCCATCGGTCCGTGGCAGGGTCACCTTCTCTTGCAAGAGATTCGGCGGATCTTCACGAACAGAGAGATGTATGAGCGCAATGACCCCACGTTCTTGCTGGGCGGTCTTCGCAGCGAGTCCGAGATGCCTAAGATCTATCTGGATGTTGGCGGCCAGGATTATTTCGGTTTTCAAGAAGGCTTTTTCCGCATGACAAAGATTCTCGACGAGCGTCGTTGGAACTACGCGAGTTACTACGAGCCCAATGGCGGACATGACATCTATCAGGACCGCCGTTGGTGGCTCATGAGATTTATTCGCGACCGCATCAACGAATCTTTTTAAAGTCGTGGAAGAATGTTTGAGCGCCGACGGGGTCTGAGGCAAAGCTTCCGTCTTCTAGAAGTTTTTCGGTATCCGCGGGGTTTTTCGCAACGAGAACGGTGCCTCGATACGCGCGACTTCCGGAATTGTTAAATATTTGTTGCAGGGGTATTTGGTCGACGACCACTTCTCCGACTTCGCTTTGGACGTCGCCGAGTTCGGGCACTTGTATCGACCAGCGAGGGTTCAGGAAACTCCAACTAAAGAGCGAACAGTTCTCGCAATCGACGTCTTTCATTTCGGGGCTCAGGGGGAGGCGCTCATAGCGCGGCCGCCACTTTGCAAGTCCCTCGTGATAGTGCCAGGTCCGGTCGTGGAAAAATTTGCTGAGCGCTGCGAGCGACGACTCGGAGACTTCGTAGAACTGGGCCACGAGGAAAGGCGTTTCACTGGAGTTCATAAAAAGAGCTGCAACGTCTTTGACGGGAATCGAGCACATCGCTTCGGGGCCGAGGTCGTCTGAGAGACGGTTGAAGAGCGCATCTCCAATAATGATCGAGGCATGGCCTGTGACGAGGCGCTGTCCCGCAGGACTAGGATTTGTGATCATCCAAAAGCCTTTGGTTTTGAGTTTTTGATGAAGCGTCGCAAACGGGACGGGCCCTGAGACTTGAATCTTCAAAGCTCCGTGCTTAGCGACCATCACTTCGGCGTTGGGCTTTAGGAGGCTGGCCACTTCAGGCCGCTCGGGTGCGACGGAGTTGACAGAGCCAGGCACAAAGCGCTTCGCCTCGTCGGCGGGAGAGATGCGGCCCATTACTTTCATGATGCGCAATTGGCATTCGGAGAGGGCGGCCTCGGCGCGAGCTGAGACGAAAATGAACGTAAGAAGAATGAGAGAACGCATGAGCCCCTGATTCTACTCCGGCCTTACGACTCTCCAGAGTCAAAAGCCTGTCAACTTTGGGCGAGCTGTGCCTTTTTCGCGCGGTATTCGTCGTACTTAAGGTTGTAGATGCGCACTCCACCGCGGTCGACCTCGTAAACTTGATCGGCGAGCGCTTTGAGGAAGTGGCGGTCGTGGCTCACGAGAAGAACTGTCCCTTCAAAGCGTTGAAGGGCACTAAGGAGAACTTCGCGCGAACGAATGTCGAGATGGTTTGTGGGTTCGTCGAGGACGAGAAGGTTGACGGGGTTGGCGAGAAGAGTCGCAAGCACGACTCGACTTTTCTCGCCGCCGGAGAGCACCGAGATCTTTTTGTCGACGTCGTCTCCGCTGAAGAGGAAGGCACCGAGCAGATTTCGTACGAATGCGATCGACCCGTCGGGAATACGCCGCGAAACTTCTTCGAAGACGGTGGCTTTGGAATTCAGAACTTCGAGTGAGTGCTGGCTGAAGTAGCCCACTTTCACGTTGGCGCCGATTGCAACACTGCCGCTGGTGGCTTGGGCTTCGCCGACAATGGTCTTGAGGAGGGTCGACTTTCCAGCGCCATTCACGCCCACGACCGCAATTTTCGCAAGGCGTGGAACGACGGCTGTGACGTTCGAAAAAACGGTTTTCTTCTGGCCGTCTTCTCGCTCCCAAATTTTTGTAAGATCTTTCATGATCACGACGTCGTTGCCGCTGCGTGGGGGAATGGCGAACTCGAAGTGCATGGTTTTTTCTTCGGGGGGAATTTCAATGCGGTCGATTTTGTCGAGTTTTTTGACGCGCGACTGGACTTGGGCAGCGTGCGAAGCTCGGGCGGCGAAACGCGCGATGAACTCTTCTTCTTTGGCGAGCATATCCGCCTGGCGCTGGTGGCTTGCAAGGAGTTGCTTGCGGCGCAGGTCGCGCTCGCGCTCGTAGAACTCATAGTTGCCTGTGTAAGAGGTGATCGACTTGTTGGCAACCTCGACAATGCGCGTGACGATGCGGTTCATGAACTCGCGGTCATGGCTCGTCATGATGAGCGCGCCTTTGAAAGTTTTGATCCATTCTTCGAGCCACTCGATGGTTTCGAGGTCCAAGTGGTTGGTGGGCTCGTCCATCAGAAGCAGGTCGGGACTCAGCGCGAGAATCTTCGCGAGGGCAATACGCATCTTCCATCCGCCGCTGAAGCTCTCCACGGGCCTTTCGAAATCACCGGGACCGATGCCAAGGCCTGTGAGGATCTCTTTGGCACGGGATTCAAGGTTGTAGCCACCGCGAGATTCGAATTCGGCCTGCGCCTCGCCGTAACGCTCCACAAGGGCCATCATCTCGTCGTCCGACGGGGGATTCAGGGCGGAGTCTTCGAGCTGTTTCTCGAGGTCTGCGACTCGCTTAGCGAGCTCTGAGACGCGTCCCGCTCCGGCCATGACTTCTTCTAAGGCTGAGCACCCCGCCATTTCGCCCACACTCTGCGAGAAATAACCCACAACAAGTCGATCGGGCATGCTCACGGCGCCAGAGTCGAGGCTCTCCTCTCGGGTTATGAGGCGAAAGATGGTGGTCTTGCCGGCTCCGTTTGGGCCCACGAGGCCAATCTTCTCTCCGGGATTGATCTGAAAACTAGCCGAGTCGAAGACGATTTGCTGGCCGTAGCGCTTGTGCATGCCTGACAAAGAAACCATGTCCACCATCTAGATGCTGATGTCTTAGCTATCAACACATTCTGTGATATCTTCGCCGCGTGGCAGTTTTGGTGAATGGACACGACCTCTCTAAGGGCTTTTCGGGACGGCATCTCTTTGATGCTTTGGCCTTCGGCATTTCTGATGGCGAGCGCATTGGACTCATCGGTCCCAATGGTGCAGGCAAGTCGACACTCCTCAAGATGATCCTCGGCTCCGAAAAACCCGATTCCGGCACCATCGCCCGCAAACAAGGGCTTCGGGTGGCCTACCTCTCACAGACCCCCGAACTCGCACCCGAGTCCACAATTTTGGAGACGATTCTTGAGGGAGCGCTGGATCCCTATGAATGGGAGTCGACGGCGCGGGCGCTGGAGCTGCTCTCGAAGCTCGCGTTTGACGAGGCGGGTCTCAGCGAAGACACGCTCGTGGGTGCTCTTTCTGGGGGGTGGCGGAAGAAAGTCGCTCTCGCTCGGGAGCTCATGCGAGAACCCAACCTGCTTCTGATGGACGAGCCCACCAACCATTTGGATGTTGAAAGTATTCTTTGGCTAGAGGAGTTCCTCGCCAAAGTTCCCTTCGCGACGCTCACGATCACGCACGACCGACTCTTCTTAAATCGTATTTCGAATTGCATTTGGGAGCTCGATCGCCGCAACCCCAACGGTCTCTTGCGAGTCGAGGGTGACTACGCAACCTTTTGTGAGATCAAAGAGCAGCACGTGAACGCCCTTGAGCGCAAAGAAACCGTCCTCAAGAACACTCTTCGCCGCGAAACAGAATGGCTTCGCCGCGGTCCCGCTGCACGCACAACCAAACAAACAGCGCGCATCAACCGTGCGGGAGACCTCGCCTCGAATGTCGAGGCTCTGGAGGGGCTCAATAAAGTCCAAAGTGTGGGTATCGTGTTTGGCACAGCCGAAAGCACGCCCAAAAAGCTCATCGAAGCTAAGAAGATTTCTAAGTCCTATGGGGACCGCAAGCTCTTCAAGGATTTTAGTCTTCTGCTTCAACGAGGCAATCGCATCGGTCTTCTAGGGCCGAACGGCGCCGGTAAGTCCACACTCATCAAGCTGCTTCTGGGAGTGGAGCAGCCCGATAGCGGAAGCGTGGAGCGATCTGATCAGCTGCAGATTGCGTATTTTGATCAGAACCGCGAGCATCTCGATCCCAATCTCACCGTGCTTAAGACTGTTTGTCCCCAGGGCGATCACGTTTTTTTCCGCGGGAACTACACGCACGTGCGAAGCTACTTGGACCGCTTCCTCTTTAACGTCGAACAGAGCGACAGTCCCGTCTCCAAGCTTTCTGGTGGCGAACAAGCGCGGCTGCTCATCGCTAAGCTGATGCTCCGCGAGGCCAACATTCTGGTTCTCGACGAGCCCACCAACGACCTGGATCTTCCAACTCTCAATATTCTCGAAGAGCGCCTCAAGGACTTCGAAGGTGCGATTGTTCTTGTTTCGCACGATCGGTATTTTATGGACCAGGTGGTGGACCGTATCTTTGTTCCTGCCGACGGGCACATCGAAGAGTTTGTGGGCGTGGGTCAGTGGGAAGCGTGGCAGAAAGACCGTGCAAAACGCTCCAAATCAGCCCCTTTGCCCGCCGGATCTCAAAGAACTCCCGAGTTGCCCAAGAAGCTAAAGCTCAGCTACAACGATCAAAGAGAGTTTGATCAGATGGAGTCCAAGATTCATGGCCTCGAGGCCAAACTGGAATCGCTCACTCTTGAGAGCCAGAAACCCGAGCTTGCTTCGAGCTCGTCGAAACTCACAAAGCTCACAGCAGAGATGGCTGAGCTCCAGACAGAAATTGATCGCCTTTATGCGCGATGGTCCGAGCTCGAAACCAAGGGATAAGTTGTCAGAGAATCTTTAGGATTTGCCATTCGACTTTGCGTCCGCGCATCTCGACGATCACATCTTCTCCTCGCGTGCGACCCATAAGCTCTCCACCGAGTGGCGATGCGGAGCTAACGATGCTCACCTTCTGACCGTCAATTTCAATGCTTTGTCCACCAGCAAACGGAACAAGGAAAACCCACTGGTGTCCGCTCTCGCTTTCGATTTCCACAAGGGCACTAATGCCGACGGCGTCGTCGGGAGTATAAGACCTTATAACCAACTGAGTGCAAAGACCTAAGACTTTGCGAATCTCGGCAGCTCGTTGAGCCTGTGCACCCGCGAGATACGAGGCCTCAAGGCCCCGAGTGTCGTATTTATTGTCGGCGCGACTCTCGGCGTGCGTGGCGGCTTCGTAGGCGGACTGAGCCGAATCCACGAGAGTGGAGAGGTCGCTCTCGAAGGCTTTCGTGAGACGCTCGAGAATGAAGGTCTTGTGCTCGTGGGAAAACATCTTCTAACTAGAGAGTTTAACTCATCCTGCTTTGTTAAGCTCTGATTAAGAGATTTTTGAGAACACGGTGCAGGCGCGAGTCGATACACTGTAGCAATGCCTAGTTCCATAAGCCGGTCGGAGTGCCTGCTGCAAAAAGTTTCAAAAGTTCGCGACATCCCGACGCTGTCGGTGGTGCTAGGAACTGTTTTGAAAGCTTTGCGTGAAGAGGGAACACCTCGGCACAAAATTGCCGAACTCCTGAAGCGGGATCAAATTCTAACAGCACGAATTCTTCGTATGGTGAACTCGGGCTTCTATGCACGCTCTGTCGAAATCACCGACGTCAAACGCGCCCTGCATTTCCTGGGCGATCACACGGTGATGGCGCTTGTTCTGGGCACAACTGTGTTCAATGACGAGGATCACGCCCCCTCGTCGTGTTTCGATGTTCAGAAATTTTGGACGCACTGTCTGGCAACAGCACTCGCCGCGGAGTTCTTGGCTCTTAAAATGGGACATCCCAATCCTGCGGAGTGTTTCACGTGCGGACTCTTGCATGACCTCGGGAAGATGGCTCTGTTTAGGGCTGACAAAGAAACCCTCGAAGAGATCGTCGATAAGTGTCGTCGTGAGCAGCGCAGCTTTTTGAGCGCAGAACAAGAGCTCGGTTTGCCGGGGCATCATGTGATTGGTGAGCGACTTGCTCAGCAGTGGAACCTGCCACTCGTGGTGCGGAAATCGATTCGCTATCACCACAAAGACGTCCGAGTTTTTGAGAGCATCGCGCCCGAGCACCGCAAGGTCGTGATGATGGTTTCGCTCGCAGACACGATGGCCAAGCGCGCGGGGCTCGGATTCTCCGGCGATGATCTCGTTCCTGCTTACAACCAGGACTATCTGACGGACCTTCGGCTTGCGCCCGTCTTCATCGAGGAACTCCAAGAGAGGCTTCCTCTTGAAACGGCGCTAGCGCGCGAGCTTCTCATTGAAAGAGGCCTTCAAAAGAAGGCTTCTTAGGCCGCCTTTGGGCCTCAATAAAGTGCGGTGCATTAGGTGCTTTTGGGGTTATCCACAAGTTATCCACAGGCCGCCGGTCCCAAAACGGCTAAGTTTCTTGGTGCTACAATCAAATCTTTGCCCAGTAATCCATGGTCTTGGCGCGCAGCAGTAAAAATATTTCAAAATTTCTTTCAAATCTTATTCACAAAGATGTGCATGAGCGGCTAAGACGGAAAACTTTCGTTTTCTTTACCCCGTCAAAGTTTTGATCATTTCTCCCGTGAGTGTCGAGGGTGCAGGCGATTTCACGCACAAAAAGCCCTTTGCTGAGCTCCTCACGTTGGCGTCCAATTTGCACTCTTGGGGCGGCGGACATGCGGTTCGCATTGAAAAATGCATTACGGAAGAACCAAAATTTTAGGGGCGATGTCCCTGACCTGCGCTCTGTTGTTGTCGAAAGACGTTTGCGCACAGGCGCGTGTGTCTCTCAGCTCACTCGATCTCGGGCCTCAAGCAGCTATCGAGAAGGAAATTTCTAGCGTCGAATCTTCCGATTATCTGCGCCGACTCGCCAACGCTGTGACATTTATTCAGGCGGGCTCCACTGCCGATTACTCCACTCCCTTTCGCTATATGATTCTCAACGTGGGAGTCGGTCTCGGCTACCAGGATGGCTATGCCGGGCTCGACGATGTCCTGCAGGGAAAGGCGAGTCCAGATCGCTTGGGGGCTTTCTCAGCTCAAGCAGCGCTTTCTATTGGGCTGCATTTTGCTGACGAGCAACGCTCTCGCTTCTTTGCGAGCTTCGCATCTTCGGACTACTCCAATCATTCTCTAGAGCTCGAGAACTCGGGTTGGGGAGTCTTGTGGCAGTACGATCTTGTGCGGGCGCCTGAGCGTCCTTCCCCCTTGCTGAGTTGGAATGGACTTAAGGTAGGCACAGGGTTTCGCTGGAATCGCTTTCGTTCGCACTTTTCCAAACATCTGAGCGAGTTGAGTGCGGATGTTTCGGTCCCCGGGCAGGGAACACTCAAGGCGTCGATGACAGCAGATCTCGATGTCTCAGGCGACGTGCGTGTCATGAGTGTGCCGTTTGAGGTGGGCACTTCGCTGCGCTGGATGAGTGTGCTCAGTCTTTACGGGGTGCTAGGTGCGGACCTCAACTTCGGCGACGCGCGGGGATCTTTGCTCGTAAAAGGACCGCTGAGCTTCTCTACGACAATGGCAAATGGAGAGTCCGAGCAGTTGAAGGCCGACGCGGAATATGCCGTCACAAAGAGTGAGGAGCCGGATCCGTTCTCTCTCAGGGGACTGGTGGGCCTGCAGTTTGAACTCGGACGAGGTTCGGTTTTTGTACAGTATCAGCGCAGCAGCCTCGAAGATGCCGAAGCCGCCGCACTGGGCTTTAGAACTTATTTCTGAAGACTGAGTTCGCCGATTTTGCTCGAGCCGTCCTCAGGAGCGTTGACGGTCCAGGCTTGAACTTCAAAGCGGCCGGCCCCATTGGTGTAGGCGAAGAAAGAATAGTCACCAGCCTGATCGGTGAGGGCCGAATAGCTTTGGCCGCCGATACGTAGCGTCACATAGACAGGTCCGGGGCCGTCAAAGCGAACCGTGCCGCCCACAGCGGCCATCGGATAAATACCCCCATTGCGATCAGCGGGGTAAATGCTCCGTGCATAGCGGATGAGGTTGTCGATAATTTGAGTTTCCTGGGTCTGAGGAGCGGCCACGGCCTCTGCGCCGCCGGCAAGCATCAGGGAGAAACTCAGGGTTTGGAAGATTCGTTTAAATGTCTTCATGACTCTAAATCTACGCCCGAGCCAGGGAAATGACAACCTTGAGCACTGTTAGGAAGTCTTGGCCTAGGGCACAATGGAATCATGTCAAAGTTGTTGAGCCCACCTAAGACTTCCCTCTTATTTGTTCTCCTGGCCTTGAATGCGCCGCTCTTTGCGGGCGAACTCGCGGGTGTGAAGCTCCCTGACACTGTAGTGCTCGAAGGACAGCCTAAGGTTCTCAATGGACTCGGGCTTCGGCTGGCGACCTTTTTCAAGGTGAAGGTCTATGTCGCGGGTTTGTATGTGAACGAGAAGTCGACCGATGCGGCCAAGCTTCTTGGTGACACCTCATCGAAGCTCGTACGCATGTCGTTTTTGCGTGATGTCGATGCCGAGACACTTGGGGAGGCATTCTCAGATGGTTTTGAGAAAGCTTGTAAGGCAGATGAGTGCAAAACTTTCGGCGAAGCCGTGAAGGCTTTTGTGAAACTTCAACCCGACGTGAAGCAAGGCGATACTTTGGACTTTGAGCTCCTTCAGGCGGAGATCATCGTGAAAAAGAACGACAAAGAGCTCGGGCGAGTCGCTGGCGTGGGACTTGGTCAGGTGGTGCTCAGGGTGTGGATTGGTGACAATCCCCCCAACCCCGAACTCAAGGTGGGCCTACTCGGCAAATAATTGCAGCGGAGCTTGAGTTAGGCCTTCTTCAAGTCGATCACGTCTCCGTCCATAGCGACGCGGATTTCGACTTTCGATGAAGCGTGTTCTTTTTTAACGTAGTCCCAGGCGCGATCGAGTTGGTTCTGGATTTCGCGGTCTGTGTAGTAGGGATTCTGGTGGGCCAGGTAGAGCATCTTGGCGTTTTCGCGCACGCCGAAGTCGATCGCCTGGAAAAGATGGGCGTGGCCGAAATCTTCTTTGTTGATGAAGTCTTCGGGAGAAAAATGGGCATCAATGAATAGTACGTTTGCGTTTGAGTAGATGTTGTCTCCCGGTACGAGGTGAGGCCTATCGGTATTTTTGAGGTCGGTGTCGGTGGCCATCACGAAAGCATGTTTGCCGTCGGAGAAACGATACGCGAAGCTGCCGCCCGGATGCGACTGCGGAAGGTGGTCCACCTTGATGCCGCCCAAGCGAAGGCTCTTGCCGAGGGCGATCTGATGGAATTGCACACGGGGTTCGATGATAGAAAAAGGAACTGGGAAATAGCGCGCATCAAAGAGGCCCTCGAGGCGGCCCCTAAGATCGGAGTGAACGCCGTAGAAATGGAAACGGTTGTTTTCCATGAAAAGTTGCGGAATGGTCACCAGCCCCGAGATGTGATCCCAGTGGGTGTGGGTGAAAAACATTGCGGCTTCGCCCTTGCCGCGCAGAAATTCGGGCGACTGAAGAGCAGAAGCCTTGTCCATACACGCCACCGTGAGTCCTGAACCCGCGTCGATAAAAATCGGCATGGGTGCAAGAGAGGTTTCAAGTTCCACACAGGTTGTGGCGCCACCAAAGGTTTGCGTGAGATGGCGTGGTTTGGAGTCGATGAAACGTTTGAATTCGTCCCAAGTATTGGCTTTGCTGTTTTGAGCAAGCTCCCAGATACTTTTATGAATCTCTTCGATTCGACTCTTAGAGGTTGGCACGGGGTGGGACCCTCGAGCTCCGTGCACACGTACGATCATATGCACCTTAATCTAAAACCGGTCTCTGGAATCCGCAACTCTGGGCTCGATATTTCCGAGCTTAAACAAAGTTACAAAACGGAACGATCAAGCGGCCCTGGGTCTCGGAATGTCTCTCGAGGGTGACCCGGACGCCGAGAGCCAAGGGGATGTGGGGCGCTTGGTGTCCCGCCCGAATTCCGCGGTATGTCGGAATGCCGACGCCCTCCGCCCAGAGCTTGAGCAGGGAGAACGCTTGGGGAGACTCGGTGAAGTGTCCCAAGAGGAGCGCGCGCACGTTTTTGATGTCGCGGTGCCCACCCAGTTGTTGGAGAAGGCGATCCAGCTTGTAGGAAGGTTCGTGGATGTCTTCAAAAAAAAGCAGCGTGGACTCGGGGAGGCGGGGCTCCCACGGAGTCCCCATCATGGAGACAAAGGACGCAAGATTCCCGCCGAGGAGAGGGCCGCTGATTTCTGTGCGCTTCAGAGAAAGCTCTGAAGAGAGAGCCTTAACTACGAGTCGCTCGTGCGTGGTCTCAGCTTTTTGGGCGAGCTTCCACCAGCGTGCCTCGAGCGGATTTGGGGAGTGGAACGACGCAGAGCTGAGCATCGGCCCGTGAACCCAAGAGCTCCCGCTGATCTCAAAGAGATAGTGCTGAAGCACCGTGAGGTCCGAGTATCCCCAAAGCACCTTATCGTAGCGCTTCAGGAAACGGGTCTTGTCGAGTAGGGGCAGCAGGCGAATACCCCCATAACCCCCGCGAAGAGCGAGAATGTCGTGAATCTCTCGCGATGCCGAGAGCTCTTCTAGGGCCTCAATTTTGGCGAGGTCGGGGCCAGCCAGGAACTTTCGCACAGCTGAGTCGGGACGACTCGCCCAGCGACGGCTCTGCTGAGGGTAAACGGCAGCAACTCCCAGCGCATCAAGACGCTTGAGGCCTTTTTCGATCTCGCCCTTGGCGACCGGAGATCCCGAGTTCCAGAGTCCAATAACTTTCATCGTCTTAGAAGGGGTACGATGCGCCGAGAGCGAGCATGTAGAGGCTTTTGCGAAGGCTAATGCCGAACTCAGAGTAGAAACTCCAGGGTGCGGTTTCAGTGACTTTCCAGTGCGCTCCCAGGGCCAGACTCATCAGGAACTCGCTGTAGTCGCTACGAAACACAAATTCAGGCTGGAAGGCTGCGTAGGGAGAAATGGAGCCGAAGTCGGCTTGCAGGTCTTTGGAAGCCACGATACCAAGCGAGATCAGACCGCGACTCAAATCCGACGTGGCTCCTTGAGGTTTGTCCTTGAGAAGGGCGAGACCTCCGAGGAAGGAAAGGCCCATTTGCTCAGGCAGATCGGGCAGCAGATTGTACTTGGTGGTGGCTCCAAGCATGAAGCCTGTCTTGCCTGTGCCAAAAAAGGCGTCAACATCGAAGAAGTGTTCGACCAGTCCTGTCCGAAAATGGGGCGAAATGTTCACGCCTCCACCCGAGTTAAAAATCACGTCGGTTTGAAGCTTCATCTCGTACTGGCCCGGGGCAATGACGGGAGTCGTTTGCATCAGAGAAGTGGCGCTGCCCGCCATTGCCGTCTGACACGTCAAAACGGAGATCATAAAAAGGTAGAGATTCTTCTTGAAGTTCATAGGAACTCTTATCATCCTTTATGAGAGTTTTGTCGAAGCATGGAAGCGAAAAAATCCCACATCAAGCTCCCTGAAAGTCTGAAGGATCTACCTAAAGACTACTCGGGCTACGTCGTGATTTCGGACATCGATAAGACCTACCTTGCCACTCAGATCGATTCGATCGGAGGGCTCCTCAAAACAGCGTTTGAGACCGCCGAGGCAAAAGACAATATTCCCGGATTTTCGATTGTGCTGCGAGCGCTTCGCCGCGGAGCCGCAAGCGAAGCGCAAAACAACCCCATCTATTTCGTGAGTGCCTCTCCGCCGCAGATGCAAGAAACGCTTATGGCCAAAATGGAGCTCGATGGCATCGAACACAATGGCATTGTGTTTAAGGATCAACTCCAACACGTGCGTCGTCGGGACTTTAAAAAATTAAAGGAGCAAATCGGTTACAAGCTCGAGGCTTTGTTGCTTTTGTGGCTGGCTGTTCCGCACACCTCCAAGATTATTTTGTTTGGGGACGACAGCGAAAGCGACCCAGCGATCTACTCTCTGTTTTGCGACATTCTCGGGGGAGTGCTTCGAGGTCCCACGCTTCAAAGCCTGCTGATGTCGCTCGGAGTTTTTGCGGAAGAGTTGGAAAAGATTTTAAAACTCGCGGACCGAATCACCGATGTTTCGTTTCCGGTTGAGTTTGCGTTTATCAATCTCGTGACCGGCTCACAGGCGCCCTACTACTCGCGCTTTGGTCCACATTTCTACGCCACTGAAAACTCTCTTCAAGTTGCGCTCACTCTGTACGAAAGGAACTTGATTCGAGAGCAAGCCGTGCGCTCTATCGGTCGCGATCTCGCCCTTTATTACGATCTGAGTCCCCATAGGATTCTGGAGAGTCTCAAGTTCGGTGCGCAGCGCGGGCTCTACGGCCACTCAACTCTTCGCAAGCTTTGGCTGATGCTGGCGCAGGCTCGTGTCCTGCCGGAGCCGCAGACGGAGGATCTTGAAGACACCGAGGTCGGCGAAGTCACGCGCTTAAATCGTCAGCGCTGGGTGGAAGAGATGGGTCGTGGGGATCTCAAGAGTCTCAAGCTTCGCTATAGCGACGAAGGTCGCTATTAGCGGCCCTCTTCCACAGAATTTTTGAGCCACTCTTCTACGGACCTGTTCAGATCTTTGCGATCTTCACCGAATGAATAGAGATGCGTTGCACGGGGTTTCCACTCAAGACACAGTTGGGCAGCGTATCGCTTGATGAGATCGGGAAAAAGTTCTCCAAATTGCTTTAGGGCGTTGAAGCGGAAAGGCGAATCGCCCGTATAGATCCATAGGCACCGGGCCCCGCGCTTGAGCGTGGCCTCGAGCGCGTTTTGGATTTGTGCGACGCTGAGCGAAGCAGACTCTGGGTTGAAGATGATGTTCTGGACGCTCGCGCGTTGTCTGGTGGGACCGAAGTGGCGAATCAGGAGGTTTCTCCATTTTCTCCAATGGGTCGCCTGAGCGATTCGTCGTAGCCAGTAGTTCTGCGATGCTGGGATTGGAAGATCGAGGAGTACGAGACCTTGGACTCGAGGGTCCCGGGGTGCGTAGAGAAGAGCCGTGTAGGCTCCGGCACAAAGTCCTATGAGGACAAATTTTCGGTAACCAAATTCTTGTTCTAAGGTCTCGAGAGTTTCTGCAATGTCGACGAACGTGCGCTCGATCGGATCTGAGGGAGAGCTACGCTCGCAGCTGTCTCCTAGCTTGGCTTGATCCAAGCGAAGATGGTCAAAGCCCAAATTCGTGATGTGTCGACCCAGCGTTACGTGCAGCCTAAAGGGCCCGACTCGCGGGAGCATCCCGGCGTTGAGGAACACGACGAGAGTATCTGACGGAAGCTCTGATCCTTGTGAGAGTACGGCGACCATGCCTTGGTGGGATCCAAGAATGAGGACTCTTTCTTTCATTGGGATAGGCTCCGTATCAAAAGTTCGAGACTTGGGCCCGGCATCCAGGGGACCTCTCGACGCGTTGAGATCGTCCAATCTTCAGAAATGGGGTGAGAGACGTTTTTCTCGGGCACGCTACGTAGCTTTGGGATGTCTTCTCGAAGTTGTGGGGGATACAAGTAGCCGACGCGCTCATCCTCAACGTGAAGCTGGCGAGCTACCAGGCTGAGGTTGCGAGCGTCGAAGTCGAGTCGATCGATTTCGTTCATCCACTGAGCGCCGGAGGCAGGCGCATGCCAACCCAGCACAGGGGTACTGCCTGGATGACTCTGAAGGGCGTGAGCGGCGACAAGCGCACCCAGGCGCAAACCCACCACGATAATTTTGTGCTGTGGGGCCAATGACCTGAGCTCGTTCATTGCAAAATTGAAATCTTCGCTCAGCTGCAACAAAGAAGTGGGCGCCTCGCCCCAAGAGTCGCCACAACCCCGCCAGTCAAAACGAAAAGCGGGTCCCTTCCAGCGTTCGGCGGCTATTCGTAGAGCGCGGTGGGCGCGGCCGTTCTCGTGGCCAATGCTGGGGCACAAGAGAAGTGCCACGCTCTGTTGGGTCTCTTGGGCCGCATGAAAAACTCCGAGCAGCGGTGTCTGGCTCGGTCCAAAGAAGTCGACTTTCACGTTCGCCTCCGTCTTAAGAGTCGCTGGAGCCAGTTCTGGGGCGGTGCTTTATGAAGGGCGGTGGCGAGCTCCGAGAGAGTGTGTGTGAGTAGAATCTGTGGATTCACCGTGCAACCGAAGACGTTTTCGAGGCGATTGAGCAACTGTATCGCGAGCAGGGAGTGCCCGCCCACATCAAAAAACGTGTCACTGCGCCGAACGGCAGACGCGCTGTGCGTGAGGGATCTCCAGATCTCGGCGACCGTAACTTCTGCAGGAGTCTGGGGCAATGATGTGTCGGCGGGGGGGGCAGATTGAATGGCTTTTGTGGAAATCGGCGATTGGCTCTTGATGGCCGAGCAATGAACTTCGAAGTCAGCACCCTCGGCGATCTTTTTTAGAAGGACTTGGAACTCTTGCAGCAAGTGTTCTGCGGTCTGTGAAGTGAAGAGTTCAGTGGAGTAATCGAGTTCGGCGTGCAGACCCTTCCCCGTTTCTTTGAAGGCGAGTGAGATCTCTGTCGCAATGTGTCCCGAGTGCAGGTGAACCTGACCGAGCTCCAGGTTTCCGAAGGACTGGCTTCGGTTGCGTGTGTCTTGGTAAGAAAAGAATGCTTGATAGAGGGCCGCGCTGCTTGTGCGGCTGTTTCCTGGGAGAAGTTCAGAAATTTTTTCAAAGGGCATGTCCTGATGGGCTAGTGCCCCTAGGGAGGCATCCCGAACGTTTTTCAGCAGCGTTGAGAAAGTGGTACCCTTAGGAATTTTGTTACGAAGTAGAACTGTGTTCACAAAGAAACCAATCACACCAAGCGTTTCTGGCCGCTGTCGGCCTTGCACGGGAACTCCCACGCAGAAATCTTCCTGCCCAGACCATTGGTGAAGGAGAACTTTGTAGACGGCTAAAAGGAGCATTGAAAGCGTCGCCCCTTGTGATGTGGCAAAGCGTGAGAGGTTCTTCACGAGAGCCTCTGGGACCGAAAACTCCATCATCTTACTTTGGTACTTGAGTGAATCGGGACGGACGTGGTCTGCGGGCAACCTGAGTGGAGGCATGTCCATAAGGGCTTGCTTCCAGAACGGAGCGTGCACATTCCTATTGCGAAGTTGAGTCTGAGACTGCCACTGAGCAAAATCTCGGTACTGGATCTGGAGCGGCTGAACCTTAATCTCGGCACCTTGCTCGAGGGAGGCATATCCCGAGCCGAGCTCATCGAGCAAAAGGTCAAAGGACCATCCATCGAAAATCAGGTGATGCACAACAATGGCCATGACATGTTCGTGTTCAGATGTCTCAAAGACCCGGGCCCAGAACAGAGGTCCTTGTTTAAAATCAAAAATGCGTCGGACTTCGGTGTCGAGTCGAGCCTGTAGCTTGGAGCTTCCAATTTTTTCAAATCCTAGGTCGAGCTTAAATGGTTTTTGCTCAAGCCGAGCGCCTTGTGCGTCCTCAACGAATACGATTGAAAGTGCAGTTTGGCGCGTGAGAAGCGAATCGAGTGAGTCTTGCAGTGCTTTGCGGCTCAGCTTGCCTTTGAGTACAAACGCTGCTGGTAGATTAAACGCGCGGCTATCCGGAAACAAACGTGCAAGATAGTAGAGGCGGGCTTGCATCGGCGACAGCGACACGCGAGCAGAGGTCTCGACTCGAGGAATATCTTCTAAGGGTAGTTGTGAGCTCCGACATTTTTGAGCCATGGATCCGAGGGTGGCTTGAGCAAAAATGTCGGGCAGCGCGAGTTCTAAGCCCTCTTTTTCCAGGAGTCCGATGAGTCTTAGAGCAAGCACGGAGTGCCCGCCCAAAACGAAGAAATCTGAATCTGGCTCGAGCTGATTCATCTCGATACCAAGCACTTGTGACCACGCCTGCGCGAGTTGGACTTCGGCGTCGCTGAGCCCTCGCAGCGCGGATCGAGGTGCCTGCGAAGGAGGGGGAGCTTCAGCCAATTTCTTCAGAGCAACTCTGTCGATTTTGTCGTTGGCCGTCATGGGTAGAGAGTCGAGTCGATGATACCGAGTCGGTATACTGTTCTCGGCAAGGCGGCCTAGTAGCTGAGACCGTACTCCGCTTGCTGCAAGCAAGGTGCTAGAAACATAAAACGCCACGAGCTCGATTCCGGCAGGACCCTGGGCTGCGAGCACTGCGGATTGGGTGAGATCAGCGATCGATGCGAGCGCCGATTCGACCTCTCCGATCTCAATGCGATATCCCCGAATTTTGACTTGCTGGTCGCTCCGGCCCAGGATCTGTAGGTCTCCATTAGGAAGACGCCGACCCAAATCTCCCGTTCGGTAAAGGGAAGTTCCAGAACTGGCGCCCTCAAAGGGAGCGGCGACGAACTTCTCGTGAGTGAGCGATTCATTTTTCCAATATCCTTTGGCAACGCCCCATCCTCCGATGCAGATCTCGCCAACAACTCCGGCAGGCAGGGGTTGCAGATTTGTATCGAGGATATGGATCTGCGTTTGACGTATCGGAGAGCCAATCGGGATAGAGATGGCCTTAAGATGCTCTGGAGTCACGCGGAGGCAAGAAGACCAGATCGTCGTTTCAGTAGGTCCGTACATGTTCCACAGCTCACGACTGGTTCTAAGAAGTTCGCTTGCCAGTTCTTTGGGAAGCGGTTCTCCGCCTGCGAGAGCTCTAAGGTTGAGCGAGGCATCTGAAAGTCCCGCGAGTTGAAGCAGGGTCCAGCTTGTGGGAGTTGCTTGCAGTGTGGTGATGCGTTGTTCGCGCAGGCACGCTACGAGCGCGCGACCATCTCGAGCCATTTCGCGATCAAGGACCACAAGTTGCGCGCCGCAAATCAGCGGGAGATAGATCTCGAGACCAGCGATATCGAAGGTTAAGGTCGTGATTGCAGCGATGCGATCCTCGGGGCTAAGGCCCGGACATTCTTTCATGGAGAGTAGGAAATTTACAAGCGAGCCATGCGTCACCACGACGCCTTTTGACTTACCCGTCGAGCCCGACGTGTAGAGGATGTAGGCAGGCGTGCTCGCAGGAACCAGTGGAAGTGCCGTCGGAGCTTGTTTGAGATCAAGGGGTGATTCGAGCAAATCCTCGACCCACACTACGTTTCGCTCAAAAGTTGAGGCAATTTTTTGGTAGGCGCGCGAAGCCAGAACGAGCGTTGGATCCGCATCGCGGAGAATATCTAGAACTTTTGTGATCGGATACTGAGGATCGAGTGGCACGTACGGCGCTTCGCAGCTCAGCACACCTAGGAGCGTTGCGGGCAATTGAGCTGTGCGATCGAGCAAGAGCGCAACACGGTCGCCAGGCTTCAAACCCGCGCGAAGTAGACCCTGCCAGACCTGAATGGCTGCGCGAGTGAGGCCGTCTCGGTCGAGCACTCGACCCTGCAGATCACTCACTTTGAGGCGGGAATCAAGCAAGGAACTCAGTGCGGGCTGAGTTTCAAAGGATTCAAGGGAGGGCTGCGGGGGGTTGAGGCTCACCAAGGGGAGAGCCGCAACGGGAGAGGTGGGATCGGCGGCCGCGCTGGCGAGATAGTGGCAGAGCGATTGCATCAAAGCGGTCATCTGCTCGTCACTAAAGAGATCAAGGCTGTACTGCGTCTCCAGGGTCAGGCCCCCGTCGAGTGTTTCAACAGCGTTGATAAAGAGCTCGAAATTTTCCGAGACGCGAGGCAAAGACAGGAACCCTGCATGCAGGCCGCTCCAATCGAATTTTGTGACATCGAGTGTTTGGTCGAGATTGAAAAGCACGGGCATCAGAGGCACACGGTCCTCGTGGCGCGAAACCTTCATGTCCCTTAATATTTCTTGGAACGTCGTATCACCGTGTTCAAATGCATCCAGCAAAACGCTGCGACTTGCCTTGATGTTGTCGACAAACGAACGCGCGGTTGCGGGGCGCACGCGTACAGGAAGCGTGTTCACGCAGTGCCCAACGAGCGTTGGAAAGTCGCAAGAAGCTTGTCCGGCTTTAGCCACTCCCATCACAAAGTCATTTTGCCCACTCATCCGGGCAAACCACGTTGTGACTCCGGTGAAGAGTGTCGTAAAGAAACTCGTCCCATTCTTTAGCCCAGCTTCTCGCAGGGCTTGGATCTGCCCAGGGGCAAGAGGCCAATCGAGTCTTTTCGATTCGAAACTTCGATTCGCCGTTCGCTCTTTATCAATGGGGAGTCGAAGACGTTCGGGGAGCGTCGTGTAGACACCTCTCCAGTACTTGCGGTTTCTATCTTGAAGCTTTGAGCGAGCCAGTGCGTAGTCGGTCATTGATCCGGCTGGCGAGAGAGCGGGTTCGAGTCCCTTGATAAATGAACCGTAGGCAAGGGCGAGTTCCTTTATGATAATTCCTAACGACCACCCATCGCAGACGATGTGATGCGCGCAGATTCTCAGGCGCTGCTGTGTTGGACCGTCTTCAATCAAAGAGAAGCGAATCAGGGGTCCGTGGGTCAAATCAAACGGCAGCTCCGTCTCCTGAATATCTTTGACGGAGATCAAGGGGCCTGCGGGCATCGGAGCTTCGTGAAGTGCGCCGGTCTTCGCATCAAAGCGCGCTCGCAAGGAAGCGTGACGTTTAAGAAGCCACTGGAGAGCTGCTTCGAGGGCTTTTTTATTGAGCTCACCACTGAGTCTCAGCTCGACCGCCTCGTTGTAGGAGAGGCTCGCTTGAGAACTCATCTGACTCGCCATCCAGATTTCTCTTTGGGCGGGAGTCGACGAACGGTCTTCTCCTCTTCTAAAGAAGCCAGCATCTTGCATCTCAGCTACAGAATCTTCAAATGCCTTATGACATTGTTCCAAGTCGGCTTGGCTGTGTGATGCCGTGAGGAAACAGGGAAAGTTCTCGATGATGTGGATGCCCTTGCTGCGCATCAGCAGACAAAAGAGTTCCGAGTACGGGGTCTCTTCGAGAAAGCTCAATCTAAACATCGAAGCAAAGTGGTGCAACTCAAAGGGTGCCCCCACGGACTTGAGGTGCTCGTTCACCTGCTCGACGAAGTTCTGGGTGCGAGCATTCAAGCTTTTTTGAAGCTCAGGTCCCTCACTCTTAAGATGCTTGAGGACTGCAAAGGCCGCTGAGAGCGCAAGCGGATGTCTCAGGTAGGTGCCCGCAAAGTAAGTGACTCCCACTTCGGGACGCGACTCATCTCCGAAGCGCCAGTCACCGCCGTCCAGAGCGTCCATGAATTTGCGTTTGCCGGCGATCACGCCGATGGGATTGCTGCCGCCAACAACTTTGCCATAACTGGCCAGGTCGGCTTTGACGTCGAAGATCGCCTGGGCCCCCTGCGGATGCGCCCGGAGGCCGGTGATCACCTCATCGAAAATCAGACAAATCTCTGTCTGCTCGGTCAGAGTGCGTAGCTCTTTCAAGAAAGCTGTGGGCTGAAGGCGTGGGTTTCGAGACTGGACGGGCTCTACCAGAACGGCAGCGATTTCTGAGGCACGGTCTCGAATAACTCGGAGGCTGTCAGAATTTCCGTACTCAAGAACGATCACGTTTCCGACACTCGAAGGCATGATTCCGGGAGCTGCGGCGTAGGCGCGACCATTCTTTCCACCGCGGACAATCACTTCGTCGACGATGCCATGATAGGACCCTGCAAAGACTACGAGCAGATCTCTCTTCGTCACGGTGCGTGCGATGCGGACGCATCCCAAAACGGCTTCAGAGCCAGTGCAGCAAAAAGCCGCCCGCTCATTTCCGGTGATCTCGCAAAAGAGTTTTGCAGTTTCCCCGGCAAGAGGCGTTGAGGGACCCACCTCAATTCCCAAATCGAGTTGAGCTTTTTGGGCCTCCTTTATAAAGTCTGGAGAGTGGCCAAGGAAGTTGGTTCCAAAGCCGTTCAGAAGATCAATGTACTCGTTGCCGTCGATATCCCAGAGTTTTGATCCCTTGGATCGAGAGACAGCGACAGGATAAACAATCTCTTTGGTGGCTGGCTTGAAGCCAGACACCACCCGAGGATCCGCAAAGTGGGCGCGGTTCTCGCTAGCGTGCGCTTTAGAGCCGGCTGTGCGCTGGATGTAAAGAGATTTCCATCTATCAAACGCCAGCGCTTGCGCCGGAGTGAACTCTTCTGAGGTGCGGCTGACTCGAGCGATGGCTCCGAACGGGACTCGAGTGACTTCGGCTTCTTCATCGCCTATCGAACGCGCTGCCGCAGATTCAGAAAAGACGTGGGCCATCGGGGTCTCGCCCGCACTAGGCGCCGCTGCGCCGATGTAATCCGAGAGCGTGCCGAGCGTCGCGAGGTCCTCGGTGAGTCTTCTAAAGCTCAGCGGGATTTTAAACTTTTTCTCGAGGGCAGTGGCAGCTTGTGTGAGGAACAGTGAATCGAGACCCATTTCGGTAAAGCTCAAATCGCGTCCAAAAGATGAAATTTCAAGACCCGAGATGTCTTCGAAAAGGCCAACAACTTGCTCCAAAACGGAGTTCGAAACACCGACTGGCTCAACATCACTTGGCCTTGCGGGAGCCGCCGCGTTTAGGGTGGCTTCGGCCAAGTAATGCTTGCGCTCAAAGGGATAGGCAGGCAGAGAGACTTTACGTGCGTCGGCATCAACGGGTGTGAGAATTTCAGATCCCAAACACCAGAGTTTTCCTTGGCACGAGAGCCACTCTAACGACTCGGCTTCGCTTCGGTCGGAAAGACTCGGAACGACGTGTGTGCTTGGAGGAAGGCACTGTCTCGCGAAAGTGGTCAGATTCTTTCCTGGTCCGAGCTCTAGCCAGACGACATCGGGATTGTCGTTGTGGGCTGCGGCAACGCAGTCTTGGAATTGTATGGAAGCTCTGATGACGTTCGACCAGTGATTTGGACTGAGGGCCTCTTCATGAGCTAAGAGACGGCCCTTGGAGCCAGAGTAGAGGTCGATCTGGGGTGCGTGGAGTCGCACGTGCTGAAGCTTGTCGAGCAAGGTCTGAGAGACGGCGTCCATGGCTGGAGAGTGATAAGCGTAGTCGACGGAAATTCTCGAAGAGGGAACGTCTTTTGTGCTCAGTAGTTCGGCAAAACTCGAGAGCTCCGGAACTGATCCCGAGACGATACTCAGGAAGGGGCTGATGGAGGCCGCGACGGCTAGATTTGGGGGCAGTATTTTTTGCACCTCCATGGTCGGCAGTCGGACCGAGAGCATGGAACCTTTTGAAATAGCCTGCAGTGCCTTCCACTGGGTTTCGAGGAGCGCGAAAGCCTCTTGGAGCGAGAAGACGCCGGCAATCACGGCGGCTGTAAACTCGCCCAGGCTGTATCCAAGCAAGGCGCGAGGCTGTACGCCGCGATCCATCAACGTGCGAGCGAGCGAGTATTCGAGTGCAAGCAGCTTTGCCTGCGGGGAGACAGCCGCAGCGTTTGCCTCTAAACAATGGGACATGTGCTGAGCAAAAAGAGAGTCGCTCTTAAGAAGTTGCTCGCCCATGCTCGTGTACTGCGTTCCGTCTCCAGGGAAAAGAAAGAGCACGTCACGAGTCGACTGGCATTGACCCTGTCCCGAGTAAGGGCTGCTCTCTTCTAGAAGAAGTCTCTGTGCCTCGGAGCGGGAATTGGCGACGACCCATCGTCTTTCAGAGAACTCTTTACGCCCGCGAGAGGCGCTCATTGCGATGTCTTGGATTCGAGCTGTGCGCGTCTTTAGATCATGGGCCCAATCTTTGGACATTTGGCGGAGTGCGTGTGGGCTTCGTGCAGACAGAACAAGAAGTTGGGGTCCCCTATCGAGATCAGGCACGATGGAATCGGTCGAGGGGGCCGATTCAAGAATAACATGGGCGTTTGTTCCTCCGACGCCAAAAGAACTCACTCCGGCGCGGCGCGCTCCCGTCCAAGCACGAAGCGAAGTATTTACAAAAAACGGTGAACGACTCCAATTGTGTTTTGAGGTGGGCTGCTTGCAGCCAAGACTCGCAGGAATCTGAGCATGTTTGATTGCTAAGACAGCTTTCATGAATCCCGCGACGCCTGCGGCAGCCACCAGGTGACCCATATTGCTTTTCACGGATCCGAGAGCACAGAAACCTTCGAGTTCCGTGTCGGCGCGGAATGCGTTCGTCAGGGCTTCGAGCTCCATTGGATCTCCGAGAGGCGTGCCAGTTCCATGTCCTTCGACGTAGGAAATGTCTTGCGCCCGCAGTCCCGCCAATCCGAGAGCTTGGCGAACGACTTCTGTTTGTCCTTCGATGCTCGGTGCCGTAAAGCTTGGCTTAAGGCCGCCGTCGTTGTTGAGGGCGGCACCTCGAATGATCGCAAGCACCTCGTCTCCGTCACGAACCGCATCGTCGAGGCGCTTTAAAAGAACAACTCCCGCGCCGTCGCTGAACACAGTTCCACTCGAATGTTCAGAGAAGCTTGCCGTGTGTCCATCTTTTGAGAGCATGGCACCTTCTTGATAGAGGTGCCCGGCATTCTGTGGGCTGAAGACCGTGGCACCCCCGGCAAGGGCCATTTCGCAGCGACCTTCGCGTAAAGCAAAAAAGGCTTCGCTAATGGCAACGAGCGAAGTTGAGCACGCGGTATGAATCGAAAGGGCCGGCCCCTGAAGGTCGAGTTTATAGGCGACTCGGGAGGCGACATGGTCTCTTTCATTGAGAAGTTGTGCGCCGAAGAGTCCAATTTTCTTTAAGACGTCGGAATTCCGAAAAACGTTGTTAAGGAAGTAGGTGTTCGCAGACACTCCTGCAAAAACACCGATATTGTGCGGGCGCTGGCGGCCCACATAGCCCGCTTTTTCGAGTGCCAGCCAGCAGATCTCTAAGAAGAGACGCTGTTGAGGGTCTAAAACCGACGCTTCAGATCCAGTGAACCCAAAAAATTCAGCGTCGAAGTCGAAGGCTCCCTCTACAATCCCGCGAACCGGAATATAGTTCGGGTCTTCGCGAGCTTCACTCGGGCATATTTCATCGGGCTTAAAGAATCGAAGCGTCTCGCGACCTTCAAGGAGTGCCTGCCAGAACTCCTCGACATTTCGTGCTCCGGGAAAGCGTCCCTCCATTGCAATGACCGCTACGGCAGACTCTTCCGGTCTCGGAGTCGCACGTATCTTCATTTTAGAGGACTGCACTTCTTGGCTTAGAAACGTAGCCATCGAAGAGACGCTCGGATGAGCCATGAGTTGAAGCATTGAAAGCTTTCGACCGGTGGCCACCTCAAGTTTTTCGACGAGAACCTCGCCTAGCAGCGAGGATCCCCCGGCATCAAAAAAGTTTTCGTCGCGGCCCAAATTGGGGCGCTGCAAAAGTTCGGACCAGATAGGGAGGAGTTGAGACTCCATTGATCCCGAGGAAACTGTCTGTGTTGTTTTGGAGTGATCTCGGGACTCAAGCGAAAGTTTTGCAAGTTGGGCACGGTCGAGTTTGCCATGGGCATTCAAAGGGAGAGACGCAACGAAATGAATCCGCGCCGGAACCATGTAGTCCGGTACAAGATTATTTACGCGTTCTCTGAGCGTTCTCTCGGTCACAGAAGATGATTTTTCGGCGACAACAACCCAAGCCTCGATTCGAGCGGAAACTCCCTCTCCAGTAAGGCAGGCAGCGGCTTGTGAAACACCTTCTTGGAGGGCAAGCGCCGATTCAATTTCACCAAGCTCAATGCGGAAGCCGCGGAGCTTAATCTGATTGTCGAGACGCCCAAGGTACTCGAGGTCGCCCGAAGGAAGGCGTCGGACTTTGTCACCGCTCCGGTAGTAGAGTTGGCCTTCGCGCTGAATATACTTTTCGGCGCTGAGCTCGGGGCGCTTAATATATCCGAGAGAAACGCCTGGACCCGAAATGATAAGCTCCCCGCTCTCCCCATCTGCGACGCTGTTAAGAGAAGCATCGCAGATAGCGAGCCTCAGGTCTTTAATTTCGCGCCCTATGTTCGAGGTCGCACTCCCGGCGTCAGCGGGCCCAACAAACTTGAAGCTTGAGAAGATGGTGCATTCGGTGGGGCCATACCCGTTGATCAGGCGCGGGTTTTCAAAACCACGCTTTTCGAACCACGGCGCAAGAAGTCTGAGATCAAGCGATTCCCCTCCGAGAATAACATATCGCAGAGAAAGGTCTTCACCTGATCCACGCAGATGACGGCGCATCAGAGGCATGAATGCGGAGGGTGTTGCGTTGAGGATGCTGACCTTTTCATTTACTAAGAGCTCATAGAAGTCAGCCGCGGAGCGACTGACTTCGCTTGGAACAACGCAGAGTCGTCCCCCGAAGAGCAATGCTCCCCAAATTTCCCAAACAGAAAAGTCAAAACAGTAGGAATGAAAGAGCGTCCAGACATCGGTCTCGCGGAATCCATAAAGATCTTGAGCGTGTTCAAAAAGTCGGAGCACTGAGCGGTGTGAAGTCAGTGCGGCCTTGGGTTCGCCAGTGGAGCCCGAAGTAAAGATCGCGTAGGCAGGAGCATCGGGAGAGATCTCGACCTTGAGATCCGCCGTGGAGCTCTTCGAAACAGTGGTCTGCCACTCGCGCGAGTCGCAAATCTCCAGAGGCATAGTGACTGCCATAAACGACGCGCGGAATTTTTCCTGGCTCAGGATTCTCACGGGTTCAGCGTCTTCGAGAATCGAGCGCACTCGCGCTGCCGGATAGGCGGAATCCAGCGGGATGTATGCGGCGCCGGTCTTAAGGATCGCCAGAAGGTTCACGATGAGGTCTACATTCTTGTCCAAGAGAAGTGCGACACGAGTGTTTTTTCCGATGCCGAGGGAGTGGAGATGGTTTGCAAGTTGGTTCGAGGCTTCGTCGAGTTCGCGGTAGCTCAGGTGCCGCATCTCAGAGTCAGAGACGGCAATCCTGTCGGGAAAACGGGCGGCGGTCTTCTTGAAGGAAGCGCTGAGGCCGAGGTGTGGATCAAAATAGGGCACGTGCCTAGTATCTTAGTGCCTGGGTGGAGGGTCGTTAAGATGTCAAAATACATCGATGATTCGCGTCGTTTTTTCGGCCGCAACGCTTGTTTCGCACACGAAGAGATCGGCGAACTTTTTCCATGTTCCGGTGAGAGTCCGGGAGCTTTTAGAGTCGAACACTTTGAACAGTCCTGAAGAGTTTAATTCTCGCAAATCAAGATCTCGGAAATCTCTGAAGACGTTGTCCAGAGGGTTGAGGGCTTTGTAGACAGCTTCTTTGGCGGCAAAGGCGCAGCTTAGAAACTCTTCTGGACTCATCCATTTGGGGGCTTGGAGCCGTTCGCTCTCGCTCAGAACGCGTCCTTCAATCTCCAGGCGCAAAAGTGGAGAGACGCATCTTTCGGCGTCAACGCCCACCGAACTCAAAAGATCTGTGGACGAAATTATTACAATGGCAAAGTCTCGCGTATGGCTGATGGATCCCACAAATCCCCGAGGCCAAATGGGCCGGCGGTCACGGGCGCGCCCGACGCTCAGGTCTGTGGAGCCCAGCAGATCCAGCGCCAGGGCGGCGCACGCCCGGCCAGCGCAAAATTCTTGACGCCGCGACGTTACAGCTTGGTTCCACTCCGGACCTAAACGGAGCAGCTCTTGTGGAAGATTCCACGACAAGACCTGTCGGTCCGGATTCGAAAAATACAGAGCATTTTCGATGTCACTGAAAGGTCCCTCAAGCGAAACACAGGCCGTTCGGTTCGGGAAAATACTCATCGGAGTCTCTAGCGATGCATCGCAAGCTCGAGCAGAAACGCGAGCGTCAGTCGAGTAAAGCGTTTGCCGTGCTCGAATGAGATCCGGTCGATTGTGTCTTGGGGAGTATGGGCGTAGGGGTTGTCTTTGCCAATGGTTTCAGAATACGGGAAGCCAACAGGAAATCCGCGCTGGCGCCAGGCGGCATGGTCGCTGCAACCATAGCCACAGGCCGACATCACAAATGGAACATCAAGATACGTTGTGACGAGTTGACCCAGAAATGCGCTGATCTCGGGGTGAGTGAAATCCGAAACCAATGCGATCTTAGGTTCTGCTCCGGGATACATGGTGCCTTCGAGTTGCAGCACCGCTTTGACGTCGGTGCCTTCCAGACGATAGCTCTCGGAGACGTAGTGACTGCCGATCAGGCCCAATTCCTCTCCGGCATAGGCCATAAATTCGAGAGTTCTCAGGGGTCGGATGTCGTTCTCAACAAGAATTCGAAAAGCCTCGAGGATCACGGCCATACCTGAAGCGTTGTCATCGGCGCCGGGGCACGGATCATTCACGTTGGCCATGCCCGTCACTGAGTTGATGCAGTCAGCAGGAGTCCCTACGACGATGTGTTCTGACGCCAAAGCATCACGTCCCTTAAGGCGAACAATGAGACTCGGCTGCACTCTTGGCGCGTCGGCCGAGACGTGTTCTTGAAGAATGACTTCGATGTCAGGGCGGTCTTTTGCGATCGCCTTGAATTTTTCTGCATAGGCGATCAGCGAGGCCCGGCCCGTGCTGGAACGGTAGTAGCGGTTGTTGAACTTGACGAGGTCCTCAACACTTTGACGAAGCCTTTCAGTCGAGATGTCTTCAAGTAGAGGCGCGAGGGTGAGCTGCTGAGAGAGCTTGCGTCCTGCAAAGAACCAGGGAAATTTTGGAAAATTGTCTTGCTCGGGATAGCGTGCTTCGAAACTCACTTTGGGGTCTGGGGCACGAAAATAAGGTTCGAGAACCGCCGCCGTGATCATCTGAGGGCTGAGCAAACATACTGTAGCTCGCAAGAAGTTTTTGAAGATCCAAGAGCGTCGGCGCGAGTTCATAGTGAAAGTATATCCAATTGGGCAAGAAGGCGTCCAGAAGATTGACGATGTCTAGAAATCTTTGCGGACTAAGTCGAATTTGTCTCTAAATCGAAACAGAATCCAGAATAGTTTTCGATGTCCAGACCCACCTCGAAGGGAATCGTCATCTTTTTCCCGACGTTGAGCCAGCTGTCGCGCAGGGAGTATCCCAGAGACTCGATCTCTTTTACAAAAACAGAACGATCATGAACTCGGTAGACGCAAATCGCTGTTCCAATGTTGTTGAGCGTAAAAAAACTTTTTGAATCGTGCAAAGCTGCCGTGTTGATGACGATTCGACGGGGAAGATTTTGTCGTACTTCGAGAATCTCACGGAGAGTTTGTGGGAGATATTGGAGGGCTCCCGAGACATAGAGAATATCGACTCCGCTCACGGGAATACTTGCAGAGAATTTAAGAGCAGAAGGCGCTTTGCGTGTCACTGCGAAGAGGCGACCTTCTTCGACTACGGCGGGCACATCAACAACCGTCCACAAAGAGTCTGTGGGGAATGTGCTTAACTTCGAGAACGCATAGAATTTTATGCCTACGCTTCCGCCGACATCGACCACGTGACGAAGGCCTTGATCAAAGGCATCTTTGATCCAAAATAGTGCAGGGTAGTCGTAGTCATCGATCTGAAGTTTCCCTTCGTAGAGTTTTGCGGAGTCGGAGTTGTCGTAGCCAAGCCGTCGTGCTTTCGGGACGGCGTTCTGCGCGGCCGACTGACTGAGAAAGTGACCATGGAACAGGTGTGTGTTTTTCGCCACCGCAAATCTGCGCCCGTAGGCCCAGCGTCCGAGATGACGAAGGCCTGGCAGCACGCGCAAAGAATCTACTGCTTGGTGAAGTCGTCCAAAGGGTCCCGCCATGGCCTCTCTAGTGTATCTCGGGCCTCATCTTTGGAGAAGCCACGCACAATCGTCGCATAATTATATGGTTTTATTGTGTTTTTATGGTGAGCTCTCTTTGTTGTTGTGAGGCATGGGGCTTTCGCGTACAAGATGCTGCAATGCGTAAAATCTTTGTCCCCCTCCCCACAATCGGTTCATTCGTACTTCTCGCGGCGTTCTCAATGGGATCTGTTGCCCAGGCCGAGTCCACTCCCGAGACGATCTGCGCGGTCCCTGTTTGTGATATTGCGGCTTATCTCACAGCTCTTCGTGAAGCGCCCAATGCGCAGCGCGAACAAAAGATTTTGAAGGACTTCCCGACCTTCCTTCAAGACAATCGCAAAACCACAGATCTCGCAGTCTGGCAGAACCTGGCTGAGCTCGGCGAGAAAGTGCAGGAGCTTTCAATCCAGCTCGGAGATCCCGACTACATTTTGCGTGAAGCGGCCAACATGATCGACGTTTCGATGCTCGGTCTCTTCCGCTTTGGACCCACGACATCTGAGAATCTTTTTGAGGCGTTTTCGAAAATTTCTTCGAGTGGTCGTCGTTACGAAGCTCTTAGTTTTTGGGATAAGCTCGAGCGCGAGCAGTCTCTAGAAGTTGTCGAAGTGGTTGTTGATTTCGCCATCAAGGCTGAAGCTCTTGCCCGCAAGATCGACGATCCCGAATGGATTATCGCCAAAGCTCGCCAACTCGCGACGACCGGTTCCACGCGCATTGCTGCACTCGACCCGATCGTCGAAGGTCAGTACAAAATTCGCCTCCTGAAAGATCCCAACTTCGCGGAACTCTGCGGTGACATGGACAGCGTTGATACGTTGATCGTTGCGAACTGGATGACCTCGGAAGGTCTTGTGGCCACATTGATGAGCCGCCGTCTTGGAATGCACAAAGCTTACTTCAAAAACTTGCTGGTTTCCGAAGGAGCAACGCGCATCCGCGGTCAGGCCCTGAGCCAAGGAACTTCGTCGCGCATCACTCTCAAGCTCGACAAGGACACGGGAGATATCCGTGGATCTTTCTCCAGCACTCGCACGGGATGCACCTACCGCCTCGAAGGAACTCGCAAGCATTCTCCCGGCCTTTACCTCCGCGACGGCGCTCTCGAACTTCCAGAGAAACCCACTTTGAAATCAGTGACCGGTATCTACCAAGCTGTGCTCGTGCCCGACTCAGTCGAAGGCTCCAAGCCTAAAATGCTTGAAGGTCGATTCATCATCCGCTCGCACGAACAGCCCAACGGTTCTGTGCTTGCAGCTTCGTTTGTTCGCAAGGATTTCACTCAGGATTTCCAATACGGATACCTGGTTAGCCCTCGCGGCTTTATGGTTTTCAATTCAGGATCTGGCGAACAGACTTTGGTTCGTTGGGACATGGCCTTCCGCCCCGATGACCAAGGCGTTTGGGCTTGGCGCGGACAGATGTTCAGTCTCTTCAATGGCGTGACCGGTCAGGTTGTGCTGAAGAAGGTTTCCGAGCTCGGCTCCGACGACGAAGAATAGGCTTACTGCAGCGTTTTCACGACGCGAGCAGGGTTTCCAGCAATTAAAGAATTCGGGGGGTAGTCTCCCGCTAGAACGACGGATCCGGTGGCGACAATGCAGCCGGATCCGATTTTGACGTTTTTAAGGATCGAAGACTGCGCACCAATCCATACATCGTTTCCGATTTCAATAGTTCCGGGTGTGGGTTTCCAGGCGAAGAGCGCGGCATTCTGGGGCGCGCCGAAATCCCAATTTGGGCGAAACCCGTGACACATGATCTCGCACTGTAGCCCGCGCTGAGTGGGGTCAGTGGGGTGAGTGTCGGTGTCCTGGATAAAGACTCCCCAGGCGCTGAGGAAACGATCGCCGATCACCACACGCCCCCTCGAATTGATGCGAATGTCTCCAAGAATGGAGTTCGCTCCGATCTCAATGGAGCCGTTGCCAAAAGCTTCGAGTCGGGCATTTTCGTAGAGGATGCTATTGGCGCCGACCGAGATTTGAGCGTGAGGAGCTTCGGCCATGAGCACACGTCGTTTCTGCACGCGCACGTTGGTCGACAATTTGACGCCCGCGACGGGCCAGATTTTCAAAAGATGATGTTGCACAAGAAAGCCCAGGACCGTGCGGCCCTGCGACCAAGCCTGAGAAGGACGGTGGCGCAGGATCCAAAGAGCTTTGCGAAAAAGGCCGTCGCTCGGACCCGGTTTTGCGTCATCCATATGTTACAGTGATCATGGAGTCACGGCATGAAGTCTGTCAATCCTCCTAAGATTCTCATTCTCACCCAAGGACTCGGTGTGGGCGGACTCGAAAAAACACTCATCCGAATTGCGACGGGTCTCAAACGTCGTGCGAGTTTCGAGCCGCAGATCTATGCTTACGACCATGATCCTAAGAAAAATGTGTGGTCAGCGGATCTACAGCACGCCCAGATCCCATGTCTTGCCTCTTTAAAAGGTCCCGGACTTTCACGAAGCGTGCTTCAAAAAATTCGTGAACTTGTTCGAAGTGAAAATATTCAGATTGTTCACACTCACGATCTCAATGCTCTTGTCTACGGAGCGCTTGCGAAGCTTAAGGGCGGCGGATTTAAGCTCGTTCACACGCAGCACACGTTTTTGCACTTGGACAAGCTCAAGCACCGCATCTTTGAGAGAATTTTTCCTCGATTAGCAGATGCTCTTGTTTGTCCTTCTCAGTCTCTAAAAAACATTTATGCACGACACGGTTTCCCGGGTGCGCGCATTATTGCCAATGGAATTGATGTTCCGGATCTGGCCTATAAAAGGGAGGATCGGGGAGCTTGGCTCGAACTGGGTCCCTTGGGGGGCGAGGATGCCAGCAGCTTCGCAAAACTTAAAGCGCTCGGAGCCCAGCGTTGGGTGTTGGTTCTCGGCCGGGTGAATGTGGGCAAGGGGCAAGAGAATTTCCTGAGTCTTTGGGCTTCGATGGATCCCGCTTTCCGGTCTCGCACACAAGTGCTCTTTGTGGGACCGCCCAATGATCCCGAGTACCTAAAAGTTCTCAAGGAACGCGCTCGATCCCTTCCCGATGGGGAGCGCTTGCACTGGCTCGGTGGCTCAACGCGCCCTTCGCAGTGGATGGGTGTCAGTGATGTTTTTGTTTCGTTGTCTGACTTCGAGGGCATGCCGCTCGCTCCGGTGGAGGCGAGTCTCGCGGGCTTGCCGCTTGTGCTCTCAGACATCGGAGGGCACCGGGATCTCGGACTGCCAGCAACGAGATTTGTGGCGGCGACTGAGGCTCGGGAGGTGCAAGAGGCAATCGAGGGAGCCCAGGCTCCCACAGAGAGTGAATTGAGTGAGACCGAGCGACGCTACAAGCTCGAATCGATGGTCCAGAGCTACGAAAAAGTTTACCGGGACGTACTTGGTTTGGGTGTTTCTTGAAGATCATTCAACTTTTTAACTCGAGCCTTGTGAGTGGGCCCGAGAACCTTATCCTGCGAAATCTCAGCGCAAGCTCGTGGGACTGGGAACTTTGGAATCTCGAAGAAACGCGTCGTGGGGAGGCTGACTCAAACCCATTGGCTCTCGAGTGCCGTCGTCTTGGAATCAGGTATCGAGGTTTTTCCGTATCTTCGCGCTTTGATCGCCAGGCGATCGCAAAACTTCGTGCCGCGCTCGACGAGGCTTCGCCCTCATTGGTGCACGCTCATGATGTCAAGGCTTCGAGCTATCTCAACTGGTCGGGCTACCTCGGCGCGCCACGAGTCTCGACTCATCATGGGATCCGAGGTCGCCCGGACTTTAAGACGCGTCTTCTCGAAAAATATTACCGCTTGTGGGTTCTGCGGAACTTTGACTGCGTATTGAGCGTGTCTCGCGAAGACCAAGGTGTTCTGAGTCGGGGCCTCGGGAGCAAAGCCCGTCTGCTGAGAAATGGAATCCCTTTTCCCTCTGCTGAAGAGCTGCGGCGGTTTCAAGAACAACGAGAGCCGCTTCGAAGCGCCTGGGCCGCACGCGCGAAATGGGGGAGCCGTTCTCTATCGAAGTTCTGGGTTGGTTTTGTGGGCCGACTGTCGGCCGAGAAAAATCCCTTCTTTGCGCTCGATATCGCCACACAGTCCGACATAAATTTGGTCTTCATCGGAGACGGCATTCTACGCGCCAGCCTCGAAGAAGAAATTCGTGTTCGAGGCCTGGGATCGCGGGTTGCGTGTCTGGGATACGAGCCGGGCATGAATGAGAAGCTCTCAGCGCTCGATGTCGTTCTATCTGTGTCCGATGCCGAGGGTCTGCCGCTGAATCTTCTAGAGGCTGCCGGACAGTCGACGCCATTTTTGGCGAAGGCGGTGGGAGGCATCCCAGAAATATCCGACACGCCAGCATTGTCGGAAACCCTGCTCGACGCCAACGATCTTCCTCTTGTTTTTGCGGCGCGCCTCTCACAGTGGAATAAATATTCCGTGCGTCGGCAACAACTCGGTGCAAAGCTACGTGAGCGTGTTGTGGCTGAATTCTCAGACGTCGCTTGGCGCGCGCAACTCGAGGCCATCTACAAGGAGCTGGGTGTCAGCGTTTGTTAAAAAACGACAGGAAATACTTTCTGAGAGTCCTGAAGAAAACTCTTCGATCTCCTGGGTAAAAAAGATCGTCTCCAAATCCAGGCCTGAGAAACAGCAAGAAAAATTCCACAAGCTTCGAAATTTTTTTTGAGAAGTGCACGTTCTTGTCCTTGAGATAGCTCCACGTGTGCTGGATCTCTGCGGGAACTGTGAGGCGCGCTATGACGCCGAGAGGATACTCAGCTTGAGGCGTCACCTGAGCTCCGCGGGCAAGGTCGGCGAGCTTCAGAGGAAAGTCGACTCCGGCGTAGAGGGCTAAATGCAAGGATCCCCAGAATCTTGCGTTGAGCTCGAGCAAGCGAAAGACACCGCTCTGAGGATCTTGGCGGTACTCGAACATCGCAGGACCTTCCCAGTTGAGGAACTCTGCGCGGTGGAGTGCGTCCGCAAAAAGAGTTTCATCGAGACAGGTTTCTCGCAAGGACGAGTGCCCGCCGGTGTGGGGAACTTCGTGAAGGCGCTGGTGCATGAGCCGAGCGACGAGCTTCTTGTCCCAGCGGAGCATAAATGCACCCGCCCCGCGTCCTTCGGAGTATTCCTGAATGAGCACACGCCGGTAGTCAGGACTGAGTCGCTTCAGGGTTTCATCGAGCTCGGTGAACGATTCCACACGAATCACTTGTGCTGCTGCGCCGGCTCGTGCTTCAAGAACATCGCATTTAATAAAGTAAGGAGACTTCCACCCGCCAACGGCGTCGCGCGTGAGTTGATGGGAGTCGAGTGAGGCCACATGAAATGCCGGCAAGTTGGCTCGCAAACGATCGTCGGTCGCTTTTGAAAACGCATCAAAAAGTCGGATCTTACTGAGCGATAGCTTGAGTGTTTCAAGAGAAACGCGAGCGTGTAGAAGCGGCATCAGGTGTTCGAGTTTGCTTCCCAGCGCTAGGAGAAAACGCTCTGTCGGCAGGACAAGACGGATTTTGTGCGATTCACAGAAGTTAAGACACCATTCCGGAAACTCAGCACTTGAGTAAGGCGGACAAAGACTGCTCGAAAATTTGCAGGCTGAATCAAAGCACAACATGTCTAGAGATTCACCAATCACATGAACGGGGTACCCGGCACGACTGAGTGAGCGCAGGCACGCCAAACCGGCCACGGTTTGGGCATCGGTGATGAGAATTGGAAACTCAGAGCGATCGACTGTTATAGGCACGGCGTTCCTCAAAAAGGCGCTTTAAACTCGCGTCGATCACAGCGTAGCAGGAGTCGAAGTAGCTCGCACCGAGCGAATAGGGATCTTGGATGTGGGGGCGACGTGGCCTCATCCAAAGGCCGAGCAAAATGACTTGGGGCACTGAGTCCGGACTGCGACGCTTGAGTCGAGCTTCGACTTCTCGCGCGTGCGGAATCTCAAAGACAACGGCCAGGTCACCCGGAGCCCAATCAAAGTCGTCAAAATGCGTGGCTCGGTGTGAATCGAGGGGATGCCCGTGCGCTCGCGCCGCCTGGAGTGCAGCCTCAGGTGAGGTGGAGCCTCCCGTGGCCGCGAGCCCGCAGGACGCACTGGAAATATTTTGGGCTCGACACAGCATTTCTCCGTAGGGACTGCGACAAATGTTGCCGAGACAGACAAAGACAATACGTTCCGCGCGAGTCCAGTCGACCCGCGCGTAGAGCTTTAGGAATCCCAGTCGCCAAAGTATCCAAGCTCCTGCCGATCTGAGGGCGGCCTTCTTACCGCCGAACGAGGTTTCGATCCGCTCGGAGAACGGGAGAGTCTGAAGGACACGGCGTACGAACATATTTTGACATCATAGTTCGCTACCAGGACATTTGCTATTCTTTGAGGGATGGATTCCCGCGGGTTCTCGGCTCTATTTTTTGGCGACCTGGAGTCCGGCGGCTGGGTGCGCTCGTTGAACAAAGCCACTACAGTGAGCTCGTCCAAATGGACACTGCGGGATGCGGGCTACGCTTCATGGCTCAGGGAAATCTTAGATCCCTCGTCTTCAGCACGCACGAGTGAAGACCGGGTCTGGATCTTTGTGCTCTCACCGCGGGTCTTCGACGACGATGGCTTCGAGTCGCAGCTCGAGAGTTTCCTAATGAAGATTTCCGAAGCGGTCGGCACGCGAACAGTTTTCTTTTCTACGCTTTTTGCCGATCCCCACGGTGTGCTTCCGCTTTCGCAGGGACCTGCAAGGTCGCTGAGGGCGGAGCAGGCCAACTCTCGGCTCCAAGCCTTTAGTTCTCAGCATGCTTGGTTCCATTTGCTCGACGTTGCTGCCTACGTGCGTCGTTTCGGGTTTGAACAGCTCTACGACGCGCGTTTTGAATCGATGGCCCGTTACATGTTTCATCCCGGAGCTCTCGACGGACTCGCGACTTGGATACTTCGGCACCTGAGTGCACTGGACCAAAGCCCCGTAAAGGTTATCGCTGTGGATTTCGACAACACGTTGTGGGGAGGTATTCTTGGAGAAGATGGCCCCGAGGGAATTCGTGTTGCACCCTCGGGAGCAGGCCTTCATTTTCGCAAATTTCAGTCACAACTGAAGGCCCTTAAGAATCAGGGCTTTCTGCTCGTCGCTCTTTCTAAGAACAACTCCTCCGAAGCGGAAGCCGTCTTCAGCTCACATCCCGAGATGCTTCTTCGCTGGGATGATTTCGCGGCTCACGGGGTAAACTGGAGCCCCAAATTCGAAAACCTCTCACGAATCGCTGAAGAGCTCAGCCTTGGCAGAGATGCGTTTCTATTCATCGACGACTCAGCCCACGAGCGCGGAGAAATGCACGACCGCCTTC
Organism: Bacteriovorax stolpii; assembly: GCA_945881775.1. Taxonomy (GTDB): domain Bacteria; phylum Bdellovibrionota; class UBA2428; order UBA2428; family UBA2428; genus CAMCVE01. Next base: position 47,077 of record CAMCVE010000012.1, read on the forward strand.
CCGAGGTCAAGATCTTCGACTTCCCCGCAGACCCATCAGGGCTTTGTCGGGCGCTTTCGGACTGCAGCGCTTTGGATCTTCTCAGGGTCACTCGCGAGGATCGTCTCAGGGCGAAGTCCTACGAAGACAATCGTGAAAGACAAAAAATTCAAGCCCAAGCTTCGTCTTTAGACGACTACTACCGTTCGCTCCAAACTCGCGTCGAAATCCAGAAGGCCTCGCCAGAGAACGAAGCTCGACTCCATCAACTCATGCTTAAGACCAATCAGTTCAATCTCCACTCCGAGCGTCCCGACCCCAGCGCCTTTCGTCAGAAGCTTTCTGACTCGAAGCGAGAGATCTGGGGCTTTCGTATTTCTGACCGCGTCGGAGATGCCGGGCTGACAGGCATGATCGAAATCGGCTTTGAAAAAGCGACTTCGTGGACGGTCCAAAACTTCCTGCTCAGCTGCCGAGTTCTCGGTCGCTCAGTGGAATACGCTGTCCTCCACTGGCTCGCCGATCGTGCGACTCAAGCGGGCATAGACGAGATCAGGTTTTGTTTTGTTGGCAATTCGCGAAATCAACCGGCGCTCGACTTTTTACAAAAGGCGGGTCTTGTCGTCGCGGGTCATGAAGCCGTGCTTAAGATCTCGGGACCTGACTGGAAACATTCCATGCCTTCTCACTACGCGACCGTTGTCGAGACAGGCGCCTAAGTTAGGAAGTAAACGTGACAAACTTTGATGAAACAACTTTTGAAAAAATTATCTGCACTGCACTCAGGGTGCCGCGCCCCGATGCCTCGTTGCGTATGGGCCACACGCCTTCGTGGGATTCAGTCGCTCATCTCGATATTGTTTTCCAATTAGAAAAGAGTTTTGGTGTGGCTTTTGATCTCGACGCCATCGCCGATTACGACACAGTCGAGAAACTTCGCACAACACTCAAGGGACTCCTGGGGCTATGAACATTCGCTGGCCCAACGGCAAAAGTTTCGCCTTCTCTGTTTTCGACGACACCGATCTTGCGGTGCCCGGAAATTTCGAGAAAGTTTATGCTTGCCTGGGCGAGAGTGGGCTCCAAACCACCAAGTCGGTTTGGCCGGTCACAGCTCAAGGATTTGAAGCTCGCTCTGAAGCCGGGTCGACCTGCGACGATTCCGAATATTTGGCGCAGGTGCTTCGTCTGCAGAAGTCTGGATTCGAGATTGGCTATCATCTCTCATTCCATACAGGTCAGAAGCGGAATGAGATCCTCGGTGGGCTCGACCGTTTCAAAGAACTCTTTGGTCACGATCCCGTTTCGATGTCTAATCATGCGAGCTCCGAAGAGGGGATTTATTGGGGTCCAGCTCGCATTTCTATGCCACTGCGAGCCGTTTACCGCACCCTCATGCGGCGTCCCTGGGGCAGTCCCCACTCTGGGGAACAAGAAAGCTCTCCTTACTTTTGGGGCGACCTTTGTCGGGATCGCGTTCGCTACGTGAGGAATTTTGTGTTCGACGAGATCGACACCTTGAGCGCCAACCCCGAGATGCCTTATCACGACTCGAGGAGGCCCTACGTCAATGCGTGGTTCTCCTCGACCCATGCCCCCGAAATCAACACCTGCCTGCGAGCGCTTTCGGAGCCACGCCAAGATCTTCTCGAAGCTTCGGGAGGCGCGTGCATCTTGTACACTCACTTTGGAGCTGGCTTTCAGCAAGACGGAAGTCTCAACACGCGATTTAAAGAACTGATCGAGCGTCTCTCTCGAAAGAACGGATGGTTTGTTCCTGTTGGGACGATGCTCGACTACGTGGCCGCACAACGAGGCGGTGTCCAAAGTCTCGATAATGCTGCTCGGAGGCGACTCGAGTGGAAGTGGTTTAAGCATAAGATTTCTGTCGGAGGAACCTCATGACTCTTGTTGTGAGACCTTATCTCGCACATGACATTGAGGGCGTGCGTGCGTTCAATCGCCGCCTTGCAATTGGGGGAATTGAGTTTCAGTTTCCCGAAACCCACATCTCTCGTGACTTCCCTCCCCTCCAAGGGCGACTCATCTCTCAAGAACATTTCGTCGCCGTCGACGAAACGGGAGCGGTGCGCGGAGCATATATCTTAAAAACCGAGCCCTTTTGGATAGAGGGCCGAGAACAGCTCGTTTGCAACTTCCAGCTGCCTCTATCTGAAGGAATAGTCGACAAGAAGTGGGCGATGGCCGGAGTGCGACTCCTTACGGATGCGCTCAAAAGAAATCCGCTCTTGTATTGTCTTGGAATGGGAGGGACGGCCAGAGCACTGCCCCAGATGCTGGCTCGTTTTGGGTGGGATCTTCTCGAGGTGCCTTTCTATTTCCGTGTTCTACGGGGAACGAATTTCGCTCGTGAACTACGGGCTGTCGGCGCTCCGACAGCCACGGCTTTGCGACTCGCGGGTCGGTTGGGGTTGGCGAGTGTGGGTACCAAGGGCTGGAATCTTTGGAGCCGAATCCGGGCTCCTTCGCCATCGCGTCGAAGTGACGTCGAGATCGTCGAAGAGTATTCCTCAGAAGTCGACGCAAATCGAATAGCCCTCCTTAAAAACATTTCCTGCGCAGCTGTACGCAGCAGCGCCACTCTTGCTGAGAGGTTCTTGAAAGCCGACAAGAGATTTTTGCGCGTGGTGCTGAGAGGCCCACACGCTCCGGTTGAGGGGTGGGCGCTCGTCGGGCTCTCCCAGCTTAAGAACCATAAGCAGTTTGGCGATATGAGGCTCGGCTCGATTATCGATGGCATGGCCAGCGAGGGCGCTGAGGCCGCCTTGATCCAAGAATGTCTGCGAGTTCTTGGAGAGATGGGTGCGGATCTCGTGGTGAGCAATCAAACTCACAGGCACTGGTGCACGGCGCTGGAAGACAATTTCTTTGTCAGCGGTCCTTCGAATTTTGCTTTGGCTCGCTCGCCACAACTTGCTGCACTGGCACCTGATTCCAGTAGACTGCATTTTACTCGAGGAGATGGCGATGGCCCAATCAACCTCTAAGAACGCGGTTCTTTGGGTCGCACCCCGATGGCCTTTCCCTCCTGATGACGGGGCCAAGGTGGCGATGGAGCGTTTGATTCGTCCCCTATCGGATTCTGGCGTGCAGGTGGAGCTTCTCTCGATTGTTCCAGCTTGGGAAACCGACCTCACTCCCAGTCCGCTGCGACTTGCGTCGTTGCACATCGAAAGACGTGGAGGCGCTTCTCGTTTTGCCACGCGACTGAGCTCGGCGTTCGCCAGTGTTTTCCTCGGCGGCCTGCCGTACTCTGTAAGACCATTCTCCAATAAGGCTCTAAGAGCGCGAACACGCAGTTGGCTCGAGCAATTCCCGACGGAAACCCCGATCCTCATTGATGGTCTCCATGTTGCGGCTGTGCTTCCCCCTGAAACCTCAAGTCGCTGGATCTACCGAGCCCACAACGTCGAATGGCGCATCCTCGAGGACTTTGCCGTTCTTGTTCGGGGTCCAAAGAAGCTCTTTCTGCGTCACCAAGCGCAGCGGCTTCGAGCCTACGAAAAATACGTTATCGAATCAGCACGCGTGAGCTTTGCCGTGTCCCGCAGCGATGCCTTTGAGCTGGAAAAGCTAAGTTCGCGGGCGAGAGTCGAAGTGCTGCATATTGGCGCGGATTTTTCGAAAGAGCCGGAATACACTCACTCTCAAAGAACAGGTGTTACGCGACTGCTTTTTGTGGGCCGCTTGGACTGGGAACCCAACCGAGACGGCCTCATTTGGTTTCTTAAAGAAATTTGGCCTCATCTCACACCCGGGGCTTTCGAACTCGAGATTGTGGGCTCAGGCGATGGGAGCTACCTCGAAGCGTGGAGAGGGAGCTCGGGACTTTCACTTTGTGGAAGGGTGGAATCTGTCCAGAAGCACTACGCTGCTGCTGACCTCTGTCTTGTTCCACTGCGCTGGGCATCGGGCACACGTGTGAAAATTATTGAAGCGCTGCAATTGGGCCGAGCGGTCTTAAGTACTAAGGCGGGTGCTCTTGGTCTCGAGTTGGGTTCCAAAGCACTAGAGATTGCCGAGACTCCCGAAGAGTGGATCTCGCTCCTTAACACAGGCAGTGCGAAAAAATGGGAAGATCTTGCCCGTCGTGCTTGGCCGACAGCAGCCGCCAGCTACGGTGAAAAAGCGATCGCTATGAAGTTGAAGGAATTTCTTTGAAATGAGTTTTGATTTCTCAATCTTGTATCTCATTTTGTTTGCTTTGGGCTGTCTTGGAATTGCGCTGTCTACGTTCTTGATTCCCGTACTTGCATCATTAACGGCTCAGGAGAAACAGCTGCAGAAGCAGGGTGATGCAAAGCCACTCAAGTCTTTGGATGTTCTGATTCCGGCTCACAACGAAGAAGACAACATCATCACGACACTGCAGTCGATACGCGAGAGTGCCCATCGAGCAAAGATCTCTGTTCGTGTTTGGGTTGGTGCGGATTCATGTACAGACAAAACGGTTGCTCGCGCAGAAGAATTTGGTGCCCAGGTCGTTGCCTATTCTTTTAGAAGTAAGTGGAAGACTCTTTCAGCCCTTGTTGCGTTGTCCGATGTTGAGCATATTGCTCTGGTCGACGCCGGAACTTCCTGGAGCGCCGAACTTCTCACCCAAGCGCGCGATGCTTGGACGGACGATGTGGTAGGTGTTGCGCCCACGTATCGCTCGCCTCGGGCCGGAGTCTTGCGTCGAATGCATTGGGCTTTTGAGGCTTTCCTCAAGAATCTAGAAAACCGAATGGGTGGGCCGATCTCTGTGCACGGCGCCACTATTTTCTATCGTCGCCAGGAGCTTGTCGAAACCTTAGCAAAGCTCCCAAAAGAAGAGATCTGGAAGAACGACGATGTGGTGATTCCCACGGCGCTGCGGATTCTTCATCCTCAGCTAAGAATCGTTTATCTTAAGGACGCCGTTGTTCATGACCTCTGCGTTTTGCAGAATGCGGGGGAACGGGGTCGAAGACTTCGAATGGTTCAAGGCAATCTTGAGATCATGACGAGGCTGTTACCAGCCCTTCCCGGCCCGGGTTTCACTCGCACATTTGTGCTCTATGCTCGCAGGGCGGGACGAATTTTTTGGGCTTGGTGGCTCGTGCTCGTGATGTGTGGGATCTGGGGTTATCTGGGATATTCCGTGGTGCCACTTCTTGTTGGAATTGCGGCGGTCTCTGCAGCAGGTGCTCTCGGAATCACGGGCTCATCGTCTGCTTTTTTTGCTTCGCTCGTGGCGCCGGTGGTGATCATCCCAAGTTTTGCGGGACGTATTGGCTGGCGAGACTCTGATGAATGGCTGAGGCGACCACCGCGGATCCAGAATCCGGTCTCTTGGGCAACCTATGTCATTGTGATTTCCGCGGGGTGGGCTTCGGCGGCTCTCTACTTCCGCCCGGTCTACTCGATGGTCAGCGAAGCCTACATATTCGGATGGGCGGGCGTCACGGCGCTGACTACGGTCCTTTTGCTTTCGCTGATGAATTTCTTTGGACCTTTCATGGTGGTCCCTCGTCGGCGGGAAATGCTCACGCTTTCTCTTGTGGCGCCCATTCCGGGAATGTTCTGGAAGCTCTTCTTCTTCAATATCTACGGACAAGAAGTTGTGCGCCTTCGCGAAGTGTTGCTTGCGGCTCCGCTTGTGGCACTTCTGGCTGTGTTATTTAGGTACTTCGAACATCACCGTATTTTCCGAAAGGGCCCTTTGGTCCTAGCGGCAGCGCTCTCGCAAGATGAACTGGAACATCTCACCGACTATCTGATCGTCTCGGGTTTCCGCGAAAAGATCCGTCTCGTCGAGTGGAATCAGATCCTCTCAGGATCGCTTGTTCCATATTCTCTCGTCTACTCGCGAAGCGCGCTGAGGGACCTGCGTGCCGATGGTGCCGTGCTCGGGGCGATCTTTTCTGGACTTCCTGCCATTGAGCTCCGTAGGCTCGCTATGCAACTCACAGGTCGAGCGGATGTCAGCACTCTAGACACTTGGTTTTTTCTGCAGGTCACGGGCGAAAAATCGATTGGCCTGAAGGCCTACGATGCCTTTAAGCGCTTCAATGAGCCGGTTTGCGCGATGCTTGCCCTTATTCTTCTTTTCCCATTTCTTCTTCTTGTCGGAGCTTTAGTTAAGCTTACGAGCAAGGGTCCGATGCTTTATTCCCAGTGGCGAAGCGGGCACATGGGAACTCACTTTAAACTGCACAAGTTTCGCACGATGCGCACTGATGCCGAGGCTGCAGGCCCGCGTTGGGCTGCGAGCGAGGATCCTCGAGTGACTCGACTGGGTGCGATTCTTCGAAAGACTCGAATCGATGAACTCCCGCAACTTTGGAATATAGTTCTGGGCGAACTGTCTTTTGTGGGTCCACGACCGGAGCGTCCTGAGATCGTCGACGAACTCGTGAAATCGATTCCCGTGTTCCCGCTTCGACTCATCGTAAAGCCAGGAGTTTCGGGATGGGCGCAGGTGAACTACGGTTATGTCGGAAGCGTCGAGGAGTCTCGCACCAAGCTCGAGTACGACCTTTATTATATTCTCCATCGTAGTCTTTGGCTGGATCTTCACATTCTTCTCAAGACCATTTCAACTTTCTGGAAAGGTGGAACAGGACGATGAAGCGTGTTCTATGGAACTGGCTCAAAGCCGCAACACCACTGAGCCTGAGGGCGCAGCTCGATGAGCTTGTTCTACGTCGGGCCTATGAGCCCACACGCGATGAGAATCCGTCTCCTTTTTCAAAGCCCATCGTTGTATTTTCCGCAGATTTTGAACTCGCTTGGGCCTGGCGTTACTCAGAAGGCGGACTTCCTCTCGCGCTTCGCAAGGCCGAGATCGAGCGAGCCCAGACACCTCGACTCTTGAAACTTTTGGACGAGCATCAAGTTCCGATCACCTGGGCCACGGTGGGACTCCTCGCTGATCGCGAGCGGGGTCAGGGAAGCTCTGCAGGTCCGCGGCCCTTGCTACCGGCCTATCAAAGCCGTTACTGGAAATTCCCTGGGGGCGATCCCTTCCGAGCACTTCTCGAACACGTCGATCTCTCGGGGCCCGAGTGGTATGCGCCCGATCTCATCGAGCAGATCTTATCCGCAAAAGTGGGACACGAAATTGGGAGCCACTCCTTCTCGCATCACGCCAGCAGTGAGGAGCACTGCCCACACGACTTTTTTGAATGGGAGCTTCGCACCAGCGCCGCTGCACTCGAATCGTTTGGTGTGAAACCTACAAGTTATGTTTTCCCGGGAAATCTTCCGGGTCATCACGCCTTGCTCGAAAAGCACGGCTACACCTGTGTGCGACATTTCCCGGACCGGCCCGATGTCGAGCTCGCGGTTCCACGTCGAATCTTGCCGAAGCTCTGGGGCCTCAATCAGAGCGTGTGCCTCGAGGCTTATGGCTATGATGTTGCCTATGTGGGCCGCAAATCTAGAGAGCTCGTCCGCAAGTCGCTCTCCCACAACAGAGTCGCCTCGCTGTGGTTTCATCCGTCACTTGACGAGGCCGACTTCGAACAAAGTTTTCGCCCCATGATCGAATTGTGTGGCGATCTAAGAGATCGCGGACAAATCGAAATTCTGACGATGAAGCAATTGGCCATTCGTATGGATGAGGTGTCATGAGCCGTCTACTAGCGATTGTGCTTTGCTTGGCGCTCGGCGCTTGTCAGGCCAAGGCGACAGGTCCGACCGAGTGGTCCAAGAGCTACTACACCTGGACCTCTCCCCGCGACTGGAGCGATTCTGAATCTGTTTCGCTCGATCTTGAGAACGTTTCCACGGAGTCGTTCTCGCTGAGCGTTGAGATTCGCGATTCCGAAAGTCGAGACTACTGGAGTCGCTCGAATCTCAGTTTCAATCTGAGGCCCGGCAGACAGATCATCACTTTTCCGACGCGACTCTACGCGGGTGAATCTCTAAGGCCTGGGCGCGTGCTTGACTCGCGCAACATTGTTTCTGTGATCCTCGCTCGCGGCGACGCCCAGGAGGGGCGGCTCATTCGTTTGCATGCCCTCGGCCTCGAGGCTGGACTTAAGCTTTCAAAGCGAGGCATCCAGGCTTTTGATTTCGGTCCGGCGGGCTCGTCTGTCATGCCGGGATTTGTCGATGTTTCGGCGGAGCATCTCTACACACCTCAGCGAGGATACGGATGGGTGGGAGCGAGGTTCTGGAATCCCTATGCGAGGTCCTGCTGGGTGAGTGGTCCAGATGCTTTGAGCGAAGATTGTCTGATGCCTTACGCAGGGGAATTCCGTCTTGATCTGCCTGCGGGTGCCTATGAGCTCGCTCTCGCGATCGATCATCCGGGCCCCTTTTGGGGAGAGTTTCCGACTTGGGAGCGCAGGCGGGTTTTCGTGAACGGCAAAGCGCTTGTCGATGAGAGCGACGATGCGGCTCAAAGTTTGAAAAGGTACTTTCGCAGCGAGCAGCTTCTTCCACGAAATGCCGACGAGCTTGCTCTGCACTTCGGGCCGGGTCGTGTGCCCCTGCGTCGCTATGAGATAAATCATGCGGGTGGCCCACTCCTCATGGCATTTGAAAACAAGGAATGTCCTGACAAGCCTTGTTTCGGGCTGGCGGTGTCGGCGCTTCTTGTGGCGCCCCAAGGAAAGCTCCGGCCCTTTCTTACTGAACTCGAGGCACTTCGTCGTGCCGATTTTGCTCAGCGTTTTCGATGGGTCCCCTCAAAGCCAAGGGGCGCTCCTGCCGAGAAGTTGCCGGAGCTTGTGGCCTCGACGACAGAACGGGATCAGGTGCTTGCAGAATTTGCTTTCGCGAAAGCGGCTCACGATTTGCGACTCGTTGTACATTCGGCTGACCCGCAGGTAGTGAAGTCTCTCAGCGCAAGTTGGGTGCAGCCTCGAATGCGTCGCCTTGATCCTTTGGGAACTTCGGTGGGACTTATCGACGATCTCGTGGTCCAGTCTTCCACCGCCCGCGCCGATGCCGGACAGGTGCTTGGAGCGCTTGTAGAGTGGAAGCCGGAAGCTCTCGAGGCGTCGAAGCGTCATCAGGCCGATTTGCGAGTGCTCGGACCCCAGGGAGAGATTCTCGCGACGCGGAGTCTCTCGCTACGCGTGAGGGCGAAGTCGCTTTCATCTGTTCCATTTGCGCTGGGTCCCTTTGGCCATGAGATTCTCGAACGGTGGTGGCCTGAGATCCAGTCCACGCCCCGACTTCAGGCGCTCCGGCGACAAAGTCTCGATCTGATGCGCTCCATCGGGCTTACGGGTTTTTCCTTTGAGCCCCGGATTGTTGTGAAAGGAAAGAGTTTTGATTTCTCGGAGATAACTCAGGTCATGGAAGAGGCGAGGGCTCGCGGTTTTGTCGCGCTGCTGGGCTATGGGGCTGTCTTCCGAGACGAAGACGCCTGTCATTCCAAACGAAGCAAGGCGGATTGGTCGCGTTTATTCACGCAACTTGAAGAAGAGTCGCTTCAGAAAAACTGGTTGCCCCTCACTTTGGTCATGTGTGACGAGCCCGAGGGAGATGAGCTCGGCAGAGTCTTGACGTGGGTTAACTCGCTGCCGGTGCGCTCCAAAAACGCACGAGTGAAATGGAGTGTGAGCACTCACATCGAAAAAGGCAGCAGTTCAGAGCACAAGTCGCTTGCGGGCAAGACGCCCACGGCACTCCTAGCGGATTTTGAAAACTCTGAGCTTAAAGGTCCCTGGATCTTCTACAACAACCTGAGTCGCTGGAACTTTGGCTACCGGACATGGGCCCTCTTTGAGGCCGGAGGTCTCGAGGCTCGCTTTGCATGGACTTGGAACCAGAACGCCGCAGATCCCTTCAATCCTTTGGATGCGCGCGAAGATGACTATCGTTGGTGCACGAGCCTCGCCTCGTCGCAGCTCGCCTGCACTCTCGAGTTCTACCAGAAGGTCTCTCGTGGGGTGCAAGACATTCGTCGGGCCTTGACGCTTCAGCTTGTGGCCAATGATTCGCGGAGTCAGCGCCGCGCTGAAGCGCAGAAGCTCTTGAACGAAATTCGCTCGAAAATTTCGAGTAAGTCCCTCGATGACAGCGTGCTCGCAACATGGACCGATCGCGCGGAAACACTTCTTCGCGAATCGGGCTTCTAGACGAGGCCTCAGCCCAAAAGAGTTTTCGCGAGAAATTTGGCCGAACGCAGTCCACCCGGATCTGCGGCTCGCGCCCAATGCGAGCTGATTGCTCGTCCTCTAATCTTGGGGTGATGCTTGGCTATCGCATGACAAGCTTGCCACCATCTCAGCGAGAGGGATTTGTCCCAAGCCCTTGAATCAAAAAGACGGGTCTTCTCATTGGCCTCGCGAAGCTCTTGAAGACATTTTTCTGCGAGATCGAGAAAAGCGGGGTCTGCGGGAAGATCGAGACGTCCGAGTCTCGAGTGGGTGGCGAAGTTTTCTCCGCTTGGAGCGAGGCCTAAGGATTCTCTCCAGGCGGCACGGATGCGGTCTGCGATTTCGCGCTGCTTGACGTTTTCGCGTTGGCTCACCGAGCTTTGGTGCAGGCGCACTTCCTGGAGGGGTTCTTGGAGACTGCGCATTTTGTGGCCGCGCTTAGCAAGGCGAGACCACAGTTCGTAGTCCTCGGCGTGCGGAAACTGGGCGTCGTAGAGGGCGGGATTTCCAAAGGCATCTTTGGTGGTGATTGAATCCAGAACTTCGCGACGAAGCATGGCACTGCCATGACCGAGCGACGAGTAGAAGGGCAAGGTGGCGTGCATATCTTCTGATCGGGCGGGGTGCCGAAGGGGAGCTCTGGTGACATGTCCCCAGTTATTCTCAGACGAGAAAAAACGAATGCCAGTTCCGAGCACAGCGAGATCTTCTTCTTTGTTCAGAGCTTCGAGTTGTTTTCGCAGACGCTCGGGGTGGGCGCGGTCGTCGGCGTCCATGCGGGCGAGGAACTTGCCTTGAGCGAGCGCGCAGGCGTGATTGAGCGTCGAAATGAGTCCTCGATTCTCGGGATTGCTTGCCACTTTGAGGCGAGGGTCTCTCAGGCTACCGAGCTTTTCGAGGGTGTTGTCACGGGAGGCATCGTTGACCACGATCACCTCGATCGTTTCATAGCTTTGCGCCAAAAGGCTTTGAACGGCCTCGAGGACCCAGGGTCCGGCATTGAATGCGGGCAGCAGAACAGAAACTAGGGGTGGCGTGTCTTGGGGTGATCTCATAATTCAATAAAAACGATATTTTAAGTATAGGCCTGCTCAGAGATAAAACAAGCTCTAGGAGGTTATGACGCGATGTGTTATAAGGGGGCGCTCATGAACCTCAAATTCATCAAATCCAAGGCCCTTGTGCTGGCAACTTTGGCGATGCTCGCGGGCGCTTGTGCTTCGAAACCGCAACGCTTTTCGGGTTCAGCCGACAGTGAAGCCAGTTCCAAAGATCTTCGCAAAGACAGCGCGCCGTCGAAGGCGCCGCGAGTGAATAAGGACGCTGTCTATCCTGGGTATTCGATTCGCCTCACAAGTCTCGATGATCGCAAGCTCAATGGCCAGTTTCGGATTCGCTTCGATGGGAGCCTTCCTCTTCCGTACAATATTGTCCTGAACAAGGTCGACGGCATGACTCTTCCTGAATTGACCGAAATGATTCGCGAACGCTACCGGCCCTTTTTCACGGGAGCGGTCCAGATCGAAGTCTCCCTGGCAGAGCGCCGCGTGTGGCTCGATGTGCGTGGTTTGGTCATGAAGCCAGGAAAACAACTTGTCTCCACTGATGCAGGCCTTGACGAGCTGATTGCTCTCGCCGGTGGGCTGCAGCCAAATTCTCAAGCGAGCGAAGTTTTTGTGAAACGTGCCGACGGTTCGGAGTCCTCATTTGGTCTGGCGCGCGTCTATGAAATGAGCCGTGGTATCGGTCCCTGGTCTGGCGGCGAAACGGTGTTCTTCCGTCCAGCGGAAGGTTCAAGCCTCTTTAGAGATAAGGATCTGGAGTCGCGCTCGGTGCAAATTCTTGGCGAAGTTCGCAAACCTGGTCTTATTCTCTTTCGCTCGGAAGCTGACTTTCTCTATTACTTAACGCGCGCCGAAGGACCCACCGCAGCTGCAGACTTAGAGCGCATCGATGTGGTTCGCGGAGGCATCCCCAATGCTCAGGCCATCCAGGTCAAGTGGAGCGAGATCAATGAACTCCCTGCTCTGCAACCTGGGGACATCGTGATCTTGCGCGCACGCGAGCCCTCGTGGTGGACCGAAAAAGCCCTTCCCGTTATTTCGAGCGTCTCAACGGTGCTTGGTACAATCCTGCTCGGAATCATCGTCTTGTGAGGAAATGAATATGAATCTCATCCACTCCACACCTGCCACCTCCACAAGTGAAACGCGCGGTGCCGTTCAAAAGATGCTCCAGTACATGGAGATGAGACGCTGCATCGACCGCATTTTCGACCGGGTTGATTCGCCGAGGATTGTGGCTGTCACGAGTCTCGTGCCGGGAGAGGGTAAGACCACTTTTTGTCTCGCAGCCGCTTGGAGCCTCGCGGAACGTTTGGGTCGTAAGGTTCTTGTCGTTGATACGGCCAACATGGTGCGCTCAAAGTCGACCATCTTAAGCGACGTTTGCGGCGTCGAAATGGATCGTCCGTTTGAGGTTCAGAAAGTCCAAGGTGGTCCCGCATCGATGTCCTACACCTGGATACCTCCGTCGATGGGAAGCACCCGCGCTCTCAAGTCTCAAATCGAAAGACTTTCTGCGGATTTCGATGTTGTGATTATGGACACTGTCGCGCTGAGCATCAGCAGTCGACTCGAGAACGATCCCCTCGAAATGGCTTCGGTGGCCAATGCCATGGTCTTAGTGCGTGGTGAGACGCGCATCGAGCTCGATGCCAACATAAAGCTCGAAGAACTTCAAAATGCTGGTGTGCGAGTGCTGGGAATTGTGGCCAATCGCTTCGGGGGTGTGGCTTGAGTTCTGTCTCCGGTGGAGTCGATGTTCGTGAAATTTTCGCGGTTATTCGTCGCTCGCGCAAGATGGTGGGCCTAATCGTCGGAATTTGCGTTCTCATTTTTGCCGTTGCTTCGCTCGTGGCTCCGAAGCGCTACAAGTCGGTCGGGCTTGTGGGCATTCAAACCGACTATTTCCGCTATCCTCTGATCGAGGAATTTGTCCCCGCTCCTCAAGACATCAGCGAACTCGCTTCGCGCCGCGATGCGCTCATTCGTGCCGCGCTCTCGGATCAGTTCCTCGAACCCATGGGACGCAAGTTAGGACTCGTGAAATCTCCCAAAGGGTCGCCGTCCGCTGAAATTGAAATCGAGTACCTTCGCAACCGCTTTGAGTACTACCCGCTCTCTCTCTCAACGATTCAGGTCGTATTTTCGGGAACCAATGCGCGCTCAACTCAGGAATCCGTCGACCAGGCGATGCAGCAAATTCTTGCGGTCTTCGCGCAGCAGCGACGTGAGCGCATTCAACATGCCCGCGACAATATCCAAACTCAGATTGAGTCGATGGCTCTTCAACAAGATCCTTCGAGTTCCTTGCAGGCGATCGGCAAGCCTGAACTGATTCAGTCCGAAATTGGTCGCATCGAAGCCGAAACAGAAATGATGAAGTCCAGACTCTCCGCGCGGCACCCCACGGTTCTTGCTCTCGTGCGTCGGGCGGAAACCCTGAAGCGCAATTTGAAGGCTGCCACGGGATCTGTCACGTCCTCGGCGCGGATGCCTCTGCTTGTGGGTGGAAGTCCGCAAAAAGCTTTTAACGAAGTCTATGAGGGCATGGTCAAGAAGCTTGCGTACCTGAACGTGGCGCTCGAGTTCGAGAGCGATCCGCGTTCTTCTTACGTGAGCGTGCTTCAGCCAGCGAGTTACCCCATCGGAGCGTCGTGGCCCAATCGTCCCCTCTTTCTTATTTGGGGTCTTCTGATCGGACTCGTACTTGCGGGTCTCGCGCTCACGGGCCTCGAGTTCTTTACGCTCAGTTCGACTCACGGGCGCCGTCTTGCAGATAGAACGGGTCTTCCTCTGCTTGGGGAAATGCCCACACTTCCTAAATCCTCTTCTGAATCTAAGACCGATTCCAAAGTGAAGTTGCCTGAGCAACCGCTATGACCCTGCAACTTGCTTACGTCATCGCGATGATCGAGCAAGTCGGATTTGGACTCTTGGTCGTCGCCCTGGTTTTTGTTTGTTGGGATGATATCAAGCGTGGTCTTTTAGGTCTGCGTTCTCCCGGGACCTTTGCTCCTGTTGCGATTTTTGTTGGAGTCGGTGTTTCTGTGACCGGATTCATGGCCCTTAACTGGGACCTTTTGCCTCTCGCCATTTCCATCGGTGCCGCGGCTGTCTTTGGACTGCTTTCGACGCGTTTTGCACTTTGTTTTTCGGTGGGTGCTCTGCTTCTGAGACCCTGGGAAGTTTTACCAGAAAACGACTTTCTCGGCGTGCTGCCGCGTGGCCTTGCGCTCCTCTTAGTCGGAACAGGTCTGCTAAGGCTTCGCGGCACGCGAGATTGGCGCTTGCTTGTGACGCCTGAGGACGGAGCCGTACTGGGATTTGCTTTTGTGAGCTATCTCTCCACATTTGTGGCTCCTTCTCTTTTTAATTCTCAAGCCGATTGGATGCTTACATTTTCCAAGTCGCTCATGATCTTCGTGTTGATTCGTCTCTTCGCGCGCCGGAAGTCCGACGTGGCTGCTTTGTGTCTCACGCTCGGGATCGTTGGAATGACGCTTGTCGCGATCACCTTGTACCGCATGGAGGCCGACCCTCGGCTCGGACAGACGGGCGCGCGTGCGGATCTTTTTGGACTCATAGGAGACCCTAATGATTTGGCTGCGACGCTTCTTCTTGCGGCGCCACTTCTTATGGGTGAGCTCAGACACTGGATTCCCCTCAAGGCTGTGCGCATGGCGATCATCGCTGCTTTGTCTGTTCTCTCAATATGGGTGATTGTTCAGACGCAGTCCCGCGGAGCCTTTATCGGGGTTCTTGCAGCCATGGCTGCGCTCCTGTTCGTCGCTCTGAGAACTCCGAAGCGACTGCTCCTCGCGCTTCCGCTGATTCTGGCTTTGTCGGGAGGTCTATTGTTCCGAACGATTCAACGAAGCGAGTCGGACCTTTCATCTTCGAGTTCGAGTCGAATGGCTTACTGGGTGGCGGGTTGGAGAATGGCGATTCGGCATCCTCTCACAGGTGTTGGCTACGGGGCTTATCCACTGCGCTTCGAGGAGTACGCAGACTCTGACAAAGTCGAAGGCAAGCTTCGCACGGCGCATTCGACGTGGGTTCTAGCCCTTGCTGAGACGGGGCTCCTCGGCGGAGCTCTGCTCGTGCTGGCGGTGATCGGGTCGTTTTTTCGTGTTTTCAAAAGACGCTTCGATGAGCCCGCCGTTTTTGTGGCGTTTGTCGGGTATTTCGCGGCAGCGACTTTTCTTTCGCACACCTACCTGTTGCACCCCTACCTTTTGATCGGAATTGCATTGTGCGCTCGTGATGAGCGTCCCGAGGAGCTTAGGATTTTGTGATGTCAAAGAGAAGTTGGTCGCGTGGTGTTTTGTTGCTAATTTTCATGGGGACGACCTCTTTTGCTCACGCTGCTTCAGAGGCCACATGGAAGATCAAAAAAGCGCAGTGGTCTGCGGCCGATGATAAGGCGTATTCCGACTTCATCCAAAAGCTCGGTGAAAGCTCCTGCTCGACGACGGGTGCCTGTCTGGACAGCGAAGCCAACCCCTACCGCGCGCGCAATCCGAGCTTTGTGAAGTCGGTGTCTTCGGACTGTTCGCGTTTTCCGTATCTTTTGAGACTCTACTTTGCGTTCATGAACGATCTGCCATTCTCGTACGTGGCTAAGGTTTCTGCTCTAGGGAGATCGGGCGACATTGCTCAGTCTCCAGAGGGCAATACCGTTGTCGCGCGTCGTTCAATCAAAGGTGGAATCACGCTTCGCAAAGCGGTTTCCGAGATGATGTCTCTGACCTCATCGGGGATGTACCGAATTTCCCCGCGCGAAGATGTGAAGTCAAAAAATGTATTCCCCGATTTCTATCCCGTGGCTCTCGAGCGATCCGCCATACGACCCGGGACTTTGATCTATGATCCCAACGGCCATGTCGCGATGGTTTACAAGGTCGATCCGTTTGGAAGAGTGCGTTTCATGGACGCGCATCCCGACAATTCCATCACGCGTGGCACCTATGGCGAGCGTTTTGCGCGTAGCCGCCCGGCGCTCGCTGCGGGCCTTAAAAACTGGCGTCCGATCACACTCACCACGTCCGGCGATATTGTCGGCGCTAAGAATGCGGAGATCTCAGACTACAGCCTCATTCAGTATACGGGAACGCATCCCTCCACGGATCCCGAATGGGAATGGAGGCAGAACCGTTTTGTGGTCGAGGGAGTGGACTTTGAGTTTTACGACTACTTGCGCTTGAAGCTTGCTGAGAAAAAGTTTCGCTTTGATCCCATCCAAGAGACGCGCGACTTGCTTGAGGGGCTGTGTTTCGATTTGCGGGACCGGGTCGAATCCGTTCAGGAAGCTCTTCAGAATGGCATTGCCGACAAGGAACATCCCGCGATGATCCCTGCAAACATCTATGGGAGCGAGGGCGAGTGGGGAGTCTTCTCGACGCCCTCGCGAGATGCGCGGCTCAAGTTGGCTTTCCTTGAAACTGAGCGGAAGTTGAAGCAATTTCTTCAGCTCGTCGCGGTCTCCTCAGACCGCGTGATTTACAGCGGCGGAGTCGAAGACTTGCGTCTCGAAATGCGTGCACTGGTTGAGGCTTCCCACGAGTCGTGTCGCTTGAGCTATCGGAATTCGCGCGGCGATGAGCAGAGCTTCGGAATTGCTGACATTGAGGGACGCCTCTGGGATTTGTCTTTTGATCCCTATCATTGCCCTGAACTTCGTTGGGGAGCCCGAGACGTTGAGCTCGAGTCGTGCCGCGATTCGAGCTTGAAGCGCGAATGGTACGACGCCGAGATCCAGCTTCGAGCCCGTGTGGATCGAGGCGAGCCCGTCCGAGGGCGGGACAGATCGCTCTCGGATCTCTGGAACGAGGTCCGCCAGGGACCGGATTCTCGTCCCGCACGGGTTGATTTCCTGAAAGCCATCGAAACAGGTGGTGGGATATAGGCTTAAATATCCGAATTAATTTAATTTAATTAAAGGACGAAACAGGCCTATAAAACATTGACGCGGTGCAGCTTAGTCCGGTATAAGGGACACCGCAAAGCTCTCTACAAAAAAGGAAGTGCCATGCTCTCACCTATTAGAAAAATTTCTTTCGTCGCGGTTGCTGTGTTTGGTCTTGTTGTTGTTCAGCAGGCAAAGGCTGAGTCGCAGTCTTCTGTTTTGACTTTGAACAAGGCCAAAGAAATTGCGGTCCAGCAGAGTCCTACACTCGGTGCCGCTCAGGAGCGCATCACGCAAGCTTCTTGGAGAATCCGCGAAGCAGCGGCCAAGTATTATCCCAATCTGCGTTTTGTGAGCAGTGCGACCGGATATCTGCGCACGCCCATAACCGATCGTAACGTTTCCCAAGGTCGCAGCTCCGATCCCTACGTTCTCTTTGGAAATTATCTCGAGTCGACCTGGGTCGTCTTCGATGGCTTCCAAAGGAAATTCGAAAAAATCAATGCTCAACATCAGGCTCGCGTCGCTCGCTCCCTGCTCGCCGATGAGCATCGTCTCTTGGCACTTTCCGTAGCCAAAGCCTACTCAGGCGTCATGATGGCGCGAGAGAACGTGCGCCTAGCTGGCGAGCGCCTGAAGCTCCAAGAAGATCTTGTGGAATCATTCTCGGGTCCTGTGGATGGTGTGGACACTTCCCGTAGTGTTGGTGATGTCGACAGCGAGTACGCGCAAGTCGCCGAACTCGAGCGTCTCAGAGAAGAAATCGTGACAGCCAAGCTCGACGAAGAGATCGCGCGCATGGTCCTTGCTGAACTCATGAACGATTCAAGCGGACGTATCGAGTCCGAAATTTCTGAAGTCCCCACTCTTTCGAAAGAATTCCGTAGCAAGATCGCCAGTACAGAAGACACCTATGCGATCTACTCAGCGCTCTCCAAGCGTCAAGATCTCGAAGCTGCAAGCGCTCGTATCAGCGGTCGTGGTGCTCTCATTAAAGTTGAGAAGGCCAGTGGCATGCCCCGTGTGATTCTCGAAGCACGTGCGGGTTACCAGTCTGTCGACAACTACTCCTTCAATAAGGACAATCAAGATGTCTACGGCGGTATCCGCGTTGAATGGGACATCTTCGACGGAAATCTGCGTCGTGCACGCGTGAAAGAAGCTGAAGCTGCGGAGCGCGAAGCCACCCAGGAGCTCATGGCCAAGACAGCTCAAGTGAGACGGGAAGTGCTTGTCGCACGCGCCCAAGTTCGCTCGAGCATGGTGATCGTGGACGGTCGCCTGAAAGCGCTACAAACGGCAAGCAGCAAACGCGATCAAGTGCGCGAACGTCTCCAAGCAGGTATCGCTACCAATACCGAGATGGCATTTGCCGAACAGCTCTTGGTGAGCGAAAAAGCTCGCATGAGCGCCGCTAGCATCGAAGTCCTTAGCGCCTACGAAAACTACATGGCCGCAATTGCAGAGAACCTTCCTGCCCCAAAGAAGGTTGCTATTGTGACTGTAGAACCTGCGAAGAAAGCTAAGAAGTCCAAGTCCGGCAAGAAGTGATTTAAAGACCTACGGGTTCAGGCGTCAGTCTTCTGGAGACGCCTGACCTGTTCGAGCCGCATAGTGAATGCGGTCGTAGTGCTCTAAATCGAAGGCCTCAATGTTTTCAAGCTGGGCCTCCGAGAGACCCCGATAGATGTGCGAGCAGTTGTAACAAACCAGCGCGAGTTTACGAGTGTGAGCAAAGTAGCGGTCTACCACCAGAGCTACGAGCATCGGGCTCATGAACGTGAACCACCCAAAACCCATCCCCATCAAAACAAAACTCACAAGTGAAGCCACCGTGACCACGCCGACTCCAATAGAGCGGCGGAAGTCCGGCTGTTTGTAGAATGCGCTAGAGGCGCAGCTCTCGCACTTGGCGGGAACTGCGCTCACCTGAGAGGCGGAGCCTGAAAGCCCCAAGAGGCTCATGCGCGGAGTTTTCCAAGAGTCGCGACAACGTCTTCAACGTGGCCTTCGACGCTAACGGGTTGCCATACGTGAGCCACGGTGTCGCCTTTGAGCAGGAGAGTCGTGCGCTCGACGCCCATGTATTCACGTCCCATATATTGCTTTTTGCGCCAGAGTCCGAAATGCCCAATCAACTTTTTATCGCTGTCGGAGAGAAGGGTGAAATTGAGGTCGTACTTCTCGATAAATTTGCGGTGATCTGCGGGTGAGTCGGGGCTCACTCCGAGCACTTGCACGCCATCGCCAACAAGGTTGTTCATATGGTCGCGGAAGGAGCAGGCTTGCTTGGTGCAACCAGGGGTGTCGTCTTTAGGGTAGAAATACAGAACAGTCCAGGGTGAGGAGAGCAGCTGCTCGCCGAGATCAACTTCGTGGTCGCCCTGGTCGAGCAAGGTCACGGTGGGCACTTGCGAGGAGACGGCAATCTTGGCGTAGCTGACTTCGCTAGCGGCCTTTTTAGGTGCTGGAGCTTTTGCGGGGGCCGTTGCTTTTTTTGCAGGAGCTTTTTTGGCCGGAGCTTTTTTAGCGGCGGCTTTTTTGGGAGCTGCTTTTTTTGCCGCGACTTTTTTCTTCGCGACTTTTTTTGCGGGTTTTTTGGAAGCCGTTTTTTTCTTGGGGGCGGCTTTTTTTGCGGGAGCTTTTTTGCTCGCGGTTTTCTTGGCGGGGGTTTTCTTTGTTTTCTTTTTCTTCGTGGCCATGATCTTTATGACTCCTCGTTATTTTTTTCGCTTGTCTTTGATTCTCTTAGGGTTGGGGACCCAGACAGTCGTCGACTTTTTTACAACAGCCTGACACGCGAGTCTTTCCTTTGTTATGAAAAACACATTCCCGAGCAAGGACTTCTCAGCCATCTCCATGGGCTCAAACGCCTCAGCTCCACCCTCTTTGACGATCACTCGGCAATCGGCACATGAAGGAGAGCCGCCACAAGTCTGCTGAATAAGAACGCCGGCACGGTACGCAACCTGTGCGACGGTCTCGCCTGCTGAGGCATCGGTGCTCAGGTCCCTATCGGGGCCAGAGTCTTGTTCACAGAGGAAACGAATGCGTAGGGTCATTTTTGAATCTCGGGATCTTGGGGTAGAATTCAACATGGGTGGGCTATCACATGCAAGTTAAAGCTTTGAAGATACGTAACGTTTCGATTGCGGCTGTCGCGCTTGTTGTGGCGTGCGCCAGTGTCTCCAAATATCGCTGGCCTGAGACCAACCCCTTTGCGGCTCTTGTCGACAAGGACCTCAATGCTGCAGCCAAGGGACGCACGCCGCTTAGACTCGTTTTTGCGAGCAATGTGATGGGTGAAGTCGAGCCTTGTGGGTGTGCCGTTGGCCCCAAGGGGGGACTCGATCGTCGTCTGAATTTCCTCGAGACTCAGGTCGTGGCTCAAGCCAAAGAGTGGCCGTTTGTCGTGGCGGATGCCGGCAATGCGATTCTTCCCACGCCCCGCGTCGACGAGGCTCGTCTGGAGTCTTATCGCGAAGTCGCCCGCAGGCTTTTGAAGGCTCATAAAGAAATGGGCGTCGCGGTGCAGAACGTTGGCTACCTCGATCTTGGCTTTGGCGTAGATTTCCTGAAGAAAGTTTCAGAAGAGACCGGGCTCCCCATGATCTCGGCGTCGTGGATGGGCGAAGATGGGGTGCTTGTTTTTGCTCCGACCCACACCGTTAAAGTATCGGATGCGGTTTCTGTCACTTTTGTCGGGCTCTCTGCTGGGCTTGAGGGGGCGCGTCCCGATCTCAAACTTAAAGTTCGCGACGCCTCGGCAAGTCTTAAAGAGGCGCTCGCTTCGATCCCCGAAACGCACGTTGTGGTTGTTCTGAGTGATCTCGGGCAGCCCAAAGATGAAGAGCTCGCCCGCGAATTCTCAACCCGCTCTATGGTCTTTGTAGGATCGCGCGACATGGGCGGCGTCTCACTCCCCAAGCAGTCGGGTTTTTCGCTACTGGTGCAGGCGCAGTTCCGAGGCCAGCAGTGGGGACTTGTGGATGCGATGATTCAGCCCAAGGCTAAGGGTTGGGTCCTGCTCGAGAAAATGGCCGACTTTGAGAAGCTGTGGTCCCAGCTTGTCGCGCGTCGGGATAGGGACCGCGAACGTCTCAAGTCGAGTCATGAACTCACACTCGAAGAAGCGCGCCACTCCGAGACGGCTAAGGATCTGATGACCTACGCACCCACGGATTACGCTGAGAAGTCGGTGTATCGCTATCGTCTCGAAGACCTCGGCGACGAGTATCGCAAGACCAATCGTCTCAGTGAGCCGATGCGCCAAATGATCCGCCTTAAGCAGTAGCCCTCAGATGATGGGACTAATCTCCCGAACGCTAATAGAATTCTTTTCTTTGAGATCCAGGAGCTTCAGGAAGCGGTTGAGGCGACCTGGGGTATCAGGATTGTCTGTGAACACGAGGTCCATCGTGTGAGGGGCCTGACTCTTCTTTGAAGAGGCCAGCAGCGTGGCCACGAGAGGCTCGTTCCTAAGCGCTTCACCCGCGTGGACAAATTTCAAATGCGCGAATTCTCGACGGAGCGAATCGAGCAAGAACGGATAGTGCGTGCAGCCCAGGATCGCGATGTCGCCGGGCCGCGCTTCAGAGGCGAGATACTTCTGGATCACCCACTTGAGGGCGGGGCCTTCGGTGATGCCCTCTTCAACAAAGGGCACAAAAAGGGGACACGCTACCGAGCGCACTTCACCCGTAAAACCCTTAAGTCGGAGTTCTCTCTCATAGGCACCGCTCGAGACTGTGGCCTGGGTGGCGAGCACGAGAACACGTTGGGGTTTCATGCGGAGCGCCTCGCGGCACGAGGGTTCGATCACTCCGAGGAAAGGAATTTTACGTTCCTCAAGGAGCGGACGAATCGTGTCCAAGGCGTAAGCACTTGCGGTGTTGCAGGCGACAATGAGCAAATCAGGACGAGGGTAGCGAGACTCATCGAGGAGGTGGCGGATACTCTCTAGGGTAAGTTGCGAGATGCGACGTGCAGACTTTGGGCCGTAAGGAAGATTTGCCAGATCCCCAAGGTATGTGATTTGGCCCCCGTGGGAACTCGTGAGCAGCGGCGCCAAGGCGCTGAGTCCTCCGAGGCCAGAGTCAAAGGCGGCGAGCGTAAACGTCGGGCTCACCTGAGCACTCCTTTGGCGAGTGGCATGCGCCAGGCGGATCCAAAGGAGCGTGCGTGCACTTTCAAAAGAGGAGGAGCTTGGAAGCGCTTGTATTCCATCGCGTGGAAGACGCGAGTCAGGCGCTCAAACGTGTGATTTGAGCAGCTCGACAAGAATTTTTGGTTCGCTTCGCGGTTGAGGTTTTGGTTCTCGATAAGGTCCGCAAGCACAGTGTCGAGCACAGCGTAATCCGGAAGCGAATCCTGGTCTTTTTGTCCTAGAGCAAGTTCTGCGCTTGGGGCGCGCTCCAGAATCGAGCGAGGAAAGATCTCCCCACGCAACTGCATCCAGTAACAGAGACCAAAAACCTCGCTCTTGTAGAGATCCGCGATCGGCGCAAGCGCACCGCACATGTCGCCGTAGAGCGTGGCATAGCCCATAGCGAGTTCGCTTTTGTTGCCCGTCGAAAGCAGAAGGCGACTTTCTTGGGCGGAGACTGTCATGAGAAGGAGTCCGCGCGAGCGGCTCTGGAGGTTCTCGTAGGTGAGTCCCGATTCCTTAACGGCGAGCGTGGCACTGGCCGACCCAAGGAGTGCTTCGATCGAGAGCTCGCGGAATTCCATTCCGAGCTTTTTGCAAAGCGAGCGCGCGTCGTTTTTGGTCTCGGAGCTATTGAAGCGCGAAGGCAGCGAGAGGCCCAGCACATTCTCGGGTCCGAGCGCTTCACATGCGAGCGCAGCCACGAGCGCCGAGTCGATTCCTCCCGACATTCCCAAGACGACTTTCTTGAAACCGGTTTTTCGGACATAGTCGGAAATACCCAGAGTGAGTGCTTGGCGCACGCGCTCCCACTCGCCGACCTCAGAGGGCAAATTTTCTGCACCGAGTCCGCGAAGCCTCCGTGCGTTAGGCGAAAACTCCACAATGAGTTCTGCTTCAACAAAGCGCGCTGCGCGCGCCACGATCCGACCCTCGGCATCCGTCGCGAAGCAGCCCCCATCGAAAACGATTTCGTCCTGTGCTCCCACGCAACTCGCAAAAATAAGCGGTGCCGCGTGAGTTTGGGCATGGAGAGCGAAAGTTTCGTGACGACGGGAAATTTTTCCAATCGCGTAGGGAGAGGCTGAGAGATTGACGAGGAGATCGGAACCCACAAGCTGCTTGTCAAGCAGCTCGGCATAAGGGGAAAACCCTGCATCGTTCTTTCCGTAGCGACGGACCTCATTCCAGGCATCTTCACAAATGAAAATTCCAAGCTTCGCGCCCCTGAAAACCAAGGGCCGCTGCTCCTCGCCCTCGTAGCTTTCAAAGAAACGCTCTTCTTCGAAAATGTCGTAGTAGGGCATGCGGCGTTTGCGGATACGCCCGAGACAAAGCCCGGTGTCAAAGAGCGTTGCGGCGTTGTGCAGGGGTTTTCCGGGACCTGAGCGCGTCTCGGTGTGGCCTACGAGAATTCCCACGCCGTGTTGCTCGGAGAGGTGCGAAAGTTCTTCGAGAGCTGCGGCTTCGGCTGCGAGGAGCTCTGGAAGGCTCAGAAGATCGCGAGGCGAATAGCCCACAAGCGCGAGTTCGGGCGTCACGTAGAGATCGGCCCGACGAGGGTCTTTTTCAATGGCGCGGCGAATCTGAGAGAGATTGTGCTGGACGTCGCCGACGAGGGGATTGAGTTGCAGGATACAGATCCTGAGATGCGCGCTCATGGGACTCGTCTTTCTGTCACTCTGAAACGTCTTTGTCGAGATGTTTGCGAACTCTGCGAACATCCCGTAGATTAGGGACATGTCGGACACATCCTCGACCGGGGACAACAAGGAACAACTCAATTACAAGGGCTCGGTTTCGGGCCTGCGGGGACTTCTCGCCAATCGTCTCACAGACGGACTTGTTTCAGTCGCCTCAAGCGTCGCCTCTAAGATCGATCGCAAAATGGAAACGATCGCGAGTCAGAACGTCGGCACGAGCAAGATTCCGATCGCTCAGATTTATCCTTGTCCCGAACAGCCTCGGCAAGTCTTCGACCCGAAAGCCCTCGAAGAACTCTCGCAAACAATGCGTGAACTTGGCCAAGCGCAGGCGATCACCGTAAGAAAAACCGAAGAGGGTTATGAGATTATCAGCGGCGAGCGCCGCTACCGCGCCGCTAAGCTCGCGGGCTTCACGCATCTCGACTGCGTCGTGAAGAACTGCACCCAGAAAGACGCCCGCCTCCTCGCGCTCGTCGAGAACATGCAACGCGAAGACCTCCTCCCGATCGAAGAGGCTCACTACCTTCGCAAGATTCTCGCCGAAAACAGCGACCTCACTCTCGATAAACTCGCCATGCGTCTCGGAACGCACAAAAGCACCCTGAGCGAGAAGATTCAGCTCACCGAAGTCCCCGCCGACTTGCACGGTCTCTTGCACGCCAAAGGCCGCACCTTTACGCACCGTCACTGGCGCGTGATTAGTCGCATTCAAGACGAGGCCTTCCGTCGCAACATGCTCGTCCAGGCCCTCGAAAATCAACTCTCGGTTTCGGAGCTCGAGCGTTCCCTCAAGGCGGCCGGCGTTTTGAAGTCAACGCGCCACCGCAAGAACCTGAATACATTGGACAAGCTTGACGTATCGGGACAGCCGGTTGAGACGCCCTATCGCCTTTATTCCCGCTCCGGCAACGCGCTTAAAATCCATGCGGCAACGCTTGTCCTTGGGCAGATCCCCGAGACCCAGAAGCAAGCCCTTTGCAACGAACTTGAGACGCTGCTTCAAGAACTCAAAAATCCTTGAACATCAGTTAAGGGCGTCAGAACTCCTGCCGATAGCGTCTCTACATGAGCCGTTCACTACGTAAAACGTCCGCTTCGCCAGAAAAAAGAAGAGGCAACACGTTTTGGTTTGTCGCAAAAGAGAAGCTTCTCACGGGACCGTTCACCTTTGAACAGTTGCTCGAAGAGCTCGCTTCAGGTCATCTGGATCCGGGTGACTACTGTTGGCGTCAAGGCTTTCAAGAATGGCGTCCCCTCTGTGGTGTCGAAGACTTTGGTTTTCAGGCGAAGCCCTATGTCGTGCGCGCCTATCCCATCGTTCCGGTTCCCTCCGCTCGTGCTTCGTCCGATGCTCCTGGGGCCAAGAGTTCAACAACCGCTCAAAACAACAAAGCCCAGGTCGCTGCTCACGGTGCTTTGGGTTCCAAAACCGTCAAGGTTCGTCTTGAAACTCAACGTCGGCTGCAGGTCGGCCTGTGGGAACGCGTTGCGATGGTTGTTTTTGCCGTGTGTTTTGCGTGGGCTTCGACCTGGGTGGCGCTCAGCGAAGTCAAAGACTCCTTTACAGATCTCTATCGGAGACATCTCGTTGGCCAAATTCTTTCTCTCGGTGACACATCTCATCTCCAAGCCGTGAGTGAGGTCGTCGAAGTTTCCGAGGAGGCCACTGCGCGCAATCCTGCATCGCTTGGAACAAGCTCCGTCTCTGAGCGCTTCTGGAACTTCCAACAGCTTGCGCCCGTGCTAAGTGCACCTGGACTCGAGGCCCTCCAAAATGAAGCCTGGCCCGTGCGAGAGATTGTTCAGCGTCCCGTGGTTTCGGGGTTAAGAGAGCCAGCCTCAAGTGCTGAGTGGATCTTATCTTCGGGTCACCGTGTAGAGTGGAACACTCCCACGACCGGTGAGATCAGTCTGGGACAAGCGACCGACCCCGTCTTTGTGCAACCTTACGAGCTGCGAGGCACCTGGTCGGCCGACCGCGCGAAGCTTCTTCATGTACGCACTCTCGGATTTCCGGGTCTCTAAGCAACACTGAGTCTTGCAGACCAGAGGCGTCCGCCTTAACGTCTTCTGTGTGACACGTCTGATTTACCAAGCTGTCGTCTCGCTCTGCCTGCTGGGGATTTTAGTTCCTCGAGTGAGTGCGCAAGAGCTTCCGGAATCCGTCCTCGTCGAGCCGAGGGGACAGATGCCCGACGTTAACGCCGACGCACTCAAATCCGAGCCCGAGCCTGAGCCCGAGCCCAAATCCGTTTCTGAGTCGTCGGGAGATCTGCTTCCAATGTTGGACGTTCCAGTGAGCTCCGCTCCTTACACCTCTCGAAATTTTCTAGGGCTCGGCCTGTGTCACTCCAATGCAGGCGTCACTCGCGGGCTTTTTAAGATCTCCGAAGACGATGTTTTGCAGGGAAAGGTTTTAGAATCCTCCTGGGGTATGGGACTCATCGTGGACATGGGATGGAGTGAAGATGCAGTTTCTTCGTTCCGTATGAAATGGGGTCTCAGCCGCGTGAAACTCGGGCTGAGCGACTCTCTCAGAAGCGCCTATGCCCCCGACTCGCTCGAAGAAGCGCTGAGCACCGTTTCTCTGGATTTCATCTTGAGGGATTTAATCGCGTCGGATGTGGGCGGCTTCTGGTGGGGAGGGGGATTTGGAGTCCGCTACGCGTGGTCCAGTAGCACGTCGGGGGCCGGCAATGACCGCGTCTCGAAGCTTCGGCATTCGAGTGTCTTGGCTCCGCTCATCAGTCTCGGGACGGACATGCCCCTGGATCATGGGCATCAGCTCATGCTTCAGGCGGACTGGATGCTTCTCAATGCCTATCAGCTCACTGTAGGCCTTCGAACCCAACTCTAGGCTTGCCTGACGAGCTCGCTTTTCGCTACATAAGAGGCTCCATGCTCAAGCCCCACAACCCCTTTATCCTGGCTCCGATGGCCGGTATCACAGACATGCCTTTTCGGCGCCTCATGAAGAAAATGGGTGTGGGCTGCGTGATTTCCGAATTTGTTTCGGCCGCGGGGCTTGTTCAGAGCACCAAAAAGCGCGACCGCTACCTCTCTTTTCATGAAGATGAACGGCCGGTTGGCATCCAGCTCTTCGGAGACTCTGCGGAAGTGCTCGCCGAGGCCTCCAAAATCGTGCAGGACACCGGCGTCGATTTTGTCGACATCAACATGGGTTGCCCTGTGCCTAAAGTGACCAAGCGGGGTGGTGGATCGGCCTGGCTCACACGCCCTGATGAGCTTGGGCACCTGCTCTCCACAATTCGCTCCGCGATCCAGGTTCCTCTGACGATCAAAATTCGCACGGGTTGGGATTCGGATTCAATCAACGCCACTGAGGTGTCGCGCATCGCCCGCGAAGAAGGCGTGGAATGGGTTGCCATTCACGGTCGCACTCGCACTCAGGGCTACGCGGGGCATGCCAATTGGAATATCATTCGCAAAGTGGCCGAAGAATCATCCATTCCGATTATTGGCAATGGCGATATCGTGTCGGGTCCCCTTGCGGCTGCACGACTTCTGGAGTCCGGCTGCCAGGGAGTTATGATTGGTCGCGGCGCCCTTAAGAACCCTTGGATTTTCCAAGAGTCCGTCGAAGCTCTCGAGAAACTCGAAGGACTTGAGCCGTCAGCCGTGCAAGAGGCTTGTTCGCATGTGATTTCCCATCACCGACTGCCCCCTGCCGGAGATATTCCCGACGGACGCCACTACTATGAGCGGAAAGTGAAAAAGCTGCAGCCGATGCCCGTAAATTTCACCGCTGAGTGGACGCGCATTCGAGCTGATCGCAATGCCTCTGAACTCATTCAAACGCATCTAGGGTACCTCTACGACATGTACCCCGAAGAGCGTGTGAAGTTCGGGTTCCGAAAGTTTCTCGCTTGGTACTCTGCGGGATATCCGGGCGCGAGTGCATTTAGAAAGTACATTTTCACCAACGAGGATTTCCCCGATCTCATTTCGCGCAGTCTTGAGTTCTTTGAGAGCGTGAAGCAACTCGGCCAAAGCTCCGATGATGTGCGCGACGCCGAACCCGTCCTCATGAGCGGACACGGATGAACCTGTTCGAGAAAAAGGTTCTCAAGCAGACTTTGCTCGAGTGGCGCGCCGACGTGCGTCTTCCGCTGGACCGCGTGCTGAACGAAACCTTCCGTGAATACCGCGTCGGCCAACAGCAGCGCGCGACACTCGCCGAGGCTGCATTCCTCGGCGTCCGTGTTTGGCCTTGGATGATGGGAGTTGCGGGCTCGCCCGAAAAGCCCGACGAAATGCGCGCTTTCGAAGCCTTTGTCGAAGAACTTCTCACACTTCCAGCCGAACGGTTTTTCCAAAAGCACCGCAAGGCCAAGCCGAAGTTCGAAGACCAATCCAAAGAACATTTGCTCGGTGTTCACGGGATTCCAGGCTCCTTGCTCTCGGCCTGGAGTCCGGGTCCAGCCAGCGAGACGGCGCTTCATAACTACCTTCATGCGAGCTTTGAGCCTGCGCCTCTTGCCGTGCGCATCAACTCGCTTCGCATGTCGCGCGACGAGGCTCTCTCCAAGTGGGAGCATCTCGGTGCAGCGGCCAGTCACTACTCTCCCGATGGAATTGTTTTTCCAGGTCGCGTGGCTCTCCAAGAGGACAAACTTTTCGAGGACGGCGCGGCCGAAATCCAAGATGAGCACAGTCAGCTCGTCGGACACTTTATCGGCGTGAGGCCCGGCATGCGCGTGCTTGATCTGTGTGCGGGAGCTGGTGGAAAAACCTTGCATCTCGCTGCGCTCATGCAAAACCAAGGCGAGATTTACGCCTACGACATCGCCCGCGACAAACTTGCTCGTCTGAGCGAACGCGCGAAGAAAGCAGGCGTGAGCATCGTCCGTTTCCTCGACAAAACAGCTTTAGAGGCGGCCAAAGCGACATTTGATCTGGTCCTCATTGATGCCCCTTGCTCGAGTCTTGGGACGCTTCGGCGCAATCCGGACCGAATTCTCAAATGGGACGCCCACGAAGCCCAAGCGCTCTCGCAAGTTCAGTCTGAACTTGTTTTGCGCGCACGTGCCCTTGTGAAGCCAGGTGGCCGCCTCGCCTATGCGACGTGTACGATCCGCCCTCAAGAGAATCTCGAAAAGATGAACACTTTGATTACCGACGAGCGCGCAAAGCTCGAATGGAGCCCGCATCCCTTCGTCGCAGAGTTGCCAGCTGCTTTTCGTGATCGTCTTGCGACCAATCCGGCGACCCGACTCGCGGGCGCACCCCTCACAAATGACGCAAACTGGTTGCAGTGGGGCCCTGAGTCTCGAACTGAGGGTGGGGGCCAGCTTTCTGGCGCGCTTACGGGTGATGGCTTTTTCTTAGCTTTGTACAATAGAAGGTAATGAAAGAGAAACTCCGCGCTTTATGGGCGAAGATCGCCCCTAAAGTCGAACCCGTTTTCGCGCGCGTTCGCGCCGTTTGGGACAAGGTGTTTCCGCATATCCGTCGCCACGGACGCTGGGCCGCTTATCTCGTTGTGATCCCGTTGATCTTCGCGTTGATCGCGGGACTTGGATTTTTTTGGATCTATCCTGCGTATGAACTGCGTCCTTGGGTGACACAAAAACTCGTCAGCGAACTCGGTGCTCAGAGCTTGCGCGTGGGTGATATGAGTTGGGGCCATTCACTCAAGAATTTGAGTCTTGGTGTTGAACTCCGCGACATCGACATCCAAAAAGGAAAATGGTTCCACTCACTCAAAGTCGATGATCTGAGACTTTCGTTTAGTCCCCTCTCTCTCGTAATGGCGGGCACGCCGTTTAACCTCGAGGCCAGCGGCGTCGACGCTCAAGTGCGTCTTGAGCGTCCTGGCGATACTCTGCCCACTCCACAAGCTGTCACGGAGCTCACGCCCACTACGAAGTCCGAACAACTTGTCGAATGGACCCGACACTTATTGACCTACGCCAAGGGTTACAAAGTGCGCTTGGAGCGCAGCAAGCTTCAGGTCGACATACCCGTGGAGGCGTCTGAGACAAAGCCTGCGCAGAATGTCCGTGTGAATCTTCTCGATCTCGAACTTGACGCCGATCTCGACGCGCTATGGAGACAAAAGCTCGAGATGAAAGCGCTTGTCCAAACGGGTTCAGACAGCGGGTCGTGGGTTCTTGCAGGACCCCTTAGTCTCGAAACCAGGAGCGTGCTTACGGTGCGTGGCGAGAAGAAGATTCCGGTCTCTCTCGATTTCAGCTCATTTGAGCTCGATTTGTCCCAGACGAACTTCACCGGCGGAAACATCTTTGAGCGTTTCGCCCCCGGGCGCTTTGTTCTTCACGCCACCCCTAGAGTGCTCTTCAGAGAAGAATCTACTGGGGTGGTGCTCGGAGATTTATCTAGCGGAAAAACCCATGCCTTCCTCGACGACCTCAAGATTGATCTCGAATCTCGCTATCAGCCCGGCAAAGAGTTCGAGTTACAATGGATCATGGGTCGCAGCGAAGTGAAAGAGCTACACTTGCCGCTGAAGTGGATTCGACGGTCGCCAGGTACGGGAATTATTTCGAGCAGTGGACGTTTGCATGTGCGCGATCGCTTGGACAATTCGGATTTCGTATGGCGCCTGTCTCTCAATAATTTCAAACTCGATGCATCTCACTTAGCTGCGCTCTTGGGGGACAAGAAAAGCGCGAGTGGTCCGGTCGTGATTTCTGCCGTGAGCGAAGGGCGACTTCAGAACGGGCGACTTCTCTCTCCTCGCACGGAGCTTCAACTCAACGCAACCGATGCCAACTGGGACCCACCAAGCTCCTTTTTCGTGAAGCCTGCCCGCACAAAGACTCAGCTGCTTGTGAAGATGTCTCATGATGACGAGGGGCTTAAGGTTACTAATTTCGATCTGGAGCTTCATTCCTTAAAGGTTGAGGGTCGAGCTGCGCTGAAGAATTTACTGGGTTGGACGCTCCAAGATGAGCCCGCAAGTTTTGATGTCTCTGTACTCAGCAATAATATTGATTTGTCGGACTGGAGCTCGCTCTTTCCACAATTCAGAAAAGTTCCTCTTCAGGGATTCTTTCAGGCTAAAGGAAATGTCTCAGGAACCCTCGATCCCAAGGTCGCGAGCCCTTGGCCCTTAATGAATTGGAGTTTCGAAAAATTTCATTTTTCAAACATTAAGGGAACTTTTGCAAAAGGTAACTCGGGTGTGGATTTCGCCGGACTCAGGCAAAACCTCAACGGACCGTTTGAGATGAGCTTCTTCTTCGTGGGACGTGGTCAGGGAACCCGAGTGCACAGAGCGACGCTTCTGGGGCAACTCAATCTCGGCGACGCTTCGATCTGGGTCGGTGACACGTTCCGCAAGCCACAAGGGGTCCCCCTGGAGCTGCAGATTTCAGCTGAGCAGTCGCAGAACCGCGTTGAGATCGACAAAGGGCACTTTCAGTTTGCTGACCTCGACATGAACTTCTCGGGTCAGATGGTGCAGGGGTCGGGGCGAAGCCGTTTGAAGGTCTTACTCAAGCAACCCGTAGACCTTGCGACATGGAAAGATTTCTTCCCCGACGCCCACATCCAAGAACGCGTGAAAGGAAGAGTCTGGCTCGACGGAAGCCTCGGTTTGGATTCAAACTTCCGAAGCGAAAAAGACATCGACTGGGCGACGCTCACCTTCGATGGGCAAAGTCGTTTCGAGAATTTTTCTTGGCACTCGCCTCTTTTGGGAAATTCCTTCGACTCCATCTCCGGCAAGCTTCGCTTCACGGATCGCTCGATCGAATTTGCTCCCGTTGAGATTCTGAAAGGCCAGCAGAGGTATCGCCTCGAGGGTTCTCTCACTCCCGAGCCCGTCGGCAACAAAAAGAATCGCTCGCTCTATCTGATCGATTGGTTCCTCAACCCTGCTTGGAACCTCCAAGCCAACGTTCAAATTCCGCAGATCGAGCTCAGCTCCCTTCTCGAGAAGCTCGAGTCTCGCGACCGTTATAAATTTCCGGACTCCTGGACGCAGTCGGCGTGGGCCAAGGGGAGTCGCGCAAGCGTCAACCTCGACATCGGCTCGATCCAGTGGGAAGCGCGCGAGCTCTTCACAAAACTTCTCGGCAAGCTCGAGTACAACCGGGGACGCTCGACACTCCGACCCTTCTCGGTGATGTACCAAGGAGGGAAGCTCAAGGGTTCGGCCACCCTGGATCTCTCTCCCGCATGGATCAACAATGGAGATCCCCAATGGGCGGCGTCTGTAAATCTCGAGAGTTTCCCCGTTAAAGCCCTGCCCTTTTCTCTTGGTCTCTCTAAAGGCATCGTCAAGGGCGAAGGAACTTTCACTTCTCAAGGGCGCTACTTCGCGGATTGGGAGAAGGCTGCGCGTCTGAGGGGACTCTTACAGATTTCCGGCGTTGAGGCCGCACCTTGGACTCTTTCAGTTCGAGAAAAAATTGATGAGTTCTTTGATAAGTCCGCAGCTAGTGACTACCTGCTCAGCGATGCCGTACGCGCGGAGTGCATGCCCGTCCCCGAATCGGCCCTCGTCGAGTTTCAAAAAACCACGGGCAAGCTAGATCTCGGTCGAGTGCGGCTCGCCCTCAAAGGTGGAGGACGCATAGACCTTCAGGCCAACGTAACAGCTCCGACCTCGCAGTCTGGCGCCCGGCTTCGTGGCAAAGCGATGTACCGATTCCCCACGCGGTGTTTCAGTGACCGCGCGCAATTCTGTGTCCGCGAGCTCGAAAAGGATTTGTCGTGGCCGCTTGATTTCTCAAATCGCGAATCGAGCTGGACCAAGATCGAATACGATTTCGACACCGAGGCCTTCGGAAAATCTTTCCAAGCTTGCATGGAACGTCGGGTGGCAGCCGACGTTAAAAAGCAGATTTCTAGCGGGAAATAATTTCTTTCAAGGAGAGGAAGTTCGCGCGCAGATGAAAGTCAGCGCGACCACTCTCCCCGTGTCGAAGAGCCCAGTGCACCCGCTCCCCGCTGGCGCTGTCGGTGATTGCGTTCAGAGAGAAAACAGCATCCCGACTGAGGCGATCGTTCGCTGCGCTCCACGCAAGCCACGGAGAAAATGACCAGTCGAGGGTCACCTCGAGAACGAGTCGACCCTCAGAGAGGCGTGAGAGATCGTTTTTGAGTACGGGAAAGCCGGCATCGCGACGCGCCTCTGCGGGTGCGCGCACTCGTGCCGCAGAAAATGAAAAAGCTCCCCAAGCGCCGGTAGGAGAAAAATTCCATTCCCAGTAGCGCTCGCTCGCCCGGTCTGCAACGAAGACTTCAAAGCAGGTCTTCTTCCAGAGCGTCTCAGAAAACTGACTTGCGCTGGCTTCCCATGCAAAGGCGTCAAGTCCTTTGGCCGCCAGGGTGGAGCTCAGGAGTGTGTACCTGAGTCTCAAATTTTCTCTGCTGAGGGTGCTTTCGACGGAAACGTCAAGAGACTTCGAGGGAGTCTCGAGAGGAGTCAGGTTTGAGTTGAAGACGATTGACTTCACCCTCGCTACATTAGATCGTCTCGGCGTGTCGGAGAAGAGTGAAAAGGCGGCCAACGTTTTTCTTAAGGCGTGGCCTCTGTTTCGCGATTGGTATGCGAGCGGGGCTCGTGAGCTTCCCTGGCGCAGATCGCCCGTCGACCCTTACGCCATTTGGATTTCCGAGGTGATGTCGCAGCAGTCGACGATGAAAACGGTCGTTCCCTATTTCACGCGGTGGATGCAAAAATTTCCAACGCTGCAAAGTCTCGCTGAGGCTCCCCAAGACGAGGTGCTGAAATCGTGGGCGGGCCTGGGTTATTACTCCCGTGCGCGCAATGTCCACGCGACGGCAGGCGAACTGGCGAGTCATCTCTCTAGGAACGGCGGCTCTTGGCCCACGCGCGCCCTCGAGTGGCAGCGTTTCAAGGGGGTCGGGCCTTACACGGCGGCGGCCGTCGCCTCGATTGCTTTCGGAGATCGTGTGGTCCCCGTCGACGGCAATGTCCTTCGTGTGGGAGCGCGCGTTTTTGGACATCCCGATCCCCTGAACACTTCGAAAGATCGCAAACAGATTGAAGCGCTCTTCGCTGAGTCGGTTATGGGTATCGAGACACCTGAGCTCCCTATTTTTGGCCAATCTCTTATGGAGCTCGGGGCTCTCGTCTGTCGCCCGGGCTCGCAGGCGCTCTGCGAGGTTTGCCCCCTTGCGAGAATTTGTGTGGCGCAGCGAGAAGGCAAGGTCGCTGAGTGGCCCCTCCCTAAACGTCGTCCCCTCACTCTGGAGAGGCATCTGGTCGCCGATGTTTTCTGGGATGGGGGTGCGGAAATGCTCTTTCGAAAAATCCCCCCGGGGGAGCGTCTCGAGGGCCAGTGGGAGCTGCCGCTCAGGACCGTTCACGCCGAAGAGCTCGAGCAAATTTCAAATAATTTTAGTGTTTTAGGCCCGGTCACTCACAGCATTACTCGGTATCGCTACAAGGTTTGGGCAGTCCTCAGAGGAGCTCCCACGAAGTCCCCGCAAAAAGGCGAGCAGTGGTCCGCCTGGCGCGAGCCCGACTTGCATCTCACAACGCTCACTCACAAACTCCTTCTGAAGATCGATGCACTTTTGAATTGATATCTCACGGAAATTCTAGCAAAGAAGAACCCATGTCTCGCGTTTGCATAGTCACAGGAAAACGTCCCCTCACAGGCCACAACGTCTCGCACTCCAATACGAAGACGAAAATGCGCCAGCTTCCGAACCTGAAGAAGAAGCGTTTCTTCAACGAAGAAACCGGCCAATGGGTCACTCTTCGCGTGTCGACGAGCGCTCTGCGCACGATCACCAAGAACGGTCTCGCCAAAACATTGGCGAAAATCGCTTAAGGCCACACAGCAGGACTCTTTTCCAGCGTTCTCTTTAGGACCCAGCTTTCTCCCCTGGAGAAGCTGGGTTTTGTCGTTCCTTCTTTTTGTTAAGGTTTGGTGAGTTTTGGCCGATAGGCTCCTTAGAGACATTTGGCACCAACATCCAAGGAAAGGAGGCTGCTCATGTCGACACCAAATCTGGTCGCCGTTCGCGACAAAGTCTGGGAGGAAGTCCTGGAGCTATTGTCATCGCAAGGCCGACTCAACCGCTTCTTCAAGCTCCCTCGTCACGAAAAACGTGCGCTGCTCCAACTCTACGGATCGCTCGGCTACTCTCAGCTCGGGCATGTCGTTCTGCTCACCCAAAGTGGAAACATCCAGGCTCGAGCAGAATTCCTAAGCTCTCTCGACGAATACCATCTCTACGCCATGCTCAACGTCATGGTCAGGTCGATGCAGTGCTGGGCTGAGACCGAAGGCCTCATCCATCAGCGCGCTCCCGGTCGTTGGCGCATTGCTCACGCATAAGGAAGACTCGCAGTGGCTGACGAAGTGATCAAAAAGACTTCCGTGTTCGAAGATTCGGTCGGCGAATTCTTGCGCCCGATCCGTACACTTCTGGAAGATCCCACGGTCACGGAAATCATGATCAACGGCTACAAAGAAATTTTTATCGAAATCAAAGGCAAGATCCACAAGACCGAGCTCGCTTTCACGAGCGAAGAAGGTCTTACGGCCGCCATTCGAAACATTTCACAGTTCGTGGGCAAGCCCATCACCGAAGAAGAGCCCATTCTCGACGCGCGCTTGCCCGATGGCTCGCGTATTTGTG
This sequence comes from Bacteriovorax stolpii, assembly GCA_945881775.1. Classification (GTDB taxonomy): domain Bacteria; phylum Bdellovibrionota; class UBA2428; order UBA2428; family UBA2428; genus CAMCVE01. The sequence continues at coordinate 82,587 of CAMCVE010000012.1, forward strand.
CTGTGATTCCTCCTTGCGCCAAAAATGGTCCGACAATGGCGATTCGTAAATTCTCCAAAGAGAAACTCGGTCTTCAGAGTCTCATCACCTTCGGTGCGATGTCTCCGGACATGGCGCGCTTTCTTGATCTCTGCGTGATCCTGAAGCGAAACATTCTTGTGAGCGGTGGTACGGGTTCAGGTAAGACGACGCTGCTGAACGTGCTGGGTTCTCGCATCCCAGGCAACGAGCGTCTTCTGATCATCGAGGACACGGCCGAGCTCCAGGTGAAGTCCAACCATGTGGTGCGATTTGAAACCAAACACAAAGACTTCGAGGGCAAGGGCGAGGTCACGATTCGCGACCTTGTGAAAGCTTCACTTCGTCTTAGGCCCGATCGCATCATCGTTGGTGAAGTTCGTGGTCCCGAGGGGCTTGATCTCATCCAGGCGATGAACACGGGTCACGATGGTTCCATGGGAACGCTCCACGCCAACAACCCTGTTCAGGCTATGAACCGTATCGAAACTCTGTGTATGATCGCCGACTCCGGCGTTCCAGCTCACGTCATCCGCTCGCAGGTCGCCGACGCGATTCATGTCGTTGTTCAGGCCAACCGTCTCCGAGACGGCAGTCGTAAGCTCACCTACATTTCCGAGTGTCTCGGGGTGAGTGACCACGGCACCTATATCCTCAAAGACATCTTCCGCTTCGAGCAGACCGGAACGTCTGAGGATGGCAAAATCATCGGCTCGCACGTGGCTTGCGGCAACATGCCAAGCTTTGCCGATTCGATCGTCACGAGCGGCATTCCGTACCCCCTGCACATCTTCAAAAACTCGCCTAAAAAAGCGGCCTAAGAGGCCTTTCACGCCTTGGCCAGGCTGGTGGGGGCGTGCTAACTCTTTTGGGCATGTCAAAAATCGTACAAGTTAGAGCCCGTGAAGTTTTGGATTCCCGAGGATTCCCCACCGTCGAATGCGAAGTCGAACTCGACTCCGGTGTTGTGGGTCGCGCGATCGTTCCGTCTGGCGCCTCCACAGGCGTTCACGAAGCGCTCGAGCTTCGTGATGGCGACAAGACTCGCTACCTCGGCAAAGGCGTCCTCAAAGCCGTCTCAAACATCGAGAAATCTCTCGCACCCGCAGTCATCGGCAAGTCCGCCGAAGACCTTCGCCAGATTGACCGCACACTCATTGATGCCGACGGCACCCCCAACAAGTCCAAGCTCGGCGCAAACGCCATCCTCGCCGTTTCGCTTGCTGTTTCGAAGGCGATGTCTCAGCACTGCGGCGAAAGTCTCGCCAGCTGGATCCACAAACAAGCGGGCTTCATGGGCTACGAATGCCAAATGAAACTCCCTGTGCCCCTCATGAACATCATCAACGGCGGCGCTCACGCCGACAACGGTCTCGATATCCAAGAGTTCATGATCGTTCCTCATGGCTTCTCGACCTTCTCCGATTCGGTCCGTGCGGGCGCAGAGATCTTCCATCACCTCAAAAAGATTCTCGCTGGCAAGGGTCTCGCAACTTCTGTCGGCGACGAGGGCGGCTTCGCGCCGAAGCTCGAGTCCAACAAAGCGGCTCTCGAGCTGATTATGAGCGCCATCGAAGCTGCGGGCTACCAGCCCGGCACGCAGATCGGACTCGCACTCGATGTGGCCTCTTCTGAATTCTTCAAAGACGGCAAGTATCAGTTCCGCGACGCAAGTCTCGGCACGGTCGACGGCGCCGAGCTCACCAACTACTACCGCGGCCTTGCAGAAAAATTCCCGATCCTCTCCATCGAAGACGGTTTCGCAGAAGACGATTGGGACTCGTGGACGCACGCCACTCGTGAGCTTGGCTCGCGTCTGCAGCTCGTGGGCGACGATCTCTTTGTCACCCAAGTGAAGCGTCTCGAAGATGGTCTCAAGCGCAAAGCGGGCAACGCCATTCTCATTAAGCTCAACCAAGTGGGCTCGCTTCTTGAGACTCTCGAGACGATGCACCTCGCAACAAAGAACGGTTGGTCTTCGGTGGTCTCGCACCGCTCAGGCGAAACCGAAGACACTTCACTCGCGCATCTCGCTGTCGCAACAGGTTGTGGTCAAGTGAAGACAGGTTCCGCGAGTCGCTCCGAGCGCATCGCGAAGTACAATGAATTGCTGAGACTCGAGCATTCCGCGAAACTTTCTTTCGCGAAATTTCCTCGGAAGCTCAGTTAAGTAAGACTTTTTAAAGGCGATTCGTGTTGACTCTATGGGGTCGACGCGAGAGTTTGTGAAAAATTTTGGAGAGGATGAAAATTTTATGCGCACTATGATCAAATCACTGACACTTGGACTCGGACTTCTCGCAACTGCGGCCGCGAACGCTCAAATTGCTTACTACGTGGAGGCTTCTAACAGCTTCTCGCCTCGCGAAGCCGGCAACGGCCTTGGTACGGGGATCTACGCTTCGGGAACCTACAAGTTCAGCGACACCCTCAAAGGGGCTGTCGAGTACTCACAAGATCTTACCTATATGGACGCTGGCGAAAGCGCTCTCGGTCAGTCTCACGGCTTCATCCGCGTTCCTGTCACTCGCAGCGGCCTCAACTGGATCGGCGGCGACTGGAAGACTTCTTTCACCACACGTTGGACCATTCCCACAAACAGCGCAGCTCAACAAGCTGGCGGTTGGGGTTCGATCCTTCTGCGTCCCGCCTTCTCACTAGAAGGCAAAATCTGGAGCGTTCTCGTTCGTCCCCAGGTTAGCTTTGGTCTCACCGACCGCGCCTATCAAAAGTTTGTTCTCCCCGGCAAAACGCCTGCGGGCAACACTCTTGCTAGCTGGGCTTTCGAGTTCATCCCTGCTTACAAGGTTAGCGACAAGATGAGCCTCACGCTCTCCTCCAGCGTCTCCCAAGCCTACAAGGGCGGAGCCCCTGGCCTTGATGGCGCATTTGGCACCGCTAAACTCGCTTACGAAGTCATCGCCGATATCCCTGTCACCACGGGCCCAGTCTCCTATGCTGTCTCAGTCGCGAACGAAACCCTTTTCAACAAGGACTTCAGCATCTTCAACACTGAGAGTTCCAGCTACACGTTCTACGTGATGGCATCGTTCTAAGTTGAACGATCTTTTTGATTTCTCGCTCTTGAGGGGCTAAGTATCTTCAGGTGACGAGAGTAGGATTCCAGCAACCGCGTATGAGCCCAGTAGTGCGCGCACTACTCATGCTCTGCGCGGTTGTTTTCGTTTTGCAGCTCACACTCAGTCGCGTCTGGTCTTTCCCTGTCGAAAACGTTTTTGGGTTTTCGCCGCTCGCATTCTTCTCCGGAAGTATCTGGCAGATCGTCACCTATCCTTTCTTGCATGGTGGCCTCACGCACCTGCTCTTTAATTTACTCATTCTCTACATGCTCGGCACTGAGCTCGAGTGGCGCTGGGGACATCGCAAGTTCTTGCGCTACTACGCCGTCTGCGCTGTGGGGGGTGCTGTGCTGCACACGCTCATTTGGCTTGCGCTCCTAGCGTTTGGCTCTTCAAGTGCTGAGACGGCCGGGCTCATTCCCATCATCGGCGCTTCGGGTGCGCTCTACGGACTTTTTGTGGCCTTTGGGATGCTCAACGGCGAAGCGCAGGTTCTCGTATTTTTTGTCGTACCCATGAAGGCGCGGCAGTTTGTGATCCTGCTCACGGCGATCGAGATTGTGTCCGCAGTTTTTTACTCCGACAGCGGCGTTGCTCACCTTGTTCACCTCGGCGGCATGCTCGCAGGATATCTCATGATCAAGATTCAAGGCCCCAACCTCAGCGGTGGGGGTGGCGGATTTTTCCGTCGTCGTGGGGCGCCCATGAGCCGTGATGAAATTCGCAGCCGTCTTCGCGTGATTAGCAATCAGGACACTTCTCCCCGCAAGGGCGACAAGGGCATCCCGATCACTTGGAATCGTCGTCGTTCCGGTGGTAGTGGACTAAAGCTCGTATAAAGTAGCTCTGGCGCTTCGTCACTCCCACAAGCGATAGCCCCGCTTCTCCCGCGTGAACCCAGCGACAGCGCGCCTCTAAGATTTCGGGTTTCATGTTTGCGAGTGGCTGCCATTCGATGCGCACTTTGTCGTGGCGGTGCAAAGGCAATTTGTCAGGCAGCGCGCGCAGACGCAGCCCATTCTCTGAAATATCCACAAGCAGCGCATCCGCACCGAGTAGCGACACCGGGTGATAGAGCAGCGCTCGCGGGCTCTTGCGAAGTTTCGTGAGTTCTTTCGCAGAGGGTTTCAACGTAAGCTCCGCAAGAGATGGATCTTTTCGCCCAGGTCTCTGTGGAAAAACTCGCAGAGCACTTGGCGCTCGTGCGCCGTCCACGCGGCAGGGTCGCCACCCGCAAGGTGTCTCACGAGGCGCGCGGCCCAGCGGCGTGCTGTCTCGTAGTCCACCTTTTCGGGCGCATGTGGGGAGTTTTGAAGTTCGCCGAGAAGCTTTGTACGGCTCGCCGCAAGACGCGCTGGCGCCAGCGGGTGAAACGCGAGTAGAATGCGGTCCACTTCCGATTGCAGCTCTAACTCGATCGCACACACGCTGCGTTCGCGGCGGTGATTGAATCCTAGATAAACGAAGTGACTCACTTCTTCGCAGAGAACGCTCGCGGCACGATGCCCTTGCTGCGAGGTCCACGCCGAAAAAATATCCCGATCAAAAAGCAGTGCGAGATCAATGTCGCCACGGGTCTCATGTTGTTCGACATGCAGGCGCCCGAGTTCATCAAAGTTTTCGATCGTGCGCACAAAATCTCTCACATCGAGACATGTCGTCGCGCCGTAGAATTCTTCGAGTGTGCGTTGGGCCCAGTGAAGGGTTTCAAGCGCCGTCGGAGTTGTCATGCGGGTCGCTTCCTTGGGCGATGATGCCCACTTCGGCGAGCATGCGCCGAATCCGAGGGCTCCGGCTTTGGAGCCATTTTTGGTAGAGGCGCAGCCTGTCGGCTTCGGTGCTGAGGAGTTTGCGGTCAGAAAACTCCGCAAGAAGTTCTTTGAGTTCTGAGAAGCGTGAGGCGAGTTCGAAGTAGACGTTCAGGTGGCGCTCTTGTGCGAGAGTCTCGCGAATTTGTCCGGCGCGCTCGTAAGCCTGGCCACCGACGGCCATGTAAAAATCCATGTCGACCATCGAGCGCTCAATGCGCTCTGGGAAAAAGCCGCTTGTGTAGAGCGCGATGTCGCCCACGTGTTGCATCTGCACGAGCTGTTCAATCACGGGTTGGGTTTGGCCCTCGAGCCAAAGTCGCACCACAGAGGGAAATTCTTTTTTGGGTTTGACGGCGTGGGGATCGGAGCTCAGTACGAAGTAGGTGTCACTGCCCACAAAGCGAAGCAGCATGTCGCCGAGGTATTGTCCCAGATGCTCAGGCACCGCGAGCCCTTGTTTGGCGGCGATGTTCAGGCACTCTTCTGCAAAGAAGCTCCTGAGGTCCTGGGTCAAATAAAGATGTGTGTTGAGAGTTGTCTCACGCGTCATACCCATCTCCTATCGGCTCCTTTATTATTGTACCAAAGTGCGGTGCGTTATATTCAAGGTTATCTTTGCGTTAAGGATTTTTAAGAATATGAAATTGTTGGTTTTTTGACATGTTGGAGGCACTCCAGCCTTACTTGATTGAATCTTAACGGGCTCCATGTGGCACAACTCGTCATAATCAGTTTCATGGGGCGTTTTATTTTCAATCGCGTGGTCTTGGGTTTTGTCTGCTTTGGCGCTGCCGCGCTTTTGAGTCGTGCGGAGGCCGCTCAGAAGGTGGCCGAAATCATCAACATCCGAGGGCAGGTTGAAGCTCTCGGGCCGGGCGGACAGATCCGCGTGCTTTCCAGGGGCGCTGAGCTCTACGAGCAAGAGACGGTGATGACTGGCCAAGACGGACGCGCCAAAGTGCGCTTTGTTGAGGGCGCCAACGAAGTCGTCGTCGGCACCAACAGTCGCCTCCAAATTCAAACCGCTTCAGCGGATGAGAAAAAGCCTGGCACCACTCTCTTCCTTGAGTCGGGCGAAGTGCGTTCGACAGTGAATCGCAAATATTCGGGCCAAGGTCGCGACGTCTTCGAAGTTCGCACCCCCAACGCGGTTGCGGGCGTGCGCGGAACAGTGTTCCAAGTCGGATACGATCGGAGGCAGAACGCGACTGTAGTTGCGACCCTGCGCGGTCTTGTGAGCGTCCAGGCGGGCGCTTCGAACCCCGCACTCGTCGCCAAAGGTCAGTTCACAATGACCATGCGAGGCATCTTGCAGAGCGTGCGCCCTATCGATCGTGACAGCGCGATCAAGCATCAGATCGAGCGTTTTGAGCGCGCAATGCCCTCGGAATCGGATTCTTCGAAGCGTGAAGGCTCGGGCTCGAAAGACGCCGCTCTTGCTGGCAATGCTGCGGCGGCGGCAGGTTTCAAACCCTCTAAGCTCAGCGAGGCGCAGGCCCTCTCATCGAAGTTCGGTTTCCCTGTTGAATCGACCATGAACTACGTGAAGACGGGCACCGTCTCGCAAGAAGACAAAGACCGAGCGATCCGCGATCTCGGTGCTGATGCCGGTGGCATCGAGTCGGCTGGCGGCAGTCAACGGGGCGGAGGCGGCTTTATGGAAGTTCAGAATCCTGCCTTTGTGAAACCTTCGATGCCTGTGGATTCCGCGACCTCGCGCCCTGCTGTTCGGGGAAATGGATTTGTTCGCGAGGTGATGGCCCCGATCGTCGTCAAAGAACCCGTTTACGAAATTCAAAAACCGGTGATTGATCCCGTGAATGTTCTCCCCGATGTTGTCACGCTTCCCATAGGAGGTGGTTCGGGTGATATTCAGGCGGGTGTT
>CAMCVE010000013.1 GCA_945881775.1 Bacteriovorax stolpii
GTAAATCCATCGTTGAGCCCCGCAGGCGCGTCCACTGAGCGTGCCCTCCGACGTCGTGGGCGAGTCACTGCAAACGGCAGCTCCCTAACGAGGCCAACCCAAGACAAACCCGTCATCCCCGAGGGCCAGCGTTTCTGGTCGCAGCGCCCTTTCACGCGCATTGTGAGCTGGGGCAAAGACTTCAACTCGGTGCTCGCCTACGTAAAACTCAACTCACTCGAAGCCCTTGGGTTTCTCAGCCGTAAATTTACAAAAGCCCTTCCCTCGCAAGCCATTCGCAACCGAGTCCTGAGCGAGATGAGCACCGCTCTCGGTGAAATGCTCGGCACGCCGGGCGCACTCAGTCGCACTCCCAATACGGGCTAGCGCGCCCCCAAAACGGGCTAATACAAAAGTCCACAACCCCGGCGAGGTCTCCAAAAGCAAAAAGTCCCGAGCTCAAGCCAAAGAGGTCTCATCCAGAAGGAGGCCCCGCCCGCCAAGCGGCCGAGAGTCGCAGCCGAGCCCCCTTTTTCTTTGACCCTCCTAAAGAATTCCGGCAAAAGTCCCCAATGTTTCTAGAGATTCAGGGGCTCCGGAAAATCTTTATCGACAGCGATGGAAACGAGGCTGGACTTGCTCAGCTCGACCTTGAGATCGCCGAAGGAGAAGGCTTCTCGCTGCTTGGCCCCTCGGGATGCGGCAAAACCACGACTCTGCGACTCCTAGGTGGCTTTGAAACACCCGACGCCGGAAGCATTCGCCTCCATGGCAAAGACCTTCTCAAGGTCGCTCCCCACAAGCGACCGATACGCACCGTCTTCCAAAAATACGCGCTCTTTCCGCATCTGAGCGTTTTCGAAAACATTGTCTTCAGTCTTCGGATGTCTCAAAAGTCGGAAGCCGAAATCAAAATGGCGAGCGATGAAATTTTGGAACTCACCGAAACCCGGCACCTCCTCAAGCGCCCGGTAGGAATGCTCTCTGGCGGCGAACAACAGCGCGTCGCACTCGCCAGAGCCCTCATCAGCGACCCAGAAATTCTTCTGCTCGATGAGCCCCTCTCGGCGCTGGACCTGAAGCTCCGTGAGAAGATGCAGATGGAACTGCTGAGACTTCGCAAGAAGCTTGGGTCGAGTTTTATTTTTGTCACCCACGACCAGTCTGAGGCGATGGTTCTCTCCGACCGCATCGGCATCATGAACAACGGACGACTTGTTCAGATCGGCAGCCCCCAAGAGATTTACCGTCGACCCACTTCGCACTTTGTGGCGACTTTTGTCGGTACAGCAAATTTCTTCGGAACGGAACTCACGCCTCACATGAGCGGCAACTTAGAGCTGCTTCCTCCGAAGCAGTTTAACGCCATCTGGATGCTTCGCCCCGAGAGCATCGACCTGCGCCCGCTTGGCTCTTCCCTTCGGGAAAACGAGCTGGGTGTCCCCGTACGAGTGATCGACACCGCCTTTATGGGTCAGGAGTGGCTCAGCAAGGTTCAGGATCCGACTGGCGCCACCCACCTCGTCAAAACACCGGGTCACGAGCCCCTGCCGGGCCAGGACGGTGCCGAACTTCTCATGAAGTGGGAGTACGACGACACATGGTCGCTTCAAAACGAAAACTCCCCAGCCTAAACACCACACTGCTCGTGATCCCTCTCTACGCGTGGATCATCGGATTTCTTGTCGGGCCCTTCGTCATTCTCTCACTCTTTAGCTTCAACACGCGTCTACCTGACGGGACGACCTCAACGGCGCTGAGTCTGGAGGCTTACAGAAGACTCTTGGATCCCCTCTATCTTGGAATCATTCTACGAAGCCTCGCTCTCGCTCTTGCCAACACAGTCCTGTGTTTGCTTCTCGCATTTCCGACGGCCTACCTCATGGCTCGCCTCCGCGGCCCTCAAAAAGCCTTGGCCTTGAGCTTGATTTTGATCCCACTCGCCACAAGTTTTTTGATTCGGATTTTTGCCGTGATGGATTTTTTGCGTCTCAAGCCTTTCGGGCTCGACGGACTCTACACCGTGCCTGGCATTCTCTTTGCTCTTTGCTACAACTATCTTCCCTACGCGATCCTTCCGCTTTATGCCTCTTTTCAACGCCAAGATCCTCGCCTTCTAGAAGCTGCAGCAGACCTGGGCGCCTCACGACGTCAACTCGTGACTCGTATTCTGATTCCGCTGCACAAATCCGCAATATTTTCGGCCGCTCTCTTTGTTTTTATCCCCTCGACAGGCGAGTACCTCGTGCCGGCTCTCGTTGGGGGATCAAGGCAATTTTTTATTGGAAATTTTCTTCAGAATCAGTTTCTCACGGCACGAAACTGGCCCCTGGGCTCTGCCTTGATTGTTTTGCTTCTGTTTCTCACGTTGCTTGGCCTCAGGCAGCTCCGTCGCTATGAAAGCTTCAGCACAAGGAAGGGCGCATGAGACTTCTGAGCGCAGTTTTTACAGGCGTCATCATTTTCCTGTGGCTGCCACTCGTGTTGACTCTGCGCAAAGGACTTTCCCTGGAGGGAGTCGATCGCCTGCTCGCAAACCACGATCTCCTCTCGTCACTCCAGCAGTCGCTGCTTCTTGCAGGTGCGAGCGCCGTCATTGCGACAGCCATGGGGACTCTTACAGCCCTTGCGCTGCCGCGACTATCGAAGGCTTGGCGAGGGCGATTTGAAACCCTGCTTCTCGTCCCCTTGCTCCTCCCCGAGATCGCTCTCGGACTCGCGCTGCTCGTGTGGTTCGTAAAGATTGGAGCAAATTTCGGATGGGGCACGCTCATCGCCGGTCACGTGGGCTTCTCGTTCACGTATGCCACACTCGTCATGAAAGCCAACATCGAAAGTCTTGACCGCAGCCTCATCGACGCGGCCCGCGACCTCGGAGCTCCCAATCGAGCCGTTTTTCGCCACGCGCTTTTGCCTCAGCTACTTCCGGGTCTGATCGCTTCCTTTGCGACGGCTTTTGCGCTCTCGCTCGACGATTTTTTGATTAGCTTTTTCATCAAAGGGATGGACCAAGTCACACTTCCCATCAAAATTTTCAGCATGCTTCGCCTTTCTGTTGGCGTCGAGATCTACACACTCTCTCTTTTTCTGTGTGGAATTTCTATTTTGGGTGTTCTAGTGTCCCAACTATGTTTCAAAAAAAATCGCTCGCGTTCCTAGGTTTCTGTCTTCTCTTTGCGGGTGCCTGCACCCAACGATCTCCAGAAGCGGAAAAAAAATCTGAGGAACGTATCCTGCGGGTCCTCACATGGACCGAGTATCTCGAAGAAGAAACAGTAACGAATTTTGAAATGAGCACCGGCATCAAGGTGAGTCGCGATTACTTCACAAGCAACGAGGAGCTCCTCGCCAAAATCCAGTTCTCGGTCCAGTCCGGAAAATCGGGCTACGATCTCATCTTGCCCTCGGATTATATGGTCAGCACGATGGTCCGCCAAAAATTGCTCAAGCCCATCGACCACACGAAAATCGCAGTCTTTTCGAAATTCTCAAAAGACTTCCTGAGCCCCGCCTACGACAGCAAGCTTGAGCACGCCGTGCCGCTGGCATGGGGAACCACCGGTATGGTCGTCAATACGAAACTCGTCCCTTCTCTAAAAGGCGTGAAGAAGATTTCCTGGAAAGATATTCTTGAGAATCCCAATTACAAAGGCCGCGTCACACTCCTTGACGACGCCAAAGAGAATTTGCATGTCGCCCTCATGATCCAGGGCAAGACGTGGGCAAGTGCCACAGAAGCCGACATCAAAGCCGCCTTCGCCTACCTCAAGAAGGTTCAAGCCCAGATCAAGATCTTTACACCCGAAGCCGAGCCCGTCATCGAAGCCGGCGACTGCGGACTGTGCATGGTTTACTCAGGCACCGGCATCCGCATGGCCGTTACAAATCCTGACCTCGTGTATCTGATTCCTAGCGAGGGCGCGACCATCTGGACCGACAACTTCGCCATTCCCGCAAACGCAGCCCATTCGGACTGGGCCCAACAGTTTATCGACGCCGTACTTGCTGATCAGAGCGCAGCCGCCTTCACCACCCGCACCTATTTCCCAACGGCCAACGTCGAGTCCTATAAACTCCTCAAGGACAGCGTTCGCACCAACACACAGGTGTTCCCGGATGCAGCGGTTTTTAAGACCCTCAATTACCTCACAGACCGAGAAGAACTTTTACAGCCTACAGATCGACTGTGGACAGAATTCAAGAGTCACTGATTCTCGGCCTTTTACGCGTCCCGACACCGTCAAGCTTTGGCGCGAGCCAAGTGATCTTCGTCTCTCGCAACGCAAAGTTTGGGCAAGAAATCCGGAGCATGTTCGACAACGACCTCCGGAAATTTATGCGCCTCACGGAGCTGCTTAAAATCATTGAGAATCTGATAGCAGACCTTCAGGAAACACTTTTCTTCGACCCATTACAAAAGACCGCGCGCTCAAAACCAGTTGTAGTTGAAACTAACGCTGACGCGTTCCCCGCGCACGGGGTTCGGGGGCACTTCGTGCCGGAGCCAGCTCTCAAATAGCACCACGTAGCCTTCTGTCGGACGCAGCACATGATAACGCTCGCTTCGAGGTCCGGTGCGAGCTTTGCGAGGAATACTGCCCATAAAGAGCCCAAGTCGAGGATCCTCGAACTTGAGTCCGCTTGAAGCCTTAGGGACGTCGACATAGAAAGTCCCACTGATCGTTGAGAGAGGATGAAGATGTCCCGTATGAACCACACCCTGAGGCATCACGTTGGCCCACATCTGAGTGACCCCTAGAGTGTGCTGCTCAAGATCAGCCTCAAGAGCCAGAGCAAAGCGAGTCACGTGATCATCGATATGCGCGCGCAGTTCAGCGAAGGTCGATGAAAACTGGTGCAACTCCGAGAGTGAGCCGTAAGAGGTGTAGCCACCTGGATAGTTTTTTTCGCACCATTTGCGTCCGGCATCATCAAAATCACGGATGCGGGGAATTTCAGCTCGAATTTCTTTAACGAGTCGAGCGCGGGCACGAGCGTCTTTTATGAGCGGGGCGTAGTAGTAGGTTGTGGGGAAAAGATCGACGAGGGCCATTGGGCATTGGGGTACTACGAGCGCCTTCAGGGAGTCAACGCGAGCGCCGTCACAGCTCTTAAAAAGCAGAGGCGCTAAGGCAAAACCGCCTGCTGGCGCCAGTAAACGTAGTCAATGGCCTTCAAAAAGGCCTCGTTGATCGGAAGCCGCTGGCTAAGAACCTGAGAAGGATCAAGCTCCGAGAGACGCTGCTCCCAATATCCAAAGAGCGGAACTTCCAAGGTCCCGCCTTTGAGTTCGCCATCGATTTTGGCGAGGAGCTCGGCGCCCTGGAGCTTCTGCCAGCGACACGCTGCAAGTCGAGGCAAAGAGTCTTTGCCGAGCTGTGCCGTAAAGCCGAACATCCGGCACAGCAGGGGACGAGTCTCGTAGATGGAGCAGCGTCCAAGGCTCGAATCAGAAACGTTTGGCACGTAGAACATGCAAGGCTTGCCCAGAAATCTCGCGAGCTGCTCGGAATAAAGCTCAGCTTTACCAAGTTCCCAAAGACCCAGGGCGTGCGGCAAGGCTTCCAGAACCGTCACCTCGACCTCGGGGCTGTTGCAGCAATCACCACAACCTTCTCGACAAGCCCAGGAGCTCTCAGACTGGAAATCCGCAATCGCCTTGTCGAGCTCACTAAAAACGTCTGAAACCTTTCGAGCGAGAGGCAAAGCGAGGGTCATTCTAATCACGGACCCTAAACAATTCCCTGAGAGGTGTCGATGTTTCCCCAGCGAGCTGTAATTCGGACGGCCAAGGCGACCCCAATTGTCGTGTGGTGATCAGCCATCCTCCAACTCCAACGCCCCAGGACCCGCCCCAAGGGGCTGAGAGGTCGCAAATAAAAAAATTCGTGCGCCAACTGTCCAGCGACCCGCAACTCCTTCTGCGCTAGAGCGCGTCCGTCAAAAAAATTTTCCAGGTTTCAGGAAGCTCTGCCTCGAATGCAAGAGGTGTCTTGAGCACTGGGTGAACGAATTCCAAACGACGCGCATGCAATGCGATCGCAAATCCTATGGCCGGCAAACTCGCAGCACCGTATCTTTGGTCTCCAAGAATGGGATGTCCTGCCTGTGAGCACTGCAAACGAAGCTGATGTCGCCGTCCCGTGCGAGGAACGAGCTCGAGCAGCGTGCGAGTTGTTGATTGCTCGAGCACTCGCAGAGTTGTATCCATCTCGCGACCTTCCGAATCTTTTCCCGCAAGTTTCAACGTCGACGCAGGCCAAACGCCTTCCACCCAAGCCCAATAGATCTTTCTAACTCGGCGCTTTTCCCAGAGCTCCACAAAGGCCGCATGATGAAGTCGACGCAAACTGAACGCAAGAACACCGCTTGTTCCACGATCAAGACGATGCAAGGCACGAGCACGGTCGTCAAATTCGAGCCGAACCTGGGCCTCAAGACTCTGATCCATTCCCTCGACGACACGGCCGCTGGCCTTGTCGATCACCAAAAGATCCTCGTCTCTATAAAGAACTCGGAGAGTCGACATCTGTCGGCGCCTCCTCGTCGACACTTTCAGGGGACACGACGGGAGGCTCGGAATCGGGTGCTGTCTCCTCGGTCCCTTCGAGCAGCTCCTCAGTATCTTCGGATTCTGGAGGGAATGATCCGACCTCAAAAGCGAGTCGCTGACGAGAGAAAAAATCCAGCTGGACATCGGTCACGTAGCCCGCCTGTTTCATGCGATCGAGGTTGCGTTGAATTTGATGATGAGCGAAGGCGCTGACTTGGCCTCGATAAAAACCTCGTGAGTAACGAACAGGACTGGGCAGAAGATAGGCAAGGTAGGCCGCCTCACGAGGATTCAGGGCGGAAGGAGACTTGCCGAAATAGTGCTGCGCCGCTTGGCGAATCCCCACGACGTCACGACCCCACTCCACCACGTTAAGGTAGAACTCCAGAATTTTTTTCTTAGAGAAATGGCTTTCCAAGCGATGCGTCAGCCAAGCCTCGCGAGCTTTGCGAACCCAACTTCGATCCTGACTGAGGAAGAGATTCTTAACGAGTTGCTGCGAGAGTGTGCTCGCGCCACGGAGTTTCTTGGCGCGCCCTCGAGACTTTGTCTTTTCTTCGACCGCTTCACGGATCTGATTGAAGTCAAAACCATCATGCTGAAAAAACGCCCAGTCTTCGCTTGTAATGACGGCGCCCTGAACCCAACTCGGGATGGATGACAGAGCCGTCCAACTTTGTGGCCGAGTCGATTGAAATGTCACCGTGACATGGGTGCCACCGTCTTCGCGAGCTTGGTAGCGAACTTTTGGATAGCGAGCCGCGAGAATGTCGACGTCTGGGAGTGCTCGCAAAAAGACAAAGCCGAGGACAAACGGAATCACTAGGAGCGCGAAGAGAACAAACCAACGCCGCCTTGACATGTCTGCTTTTAGAAACCGTTTTCGGCTGAGATAAAGACCGGTCCGCGTGGAAGCTCGCTGTCGGAGTTCACCCACACAGGCATGCGAGCGAGCCAGCCCTGAGACTGGGTTTGAAACCCAAGCAGGAGCTTTTGAGGGACAGGATCGGCCGACGGGAATTTACGACCGAGCGGGTCGACGTAACGGCCCCGGTCCCAAAGTTCAAAATGCAAATGTGGACCTGTCGAGAGCCCTGTCGTGCCGACATATCCAATGACTTGACCCTGTCGTACGCGAGCGCCTACGCGCACACCCGAAGCAAATCCGTGCAAATGTTTGTAAGATGTTTGATACATAGAATTGTGTCGCAAGCGAATCGCCTTGCCTGCGCCGCCAAGCCATCCCGACTGAACCACCACTCCGTCTCCCACAGCTAAGACCGGTGTTCCAATCGGCGCGGCGTAATCGACACCTTTGTGGGGTCGGGTCTTTTTAAGAATGGGATGAAAACGACGCAGCTGGAAGCGCGACGAAATGCGCCCGAATTTCATGGGCGCCTTCAGGAACATCCGGCGCAAACTCGCCCCTTGCGGCGTGAAATAGCCGAGCGATTCACCGGCCTCTCCTCTTAGAAGCGCTGCAGTATGAAGCTGACCGGCGTGTTCGTATTCAGCCGCAAGTATACGCCCCCACCCGATCACTTTGTCGCCAGCGTGTCGTTGTTCTACGAGAATGCGCCAGCGGTCGCCCGCCCTGACTTCGCGCGAGAAATCGATCTGCCAAGCGAAAATGTCCGCGAGTTCGCCGATGAGATTGGGATCCATTCCAGCGAAATCTGCAGACTCCCACAGAGAAGACGAAACTCGGCCCGAAAAACTCAGCCAACGAGTTTGCGAGCTGAGTTCGGTCACCTGAGAAAGCCACTGTCCATCTGGTGAGCGACGCAAATTCATGGTTTTCACCGGACTCAGAGTGAACTCCATCTCCATAAGGCGGCCGAGGGGCTGCTTTGCGTAGAAGAGACTAAACTCGGTGCCGGCCATGATTTTTGAAAGATCAAAATGCTCGCGAGCGGCACCAACAATCTTTTGAATTTCTGGCGAATCCAGACCAAGGTCGCGCAGCGACGAGTAGAAGGTCGAGTTGCGACGAATCGAATAGTGAAGAACATCCATCCCCGCATCCAGTGGCTTGAGGCCTTCGGGAGTCGCAGGTGTTGCAAAAGAGAGGGGCGAAATGGAGAAAGCGGCGAGATAAAAGAGATCTAAGAACTTCACCCCCCGACTCTATCAAGAAACAGAGCTTCTGCAGAGAGCGGCTGCCGCCAAGATGCCACAATGCGACATGGATCAAAGCTGCTATCATGAAGCCTCTAAACCCGTATGCAGTCTTGCGCTCACCGATGCCGTCAACTCGTTCGCGCCTCCTACTGGGAGGGAGCGTTCTATGCCCTCATGGTCGGCATGGCTGAAACTTTCGCTCTCTACTACGCCGTCAAACAGAACATCCCCCTCACTCAACTCGCGCTTCTTTCAACAATGCCGCTTCTCATGGGAAGCCTGTCTCAATGGATTCTCCCACAAATCGTCAAAGATTCAGGCGTGCGCAGCGCGAAGCTCGGCTTCTATGTGGTGCAAATCCTGGGACTCCTATGCCTTTGCAAAGCGGTGATGAGTCCAAACTTTTATCCGTGGCTCTTTGTTGCACTTTCGCTTTACTGGATTGGAGGTCTGACCGCGGGTCCATTCTGGATTCAATGGATGGTGGGCGAGGTCCCATCAAAAGCGTTCGGTGGATTTCTCTCGAAAAGAAATGCCTTCGTCGCCCTCTGCACACTTGTTGCTTATCTAGGCACCGCATCCTACCTCGATAAGCATTCGCAGTCCCAAAACTTCCTCATCGTCTTCGGTATCGGCACGCTGGCTCGGGTGTTGTCTTTCGCTTGTCAGATCATCCTCTCTCGAGCACAGATCAATTGGCCCGAATCTCGCGCGCGAGTGAGTCCGCAACGCATCGAACAACTCAGATCTCCCATCATCTGGATGATCGGCCTCACCGCACTTTTCAAGACCGTCGTCACCATGGCAAGTCCTTTCTTTTTGCCCTACATGATGAACGAATTGCATTTCGGCATCCCTGAATACGTGGGCCTTACGGCAATTCCTTTTGTTGGGCGTTTTGTTTTTCTCGCAGGCTGGGGCCGGGCCTCTCAAGACCTACGACCCTTCGTTGGCTTACAAATCGCATGCCTCGGTATCGCAATCATTCCTGCGATTTGGGCCGCTCGTCCCCCGTTCTACGTCTACGTGATCAGCGAACTTCTTGGGGGATTTTTGTGGGGTGGCTTCGAACTTTGCGCCATCTTGATCGTGCAACGTTTTAGGCCCAAGAACACGCTGAGAACACTAGGCCTGCATATGTCGCTCATGAGTGCGGGGTCGGTACTCGGAGCATGGATAGGGTCAAAGTGGATGCAAAGTGGACAGCACACTTTTGTCGATCTCTTTCTCTTGTCGTCCAGTTTGCGACTCTGCGTTGCCGCCTTGATGATCCTTGTCTTTCTTCGTTTGCCAGCGACACGTGTGCGCCTTCAAGTTTACGGAGAATATCTCAGCACCGTGCTCTCCCTGCGTCCTTCTTTAGCGACTGTCGGACGAATGATCGCCGCGCCACGCCGGAAACCTGCGCATGGCACTCAGTCAAAGAACAGTCGTCGCTGAACCTTGAAGGAATCCAAAAACAGAACACATGCTATGAAGCTTGGCACCATGAAACCCAGGTACTCAAAACGCAAAAAGAACATCGAGCCCAAAAGAGCTCCGACAATAAACATCGTGATGGCGATAGCTCGCAAGTAGATGATGTGAGTTTCTCTTCGCGTCTTGATGTGTTCGACACGCTGACCACGACCCAGGAAAATCAAAAGATAGCGCCCGAGGTCGATCCCAAGATCCGTCACAGGTCCCGTCATATGCGTGCTACGAATCAGCGTGCCTGCGCGCTCCGTAAAAAGTGCGTTTTGAAGTCCGCACGCAAAACTCAGGAGCACGAGTAGAGTGTAGTGTTGGCGAAAGACCAAGGACGCATTGAAGTGGCCAAAGGCCCCGCCCCAACCCAGCAGACTCACGGCCAGAGAAATTATCGCGATGAGTCCGAGGACAATCGAATAGCCATAGTAGCGGCTATTTGAAAAACTTTTGGGGTGCTCAAGTAAGAATGTCGAGGCCATGGAACCCATCAAAAAAAAGAGCGGCACACTGAGAAGTCCTACGGCTGCGTGCCAATGACCTTGGGCCCCTTCGGTGCCGAAACTGGTTCCAAAACCGGTCACGTGAGACACACCACGTCCGCAACTGAGAATGCCCCCGGCGTTGAGGACCCCTCCCTGAAAGGAAAGAGCCCACCAGTAGACTTGCAATCTTCGCGGTGAAGCGTATTGGGACATGCCTCTATTGTCTGCCCGCCCCGATCGCCCCACAAGTCCAGGCCAAAAAATATCGCGAGCCCTCCTCTTGATCGGCCTCCCAAGCCTGCCTAAAACAGTATCCATGACACTCGAAATTCTTCCAGAATCTTTTCTCAACTCTCTTGTTGAGGCACCCGCTCGATCCAAGAAAAACTCCTCAACAGATACAAAGCGAATCCTCAAGGTTCTTGTGGCCAAAGACGATGCGCAGTTCGACGCGCGCCTGAAGAAGCTCGTGGGCAGCGCGCTCGCCTCGTGGATTCTTGAGGCAGAAGCCTTCATACGCCTTCCAGAAGCGGATGTTTTAAGCGTGAAACTTCCTGCAAAACTCCGAAAGGTCGGTGGAGGATTCGGGTTTTTGGCGGGCAGCCACTATGGGCTGGCTCGCGATCTTTTGGGCGCCGCCATTCGCAAACACGCTCGCAAAGATCACGCGTCTTGGGAGTTCCACTTCGAGGGCCTGAGCGAAGATTCTCTGGTCGGCGCTCTCGTGGGCCTCGAGATGAGCCACTACGCGTATCGTGCCGGCAGCACCCCATTCCCAAAACAGGTCTCACTGCTCTCGTCGGGACGAGCTCTCCCACAGGCGACCATTGAAAAAGCTTCGCGCCTTGGACAGTCCGTCAACCTTGCCCGTCATCTCGTCAATCTCCCTCCGAACGATCTCAATCCCCCGAGCTATGCCGAGTCTCTCAAAAAACTCTTTTCAAAATCTAAGACTATGACAGTTGAGGTTTGGGACGAATCCCGGCTCAAGAAAGAAAAACTCGATCTCATTCTCGCCGTCGGCCAGGGATCCGCGACGCCTCCCCGACTTGTAAGGCTTAGCTATCGGCCCACAGCCAAGGCTTCCAAAACTCCGCGAATCGTTTTTGTAGGCAAAGGAATCACTTTTGATTCTGGCGGCCTCGACATCAAACCCGCGAGCGCCATGCGCCTCATGAAAAAGGATATGGGTGGCTCCGCGAGCGTCGTGGGCCTCGCCTACTGGCTCGAAAAATCTGGCCTTAAAGAAAGCGTCGATTTCTATCTCGCACTCGCCGAGAATTCCATCGGCAGCCGCAGCTTCCGGCCCAGCGACGTCTTTAAGACGCGCAAAGGCCTCACGATCGAGATCGACAACACGGACGCTGAAGGCCGCTTGGTCCTCGCGGATGCGCTCACGGTCGCTCTCGAAACTTCTGAGCCAGAATATCTGATCGATCTCGCCACGCTCACGGGAGCCGGCAAGGTTGCTCTAGGAACCGAATTGGCGAGTTTGTTTGCAAGCGACGACAGTTTCCTCAAAGACCTCCTCAAAGCAGGCCAAGAGAGTGAAGATCTTTCATGGCCCATGCCTCTTTGGGAAAAATACGACTCACTCTACAAGTCGAGTTTCGCCGATTGGGCCAACTCTTCAGCCGGAGGATTCGGAGGCGCCATCACAGCAGCACTCTTTCTGAAAAAGTTCGTCGACCCCTCTGCCGTGAAGTGGGCTCACTATGACATCTACGGCTGGAAAGACGGCGCCGAAGGACCCTTTAGCGACAAAGGTGGCAACGCCCAAGGAGTGCAAGCTCTAGTGCGCTGGATGGAAAGTCTTTAGGCGTTGGCCTTGATCCAAGCGCGAATGGCATTGATCGCCTCAGAAACTGCGAAGCCTTTTTGAACAAGGGTGCGCAATAGAGTTTGTTCGAGCTTACGCATTTCAAGACGATCACTCTTGCCGTCTGCGAGACGTTTTTTTTGACGAGACTCGCGCATCTTTTTGTCGATAAGAGCTTCGAGTGTATCGCTTGATCCCCCACTGCCACGTGCTTCGAGCTCGAGTTCCCGAAATCGCTCTTCGTTCCAAGCCACGCCTTTGCTGCGCAAATCTTGAAGAATTCTCATGCGTCCCTGACGCCGTGACATGAGCGCACGGCATCGCACATCGAAAAACCGGGCATCATCTAGGAAACGAGATTCCTTAAGCCGCGCCACTATTGCCGCATGTTCCTCTTCAGGAATTTTCTTCTGTTTGAGTTTTCGAAGGAGCTCTGCTTCAGAATGTTCTCGGATGGAAAGCCACCCGAGGACCCGGTCATAAGAGCTCATGGATCGACGTGTTCTGGTCAAAACGCAGGGGCTCCTTTCTTTGAAGGAACGCCTTTTCTAGGGAGTCAAAGCTTTCGCATGTGTCGGCGTTCTCGAGGCCAAGCCACCGCGCGGTGGCTTGGATGATGCGGACTTTGCCACCAGGCCTTGCCAGCAGCTCTGCAACAGCTTGGGACCCCTCCGATTTAGAGAGCTTTCGCCCCCCGTCGGTGAGCAGGGGATGGTGAGCAAAACGGCACATTTCAAAATCTGTTCCGGCTCCGAGCCAAAGTTGGGCCGCGCTGGAGGTGCGAAGATCTTCGCCACGAACGATGTCACTCACACCGCTCAAGAGGTCTTCGCAAAGACTGACCCACTGGTAAGCAAAGATTTGTTCGCGCCGGTAAACAATGAAATCCCCCATCTCTTTAGAAAGGTCCACCGAGAGATGCCCCCCGATTCGGTCTTCCCATGTTACGAGAGTGCCCTCAGGCACACGAGCCCGCCACACACTACCTTCTCGCCACTCGAGACCTTTGTGCCGACAGGTGCCGGGGTAGCGCCCATCCTCGCTCGCCCGCTGCACCTCGGAACGCGAACATTCACACACGAAAAAATCTTGGGGACGCTGCCGCCTGAGGACCTCGAATCGTTGGCGGTACTGATCTTGTTTGAGGGACTGAGAGTAAGACGTTTCAAATTCGGCAACATTACGAGGCCCCCTTTGCCAGCGAAGTCCGAGCGTCTCAAGAACCGAAAAAATCGAGGCCACATGCTCGGGTCGAGACCGTGTGCTATCGAGGTCATCGATGCGCAAAAGAACCTCGCCACTGACAGCTTTTGCGTAAAGCTCCGTGAGAAAAAATGACAAAATATTACCCAAGTGCAACGCTCCACTCGGCGTGGGAGCCAGTCGAAACAGAGGCACTCGATTTTTAGCGCTCATCACGAGATCTTAACATAAGTTTCACTCGAGCCAGGAACCCCGACATGCGACAATAGCCGAATGGGTGTGGGTCGCCATGATGTGCTCTGGGCGCTTGCAGCACTGCTGCTCGTGCCCGCCTGCGGATTGCCCCAAGGCACAGGCGCCAAAACCAATCTGACGAAACTCAGCGACTCCATCGACCTCGCCGATGAGTGGCTCGCGAGCGCGCGCACCGCCACAAGCAACACCACCTACAAAACCAACATCTCAACGTTGAGAGAGGTGCTCTCAACTCGGGAGATCGTACTCGATCCGAAGAACGACGGCGGGCCTTGTTCGGACAACACCGAAGACGAGTTCACCCTCGCCTATGTGAAACCACCCCTTCTCTCTCAACCCATTCACATGTGCCAAGAAACGATGACTTTTTCTGAGGCTATCATCGCTCAAGTGCTGATACACGAGGGCGTGCACGCGACGGGTGATAACAACGAGTGCAGCACCACACAAAAGGAACTACGCTATATGGTGCTTGCCAATCAGCGCCCTTTCAAAAACGTCTACGTGGAATCCACATCAGATCCCGACTGCTCCAGCTACAATTTGGGATCGGGTATTAATTTCGTGATTCTCGAAGATGGCACAATTTTGCCTATTCCAAGCGTGCACGAATGGAGCCACGAAGAAGCTCCGGATCATGCCCATTACCTCAGGGCTCGTCGCTTGAGACCCATGGCCCCTTTGCTCAAACGCATGATTGGACCAGAATCTCTGCCATGGTTAAGAAACATCTTGCCCTACTTCTTTTCCCCCTAAGAGCGTTTCCTGCCTTTGCCCAGAACGATGCGGGGATCGTCATCCGACAACTCTTCGGGCTAATCTCCGTCGGAACACTCAAAAACGACGAAATCATTGGCGCCGTGAAGCTTTTCTTCTAAGACCTCTTCTTAACAAGATGTCCAAAGCCAAGAAATCCCGAAGCCCCTCTCTCCAGACCTCGTCCGCCCCGCAGCTCCCCGTCACACCCGAGGGACTGGGTCGACTGCGTAGTGGCCATCCCTGGCTCTACGAAGATCACCTCAAGCCCAACGCCTTTTCAATCGCAGAGGCCGCCGTGGTCCCGCTGGGTGAGCATTGGTTTTTCTACTCTCCAAAAAGCAAACTTCGTCTCAGGCGCCTCGGCCCCACAACGCGCTACTGGCCCGATACCGCGCTCGCCCGACAACCCATCACAAGCCTTGAGCGCTTTGCTGAAATCTTTCGCGCTCCACTCAGAGAACTTTTTAGTCGCTCGCTGCAATCCAGACTTCGCTTGAGATACGAGGGCGACACCTGCTTTCGTTGGATCTTCGCTGAGAATGACTTTGTACCCGGACTTCTTGTTGAGGCCTATGGACCGGTGCTTGTGGCCCAGATCCAATCGGCCCCTGTCGAAAAGTTCTGGCCCGTCCTAAAAGAACTACTCCTCGAGGTCTATGCAGAGCAAACCAAGCTCACGGGCCTCCAGCTCATCGAGCAACGTCATTTGCCCGTGCGCAAACTCGAGGGCCTTGATGTTCTCGATGAAGCGCGCTCCGAAGAACGCCATGTGCTGCGTTGGAATGGATTTGACTGGACCCTCTGCCCCGGCGGAACACAGAAGACGGGTTCCTATCTCGATCAAGCCGTCAATCATCGCCGCACGGCCGAGTTTGCCAGGCTCATGAAACTAAAAAGCGCTTGGGATCTCTGCTCATTTGAGGGTGGCTTCTCAATGCACCTGCTCAAAGAAGGGCTCGACGTCCTCGCAGTCGATCAGTCCGATCGCGCGCTCGAGGCGCTGAAGGCCAACGTTGCCCTCAATAAGCTCCCTCTCGCAAAACTTAGTGTTCAAAAAGACGATGTTTTTGAATTTCTAAAAACCGCCCATAAAGACGGCAAACGCGCGGACCTCATTATCCTGGACCCTCCTTCTTTCGTAAAAAATCCGAAGGACAAAGACCGAGCTCTCCGCGGTTTTCGAGATCTGAATCTGCGCGCACTTCACTGCCTCAATCCCGGGGGACTCCTCGTGTCGTGTTCGTGTTCGCACCATATTCAGCCCGACGATTACAGGCGCATGCTCAAGGGCGCCGCTCATGATGCTCGTCGGAGCGTTCGACTTCTCGAAGTGCGCGGCCCCTCTCCCGATCACGCGCCCTTGCTGGGTTTTGTGGAGTCCGAGTATTTGCAGGCCTGGTACCTCGAAGTTCTCGTCTAACGAGAGGCACTCTAGAACTCGATCGTGCCTTGTGTCCCGCCAAGTTCGTCTTGGTTGTCGACAACCGTATAACTCAGGCGCCGAGCGAGCGGGTCCCATTGCAGACTGCAGTAGGTGACACCTCCCACTTCCGAAGCCAGAGCAAAGTGCGAGATGTCTACGTTCCAAATTTGAAAGCCTGTGCTACCAATGCCCTGATCGGCGCTGCCGTTGGCCTGGTGACGAAAACTCAGCCAACCCCGTACACCGCCGCTCGGATCAGGGAAAAAGAGATAGTCATGATGACATGCGGAGTAGATCTTGCCGCTGACAGCTGGTCCCACGGCGCCCATGATAAACCTGGCATCCTCGCCGTTTGTGCCGTCTTGTCCGTTGCTTCCATTCTGGCCGTTGCAAACGACGCTGACGTGGGGAGCAAGCTGCCCATCGGTGCTAGACGAATAGACAAAACCACCGCTTGGACATTGCATCGCTGTTGCGAGTGTCACGGAGAGATGCGCGGATCGACCGTCGACTCCATTCGTGCCGGAGCAGAGTGTGGTAAAGGACGTGGTCGACTCGCCCTCTTCTTGGAGAGCGTTGTTGTTCTTGTCGACAAAAGTGGTGAAGGTCGATCCCCCCGCAGAGCAAGACAAAGCAGGTGCACTCTCGACAAGGATCCCCGCTCCGTAGCCTGATGTGCCGGGGGTGCCTTGAGCCCCGTTGCAGATCTTTGAACGACTCCTTTCGACATCACCGCTGTCGAAGTCACCGCTGGAGTTGGCATCAAGATAAGTTACGATTGCCGAGCCACCGTTCGAGCATTCTAGCGCGGTAGCATCCACCACAGTTACCAATGTGGCGACCTGTGGGGTCGGAACAGGATCTGAGCTCAGAGAGGAACGCGTCCGCGTCACGGCACTTTCGCCGCAGGCCACCAGGAGTCCAACAAGCACCAAGCTTTTGAATATTTTATATTTTTCTAGCATCCCTTGCCACCCCGCCCCCTTTAGACAGACGGGCGAGTGGCAGCGGTTAGCGGGCCTCAACTAAAATCGCAGGTGGTCGAGCGAAACAATCTCCGGTTCTAAGGACTTGTCAAAGTATTTCTTCAGCAGATCCCGCGTCGCCTCGGCAGCAGAATTGAAGCCCGCGATGATACTGCCGCCACCGTTTTCTTTACCGAGTAGATCGCCAGCCACATAGAAGCCCGGGACACTGGTTTCGTAATTGGGTCCCACGACGGCCTCGCCACGTTCGTTGGTCTCAGCGCCAGCTCCTCGCAGAAACTCGACGGGACTCACGCCGCCGAGTGCGTAAAGAATCGAATCGAAAATTTCTGGTTCAAATTCTGGCTCCGCAAAAACCACGCGTGCCTTGTCTGAGTGTTCCTCGACCGCTGTGACATTTGAGCCCAGGAGCGCACGGACCTTTCCGACGGCGATCAAGTCTTCAAGAATCTTGCGGTTCAGAGGGTTGGCTTTAGAGAATTCAAGCTTGCGGTACGAAAGCGTAACCGCGTTGTCGCGGCTCAGAATATCGGCGTACTCGGCAGCCGAGTCGCCACCACCAACGACAAGTATCTTTTCGCCTTGAATCGGGCGCGAGTTGATCCCGAAAAGAATCTGAGGACCTCTGCGCAGGGAAGTCGGGATCGGATAATCAGGCTGATTGGGTTTACCCATCTTGCCGATCGCCACAAGAACACATTTTGTCTCGAGATTTTTCTGAGAGGTTTTGACAATAAATCCACCGGATAATTGCGGTGTGACGCTCCAAACCTCGGTGTTGAATTCGATCGGAATCTGATATTGGTCGATCACCGCGTCCATCAGCCCTAGATAAGATTCCCGGTCGCCA
This sequence comes from Bacteriovorax stolpii, assembly GCA_945881775.1. Taxonomy (GTDB): domain Bacteria; phylum Bdellovibrionota; class UBA2428; order UBA2428; family UBA2428; genus CAMCVE01. The sequence continues at coordinate 17,901 of CAMCVE010000013.1, forward strand.
TCCTTCAAACAAAGGAGCCCAAAACAGATGGCTTCCTGGCCGGCATAACGCGCATCCACGCGCTTGCCGGGCTTATAATAAGTCCGCACCATCTGAGAATGGGCGGGCCCTTTCTCGAGAACGAGGATCTTTGTGAGTTCCGCACGGCGAGCCTCGACCGCAGCCGAGATTCCCGACGGACCCGCACCGATAACGATAAGATCGTACATGAAGGTGGATCCTAGCACTGCTCGGGGAATGCCGCCAAGCAGCTCTTAGGGGACTTGATTTGGACCCACAAGAGCTCCATGCTAGGGGCCCATGAGCGTGCCAAGGACCCCAGTGTCGCTGCGACCCCGACGCCACCACACCCCCTTTGACAAAGGCGTCTACGAAGTAGGGCCGCTTCTAAGACCTCTGGGTGCGGCGGATGCGGTCTTTGAAATTGACGAAGATTTTAGAGTCTTCCGTGAGGAAAAAATCCGCTCGTTAACGACGCTACCAACTCGCTACGTCTGCGAAGCTCGACTCTCACCCGAGCAAAGATCTCGAGCCGTTCGCTTTTTTGTTGAGCGACTGCTCCATGATGAAGCGAGTTGCTTTGAATGGAGTCCCGGACGTCGAATCCTTCAGGCTCGACTTACTGGTGAAACACTTCGCTTTGACGAAGCCTGGAATCTCGTTGAATTCTCGACTTCAACTTCTGTCAGAACATCCGACGCCCTAGTTGCCCTTGCGCTACAAATTCCTGAAGATTTTTCGATCTGGACCTGCAACGAATCCGACGACTGGATGGCCTATGTGTCGGTGTGCCTGCCCAATCATTGGGCTCCCGAAGAAAAAATTGGCCGCAATTTCTTTGCTGTGCACGAGCCCGTGGCTGAGTCGGCTCCCATGCTGAGGTCTTCAAGGCAACTGGTTCAGGGAATGATCCACCGAGGCCCTTTTGTGCGTTTCGCCTGGGGTGTCGCCACGGACACCCGCCTGAACCACCACCCCCTAGAGCCCGTCGGGAGACGTTTCGATCCCTCAAGGCCCGAGCTGTATGTTCGTGTCGAGCGCCAAACATTGCACGGCTTCCCAGAAGAGAATTTCAGTTTCTTCACAATTCGGAGCTCGTTTGAAAACGTCGCGGATCTCGCTCAAACCCCCGAACTAAAAGCCGCCTTAAAAAACGCACTCCTCTCCATGACACCTGCCTCGCTCGTCTACAAAGGCCTCTCCGAGTCACTTGATTCAATCCTCAATTGGCTCGATGATCTGTCTCCATGAGAGCGTCCATTGACCGTGTCCACGCGGCCATCAAAGCCCACCTCCAACTGAGCCTTGATGCCACGGATTGGGCTCCAACTCCCAACAAGCAGCTTGGCGATTTTGCCATTCCCTGTTTCAAGCTCGCCAAAGCGCTCGGGAAAGCGCCCCCACTCGTCGCCACCGAGCTCGCGACCGCTCTTTCGGCACCCCTTAAGGCGCAGGGATTCTCGGAAGTCCGCGCAGTTGGCCCCTACGTCAACGTGTTCCGCGAAGCGGCTTCACTCTACCAAGAGCTTCGCGATGAACTCAAAAACAACCCCACTCAGTTTGGAGGACGCGGCCTGGGCAAAGGGAAAACCGTCGTCATTGACTTCTCATCGCCGAACGTCGCCAAAGAAATCGGCCTCCATCACCTGCGCTCGACTGCGATCGGCAACAGTCTCTCGCGTCTCTTCCGTCTTCAAGGTTTCAAGGTTGAGAACATCAACTATCTTGGCGACTGGGGAACGAGCTTCGGCAAACTCATCGAGGCCTTCAAGGCCGAAATTCCATTAATTGGAAGCGCAGCAGCCGTCGAGAAAAAGCTTCTCGCCGAAGGCCTCCCCTACATGCTTGATCTCTACGTGCGCTACAATCGCGCTGAAAAAGAGAACCCAGCCCTTTCTGAGGCCGCGAAGGCGGCCTTTCAGAAACTAGAAAGTGGCGACGCTGAATCTCGTAAAATCTGGCAACTCTTCCGCGATGCTTCGATTCGAGAGTTCAAACAGCTCTACGCTCGCCTCGGCGTGGACTTCGACCACTTCGACGGAGAGAGCCTTTACGAGACTCGTCTCAACGCCGCCGTTCAGGAAGTGACCGACAAAGTGGGCACGCGTATTTCTGAAGGGGCTCTTGTCTGCGAGCTTGTTGGCCACAAGGTGCCAATCCTGCTTCGCAAAGACGACGGAGCGTCGCTCTACATCACTCGCGATATCGTCGCGGCCGAAGATCGTTGGCAACGCTTCCACTTCGATCACTCGCTCTACGTGGTCGCCGTTCAGCAGAAGCTTCATTTCCAACAGCTGTTTGATCTTTTGCGAGCGCTCGGAAAACCTTTTGTGGATCGTTGCGAACATGTGAGTTTTGGCATGCTCAGCTTTGGATCAAAAACCATGAAGTCCCGCGAAGGAAACATGATTTTCCTTAAAGACGCTCTGGACGAAGGGAAGGCCAAAGCTCTGGAGATCATTCGGCAGAAAAATCCCGATCTCGCCGACGCTGACGACGTGGCGGAAATGATTGGAATGGGCGCCATCATTTTCTTCGATCTCTCGCAGAATCGCTCACACGATGTAAAGTTTGATTGGGACAGCGCACTTTCCTTTGAAGGCGACACATCTCCCTTCGTGCAATACACCCACGCACGCTGCACCTCGCTCCTCGAGAAGACGTCCTCGCACCGCAAGACGCTCACAAATGGCAGCGGTGAAGCTCCACCGGCGCTCCTCGCGCACGAAGCGGTCAGGGGACTTCTGCTCGCGTGGGACAGTTTCGATTTGGCGGCGGAGAAGGCCTACGTGCACAGAGATCCCTCGCAGATCGCGAGCGTGACTCTCGATATCGCCAAGGCCTTCAACCAGCTCTATCACAAGGTCCGTTTCCTCGACACGAGTGACGCCGATGAGCTCGATCTGCTGATGGAGCTCACGCGTGGGACGAAGCACCTCCTCAAACACGGTCTTGCTCTGCTCGGCATCCGAGCACCCGAAAGAATGTGAGCTCTCTGGTGAATCTTGTTCTTCGATTCTCAGCTCTGGGTGACGTCGTGCTCTGCTCGGCATTCACGCAGGCACTCGAAGGTGAAACTCTGTTTGTGACAAGTCCCTCTCTCAAACCCTTCATCGAGGAAAATTTTCCAGGTCGCATGAAGGTCTATGGTATCGAGCGTCCCAAAGGCGGGCCGATCGGATGGTTTTTTGCAGGTCTACGTTTTTCCGAGTTTTTTCGCCTCTACGCGGCTCCGCGTATCGACGTGCTAAAAATCTGGGACCTGCACAACGTGTCCAAGTCCTTGTTCTTCTCATGGGGTCTCATCATGGGACTCGAGAGCACGCGTATTGTGGCGCGTATTCAAGTGCGCCGCACTCCCAAAGAACGCCTTCGCAGGTGGAGTCTTCTGATTTTCAAAAAAGATATTCTAGGACATCGCTCCAAAAGTGAGCTTCGTATTTTTGAAAGACACCTGGAGTTGCTCGAGACTGCGTCACAAGCTCGAGAACCTCGACTGGTCAGTCCCCATCGCCGCGAAGAGTTCCGCCCTGGAAGCCGCACTCTTCGCCTGCTCGTGGCACCCGATGCCCAGCATTGGAAAAAGATCTGGCCGGTGGACTACTGGAAATCCCTGCTCGTGGCTCTTGCTAAACTCGAAACGCTCCACATCCACGTTACGCTCGTGGGCAACCGCAGCTGGATCGACGACGCCTGGATTCGTGACACGCTACTTCGTGAACACCCCCAGTTTTCGATCGAGAACCTTCAGACACGGACCTCGCTCCTAGAACTTGCCTCCATCGCAAGTGATCACCACCTGGCACTCACCAGCAATTCCGCCTGGCAACACATCTCCGAAGCTGTCGGCACCCCGACGCTGAGCCTTTCAGGACCGATTGTTTCCGAGTTCGGATTTTCGCCCTGGCTGAGTCAGTCGCGCGAGCTCTGTGTCGATCTCGGCTGCCGACCCTGCACCTTGCACGGCGACGGGATCTGCTACCGACTCTCCGAACACCACGCTTGCATGAAACGCCTTACACCTCGTAGAGTTCTGCAGGAGATGTGGCAAATGCTAGGCTACGGGAGCGCACCGGGATGAAACGTTGGATCGCCATGGCTTCGGAACTTGCGTTCAAAGGATTGCACGCTACGGAATCTCTCTTTGGGCTGCCGAAATCCGTGTCCGATCCTCTGCACTACCGCGAAACTTGGGACAGCGTCCTCAGCGGCCCTGCTCCATCTCCTACGCTTTGGATTCACGGGGCTTCGGTTGGCGAACTCGAAGACCTCGCGAATTTCTTTCTCGATCAGGCCTCTCTGGAAGCGGCGGGTTACTCGGTCGCGAGCTTGGTGGTCACCGCGAGCTCTCCGTCGGCAAAACCTTTCCTGGCGAAATTGCGTGAACGATTCCCACTCGCCTATGCCGGTGCGATTCCCTCTGAGAATCCCGACCAGATTCGCAATTTTCTCGAAAAGCTGAGACCTGAACTGCTTGTGCTGAGTCACTCCGATCTTTGGCCTAGCCTGATTCATTTGGCCCAAGAATTGGCGCTTCAAAAGGGTATTGTATGGATGCCCGCCAAACCGAGCTCTGCTGAAGGCCTTTTCGAGGCACTCATCCGTCACGACAAACTCCGCGCCGTGGGTGTGCGCCGGGCCGAAGATCTCGAGACTCTACAAAAACGTCTGAGTGAATACACCACAACCCAGTTCGTGTGGGTCGGCAATCCTCGACTGGATCGCATCATCAACCGCATCAATGAACAGCGCACTCGCGATCACCATATCCTCGAAGAAAGTCGTGCTCGTCCTGACACACTCAAATTGTCGTTGCTGATGGGATCCGCTTGGCCCGAAGATGCGACCGTGCTCGCTGAGACGATCGGGCACCTCACTTCATCCGAGCAAGAACGCATCCAAATTGTTGTCATCCCGCACGTGACCGATGAGATGCATGTCGTCGCCAGTATCCAGCATCTTCTGCCTAAGGCACGAATCCTTCGTCTTCAAGGTGTCTTGCTCGAAGCCTATCAAGACTTTGATTTGGCTTTTGTGGGCGGAGGATTCCGCACGGGCTTGCACAGTGTCCTGGAGCCCGCACTCTGGGGACTCCCAATTTTCTGTGGACCGCAGCTTAGAAAGCAACCGGAAGCACAGGAACTTGAAGATCAAGGAGTCCTAAAAACCGTCGTGTCGACCGAAGAACTCGCTCTAACGCTTCGCCACTACCTCGACAGCCCTGAAACTCTTGAAACCTTGCGGACTAAATCCCAGGCTATTGCCGATCAGATGAAAGCTTCCACTGGGGCCTCAAAGCGCTTGTCACGTCTTGTAGGCGCGTCTAGTCTTGGGTCCGATGCCGGACAATAAAGTACTTCCTTGTGGACGTCCCCTACCGGCTGCCTCGGCGCCCCCTACTCTCCAGAAAATGAACACCTACCGCGAGGAACTCAAACAGTTTCTCGCCACCGAAAACCTCAAGTTCACCGAACAGCGTTGGAACATTGCCAAGATCATTCTCCAGACCGGCGGACATCTCGACGCCCAAGAAATGGTCCGACGCGTGAAGAAGGCTCACCCCTCAATAGGAGCGGCAACCGTTTACCGTAATATCAAAGTGCTCTGCGATGCAGGCATCCTCGAGCCGACTCATCAGAGCATCGACGGTCGTGACGTTTATGAATTGCCCGACGAAGATCACCATGATCACATTCTCTGCATCGACTGCGGCGAAGTCTTCGAATTCAACAACGAAAAGATCGAGTCCCTTCAAGTCAAAGTGGCGAAAGATTTTGGATTCAACCTTACGGGGCATCGTCACATGATCCACGGGGCCTGCGACTACTTGCAAAAGAAGAAGTCTTCTCACCGTTAGTCAGCAGCACCGGTATTCTCTCAAACTTTTTTCATTTTTCCTCTGAAAGTGTCCGTTTTTTGTCGTTCTTTGGACTGAGAACGCAAATGCAAGGTCCTCACATGCGCAACGTGTCTTGAAGCGCTCCTAGCTTTTCCCTCACAATGTAAGATGGGAGACTCTAATGTGATGCAGCGATCGGTCGTGCAAAGTTTTTCGGTTATTGTTCTACTCGCAGGATGTGCGACCCAAAAGGTCGTGACCACCTCCATTGGTGAGCCGTCGCCCGATTACCGTGCTCCCTCACAAGTTGCGAGCAACGTCGATCCAAGCATCGACCAAGAAATTCTTAGCGTCGACGATGGTCTGGAACACAATGGCGTTCGAGCTCTGCCCAAAGTTCCCATCGAGATCAATCACAAAGTCCAAGAGTGGCTCCGTTACTTCAGCAAGGACAAGTCTCGCTTCCAGCGTTACATGGATCGCGGCGAAGTCTACCGCCCCCTCATTGAAAATGTCCTTCGTAAGAGTGGCGTACCAACAGAATTCTACTACTTGGCCATGATCGAAAGCGGCTTCATGGTGCACGCCTCTTCGCACGCAAGCGCTGTTGGTATCTGGCAGTTCATTCCGGGCACGGCACATCGTTTTGGCCTTAAGAAGACTTCTGACCTCGATGAGAGGCGCGATGTTGTGCGGGCAACAGCCGCTGCGGCAGTCTATCTCAAGAACCTCCACGCCGCGTTTCAGTCGTGGTACCTCGCAATGGCGGGCTACAATGCGGGCGAAGGTCGGATTCTTAGGACTGTCGTCAACGGAGGCTCGCGTGATTTCTGGGAACTCGTCGAGCGCAAAGCTCTGCCGGCCGAAACGCGCGACTACGTCCCCAAATTTCTTGCGGCACTCCTGATTGGTCGCAATCCAGAAAAGTTCGGCTTCCGTCGTCCCCGTGCCGAAGCTTTCCCAAGCGTTGAAGCGGCTCTGGTTCCACCGCGTGTGCCTCTGCATGAAATCGCACGCCACTCAGGCGTTTCTCTCGCCACACTGAAGCTTCTCAACCCCCACCTCATCCGCGGTCGCAGCCCGAACCAGTCCTCGGCGTACGCCATTTGGGTTCCCAAAGGACACGCTCTCCAGACGGTCGATGCCCGTCAGAAAATGGAAGCCTCTCCCACGATGACCGTGCGAGCTCCGTCGGCTAGATCCTTTGCTAAAGCTCGCGAGCCGAACTTCCACCGCGTGAAGCGTGGCGAAACACTGGGCTCTATCTCGGCACGCTACAAAACCAATGTCGCCGCTCTACGGCGCATCAATCGTCTGCGCGGAACAAAAGTTTGGGTCGGACAACGTCTTCGACTGGCTGACAACGGTCGCAGTCATCCAAGTTCTCGCGACGCCTACCTAAGGTAAACCAAAAAGGCTCAGCTCTCGTCGGCCAAATCGTTGCGTACGGGATCCATCAACTCAACAGTGGCAATGCCCGTATCGCTCACCGAATGAATCCGGAAGGTCACTTCATCGTCAAAAATGAGTGTCCCAGGCGGAGGCAACTGCCCCCCCGTGCGCATCAAGAGATAACCGTTGAGCGTGCTGTAAGACGAATCAACCGGCAGAGAGCGGTCGTAGCGGTCGTTGAAGTCGATCACGGGAATTTCTCCGTTCACGATGCGAGGTCCGCCCAATGCTTGTTCGTGGCCGGCCTCGGAGGGATCGTCGTGTTCGTCGCGGATGTCTCCCACGATTTCTTCGAGGAGATCTTCAAGTGTGACAAGACCTGTAACAACACCCGTCTCATTGCGCACCAGAGCCAAGTGAGTGCCCCAGCGCTTCATCTCGCGTAAAACAGAACCGAGTTGGACCAATTCCGACACGTAGTAAGGTCGACGAATCCGGCGCGTCCAAGAGCCAGGACTTGGTTTCTGAATTTCTCGAAAAAGATCCTTCACAAGAAGAATGCCGACGATGTGATCGAGATTGCCACGGTAGACCGGGTACCTTGAGTGTCCGTCAACTGCCACGTAGCGCAGCACCTGCTCCCAACTCCACGACACTGAAATCGCCGCGAGTTTTGAGCGCGGAGTCATGACATGCATCGTGAGACGGTCCGGAAAATCGATGAGATTTGAGAGGACTTCGCTCGTCGCGCGGTCAATGCCGCCCTCTTTGGTCGCGAGATCAATCGTGTGAGAAATATCTTCTTCACTCACGGGCTCGCGCCGTTCTCGACCTGGCATTCCGGAGAGTATGACCATGCCCGAAGTAAGTTTCTTCAGGATCCACGTGATCGGGAGCAATACCCAACCGACAATGGTCAAAAAACGCATAGCGTAAGGGGCCACACTCGCAGCCACGTAGCGAGCCATGAGCTTTGGGAAAATCTCGCTGAACACAATAAAGCTCAAACTCATGATCGCCACCGCGAGACTCACATGCATCGGGTAAGCTTTAGAGACCCAAAGCGTAAAAACAGAGGAACCTGCAAAGTTTGCGATGTTGTTGCCGACAAGAATTGTGATGAGAACTTTGCCCGGGTCGCGCACCCAGCGCTGAATCTGCTTGGCGTTGGAATCACCCTTGGCAATAATTTTCTGGAGCTCGAGGCGACCCAGAGAGGAGAGGGCCATTTCGAAGCCCGAAAAAGCGGCACTTGCGAAAATGCAGCCAACGACAATAATAATTTCCCAGTCCACGTTGTGAGGCAAGTCTTAGCACACTTGGCTTTTGGGGGCACCCTGCTAAACTCGGTGGAGGTGATTCGCTTTTTCGCTCTCTGTCTGCTCCTAGTCGCGAGCGTTTCTTGCGCCCGTTACGGCGTGCACAATGACAGCGCGCGTCAATACCCGCCCTCTGAGCTCAGCCTCAACTCAAGCCGCGCGGAGCTTACGAGCCAATTGCAGCGCTATCTCAAAAAACGCGGCTTTAGTCCGAACGTGGACCGCATGCGCACAGGCTCCAGCACCGATATTGAACTCGATTGGGTGAGGGACTCGAGCCTCGAGTATTTCTATATTCTCTCCGGCGCGCGACTCCCGCACCTCTCCCACTGGAAAGCTGTGTGGAGACTCACGGACCTTGGACCCCGTCGCACTCTCGTGCACGTCGAGATCATGGAACTTCTCTACATGGGTCCGCGAGACGAAGCAGGCGCCATCCCATCGCTCAACGGTCAGTGGGTGACGGCACCAGATTCGCACCTGAGGGGTTGGGTTGAACTGCGAAGGTTCTTTACTGAGACTTTCCCGGGACTGGCTTTGCCGAGGGACTTGGCTTTGATCGAGGTGCCTTCTTTGGCCTCGCCGCCTCTGGCAATGAAGGACTACCGGCCGCTGCGCCTGCACCGGAGTTCCAGACCTTCGTCCTTCTAAATTCTACAAAATTTCCTAGCACCCTTTCGGCTCGGTAACGCAGTTCACTCTCGATGAGTTTCGAGGGTAAGAGTCGATAGACCATCGACGCGGGCTTTAGAGCGAGTCGAATTTTGATGATCACATCGCGAGAATTTTCCGCAGGCACCACAATCATCTCCCCCATCATCCACTGCAAAACATCAGGACGGGGAAACATCCTAAAACGCCACACCCTAAGCTCGGGATCGCTCTTGAGAATGTCCGAGCATTTGTGAAGAGAATTGTTCCCCCACTTGAGTTCGATGGTCGTATATCCGCCTAGCTGAAGTCCCGGCACTCCAAAACGAAAGGGACCTGTGAGGTACACGTGATTGTTGGAGCGTTTGTCCACGCGCAAGGGATCGAGTTCAACAAAGTAGGATGAGCCTTGTCGAGGATGCTCGTTGATCCCTGGCATAATCCACTCGAGGAATGTCGAAGATGTGGACAGATGCTCTCGGGCCGACGCGAGGAGAGTTTCTACGGTCTCGCCTCTCTCCGGCTTGATCCGGGCGTGGCCCCAAAGCCAATAACGGTCTTCGGATCTCTCGAATCGGATGCCCACGTTTTCTGACTCTGGAAGAAATGACTTCCAGTCCGAGCAACCCCGGTCCCACTCTGAGCGGAAGGACTCCTCAGGAAAATGTGGAAGCACAAGTCTCGAGCTTGCGTGAAGCGAAGTCGCAGCAAGCGCCACTCCGACAACCCATCCAGAAATCCGCATTTTCATGAATTTGATGATATCAGTTCGCACAAATAAAAACGAGGAGAGTGCACCCTTGCTCTAGGGGCACTCTCCTCGTAACAGGAGATCGGGACAGGACTTAAAGGTTGCTTAGAAGACCAGTTGCAGGCTTCCGAAGGCACGGATGTTGTTCTTCGTGTCGCCGTAGAGTTCGATGATGTTCTGACCACCAAAGTCAGCATCGCGTTTCTTGCCGAAGATGTACTGCCATTCGACGCGACTTCCGAGGCTCAAGTTCTGAGCTACGCGGTAGTCGATTCCGCCACCGGCTGTCGAAGTCAAGCGAGCGGAGCTGCGTTTCCAACCGATCGCTTCAGCGGCCGAACGATCCGCTTGGGTGTCGATGTTGTAGGCTGTGTAGCGTGTTCCAAATCCACCGAGTGCGTAAGGGCGAACTTGGCCCACAAACCAACCGAGTTTCACGTTTGCGTTGAACTCGTGCGTGTCGCGCGAGCGGACGTTCTGCATGAAACCATAATCGTACTGGTTACTGCTAAAGACGGGAGCTTGGAAGGCATTGAACTGACCGAAGGGCGCATTGTTGTATCCATAAGGTCCATAGCTGTTACGATCGCGCAGTTTGTCGCGGCCGTAGACATAGCTCACCTCAAGACCGAGAACATTCGCCAAGCGACCCTCGACGGCCACTCCCGCTACGCCTTGGTTTTGCGAGCTAAACAGCGAATCGTTATCAGGGGTCCAGCGGTAGCCCGCCATGGGAGAGATCTTGAACTCGGTCGACGAGAACGCCGAACCAGAGCCTGTCGAAGAAGTGGACACCATCGCCGAAGCTACTGGAACCGAACTTGTGGTCGCGATTGCAGAGACCTGAACTTCTTCGAGGTTGCCAGACGAAACAGCTGCGGCAGAGGCTGCCGCACCACTGAATTGCATTCCTTCGATCGAAGTCGATCGATCGCCCTCGGTCGTGATACGGTCTTCTTCGATCTTTTCGATCAGGCGACTTTCGTTGAGCAGTTCTTGGCGAATCCGTTCGCGACGGAGCAAGTCCGCGCGGTTACCATTGTTCTGGTCATTTGCCTGATCTTGAGTTGGCTTGTTGTTATTGAGGTTAAAAATCTGGATGCCGCTTCCGTTCGAGTTCTTACTCGAATCGATTTCGGTGCCGGCGTCGGAATATCCGCCCGACGATTCCACACTTGAGTCCGAGGCAAGCGTGTCGCTTGCAACGGCTGTGTTGTTGGTGACATTAACGGGAACGGGCACGGCGCTCATCGCAGGACTCACAACCACTGGGGCTGTTTGAGTCTGCACGGGTGGAGCCTGAGTGAGAAGCGTCGCAGGAACAGCAGTCGCGATCTCATCTTGAGAGACGACCTCGGCCTCCTGAGCACGCGCTTGTAAACCCATTCCCATCACGAGAGAGAGAGTGAGAAATTTGAAGTGGGGCTTGAGCAAAGACCCCGTTGCATTCCGTTGCTTCATACGAACCTCCTGTTTGCGCTTTTATTCAAAGCGAAGCGAACACTAGTTAGCAGTTTGCGTACCAAGCCGTTCGCCCGAGAGGGTCCGGAGGAATTTCCCCGCCAAGACAGGCACTTAGTAAAATGCAGCGAAAACGACTTCGACAGAGATGCCGAAAAACGGCGACGAAGTTCTAGACAGGCCGTCGAAAGTTTCGACAGCGCGACGAGTTTTGACCGTGACAGGCCTGTGTAGCCGTCCAGCTTCGCCTCTATAGACACACGAAAGCAGAGGCAGGGTTAAGTGTTGTTCTTGCCGCCGCCGCGACCTGAGAGCACCAGGATGGCTCCAATCACAATGATCCCTAGAATCGCGAAGAGTTTGATGAGCGTTGCGTAGTCGACGTTGTCGCAACCCCGTTTGCGGTTGTCGGAGTCTCGTCCGTCAAAGGCCTGAGATTTCTTCTTCTTGTCGACGGCATCGTCTTTGCCTTCTTTATCCTTGGACTCGTCCGTGCCGGAGACGACGCCCTTCTCATCGCGATTGTCGTTCCCACCGCTTTCGCCACTGAAAGAATTATCTCCGCCAGAGCCTGCCGGGCCGCCACCTCGACTGCGCTCCAATTTGTTCTCGCCCGCCTTGTAGCCTTCGTCTTTGGCCGTCGAGCCCGAGGCTCCCGAACCTGAAGAAACATCCCCAGAGGCACCCGAAGTAGAGCTCCGACTCCCTCTTCTTGAAGAGCTCGAGGACCCGTCGGGAGAAGCGCCACCGTCTGACGCTGTGTCTCGACCGGAACCTCCGTCTCCTGGAGCATTCGGATCCTTGCCACCGCGTCCTCCAGCCTCGCCTCCCGGAGCGCCGCCTGGATTCTCACCCGAGCCTCCCAGGCCCGACATCAGTCGATTGAACTTTTCGTCGAGATCCCCCGAGTCTTCCAATTCGAACCAACGAATTGGGATCCCGAGCGTTTTCTGTTCCATCACGTCGAGCGTGTTGGCCGCGAGTTCGTTCTGAATCTCCGTAAATTTTGCTCTGAGAGGAGCAAGGATTGCGACCGAAATAATCACGAGCACAAAACACAGAATCAGCCATTCGACGACAGCCTGACCCTTCACTTCAGTCCGGAGGCCCTGCCCCCGTCCCTCAAAAAGCTTTTGGTGAAGTCCGCCAAATGCGCCATTCGACATCACAAGAGCCACCATACCGCGCGAGTCGTCAGGTCGAGCTTTAAAATCTGTCTTGAAACGAGTGGCGATCTCGTTCACGTCGGGAGTCACGAATGTGGAAACCCCGCGCTGCTCGAGATCTTTTTGGATCTGGTAGACGTCGAGCTTTTGCGCTTCGGGCACATTGGTTTTGGTCGGGGGCGTGAGATAGACCTTCGTCGCATCGTCGAAGCAGTCCGTGAATTCTTTCTGGAAAACATTGCGCGCCGAGGTGGCCGACCGGGGTTCAAAGAAAGCGGCCACATCATAGCGAGGATACTTCTTGCGAATCGCTCGAATCGTCTCGCGAATCGCCGTGGGATGATGAGCAAAATCGTCGATGACGATGAGATCTTTGGAAGAGTAGAGTTCTTCTTGACGACGTTTCACGCCTCTAAAACTTCTGAGGTAGGTTTGGATCTGAGCCGGATCACGGATCTTATCGGCCTCAGACAAAACCGCAACGATCCCCACAAGGTTAAGTGCATTGTGTTCGCCGGACAGAGCCGAAGAGACCTTGATCAGGCCCCAGCGCGGAGTTTCGATTTCCACGACACTGCCCCGAACACCGAGTTCAGCATCGACAAGCTCTTCGGAAAGGTTCACGAGACGATAGGCGCTGCTCGGTGAGCGTCCATAACTTAGGTGACGAAGACCGGAGGCCCTCAAGGCATCTTCGAGGCGGCGAATCACGTCGGCGCGCGGCGCCGATTCGACATCCACATGGATCCAACCCGTTTTTGTTTTGGTGATCAGTTTGTGGAAACTTTTTTCAATCGCCTCGATGTTGGCGTAGATATCGGCGTGATCAAATTCGATGCCGGTGCAAAGCACCCAGCTGGGACGATAGTGCAGGAACTTCGATTCCTTGTCCCAGTAGGCGGTGTCGTATTCGTCTCCCTCAGAGGCAAAACACGTCCCCTCGCCCATACGACACCCTTCACTGAAATTAGCGGGAATGCCTCCAATAAAGAATCCTGGCTTTTCACCGAGACTCTCAAGAGCCCAAGCCAGCTGAGTTGTCGTCGATGTTTTGCCATGCGTGCCTGCGACGACAAAAGATTCGCGGTCCCGAATACAGAACTCTGCAAGCGCCTGCGCAAAACTCATCTTGCTTGAGCGACCGCTCGCAACAAGCTCCTCGGCGAACTGCGCCTCTAAGTTCGAGCGACTGATTGCATTGCCGATAATGATCAGAGTCGGATGAGCTTCTGCAAATCCCCAGCGGGCTCCCCGCAAATTTTCGGGGGTGTAGGTCTCAGTGCGGGGAATTTTTCTGGAGTCGATGAAGTGACTCATCGGCGGATACAGCGGTCCATCGCTTCCGGTTACACGGAAGCCCAGGTCCTGAAGCATCGAGGCAAGCGCCCCCATGCCGGTCCCACCAATGGCTACGAAATGAGCCCAGCCCCGATCTTGTCCCCTGTTTTCCACCCAGCTTCTAGTGTACCTCGCCAAAGGGCCTCAAAGCACCACCAACGTAGCTTCTGAACGGATTTTTGACTCTCAGGAGTGTGCTTCGGGTGCACGCGGTTCGTCAAAAGCACACCAAACCTTAACATTTCGGGGTCCAGCCACAGAGCCGTGCCCGTGTAGCCCAAATGTCCGCGCACCCGTGGGGGCGCTGCAAGTCCCCCTGCCTGTGATTCGGGCTCACCGCTCGGAGTGTCCCACCCTAAAACAAAGCGCTGCCCCTTAGGGCAAGGTGTCTCGAGCCAGTCGCGCGCGTAAGGAGAAATTCGCGCCCAGGCCCAAATCGCGTGGATCCAAATCGCCACGTCAAAAGCGCTTCCAAAAAGTCCCGCATGCGACGCAATCCCGCCCATCGCGAATGTGTTGTCGTCGTTTACAAGACCCGCCATGTGGCGTGTCTCGGTCTGAAGAGCTTCGCTTCGGCGCGATCCCTCGGCCTGATAACTCAGACTGGCCACCGTCGAGGTGTTTCGCGAGAGATGTTGGGCCTTCCAGGACTCCCAAAGCACATCGAGAGTCTTTGCCGACTTGCGCTCAAGGAAAACGCCCAGAAGCGAATATCCAAGATCCGAATAGAGCGTTGCGACTTGAGTGCGTGAATAGTTGGGACGCCGACTGTCGTTGATGGCCTGCTGGATCACTCGTGCGTGGACCAGGGCGCGGTCGGCGAGCCCTACAAAATGAGAGCGGTCACTGGAAAATTCCAAATAGGCAGACAGTCCTGAGCGATGTTCCCAACACTCTCTAAGAGTGAGTTTTTCGAGAGCAGTCCCCTTGAGTTCCACGATCGCATCCGAAAGCAGCGTGTTCTCAGACCACGACACGAGTCCCCCGCGACCTTCATGCTCGCAAACTTGAACGAGCAGCGAACTCGTAACGATCACTTTCGTGAGAGACGCGAGATCAAACACTCGCTTCTCATAGGTTCTCGTATTTGAGACCAGCCCCTCCAGTCGTTCGGGGTGACTGAGATCTTGTTCCCAAGAACAAGCCCATGCCTCGCCGTCGAGGATCTTCTCTGCAAAGAAATCAACCGAAGTTTTCATTGAGGCGAAGCCGTGCGTTCGATGGGGCTCAACGTGTAGCGATACAGTTGATTGCGAGACGAGAGCACCAGCAAGCGCTCTCCATCAGAAGTGGGAGGCGCCACAGTTTGAATTTTGTCGAGGCTCTTCCAAACCACGATTCCGGTTTTGGGGTCGAGCAGTGTCAGAGGACCCGAGGTCCAGGCAACGGCAACCAAATCGGGACGCACCGTCGCCACACGAGTTGCGAGTCCATATTTTGAATGCGAAGCACTCCAAACCTCCGAGCCATCAACAGAACGCAGCTGGTGCAGCTCTCCACTGAGTGAACTCACGTAAATCTCTTGAGAATTTGGACTAAACGCCGGAGCGCTCGCTGCGTTCACAGAGCGTTTCCATAAGATCCCCCCATCGGAAGGATTCAACGCAACGAGGTCACCATCCACTTGGGCCACAAAGAGCCTGCTTCCGTCGGGCGAGAGCAGCGGTCCTAAATCGGCGTCCTTGAAAAGATTGGAGCGAGACTGCAGAACTCGCTCCCACGCGAGATCGCCACCGCGTGCACTCACGGCAACGACGGCTCCGTCCGAAAAACCCGCAAAAATTTTCGAGCCATCGGCAGAGATGACGGGTTTTGAAGAACCCCGAAGCGACCAATAAAGAGAACCCGAAGGAGAAGGCCGGCGGTAGGTCCAAAGTGGATTCCCTGATTTTTCGTCCAGCGCCCAAAGCGCATTGTCTGCGGACGTGAGGTACACAACACCGGCATCCATCGCGAGTCCACCGGTTGATTCCACGTTGAGTTTGCGAGTCCAGACAACTTCACCCGAATCCAAGCGAAGCTTGGCCACTTGGGAATCCATGCCGGCGACATAAACGTAGGGTTCCACCACCAAAGGCTCAGAGCCCACGCCAATCGGACTCAAATAGGACCACAAGAGCGCTCCCGAGCGCAGGTCGCGCACCTGAACGCCTTCTCCAAGAAGTCCAAGAAGCACGCGATTGTTCGTAAGAATCTTCGGCGCCACAAAACTCTGTATGGGAGAGCCTAAGGTACCCCTTCCCCGCAAAGGCAAATCTTCTTGATATCCCGAACTGCGCACGAGCCCTTTCGAGCGAAAGAGATCTCCTCGCCATTCAAGAGACAATGGCAGCGCACCCAAATCTCTTACCTTTAAAGTGTCGTCCGGCAGAGCAGACGAAAGAAAGCGCGGAGCCTTGAGCGAAGTGCAGGCGGCAAGCCCAAGTAAAACGAGAAGACCACCTTTTTTCACGACGCCCTCGTCTTTCTTAAAGTGCAGCTTTTACAGACAGTGCACGAGCCTGTTGGCTGTAAGTCGAATTGGGGTAAGTCTGCACGACGCTGTCATAGACGGCGCGAGCTTCATCAATTTTCTTTTGGGAACTGAGCACCCGGGCTTTGCCCAGAAGAAGCAAGGGACGCAAGGTTGCCGCCTTGTTGATCAGCGCAGTGTCATAAACTTTGAGAGCGTCTTCAGGGCGCTCGGCATTCTCATAAACCACCCCGAGAGCTTCACTCGCCAGAGAGCTATAAACTTCGGCATCGCTCCCCTTGAGCTCCGTCAGGAGATCCTTGTAAATGGCCTCGGCCTTCGTCAGATCTTTCGCCTCGGCCCACCAACGGCCAAGACGCAGGGCGGCAAGATGTGAGGCCGTCGTTCCCCGATGCTCGGAGCGAACTTTTTCGAGGGCCGCAACATAAGCCGTCTGCTCGGTCTGGGCCGACTCGCGCAAAGCCTCAACGGGATCTTGCGAGAGGATCTTCACCTCGCGCAGCGCACGAACTTCGATGATATCCGCCGCGGCCAAAGTGGAGAACGCTTGCAGAGCTTTGGTCTCTTGGCGTTTCATCCAAAAGCCGTAGCCCGCCAGCAGCACCGCACCTGCTACAACAAAGATGGAAAGAATTTTCAAACCACGAACCCATTGTTCTGTTTTCGCTTCAGCACTCACTTGGTCAATCATGGGTTTCGAGGGTACCATGGAAGCATGAAGTTTGCAGCACAGGGCCTCTTCGGTATTTTTTGCTTCTTGGGCGTTGTTTCCGTGGCTCATGCCCGTCCCAAAGATCAGGCATTCGGATTTGGGGTTTCGCACATTGGCAACGGGCAGATCCCCCAACTTTCCGTGGCCTGGAAAAACTCCGCATCCACCACCCTCGAGGGGCACACCGGATTTTCGACCCAGTCGGGTGACAGCCGTTTTGAGATGGGCGTTCAATTTAACCGCAACCTCTTCATCGAAGAGAACCAAGACTTTTATTTCTATCTCGGGGGTGCTCTGGATTCTCGAGACGTCACCGGAACTGGAGATTCGGGTTACACTTTGGCCACGGGCGCTGGCTCTGAGATTTTCTTAAGCGGGCTGCCCAATCTAGGACTCAACTTCTCAGGGGGCTTCGCGCTGTCCAGTGGGGGTGGCACTCGCCTCGAGACCCGTGTTGCCTTCGGTATGCATTACTATTTCTAAAGATCCCGCTCTGAGAGAGGAATATACAGAGACATGTTAAAATCAGCCCTTCGGACCCCTTCCCTTTTGAGTTGCGGACTTGCTCTATTGGCGCTCGCGAGCCCCACCCTCCAGGCGCAGTCTTACGACGATTATTCCGATTTCGCGGCAGATCCCGTACTTCTCGACAACGAAGCAAGCGATGTGTTTGGGCGCTTTTTCCAGAACTCGCTGCTCCTTGGAACCAACGTCTACACAGGTGGTCTGGGCGCCGCCAACTCAGCCGGCTTCATGATCGGCATGCGTTTTGTGTTCTACTTCGACAAGGTTTGGGGGGTTGAGCTCGGCGCGAACTACGGCAAATCCTCGACCGTCTACAACGATAGAAACACCAACACCGACGGCATCGACCTGCTCATGAACACGCATGTGATCCCCTTCAATTTAGGACTGCGCTACGGATTCGATCAGGCGTCCCTGCCTCGCGGTTTTGCCACCATGAACCCCTATCTCGCGCTCGCGGGTGAGCTCATCTACCGCTCCGAGCGCGTGATCGGCACGCCCACAACAACAGGCCTCGAAGGCGACGCGCTCAAGTTTCGCGACAACGACATCGTCAACACCAATGCCATCGGATTCAACGTGGGCGGCGGCATTGAGTTCGACGTCTATAAGAATCGCATGCTCCTGGGCTTTGACCTACGCTACCATGTGATCTTCTGGCCCGACTCCCAGATCAAGGTCGGAAACCCTGACCAGGCTACCGACGGAACGACACCCACTCCGCTCACGCGAGGGGGCGGCTACATTTCTATTCTTGGCAGCCTGACCTACAACTACTGAGCGAGAATCACGAGACTTTCGCCGGAGGTTTGCAAAGCAGAACGTCCGTCAACGAAGCTTCAAGGAATATTTTGACTACCCCCTGCAATTATCTGAATTTTCGATTAAAATTGACTCTATGTTTAAAATTATTCGCGCCCAATTTAGGTCGCGTCGTTACAGAACGCAGCGCAACACAATTGAAGTTCTCCGCTTTTCTGGAGAGCGTCCCTCGCGCGTGCGCGCCTCGGAATTTGTCCTCTTTCACAAACCTCGCCTCATCCGTTCAACGATTTTTATCGCAACGGTCTCGGTCGTTCTTATTTGGGCTCTCAAAAACTACATCGAGATTTTTAGAAGCATTCTTGCGTAGCGCAGGCAAACTCACTCTTCAAAAAGTCGCTCACGCATCTTCTTGCGATTGAACTCGATCGCGAATCGGTGCGCTTCGTCTCTGATGTGCGTGAGCAAACGAAGCACTGTGGCGTCGCGAATTTTTTTGTGGTTTTTTTGACCAGGAAGAAAAATTCTTTCCTCCGTTGAGGCGACCTCTGCCGATTCGAAATCCGATTCCGTGCGCGCTTTGGCGAGCGAGATCACGGGCAGATCGCCAAGGCCCGCGGCTTCAAGCACGCTCACCACGGACGACAGCTGCCCCTTGCCCCCGTCAACCACGAGGAGATCGGGCAGCACCGAATCGGGTTTGAGGTAGCGCCGCGTGACGAGCTCTTTCATGCTCGCAAAATCGTTCTGACCGTCAAAACCTTTGATCTTGTAGTGGCGGTAGTTCTCCTTTGAAGGGCGCCCATGAATAAAAACCACACAGCTCGCCACATTCGCCGAACCCTGGAAGTTTGAGATGTCCAGACACTCCATTCTGAGTGGCAGCTTCGGAAGCGAAAGAAATTTCTGGAGCTTGAGCAAACTGTCGTGCTGACGCATGCGGTGCGAGCGCTGTTCGTCGTGCCAGCCTCGCACGTTGTCTTTGGCGAGCTCAAAGGTGGACCACCACTCAGGACGTTCGTCAGCAAGCACGAGGCTCACCGACTCCGTCACCACCTGCGCCTGCTCGACGGCGATGAGCTCCTCAGTGTCGAGGGATCCTTTAGCCGGAGCTTTTGCGATGGCCTCGATTGTCTGCGACAGTTCAGCGCGGTCCACAGAAAGAATCTTCGGAGGGATGACCACTAGTTCGGGCGGCGGGTTTTTCTGGTAGTGCTGGAGGAGCACGTTTGCGAGAATATCATCGCCCTCGAGAGCCTCACTCAGATCCGCACTCCAGTGAGTGCGGCCCACGAGCTTACCCGCACGAAACTGAAGCACCATCACATCAAGCGCCCCGCCCTCAGCCCAAGCATTCGAGGCGCGCACTTGGGACTGCGTGAGAAACTCTTCAGGCCACAAGGCCCACACATCGCGGTCACGGTGATCTGTGGTGTCGACCATGCGCTGCCTATCGCCCAGGACATCATTCATGAGCTTGATGCGGTCTCTGAGTTCTGCAGCACGCTCAAACTCCATGGCCTCCGCAGCAGCGTGCATATCGGCGTCCCATTTTTTCTCGAGTTCCTCGTTGTGCCCTTTCAAAAAGTAGCGGAACTCCTTCACTTGCTCTGCGTACTGCTCCTTCGTAACCTTGGCCACGCACGGTGCCGTGCAATGCCCCACCTCGTAACTCAGACAAGGTCGCGAGCGATTGGCGAATTCTCTGTCGCGACAGTCCCGAATCTTAAACACTCGCGCAGCAATTTTTAGCACCTCCCAAACGGCGCTGCCGTTGGGGAAAGGTCCGTAATATTCCGACCCGTCATTCATACTTTGTCTGCGGGCCACATAAGGGCGCGGGAAAGCGTGTGCCACATCGAGACGAATATAGGGATACGTTTTGTCGTCTTTGAGCCGAATGTTGTACTTCGGCTTGTGTTTTTTGATGAGCGTGTTTTCGAGCAAGAGGGCTTCGACCTCGGAGCCCGTTCGAAGAAATTCGATGTCGACAATGTGAGACACCAAATGCTGGGTCTTAGCGCCAGCCTCGTCAAGATTCTGGAAATAACTGCGAACACGCTGCCTGAGGTTCTTGGCCTTGCCGACATAGATAATCTGCCCTGAGTCAGCCTTCATAAGGTAGACCCCGGGACTCGGCGGACAGGCCTCAAGTAGGGCCTGGATATGTTCGCTAAAATTGGAACTTGTCACGACAAGGCTGGATCCTAGCCTTCCTTGTCGGGGGCAGCAATTGAGGCCTAAGGGCCTGCGACCCTAGTCTTTCTTATTCTTTAGAGCAGATCGCTTCGACGAGGGGATCGTTGAGACTGTCAGAGCGAGCCGCGCGACTTTGGACAGCGAGAACAGAAGCCAAAAAGCTTTGTTTGATCGGAAAACGCATCGTTATTTAGAGCGCCTCATAGCGAGCTTTGACGCAGATAACAATGTCGCATCGAATCGCCAGAAGAGTCCCCGCCTAACAATCTAGAAAAGCAACGTTTTTGGGCTTGCTTCAAGTGGGGATTTCGATAGGTTCGTCGCCAACTTGGGGCCGCACTTGGATCCCAAAATTACACACGCCGGGATCAGAAAAGAATCCGGTCGGCTCCCAAAAGAGCTGAAGACCTGGCGGAGGCACAACCGAGATTCAGGAGACTCTATGTCCGCAACAGTAACTATGAAAGACCTCTTAGAAGCCGGCGTCCACTTCGGACACCAAACCAGCCGCTGGAATCCCAAGATGAAACCCTACATCTTCGGTTCCCGTAACGGCATCTACATCATCGACCTCCAAAAGACCGTAGGCCTTGCGAAAGACGCACTGACTTTTGTTTCCACGATCGCCGCTCAAGGCAAAAAGGTCCTCTTCGTCGGCACCAAGCCCCAAGCTCAAGAAGTGATTCGCGCTGAAGCCGATCGCTCGGGCAACCCTTCGGTCACCACCCGTTGGCTCGGCGGCACTCTCACCAACTTCCAAACCATCCAACAGTGCCTGGCTTCTCTCGAGAAGATCCAACAGAAAAAAGACACCGGCCTCGTCGACGACATGCCCAAGAAAGAGCGCGCCGCGATGGAAAAAGAATACGAGCGCCTCATGCGCAACCTCGGCGGCGTCCGTAACATGAAAGATCGCCCCGGCGCTCTCTTCATCGTCGACCCTTCCAAAGAGCACATCGCCGTTGCCGAAGCCGCCTGCATGGGAATTCCAATCGTCGCCATCACCGACACCAACTGCGATCCCGACCCCATCAACTTCATCATTCCCGGCAACGACGACGCCGTGAAATCCATCAAGCTCTTCTGCACTTCGGTTGCCGACGCTTACCTCGAAGGCGCAAAATCCTTCGAAGAACGCGCTCGTGCGCACTCCGACAAGCGCGGTGAGCGCGAAATCGCTGCAGCTGCTTCCGATGCTGCGTCCGACGCGACCACCGACTTCACACCTGGCAACACCAAAACCACCGATCGCGAAGGCCGGACTGTTGACGTTCAAGTTCGCCGCTCGATCAAACCCACTGCGAACTAAGCCCGCCGGAAAAGGAGATGAGCAAGATGAGTGAAATCACAGCAGGAGCCGTAAACGAACTCCGCAAGAAAACCGGTGCCGGCATGATGGACTGCAAGAAGGCTCTCACTGAGACCGCAGGTGACATCGAAAAAGCCGTCGACTTCCTTCGCAAGAAAGGCCTTGCGGCAGCCGCTAAGAAAGCCGGCCGCATCGCCGCAGAAGGTCTCGTCACCGCCCTTGTCGCCAACGGCGGCAAGACGGCCGTTGTCACTGAGATCAACTCCGAAACCGACTTCGTCGCCAAGACCGACGATTTCGTGAACTTCGTTGGCGACGTGGCAGCTCACATTGTTTCCGAAAATCCCTCTGACATCGACACCCTTCACAGCCAAGGTTTTGCAAAAAACAAAGCCTCACCCGTGAAGGACATCGTCACCGGTCTCGTCGCCAAAATCGGCGAGAACATCCAGATCCGCCGCTTCGCTCGTTTCGACGTTCAAGGCAACGGCGCGGTTGGCGCCTACGTCCACGCAGGCGGTCAGATCGGCGTGATCGTCGAGCTTGGTTGCGAATCAGCTAGCACGGCCTCAAAGCCCGAGCTTCAGTCGCTCGCTAAAGACCTCTGCCTTCACGTCGCAGCCCACAAGCCTCTTTATCTCGTGCCCTCTGAAGTTGCTAAAGATGTCTTGGACCGCGAAGTCGAGATCGCTAAAGATCAGGCTCGCCAGGCCGGCAAGAAAGAAGAATTTCTCGGTAAAATCGCCGAAGGTAAAGTTGCGAAGTACTACGAGGAGTTCTGCCTCGTGGAACAAGGCTTCGTGAAGGATCCCTCGCTCAAGGTGAAAACCTTGATCGAGCAAAGTTCCAAAACCCTCGGAGACAAGATCTCCATCCGTCGCTTCGCTCGCTTTGAGCTCGGCGAAGGAATCGAGAAGAAGACCCAAGACTTCGCCGCTGAAGTCGCCGCCACTATGGGAGGCAACTGAGTCTCATGTCGGAGTCAAAAGGATCCAAATCGGGAGAAACGCCCTTTAAGCGGATCCTCATCAAACTCTCGGGAGAGGCGCTGGCCGGCTCCCGAGACTTTGGTCTCGACGCCGACACACTCACTTTCATCGCTCACGAAATCGAAGGCCTCAAAAAACTTGGCGTCGACATCGCGATTGTTGTGGGAGGTGGCAACATCTTCCGCGGCATCCAAGGCTCTAAGAGCGGGATGGACCGATCCACAGGCGATCACATGGGCATGCTCGCGACCACAATCAACGCACTCGCTTTGCAGGACGCGCTCGAACGTCACGGCATCGACACCCGCGTTCAAAGCGCTCTGCGCATGGAGCAAGTCGTTGAACCCTATATCCGCCGCCGTGCGATCCGCCACTTGGAGAAGAACCGAGTGGTGATCTTCGCCAGCGGTACCGGCAACCCCTACTTCTCCACAGACACAGCAGCCGCTCTCAGAGCCATGGAGATCGAAGCCGACGTGCTCATCAAGGCCACCAAAGTGGACGGCGTCTACGACAAGGATCCGATGAAGTTTAAGGACGCCAAGAAGTATGAGCACCTCAGCTATATCGACGTCCTCAACAAAGGTCTTGGCGTGATGGATTCCACCGCCACAAGCCTTTGCATGGATAATAAGCTCCCGATCATCGTTCTAAACCTCCACGAAAAAGGCGCGCTCGGGCGTTTTGTGAAGGGCGAGAAGATCGGCACCCGAGTTTCAGGAGATTGATCGCATATGGACATCAACCAAGAAGCCAAACCCAAAATGGAAAAAGCCGTCTCGAACCTCAAGGCAGAGCTTGTGCGCGTGCGCACCGGCCGAGCCACTCCAGCGCTCGTGGACAATGTGAAGGTCGACTATTACGGCACCCTCACTCCCCTCAACCAAATGGCTCAGATTTCTATTCCCGACCCCAAGACCATTCAGATCGCAAGCTGGGACCAGTCCGCAATTCCCCTCATCGAAAAAGCGATCATCGCCGCTAACATTGGTCTCAACCCCAATGTGGACGGCAAAGTGATTCGCCTCAACGTCCCCATGCTCACCGAAGACCGCCGCAAAGACATTGCAAAAACCGTGAAGCAATATGGCGAGGACAGCAAAGTCGCCATCCGCAATATCCGCCGCGACGTCAATGACCGCGTGAAAGGCGACAAGTCCCTCTCTGAGGACGACGTCAAACGCCTCCAAGAACAGGTCCAGAAGCTCACCGACGCCTCTGTCGCGGAAGTGGACAAACTCGTCGAAGCCAAAATCAAAGACGTCATGACGGTCTGAGAAGAGAACTTTCATGAGCATCTCTGACACCGCCGAGGTTCTGGTCCTCGACTCGAAGAAAATGCCTCGACACGTAGCCATCATCATGGATGGCAACGGACGTTGGGCGAAGCTCAGAGGCTGGCACCGAACCATGGGTCACGCCTATGGCACTCAGCGCGTGAAAGAGATCATTCGTGAAGCCGATCGTATTGGCATCAAAGTACTCACGCTCTACGCGTTCTCCACAGAAAACTGGTCGCGCCCGTCGGGCGAAATCGAAGCCCTGATGCAGCTTCTCCGGGATTATCTTCTCAAAGAACGCCAAGAGCTCCTCGACAACAACATCCGACTCCAAGCCCTCGGCCAAATCGAGCGAATCCCCACAGAAGTCCGCGCGATCCTCGAGGACACCATCGAAGTGACGAGCCCGAACACAGGCATGCTTCTGAACTTCTGCCTCAGCTACGGCGGCCGGGCTGACATCATTCAGGCTACGCAGCGCCTCGCGCGCGAAGTGGCGAGCGGTCAGCTCGAGATTTCCCAGATCGATGAAGCCCGTTTTTCGGATTATCTCTACACTTCGGGCATGCCCGATCCTGACCTCGTGATCCGCACGAGTGGCGAGTTTCGCATTTCGAACTTTCTTCTTTGGCAGATGGCTTACTCCGAGATTTTCGTAACGGACACCTCATGGCCCGATTTTGAACCTTCGCACCTTCGCGCCGCCTGTGAGGCGTTTTCGCAGAGAAAGCGCCGCTTCGGTCAAACCGACGAGGCTCAAAGGAAACCTTTATGATTGAAGCTCTTAAGCGCCGCACCACGGAGATGAGCGACGAGCTCAAACGTCGTTGGACGGCAGCCCTTATCGCGATGTCGATCGTTGCGGTGACCATTTTCCTACTCGGGCCCGCTGCGGTTTTTGTGCTTTGTCTGCTCCTTGGAATCGGTGCGTGGCGCGAGTATGCTCGCCTCACCGGCCTGAGTCGAAAAGCTTCCTTTGAACTTTGGGGCTACGCCTGGGTCCTGCTGTCCTTCACTTTTTCCTATTTCGTGGGACCCCGCTCGCTCATTTGGATGTGGCTCTCACCTCTCAGTGCTTTTGCACTGCTAGCGGGGGAACGCGTGCTCACTCTCTGGAAGGTTGAAGGCGCCGTCGAAGAAAGTCCCGAAGCCGCCTGGAAACTTTTGCAGGACTTCACAGTCGGCACTCTCTATGTCTTTATGATTTTCGGATTCGTGGGACCCATTGCCATGAAGGACCAAGGACAACAACTTCTCGCCATGGGTATTGCCTGCGTGGCACTCGCCGACACTGCGGCCTATTTCGGTGGGCATCGCTGGGGCAAACGAAAGCTTTGGCCCTCACTGAGCCCCGGAAAAACCATCGAGGGTGCTTATTGTTCCTTCGGCGGCTCGCTACTGGGTGCGCTCCTGGTGTGGCTTGGCTATTTCCTTGTCGACCGCTCCTCCTCGGTGAGCCTCAGCGCATCAATTTTTCTCGGACTGGCTGTCGCTCCTCTCGGCATTTGCGGCGATCTCCTCGAAAGCCTCATGAAGCGCGTCGGAGGCCAGAAGGACTCGGGAAGCCTCCTCCCGGGACACGGTGGGATTCTCGACCGCGCAGACGCCTTCGTCTTCGTCTTCCCCCTGATCTACTTCCTGTTTTAAGCCTCCTCGACTCTCGCAAGGCACCGCTACGCGTTAGTTTTTCGAGAAACACCCGTCTCAGCTTTAGCGCCTGAATGATAGAATCGTCTCCTATGACCTACCTTTTTGGATTCGTCGTTTTACTTGGCGTATTAATTTTCATCCACGAACTGGGACACTTCCTGCTCGCTAAAGCGTGCGGTGTTCGTGTGGAAACCTTTTCCATCGGAATGGGTCATAAGATCTTCAAATTCACGAGAGGCGAGACAGAGTATGCGCTCAGTCTAATTCCTCTGGGCGGCTACGTGAAGCTCACGGGCCAAGACCCGCGCGAGGAAGTCCCCAAGGAACTCGAACATCGCTCTTTCAGGCACAAAGCCATCTGGCAGCGCTCGCTCGTGGTGCTGGCGGGACCCCTCTTCAATGCTGCCCTGACGGTTCTGATTTTCTTCTTCCTTTACTCCATGGGTGCGCCAAGCGCAGCGCCCGTGATCGAACGCGTATTGCCTGGGTCCGTGGCTGAATCGGCAGGTCTCCAAAGCGGCGACTGGGTCAGACAAATCCAAGATCCCTCCGGAAAAACTTTGGACATCCGTGAATTGCATGACCTCGAGGAATCTCTCAATGATCATGTCGGGCAAGAGATCACGCTCTCGGTAGAGCGCAACACGGTCGGCAGCAAAGAAGCCGTCATCGAAAAATTCAAAGTTTCGCCCTCAAAAGGCCTCACACGTGACAGCACACTCGGAGTACTTCGCGAGCGCGGCATTGTCGCCGGCACCGAGAAAACCGCACGTGCGCCTCTCATGCACGTGAGAAGCGGAACCTGGGCCGCAAACCGTCAAGTCCCTGAGGCTCTTTGGGTTGATGCGGTTGAGGTCCAGATGGGATCCTTCGCGGAAACCTACCCGATTCGCACCTACGATGAGCTAGAGCGTCTCTGGAAAACTCTGGGCCTCAAGGCCTCAGACGTCGCAGAAGGTCAGCTGATTTTTAAAGGTCAGCAGATGCAGCTTTCTCAAACCGAATCCGAAGCCCAAACTCCGGCAAGCGCTGTGAGCTACACGTTGGCCTGGACTCGTCTCGCGGACCGCATGCCAGCCACCCTTGAAGACGCGGGGCTCTCCGCATCGGAGCTCGTCGTACTCGAGGTTAAAGACGGCACTCCCGCTGCAACTTTGGGTCTCAAACAGGGCGATGAAATTCTCGCCCTGGGCGGCGAGCCTGTTAAGAGTTTTCTCTGGTTCCGCGAGCGCCTCCAAGAACTCGCGCGCGACAACAAAGAAATTGTGATCAGCTGGCGCCGTGGCGCTGAAATGCTTCAGTCTTCCGTGATCCCACAAAAAGTGTCGACCACCGACCCCGTGACCGAAGCTCAAAAAGATCAATTCCAAATTGGCGCAGCCTTCCTCGCTCTTCCTGCAGCACCGATGACCTACACTCTCAAAGCCCGAGGCTTTGGCGACGCGGTGGTGCTCGGTTGGGAAAAGACTGTGAACCTTAGCATCTCGATGGTCGCATCGTTCTACTATCTCGCCACAGGAGAAATTTCTCCTAAGACGCTCGGTGGCCCACTCCTCATCGGCAAAATCGCCGGCGAATCTGTGAAGCAAGGCTGGGAAGCCTTCCTTAAGATGATGGCCTTCATCTCGCTGAACTTGTTTATTTTGAACCTGCTCCCCGTGCCGGTTCTCGATGGGGGCCACCTGGTTCTCTTTGCAATCGAGGCCGTCCGTCGTAAGCCGCTCAGCCTCAAGATTGTCGAAGTCTGGACAACGACAGGTTTCTTCCTTCTGATGGGTCTTGTCGCGATTGTCTTCTTCAACGATCTCAGTCGCCTTGGTCTCTTCAAGTTCTTCGGGTCCTAAAGCTTCATGAGCGACGCTCTGGTCGGCACCATTCTCTCTTTGGATTGGGGCCTCAAGAAGGTTGGTGTTGCCACCTCAGATGCGCGCGGCATTGCCATCACGCCTCGCGCACTCTGGCGTCGTGCACCCGCTGGACAGACTTGGAGCTTCAGTCGCGCCGATAAAGCCGATTTTTCTCTCCTCCTGAAAGATTGGGAACCTGCACATCTTCTGCTCGGCGACCCGCGAGGTGGCCATGGAGAGATGACTGAGGCGAGCGAGCATGCCGCACGTCTCGCCAAACGTCTCGAGGAGTTTAGCGGTCTCCCGGTGCACCTGGTGGCAGAAACTCTCACCTCCTGGGAAAGTCGACACGCAGCCAACGAAGACTCTGCGGCTGCCGCACTGCTCATTGAAAGTTTCCTGAGAGAGAGGAAAATCATTGTATGAAAAAAGTCCTCTTGGTTTTGTTTCTGCTCATTGGTGCCGTGGCCGCAGGCGGAGCCTATTTCACTTGGGACTTTGCCGTTCGACCCGCCTCGAAATTAAAAAACGAGATCACCATCGACGTGCCCCCGGGAGCGACCTTTCACTCGATACGACGTGGCCTGGAGGCCGAGGGCCTCAGGATTCCCGAAATGCCCACGCGTTTATGGAATTCTTTCACACAAGCTTCGCGCCGGCTCCACGCCGGAGAATACACCATCAATCCTTCGAGCTCTGCGTATCAGATCCTGAATAAAATTCTCAATGGCCCCGCTAAGAGCCACCGACTTGTCGTGCGCGAAGGCACGCACATCTGGGATATCCAAGCCGTCTTTGCTGAATCCCTATTTCGACTTCCCTCAAACACTTACTTCGAATGGATTCGCGACCCCAAGCGACTTGCTCGAATGGGCGTGCCGAAAATGTCGGATCCGCGCGTGCGTCCGACTTTGGAAGGATTTCTTTTCCCTGAGACTTACACCTACTTCAAATACAACTCTGCGGAATCCGTGCTTGATGCCATGCTCGATCTCTTTGAAAAACGCCTAAAGCCCATCTTGAGTGAGCACCCGTGGGGTGCCACTCCCGAGGGCCGCTACAAACTTCTCACTCTTGCGAGCATCGTCGAAAAAGAAAGTGGCGACGTGAACGAGCAACCGATTATCGCATCCGTGTATTGGAATCGTATCCGCAAAGGCATGAAGCTCCAGGCCGACCCAACGACCATTTACGGACTCATGCCCCTCTTTGACGGTAATCTCCGTAAATCCGATCTTCTGGCGTACACACCCTACAACACCTACCGAATCACCGGCCTTCCTCCGACTCCGATCGCCAACCCTGGCGAAACCGCGATCCGCGCGGTGGTGCATCCTGCTTCAACAAATTTTATTTTCTTCGTCGCAAAAAACGACGGCAGCGGCCAGCACGAGTTCAGCGAGACCTACAAAGAACATGCAAAGTTTGTGGATATCTACCAAAAGAAAAAGCGCTCGCGAAGTGCAAGCGCTTCAACCCCCTAGGCGGGACGCTAAGATTTTTTGGTCTTTAATCTAGGCGTGGACGCTGCCGACAAAGATCGCAGACAGCACAAGCGCTCCGCAGACAACGAGCACGAGCACGAGACTCTGGCGCTTCGAGAGGCGTGAATCGCTTTGCTTGCGTTCGACGAGATTGAACCATCTCGGCAGCGACGAGCTGATCACCTTACGGATACGATTTGCCGACGAGACTTCGAAGGCGCGGTGAGGAGGAGGAGGCAAGTCGATCTTGCGACTTGTTGCGGGGCTGCCAATGGCGGGCTCCGAGGACTCGCTAGCGGAGCTCTGAGCGGCAGGGCGGAATGCGTCGAGCTCCACACAGGTGGGTTCGTGCCAATGTTTGCTGGCACCTTCATTCGCCTTGCGGACGAGCTCAACCTTGAAAACCGAGTTTCCGATTCTCAGGTGATCGCCTAAAGACAAACGCGTCGCGTGCTGGACGCGGCGGCCGTTCACGTAAGTGCCGTTCGTGGAACCAAGGTCTACGAGGTAAAAGAATCCGTTACGGAAGTCTACGAGAGCGTGGTCGCGAGATGCCTTGGAGTCGTCGATGGGGATGGTCGCGTCGAGGCGACGTCCAATCACCTGGCGGTTCTCCGCGAGAGGATAGACCGAGCCTACGTTGAGGCCCGAGTCTGCCACCAAAGCCAACTTCATGTTTTGCACGCGTACCACACGGTTCATATCGACTCCTTGGAAGCTTTGAAGGCCTTCCTGCGAGCTAAGTTGCAATCAACGGTCCAAGGGCTAGAGGCTCGCCAAAGGCCTGAATTCTGGCGTCTTGGACTGTCGACAAATTTGACAGGTGTCAGCATAATAAAAACCATGACTTCCAGAATTCCTTCCGGACACTTGGGCCGACTGCTTGGATACTCGTTTTGGGCGGCTGCCTTCTTCGGTGGGGCTGAGGGAAGTGCCCGTGCCCAGTCGACTCCCCGCTACATGACGAGCGAAGAAGACGTCTCCGAACTCGACGTCGTAAAACTCAAGGACCGTGCGTCTGTCGCCTTCCAACTCTATTCGGTCGTACCCTCGTCGCGTCCGTTTCAAGCCGTCCAAGGCTCCCAGGTCGAGGCTTTTCGCTACCAAATCTCTGGTGCCTTCGGCGCTGAGTTTGCCTACCGATTGACGACGAATATGGATCTCGGTCTTAGCGTTGCGTACGAACTCTTCGAGAGCCGCGTCGAACAAGGTGCCGCCTCGACCGAGTTCAGCGATGCGCGCATGAAGCTCTTTCCTGTGATGGCCGTAGCCCGTTGGCAATGGCCCCGCACCTTCTGGAGCCCCGAAGCAGAAGTGGGCTTGGGCTTGGGCATCTTCAACATGACTGTTGATTCCACAAACCTCTCCCAAGACACCGTCACAGATTCCTCCACGAGCTTACTTGCACACGCTGCCGGCGGCCTAAGCCTCGCATGGCTCGACAACACCAATCTTGGAGTGATGCTCGGCTATCGCTACATGATGCTCGGAAAGAAAGATTTCCCCGCCAGCATTTTTGACATCCGGCGAGGATCCTTGTCAGGCGTCTACGCGAAGGCGACGCTGCGCTATCATTTTTAGAATCAACGCCTCTTCGAAAACTTAAAACCCAAAAACAGCGCGTAACGACTCGACCTGCGTGATCATTGGGCTCGAGAGAGTGCGTTCAATACGAGCCATGGTCGCATTCGAAGGACGCGCCCCATTGAGGAAGTGCCAGTGCGCTTCGAAGAAGTCGGGGGCTGTGGGTCTGAGGCCAATCTCATATGAGAAGAACCCATGCGAAGCATTCAGACGACCGAGCACTTGGCCAAACGCCATCGATGCCGTGGGAACTACTCCGTCGTTCATGGGATCTTGGCCACGATTGTTGTGCATGGTCGTGATGAGCTGGAAGCCAATCTTAGCGAGGAAGTCATCACCCTCTTCGCGGGATTTGATGAAGGTTTGATAGGAGTAGACAGGGATCTCTTTGGGCTCGGGTGAATAGGTCTCAGGAAATGCGGGATCGTTGTATTTGCGCATGTCGGCCTCAGCGAGGTCATCCATGCCAGCGGCGTACTTCGGCGAGTAACGCTTGAGCCATTCCGCGAGTGGAGTTCCACGATGGGGCGACGAGAACGTCGAGATGGAAACGATGACGTTGCGAAGTGGGATCTTCTCGCCCTTCTTAAGTGTCACGGAGAGATGATGGTAGGTGTAGCGCGCCACAGGTCCACCCATCGAGTAGGCAAAGACGTGGCAGCGGAAATCGGGATTCTTCTCGAGGACATCGGTGAGGAAGGATTGGAGCTTTGCGGCCCGCTCTATCACAGTGCCGACTTTGCCGAGTTCAAAAGGCACATAGTCGATCCCGCGCTTTTTGAGTGTGTCGCGGAATTTGACCATCGAGTCGACGTTGCCACCACCCGCGCCTGGAAGGAAACAGATCGGAAGACCCGTTTCAAAAGCCTGCGCTGAAGCGCTGGCCAAAAGCACGAAGCTTAAAATGACCCCTCGTTTCATATCCACCTCTGCCTAAGGGGTCTAGGCGGCCCACTCAGTGAGAGTCAACCCAGGGCACACGACTCACTGCGTCAATATGCACAATATCAGCCCTATAAAGAAAGAATGAGGTCCAAAGGCGCTCAGTTGGTGAATTCGCGCTGAGTTTCGAAGAACCTGAGGAGGCGCTCCGCATGAGAAACGCGCTGCGGATCGGTGCAGGAACTCATGTAGGCTTTGAGATCTTGGGCGGCATTGGCATAGCGACCCATGCGACCCATAAGGAGCCCCCGCTCCTTGAGAGACTCGGTTCCTTCTGCAGGACAAAGTTCGATGAGCCCGGTGAGAACCCAGTAAAGGCGTGGCAGATCTTCTTTTTCTTGGAAAATTGCTTTGAGATTGCGAAGGATCCGCGAGGTGATCTCCTGAGGGTGAGCGACCTTAAGAGCTTCGGGACCAAAAACAAGAACACCACGAGTCCACTCTTCAAGACGCTTTTCACAGTCATCGACGTTGAGAATCTTTGCGCTGTCGAAGGCGTCCACAAAGCGTTGCTGGCGCCAGGTGATGGCCGATCCTTCTTCTTCGGGCAGAATAATACGCACGAGGAAATGCCCTGGGAACGCAATGCCGAGTGCCTTCAGACCCACCTTGCGACAGAGAGCCATATAGACAAGTGATAGCGTGATCGGAATTCCTTTGCGGCGCAGGATCACGTCGTTGAGGAAGGAATTCTTGATGTTGTAGTAGTTGTTCGTGTCGCCCTTGAAACCGAGCTCTTCGGTGAACACTTGGTTTACGAAAGCAACTTTTTCCCAGATCTGGTCGGTCTTAGGACAATCCTTAAGCAGGGGTTCCACTTGATCCCTGAAAGCGCGGGTCTGAGCCTCAATATCGAGGTCTTCGTACTCCAGACGTGCCAGCAAAAGGCCCAAACGGAGCGGATCCCAGTCATCGAGCATCGGGGATTTGACTTTGGCCAGAAGCGCCGAGATCTCGGAGAGGGTCGTATCCATTTTGCATCCCCGGGCGGCCTCAAGCATAAGGCGTAAAGATAAAGGATTTCGGGGGTCTGGTCTAGGGAATAAGCGGACGAGTCGACGCGCCATGGGGTGACTTGCCGCGGCCCTGGACAAGACCTAGCCTGAAGGGACGATGGCTAGAAAATACGGTCTTTACGTCAACGGTCAGTATGTTCACACACATGCCTGGAGACCTGTTTTCAAGTCAATTTCTCCAAGCGAGCTCCTGGGCGAAGTGGCCCTCTATGACTCGGCCCACGATGACCCTGACATTCTCGACGCCGCCCTCGAAGGTTGCTCGCAGACTT
The DNA here is from genome assembly GCA_945881775.1 of Bacteriovorax stolpii. Lineage (GTDB taxonomy): Bacteria > Bdellovibrionota > UBA2428 > UBA2428 > UBA2428 > CAMCVE01. The sequence continues at coordinate 50,862 of CAMCVE010000013.1, forward strand.
TCGATCAAATTCGTGGTCACGGGTTCTTTCCCCTGCCCGAGCGACTCGCTTTTTTGAAGCGCCTCAAACTTCGCCTTGAGGATCAGAAAGAGAATCTCGCCCAACTCATGATGCACGAGGTGGCCAAGCCCATAAGCCTCTGCCGCAGCGAGGTGGACCGAGCGATTGAGACGCTGCACTGGACGCTTGCGGAGAGCGAAAGCATGCTTCGCGAGCGACCGCTGCCTTTTGAGGGTCGCCCTGGCTGGCAGGGCACCACAGGCTACTCGGTTCGTGAGCCACGCGGTCCGCTTCTAGCGCTTAGCCCCTTCAACTTTCCCCTCAATCTCGCGATGCACAAACTTGCTCCCGCAATCGCCAGCGGTTGCCCCGTACTCTTGAAGCCGTCTCCCAAGGCCGCGCTCCTTACGCTGTGCTTGGTGGACTACTGCCACGCCGAAGGACTCCCACCCGGCATGCTCAATTTCTTCTCTTGTAGGGATAACGATGTTGCCTCTCTCATTAGAGACCCACGCATCGCCCACGTCTCGTTTACGGGTTCAGAATCGGTGGGCTGGAAACTTCGCGAACTTAGTAGCAAGCCCTTTACCTTAGAGCTCGGCGGAGCGGCCCCAGTTTTTGTCGGAGCCGACGCGAATTTTGAAAAAGCCGCTCGCTCGCTTGCTCTGAGCTCCTTAAGTTACGCCGGTCAGGCCTGCATCTCGACGCAGTCCATCCACGTCGAGGCCTCCGCGTGGGAGCCCTTCCGCGAAATTTTTGCGAGTCATTTTTCGAGTATCGAGTGGGGCCTGCCCTCGCTCGACGAAGTCGTCTGCGGGCCCGTGATTGACGAAGCTGCGCGGCAGCGTCTCGAATCACTCAAGATTCGATTGAACAATGCGGGAGCAAAAATCCATGAGACAACGCGTGCTCCACTGCAGCCAGAGCGAGCGGAGAAACTTCTCATGCGCCCCGCTTTCGTGACGGATCTGCCGTCGAACGACGCCTTTTACCGCGAAGAATGTTTTGGCCCGCTGGTGGCCTTGCGCAAGACCCCTTCCCTCGAAGAATTTGTGAAAGTCGCAAACGAGCTGCCCTCGCGTCTGCAGGTGGCGCTCTGGGGACGCGACAATTCGCCAGCTCTCGCCACAGCTGCAAGAGAGCTCGACTATGGGGGCATCGTAATCAACGAAGCTCCCTCGTTGCGTTTCGATGCCATGCCCTACGGTGGACGCGGACGCGCAGGTCTAGGAAGCGAAGGCCCGCGCTACGCGCTCGAAGCATTCTCGCAGTGGAAGAGCGTGCTCGTTAAGACTTAGAAAATGTAGCGAAGCGAGAACGAAGCAAACAGGCTGAAGGCCTGTCCCGTTGCTGAAACTGTTGAATACCTAGCAGGCTTTGTGGAAACAAACGCGTCGACGCTTGAGTCGGAGGCTAGCGTGGCCTCGGTGACAGTTGTGACGGTGAAGGGGTGCGTGCGAGTCTGAGTGCGCAAGTCGATGTTCGCGCGATGCAAAAAAACTGTGCCCGCAAGACTAGCGGAAACCGCGCGACACGGATCCCTTAACGGGGGTGGACTCGGAGAGCGAAGCGCTGACGGTGTTCATGCCTTCGAGTGCTTCTTGAAGCAGACGACTTACGAGTTCCGGCAACTTGCGCGCGCTTGTCGATCCTTTGCCGTAGCTTCTCGTCCACTCCTTTTGGGAAATGATCGCCTTGGCCATCGTGCGATGACCGCCAGCGCAGCCCATTTGATTGAAGAGTTTCTTGAAGAGATCACCGCAATGCTGGACATACCCACAATTGCGGCCCGAGAGGACCACTTTGCCTTCGAAAACGCCACAACCCACGGCCCAATGTGAATGCTCAACCTGCAACGCGAAATCCGCAGCCTGAGGAATCCATTCCTCTCGCTCAACATTGGGCAAAGCGAGTACCGTGACGCCCCCCACGGACGAAAGGGTCTTGAGAGCTCGACCCAAAGAACTGAGATAGGCGAGAGGAAGTTCCGGGCGTTCGATGCGCCGAAGGGTGTTGCCGTTCGTGAGAGGATAGAGATAAACGAAGGCGCTCAGATCAAGCTCTGAGACTTCGCGATTGAGCATCAGCGTGTCGGACTTGATCCCGTAAAGAAGTGCCGTCGCGAGTCGCTCCGAAGGCGTGATCGAAGCGGCGCGCAGGTAGCCGGTCATGAGCGTCGAGATGGATCCTAAATCTTCCCGCATCTCCGTGAATCCGGGGGTGCACGATTCTGGGAAGGGAACCGATGGATGATGGTCGATCACGACATCGGCGCGCACTTTGCGCCCGCGGAAAAAGGAGGGCTGACAGTCGATCATGACGACTTTGTCGAAACTGTCGAAGTCAGCTTCCACGACCTGGCGCACTTCGATGTCCAGCAGCTTCGCCATGGACACGTTCTCAGGACGCGTGATCTTTCCGAAAGATACGATGGGTGCCGTTTGAGAATTGCGACCTAGAACTTTGCGCAAAGCAAGCGCTCCCGCGAGACCATCGGGGTCGGGATCGTCCTGAAGAAGGATGGCCACTTCTTCGGCATCTTTAAGGAAACTTCGGAGATCGCGAACACGGTCCTGGAGACTCAGCAGCTGAAGCTCCTGGTCTAGCCCTGCACTGAGGAGATCTTTCCAAGCGACAGAGCGCTTGGTCTGACTGAGGGCGGAGCGAGTTCCCTTTGAGCCCACCTGAAGAATTTTGATATTGGAGCGCTTGGAGCGAAGAGCTTCTACCACCCGCTGGGAGATCTCAGAATCCGCAAACCCAATGATCGCCACAGGTTCTTGCGAGGCTTCGAGGTCGTCGAAACGAAGACTCTCTGCTGCACTGAGAGCGGTGTCCGTGGAGACGAACTTCGTGCGTCCCACAGCACTCTTGTTGAGCACCCAACCGCGACCATCGACCCAAACCGAAACGGGTTGTTCGTTCTCGTCGGAGAAGAACTTGCCCAGCGACTCTGCCGGCCAACTCGGGTCTCCAAAAATGAGCACTCGTGAAGATTTCGCCACTGCTTGAGCACTTTAGTCGGGCGCACAAATGAGAGTCAACGAGAGTCGTCTTTGGCTAGAATATTTCCTTCCAGAACGGCTTCTCAGGGGGCCTTAGGGCGCCTGCTTCTCCTTGACTTCGCCCTCTTTGATCGCCTGGCGAATCAGGAAGCGCAAGGTTCCCGAGCGTTTTGCACCGCCGAGGAGTACCTTCATGTCCTCGTGCAAGGTGCTGTCGTGAATAAGGGCGCCGAGCGTGCCCTGCCCCTTCTCGACCTTCTCGAGGATCTTATCCAAACGTGCGAGCGACTTGGCGAGCTTGTCTTTGTCGCCGCCGACGATCATCGACCCGAGCGAGCTGTCGCCTTTGCGGAGTGTTTCGAGAAGCTTTGAGAGAGACTTCGCACTCGAATCGAGATTCTCAACGAGACTCAACATCTTTCCGTCGCGGTTCATCGACTCCAAGAGGAAGTTGAGTTGTGCGGCGGCCTTTGAAAGGTTCGACACGAGGTCGCTTCCCTCGGCGACGTAGTCGGAGATTTCTTTCGGCTCTTCGGTTCCAATCCAGGCGTCAGGAACCACCACAGCCGCATCTGAGGATCCTGGAGAAACCACCACCACCTTATCGCCAAGCACTCCCATGGTGGTGATCGTCGCGCGAGAATCGACTTTCACGCGGTCCTTGTTCTCGGTGTAAACCGTGAGCACAACCATGATCTTGTTGGCGGCATCGCCCTCGAATCCCGCGAGGTTCTCGCCCGTTGGGAAGGTTTTGTTGGAAACGCGTCCCACCTGAATTCCGGAGATAAACACGGGGGCTCCGATATTGAGACCCCGCACATCTTTAAACATCGCCTTGATATGGAATTCGTTGCTGAAAACCGAGCTCCCCATGAACACGATGAAGCCGACCGAAACCAGCATCGCGACGAGCACGAAGAGTCCGACCATGAAGTTGTGAGAGCCTTTACTGTTGGGTCGTTCCATAGGCCATTTCTCCTGTAATAAAGCTGCGGACGAGATCGTTGCCTTCACGGAGATCTTCGACGCGTCCGGAGACCGCGATCTTCCCTCCTAAAAGCAGAGCCATACGTTCTGAAGTTGCAAAGACGGTGGGCATATCGTGCGTGACCAAGATCCCCGCGCGTCCCTGAGCCTTGAGGTCACAAATAATGTCTTGGATGTTTTTGGTGTTAAAGGGATCCAGACCCGCGGTGGGTTCGTCGTAAAGAATGACTTCGGGATCGAGAATGAGCGCACGGGCTAGGCCCGCGCGCTTTTGCATGCCGCCCGAGAGATCCGAGGGAAAGAGTTCGTTGGCACCCTTCAGCCCCAGTAGCTCAAGGATCTCATCGATCTTCTCTTGCTTCTCTTTGCGCGACAGCTTGGTGTGAGCATCGAGGGGATAGAGAATATTTTCTTCCACTGTCATTGAGTCAAATAGCGCTCCGCCTTGAAACGCATAGGCGATATTGAGACGCACATCGCGCCACTGACGCTCAGAAAAGTCTGACACATCGACGCCCTTGAAATAGATTCGACCCGAGTCGGGCGCTTCAAGGCCAATCATGGCACGTAGGAGAACACTCTTACCCGAGCCAGATCCTCCAATGAGGCTCACCACCTCACGGGGATAAAGATCGAAGTCAAGTCCTTGATGTACCACCTTCGAGCCAAAACTCTTGGTGAATCCGACGACTTTAAGGAGAGGTTCGCGAGTGCTCATCGTCGCACCTAGCCGCCCGACCGGAATGAGTATTCAAGAATCCAAATGCCTTTAGTGAGGATAAAATCAAAGAGAACAACGAGAACGGAGGCCGCCACGACCGAACGCGTGGTCGCCTGGCCAACACCCTGAGTGCCACCGCTGGTCTTGAGACCGTAGTAGCAACCGGTGGTACCAATTAGGAATCCAAAGACGACCGATTTGAAGATGCCGCCAGCTACGTCGCGAGCTGTGACGATTTCAAAGGATTTGAAGAAGTAGTCGTAGGCGCTGACGTCGAGATTGGTCGATGAGATCAGCAGGCCTCCAAAGATTCCCAGCAAGTCCGCGATAATTGTGAGCAACGGCGTGGCGATCGTCACGGCGAGAATCTTGGGCGTCACGATACGCTGAATCGGGTCCGTTCCCAGCGCACGTATGGCATCGAGCTGCTGAGTCACTTTCATGGAACCAACTTCTGAAGTGATTCCCGCCCCCACCCGACCCGCGATCATGAGTGCCGTAAAGATTGGACCTAGTTCGCGCACGATCGAGATCGTCACAATTTTTGGAACGTAGAGTTTTGCTCCAAAGCGAGCGAGTCCAAAACCAAACTGAATCGCCATAACAAGACCGACGGCCAAAGCCGCAACAGCGACAATCACAAAACTCTTCACTCCGAGTTGGAAAATTTCATGTGTGACGGAATTGAAGGTCGGTGGATTGCGAAAGAGGCTCTTGAAGCTATCGATCACAAGACTCGAGGCATCGCCCACCGAGTAGATGTAACGATGAATCGCACCATGACGATGCTGCACCGGAGCTGTGATCGCCTCACCACGAACGGTCATTGACTGACGCCTCCGCTATAAGAAAACGAAGCTAAGAAGGCATCAAAATCTGTAAGCACACCACTCGAGAGAGTGCCGAGTTCTGAAATATTGAAATCGAAGATGCACTCGTCCTTGCGCATCACCACAAGTCGATTCTGGATCGCAACACCGTCGACGTGTCCACGGAAAGTCGTTGTAAGCGCCGAGCGCCCCGCCAGTGTGAGCGGCTCCTGAGAAACAATCTCTGCGTCTTGGAGGGTGTTGATAAGGTTCTGACTGAGAGCGGGAAGCGAAATGTGCTCGTAGCGCCGACAGACGGAACGCATCGCAAGTGTCGCTCCCGTCTTTTTGTGGACCCAGGCGGCATCAGCGTCGGATTTTTCTTTGAGCGCTTCCCAGCGAGAAGCGGCAGGAGCGCTAAAACTCACCCCGGTCGCCTTAGGATCGTCTCGGAGTGGACCCGAAATCGAACACGCGGCGAGGAGCATTGAAGCGAGGCCACTCGTAAGAAGTCTTTTGTGATGCGATTTCATGTTGTAAGTCCTCCACTAGAATCGTCCAAAATCCCGAAAATTCTTAGTGATTTCCCTGGGGATCATGGCAGACCCGCGTCATTCACAGGTGCCTGATAACTTTGACCAACCCGAAGACGTCTGGACTCAAGACATCAGGCCCGACGGCCGAAAAGAGTTCCATGAAGCAAGGCGCCGTGTTGAGTGTGGGAAGCGTGGGAAGTCGCGCGCCCTATCTCGAACTCGGTCGCCAGCTGCCCGAAGACCTCCACTGGGAACACATCCCAATGGGTCATTTGGAAAAGTGGCAAGCTCCTCAGAACACCGTCTTTGATCGTGTCTACCTCGACTTGCGCGCCTTCACTTCGCTCGCTGAGGACGCTCCGCGATTTGAAGCCTGGAAAGCCTCTTTAAACGCGCTACTCCTGAGACTCGTACACGGCGAAGGTCGCGTTCCTTTGCTTGTGGGCTATACAGATGCCCGCGACTGGCCGAGCGGCGTCAACGCCGTCAAACTCGGTGTTCGTGATCTTGTGACTCTCGACGAAATTCGTGCCGATCTAGCAGCAAGAGACCCTCAAACGGACTCTTACACGCTCGGTGCCGTCATTCCCTTTCCCACACGCAGTCCCGCCACGAGCGGTTCTGAGATCTTCGGCGAGCTTTCCCGAAGCCTGCCCAAGACGGCTATCCCTTTTCCGATCGAAGGTCTCGAGGGCAACAGTGTTGCGATCGAAGTCGTCCGCTCAACAATCCGCAAAGCGGCTCCCACGGCCTCTTCCGTCCTTATTGTCGGACCCACAGGTTCTGGCAAAGAACGCGTGGCCCAAGCTCTGCACCGCTACGGTGACCGCTCGGGTCAGGCCTTTCGCGTCATCGACTGCGCGGCCATTAGTCCCGAGCTCTTTGAATCTGAACTCTTTGGTCACGTCGCGGGGTCTTTCACAGGGGCTCAATCCGATCGCAGAGGAGCTTTTGAGCTCGCGCACGAAGGCACCCTTTTCATCGACCAAATCCATCTGCTCCCGATGGAACAGCAGGCCAAACTTCTGCGCGCCCTCCAGGAAAAGAAGTTCTCTCCGGTCGGAAGTGAAGCCTTAAAGAATGCGGACGTGCGCATCATCGCAAGCTCTCAAGTTCCACTTGAGGAGCTCGTCCACGCCGGGCGTTTTCGTGAAGACCTTTACTTCCGTCTCAAGGTCATTGATATCTCCCTCCCCGCACTCTCAGAACGTCGCACGGATATCCCCGTGATCGCTGAGAGTTTGCTGCGTAAGCTCGCAAAGGAGAATCGAAAGCCATCGCTCCTGCTCACGCCTGCGTGCCTCGAGAAACTTTTGCTCTACGAGTGGCCCGGTAACATCCGTGAGCTCTCAAATGCCCTTGAGCGCGCTGCAACCCTGGCCTGGTCAGAGCAGCGCGGCGAGCTCTTGGTGGCAGACCTTCCTGAGAGCATCCAGTTTGCCGTGATGAAGCGATTTAAGACGCAGGCGCTGAAAGATGCCGTGAAGCGATTTGAACAAGAGTATATTGCCCAGACGGTGCGTCGTTTTGGAGGCTCTAAAGAAGAGGCCGCAGAGGCACTTGGCCTTAGCCTAGCGACCCTCTACCGCAAACTCGGCACGAACTGAATTTCCTAAAGGCGTATTGATCCTCAAAAAACCGATGTTAGTCTTGATATCAGTATGGCTGATCAAAACGAAAAGGACACACCACCCTCTTTCGACCCCACAAAAAGCTTTGTGCGCTCCCTCTGCGTCGGCCAAATCGAAGAAGACATTTTGTTTCCTTATCCTCGCATGAAGGAAGAAGAGGCGGCGATGGTCCGCACGCTCACTGATAGCCTCGACAGTTGGCTCGCAAAAAAAGAAAATGAATTCCGCAAATGGGACGTCGCAGGTGAGCTGCCTGCGGAGATTGTCCAAGAGATCCGGGACATGGGCCTTTTTGGTCTCATTATCCCAGAAGAGTTCGGAGGCATCGGGCTCTCGACAACCGCTTATTCGCGCTGTTTGCAACAAATGAGTGGATGGGATGGATCGACAACAATCACAGCCGGCGCCCATTCCTCTATCGGCATGAAGGGCCTTCTTTTGTTTGGCACTCCGGAACAAAAAGCCAAATACCTGCCGAAGCTCGCCACCGGAGAAATCATCGCGGCCTTCTGCTTGACTGAAGCTGGCTCAGGCTCGGATGCAGCCTCCATCAAGACCAAAGCCGTGAAAGATGGCAACGACTGGATCCTGAACGGCGAAAAACTCTGGATCACCAATGGTGGCATCGCCGACTTCTTCACCGTCTTCGCAGCGACCGACGTCGCCGAAGGTAAGATGACCGCCTTTATCGTCACCAAGGACATGCTTGGCGTGAGCTCCAGCCCCCACGAAGACAAAATGGGTATCCGCGCAAGCTCCACGACCACAATTCGCTTCGATAATACCCGAGTCCCTGCACACTGCGTCCTCGGAGAAGTGGGCAAAGGGTTCAAGGTCGCCATGTCGATCCTCAACAACGGACGCACCGGCCTCGGCGGCGGCAGTGTTGGAGCGATGAAGAAACTCATCAAGATCTCCACCAAGCAATCCAATCTGCGAAAACAGTTCGGGCGCTCGATCTCGGAGTTTGGGCTCATCAAACAGAAAATCGGCCAAATGGTCATCGACTGCTACGCTTCGGAGTCCGTCGTGAATATGGTCTCGGGCCTGATCGACCGCGGCTACAAAGACTACGGGGTAGAAGCGGCGATTTCTAAGGTCTTCGCGACCGAAAGCCTCTGGCGCACAGTCGACGAGGGCCTCCAGATCGCGGGTGGCAACGGCTTCATGCGCGAATTCCCCTATGAGCGCATGATGCGCGACTGCCGCATCAACCGCATCTTTGAAGGCACGAACGAGATCCTCCATCTCTTCATTGCGCTCACGGCGATGAACGACGCCTCTTCACTGCTAAAGGACGTGGGCAAGATGCTTGGCAATCCTAAAGCAGTTTTTGGCGACCCGATCAAAGGTTTCGGCATCTTCCGCGATTACTCGAAGCGCTGGGTTTCTGCGCAAACGGGTTACGGCGCTGACAAGATGACGAAAGTGCATCCTGTCCTTTCAGCCGAGCAACGCATTGTCGAAGCACACACGCGCTACCTCGCTCAGCTCACCGACAAACTTCTGCGTCGCCACGGCAAGAACATCGTCGAAAAACAATTCGCCACAAAGCGTATGGCACTCGTCATTATCGACCTGTATGTGCTCTCATGTGTGCTGAGTCGCGTGACCCAGTCCATCGAGATGAACGGCCAAGACGCCGCAAGTGGCGAGATCGAGATCGCCAAAACCTTCGGCTTCCAAGTCGATGAGCGTATCCGTCTTGTTGCTCAGCGCATGGACTCCAACGAAGACGAGCCCCTCAAGGGCATCGCCGATCAGGCCATCGAAAAAGAAAAGTTCAGCTGGGACAATATCTAAGCTTCGCGCATCAAACTTTGGAAAAGATGATGACGGCGATTTTGAGCTCGGTGACACCGAAGAAAAGGTTTCCGACAATTGAGGTGCACTGAGCCCTGGCCAGTCCCCCAGCTCGGAATGCAACGCGTCGCATAGGCAGCTTTTCGATCTCAAAGCCTTTCACAACGGTCCAAAGCCTTGCTAGATCCAATCTCAGATATGAAGAAACATCTCGTCAAAGTCTACCCTTCAAAAGTGCCCCTTCCCAAAACCGAGCAGCTCGCTTGGAAGATTGCCGAGATGGCGTCTGACCCCGTTGCAGTCGATGCGCAAGTCGTCGAGATGATCGGCAACCGAATCATCGACAACGCCGCCGTCGCACTCGGCGCAATCAACCGCACTCCGGTCGCCAATGCGCGCTCGCAAGCGCTCTGTCATCCCCGCGAAGGTGGCGCAACGGTCTTCGGCATGCCGCTTAGCCAAACATTTTCGTGTGAATGGGCCGCGTGGGCCAACGGAACCGCCGTGCGCGAGCTCGACATGCACGACACTTTCCTTGCCGCCGACTACTCGCACCCCGGCGACAACATTCCCGGTATTCTCGCCGTCGCTCAGCAAACAAATCGCAGTGGTCTCGACTTTGTCCGCGGCGTCGCAACCGGATACGAAACCCAAATCAATCTCGTCAAAGCCATCTGCTTGCACCGCTACAAGAAAGACCACATCGCTCACCTGGCTCCCGGCGTCGCTGCAGGCCTCGGAACACTCCTACGCCAGCCCACCGACGTGATCTACCAAGCGATTGGACAAGCCGTTCACTGCGCATTTGCCACCCGTCAGTCGCGCAAAGGCGAAATCTCTTCCTGGAAAGCTTATGCTCCCGCTTGGGGCGGCAAGATCGGCGTCGAAGCCATGGACCGCGCCATGCGCGGCGAGAAGTCGCCCTCCCCGATTTACGAGGGTGAAGACTCTGTCATTGCTTGGATGCTCGATGGCCCCAATGGCCAATTCGAAGTGCCTCTTCCCGAAAAAGGCGAAGCAAAACGCGCCATCCTTGAGAGCTACACAAAGGAACATTCGGCAGAGTACCAGTCACAAGCTCTCATCGACCTCGCCTTCCGCATGCGCGAGCGCGTGAAGAACTGGGATGACGTCAAATCCATCGTCATCCACACCTCGCACCACACGCACTACGTGATCGGCACAGGTTCGGGAGATCCTCAGAAGATGGACCCCAAAGCGAGCCGCGAAACTCTCGATCACTCGATCATGTACATCTTTGCAGTCGCCCTCCAGGACGGACGCTGGCACCATGTAGACAGCTACACCCCAGCGCGCGCTGGCCGAGCGGACACCGTGAAGCTTTGGTCCAAAATTTCCACAATTGAAGACGCTGAATGGACCAAGCGCTACCACGACATCGATCCCGCGAAGAAACAATTCGGCGGCCGGGTCGAGATCACCCTCACGAACGGCGAGAAAATCACCGACGAACTCGGTGTCGCGAATGCGCATCCCTTTGGCGCGAAACCCTTTAAGCGTGCCGACTACATCCGCAAATTCGACATCCTCACCGAGGGTGTCGTGAGCGACTCCGAAGCCGACCGCTTCATGTCGCTCGTGGAGCGTCTCACGGACCTGAGCTCCGACGAACTCAAGAAACTGAGCGTCCAGGTGAACCCCGAGTTCCTCACGCACCGAGAACGCGACCTGCGCGGAATTTTCTAAATCTTTCTCAGATCCACGAGAGGCGCACGGCCTGTGCCGTGCCCTTAACGAGAAGAACGAAAGCTATGAGGATTCTTAGTGATTGAGTCCGATTCATGTCACTGAGCTTAGTAAAGACACTCGTACTCGCGACAAGATGGCTCCCGCAATCACGCGCCTGCTTTGAGGAAGACCTCGAGATCCACCACGGCTCAATCCCAAAAGACTGCGTTGCGTTATTTCCCCCCACTTGTGTCCGCCCCTGAAGTGGACCATGGTGAGGGAGCCGTATGCTGTTCACAAAGAAACATGCCCCTGAGAAACGCGCCGATTTCTTCAAAGCTCTGCATTCCGGAAAGCTCCTACGGTTCCCAGGAGCTTTTTCCCCCTACATCGCAATGATGATCCAGGAGATTGGATTTGATGGGGTTTATATCTCAGGGGGCGCACTGGCAGCAGATCTCGGAATGCCCGATATCGGACTCACAACGCTCACCGAAGTCTCCACCCGAAGCTACCAGATCGCGCGCGTGACAGACTTACCTGCTTTGGTCGACATCGACACCGGCTTCGGCGAACCCATGTCTGCTGCGCGCACCGTGCGCGAGTTCGAAGAACTTGGGCTCGCGGGCTGCCACATCGAAGACCAGATCAACCCCAAACGCTGCGGCCACCTCGACGGCAAGGGCCTTGTCTCGACCACAGACATGGTCAAAAAAATCCGTGCGGCCGCCAACGCTAAGCGCGACAAGAACTTCGTGCTCATGGCTCGCACGGACGCCGCCGCAAGCGAAGGCCTGGAGGCCTCGATTGAACGAGCCAAGGCCTATGTCGATGCCGGAGCCGATGCGATCTTCCCTGAGGCAATGCGCGACGAAAAAGATTTCGCGGCCTTCCGCAAAGCCATCAAGGTTCCCCTGCTCGCAAACATGACCGAGTTCGGAAAGTCGCGACTGCTGAGCGTGAGAGAACTCGAGAACCTCGGCATGAACATCGTAATTTACCCCGTGACCCCCTTCCGTCTTGCGATGGGCGCCGTCGAGGCGGGTTATAAGGAACTTTTCGATAAGGGAACCCAAGAAGGCGTCGTCGGACAAATGCAAACCCGCAAACGTCTCTACGAGATCCTGAAGTACGAAGACTACAGTGCTTTTGATCAGGAAATTTTCAACTTTTCACAGAAGAACCACGGCTGAGCTCAATACGAGCCACCCGTTTTAGGAGGAATAAAACATGAGCACACCAACACCCGCAGTCGAAGTTAAAAAAGGTCTCGAAGGCGTCATCGTCGACGAATGCGCCGTCTCGAAGGTCATGCCCGAGACGAACTCGCTCACTTACCGTGGTTACGCCGTTCAGGATCTCGCTGATCAGTGCAGTTTCGAAGAAGTTGCCTTCCTGCTTTGGCACGGGGAGCTTCCGAACAAAACCCAACTTACGACTTTCAATGAACGCGAGCGCTCGCTTCGCGGTCTCTCCAAGGGCCTCGTGGATTCGATCCGCCTCTACCCCAAATCGGCTCACCCGATGGACACTGTCCGCACGGGCGTGAGCTATCTCGGCATGGAAGAATGCTCGAAAGACGAAGAGTCCTGGTCGCCTAAAGATGCTTTTAAAATCCCCGCTGGTGCGACGCTCTCCAACTACGACAAAGCGATCTCGCTGCTCGCAAAAATCCCCACAATCATTGCTGCCGACTACCGCTGCCGCAAGGGCCTCGAGCCGATCGCCCCCAAAAAAGAACTCACGATGTCTGAGAACTTCTTCCACATGTGCTTTGGCGAAGTTCCCCACAAAGACATTGTCAAAGCCTTCGACGCCTCACTCACGCTCTATGCGGAGCACGGCTTCAACGCTTCGACCTTCACCTCGCGCGTGGTCGCTTCGACGATGTCGGATTTGCACTCGGCCACGGTCGCGGGCATTGGCTCCCTAAAGGGCCCTCTCCATGGCGGCGCCAACGAGCAAGTCATGCACATGCTCAAAGAGGTCAACGACCCTGCAAAAGCCGAACAGTGGATGCTCGATGCCCTCAAAAACAAACGTAAGGTGATGGGCTTTGGTCACCGTGTTTACAAAACAGGCGACTCGCGCGTGCCCACCATGGACAAATACGGACGCAAAGTTGCAGCCCTCAAAGGCGAAACCAAATGGCACGCCATCAGCGACATTCTTAAGGATGTCATGCTGAAGCAAAAAGACATTCACCCCAACCTCGACTTCCCTGCGGGTCCTGCCTACTACCTCATGGGATTTGAGATCGACATGTTCACACCGATCTTTGTGATGGCTCGCACGACAGGATGGTCCGCGCACGTCTTTGAGCAAGCCGCGAACAACCGGATCATCCGCCCTCTGACAAAGTACACGGGCCCCGTTCAGCGCAGCGTTGTGTCTCTCGATAAGCGCGGCTAATGATCGGTTTTTGATCCGTGAAGAGTTACCGCGTTTTTCTGTGGCCAAGAGAGTCCGGATCTTGGGACCTTTTGGCCATCGCCCAAAACGCGGGTACGTGGTCGCCTGAATCCTTCGCGGCTGGAGATTTTTTCTGGATCCCGCCTACGAAACTCCGCACTTCGCCCTCGCAGCTAATGGAAACGCTCGCGTGGGCCCTGCCCCCCTCACACCAGATTCATGTTTTTGCGAGTCCCGAAGAGTCGCTCGCTGCATCGGAGCTAGAGATCGGTGGCAAAAAGCTACTTAAGATTTCTCGAGAAAGCGGCCTAAGGGACTACATTGATGTCGCCAAGTTTCTCGGGGCGCCTTCATTCAGCGAAGAAGCTGCAGCAAAACTCTTGTCCTCGCAGATTGCGCGTCTTGACGACCGAGTTATAGAAACACGCCTTAGAAAGCTTGATGAGAAACCCGCTCTTTTAGAAGTTGCCTTGCCGCCTGAGCGCTTGCAGCGCCTTTGGGAAAAGTCGCGCCGACCGCAAAAGCTTCTCCTGCACGTCTGCTGCGGACCCGATGCGGCGGGAGTCGTGCAGCAACTCAAATCCGAGTTCGAGCTGAGCTGCTTTTGGTACGACCCCAACATCCAGCCCAAGCAGGAGCACGACAAACGCCTCGCCGCTTTCGTGAAGGTCATGGAAATTGAGCGCGTGCCCTACACAGTGGGTGAGTATGACGTGGACAATTTTCTCACCAAGATCAAGGGACTCGAGCACACCCCAGAGCAAGGAGCCAAGTGCTCGAAGTGCTACGACATGCGTCTTGAACGTACAGCTCAGGAGGCGCATATGAGAAACTTCGATCTCTACGCCACCACGCTCGCCATCAGCCCGCACAAGGTTCAGCAAAAGCTGGTGGCCTTTGGTGAACTCAACCAGAAGCGCTACGACGTGCCGTACTTTCATCGCAACTTCATGAAAGACGATGGATTTAGTGACTCTGTCGAATACACGCGTGCTCACGGGATTTTTCGACAAGACTACTGTGGCTGCTGGTTCTCACTCCACGAAGGCGGCTCGGCTGCAAAATGGCTAGCAGAGTCCATTGGTCTTGGTCCGCACTCCCACGTCGCTCCCGCTACCCTGAGTGATGAGAGCTTTCAGAACTACGAAAGTCGCCTCGAAGCAGAGGGAGATTCCGACTACAGTGGTGGCTAAGATGCGCCTCGCTGTGATTTTTCTACCTCTTCTACTTAGTCTTTCGTCGTGCGCGCTGCTGCGTGGCCCACCCGCGGCCCGCAGTCTCAATTCACGGATCGAAGATTTGCCGAAGGGCCTTGGGTCTCAACTCAAAGGTAAAACGGAACTCCGATTCAACGAGCACCTTGTTCCCTACATCACCAGCGACAACGACGAGGACGCGGCTTTTATGCTGGGCGTGGTGCACGCACACCTCAGAGGCTTTCAGCTGGAGCTACTTCGTCGAGCCTCGCAAGGGCGCCTCTCGGAACGACTGGGCGCTCCAGCTGCAAAAATTGATCACGCACTAAGAATTTTCGATTTTGGCCGCGCCTCGAGCAAGATCGAGGCCTCGTTGCCACTTGAAACTCGCAAATGGATGGAGGCTTTTGTCCGCGGCATCAATGCGCGATGGATGAAAGAACCCCGCCCCTTTGAATTTGATTCACTCGGTATTGAGCTTGAGGCCTGGACTCTCAAAGATCTGATCACGATGAGTCGCCTGCTCGCAGCCGACGTCAACTGGTTGCTCTGGATACAGGCGCTTTCCGATGAGCACCCCGAAGCTCGCTGGAAGTCTGAAACAACGATGGCGCAAGAAAAAACCTCTTGGAACACCCTCAAGAAAATTTTTCTTGAGCTCTCAAAGAGCGGCAGCAATTCGTGGGTGATCGCCTCTCGAAGAACCGAGAACGGAGCCCCGCTCATTGCAAGTGACCCTCATGTCGGACTCACCTTTCCCAATCTGTGGCTCCTCGTGGGCCTAAAGTCTCCTTCATTTCAGGTTGTGGGTCTGAGCTTTCCCGGTATCCCCTTTGTGCTACTGGGGCGCAATCGTTTCGCCGCTTGGGGTGGAACCAATATGCGCGCTTTGAGCACGGAATTCTACGATGTCTCCAAGCTTCCTGCCTCTTCGTTTACGACTCGCAACGAAAAGCTCGTGATTCGTGCTTGGCCCGACCAAAGTCTTAAGATTCGGGAAACCCGCTTTGGCCCGGTCCTCAGTGACGCTGATCTTTTTAAGACTCGAAAACCCTTCAGCGTGCGCTGGGTGGGCTTCGAGGCGAGTGACGAGTTTACGGCTTTCTACAAAATGAACCAGGCCCAGAGTTTCGAGCAGTTCCATAGAGCCTTCGAGACCTACGGCGTGTCGGCTCAGAATTTTCTTTACGCCGACGTTCATGGGGACATCGCGCACATTCTCGCGATGCGCAAGCCCGACAGAAGCGAAGTGCGTCCGCCGGGACCGCTCCTCCCCGCTCAAAGCCAGCACCTCTGGAAGTCTCTTAGCCCCAGCACGTCCCTTCCCTACCGCTTCAACCCCGGAGAGAACTTTCTCGTATCCGCCAATGATCGCCCGGTCTTTGCGCCTGACGACCTTGGACTCGTTTTTGCGCCACCCGACCGCGCTAACCGCATTCGAAGTCTCATCGAGACTGCGCGCACCCCACTCAAGGTGAGCGATTTAACGAGCTGGCAAGAAGATGTCTTCTCGGCTGATAGCCTCAAACTCGCTCGTCGCTTCGAAAAGATTTTTTCAGCCATTGCCCCAGAAGACTCCAACTCCCGCGAAGCTTTGGCGGCACTCAAGAGTTGGGACGGCCACTGGCGCGCCAATTCCCGCGGAGCTCTCGTCTACGCCTCGCTCGAAGCGTTGCTGGTCTCGAAGCTCACGGAGTCTTTGCTCCAAAAGGAAAGAGAAAAAGTTCTGCTCGGCTCTGGCTACGTTCGGCAAATTTTAGAGGCCGCTCTCGAGAACGACCCCAAGGCCCTACCCCCAGAAAAAGAACTTCGTCGTATTTGGAAACACGCCCTGAGTGGCGACCTCAAAAAATTCTCCACGTGGGGCGACAAGCACGAAGAGACTCTCGCACATCCCTTTGCAATGCTACCCTTTGTGGGATCTCGATACCGTTTTTACAGAGGCCCAGCGGCGGGCAGCTTCGACACTCTCGCAAAGCGCGCGCACTTACTTGGAGAAGGACCAACCCCCACAAGCTACGGAGCCACAGCTCGACACGTTTCAGATCTCTCGGATCCTGACGCCAATGAATTTGTTCTCTTCGGAGGCCAGGATGGAGATCTGGGCAGTCCGGCCTCTTTGAGTCAGCTCAAATTGTGGCAGGAAGGCAAGCGCATCCGCCTGCCCCTGACACCCGCGCTCGTCGAAAAAGAATTCCCTCTCAAAGTCGCTCTCTAAAGCGAACTCTTAGGCTCACCAACCTACGAGTTTTTCGACTTTCTCGATGAGCTCGGGTGTGAGTTTTGCTCGGTGATCGAGGGCTCCCAAGTTGTCGCGGAGTTGTTCGAGTTTGGAGGCACCCAAGATAACCGTGGAAACGTTGCGGTTCTTAAGACACCAGAGCAGCGCAAGATGCGTGAGAGAGAGCCCGTGGGCCTCAGCGAGCAGTCTCAGGTCTTTAGCCTTGCGAACAAGAAGCTGGCCCTCGGCAGATTCGAAGCGTGCCTTGAGCCACTCGTAACCAGGCTGCGACACCCGAGTTCCTGCTGGAATTTGATTCTCGTATTTTCCAGTGAGGAGTCCCGATGCAAGCGGTGACCAGATGGTCGTACCCATCCCAAACTTCTCAAACAGAGGAGCGTACTCGCCCTCGACGCGACCACGCTTGAAGAGATGATATTCAGGCTGTTCCATTGTCGGTCCTACGAGGCGGCTTTCCCGCGCAAAATCGTGAGCCTCAGTGATTTGCTCAGCACTCCACTCGGAGGTGCCCCAGTAGAAAATCTTCCCCTGGCGCATGAGATCGTTCATGGCGACAACGGTTTCCTCGATGGGCGTCTCAGGATCGGGACGGTGACAAAAATAGAGATCCAGATAGTCGAGCTGTAGTCGTTTCAAAGCGGCATGGCAGGCCTCAAACACATGCTTCCTTGAGAGTCCCATCTGAGTGGGCTTTGAACCTCCCCAAAACACTTTGCTCGACACGACGAAGCTGTCTCTGGACCAGCCGAGTTCTTTTAGGGCGCGGCCCATCACGCGTTCCGACTCGCCTCCTGCGTAGACCTCGGCGTTGTCAAAAAAGTTCACGCCACGCTCGTAGGCGAGCGCCATGCAGTCTGCGGCAAGGCGCGTGTCGAGCGAGGACCCAAAAGTCACCCACGAGCCAAATGAAAATTCACTGATTTTGAGACCCGAGTTCCCTAAGCGGCGGTAATTCATGGGAGGACTCTAGTCCGACATTTTCTGCGGCGCAACATAAGCCAACTTAACCCCATTTCGGCAGCACCCATGGCCTATGCTAGGACCATAGGCATTATGGCAACGAAAATCCCCCTGTATATTAATGGTGAATTTTTCCAAAGTAAGACGACCGAATTCAAAAACGTCGTCAACCCCGCGACCCAAGAAGTGCTCGCTGAAGTTCCCTTCGCGACACCCGCCGAGATGAAGGCGGCCCTCGACGCGGCTAAGACGGCCTTCAAAATTTGGAAGGAAGTCCCCACACCCGAGCGCGCGCGCATGTTCCTTAAGTACCAGGCGCTTGTGAAGCAGCACCACGACGAGATCGCGACGATTCTCTCGAAAGAAAATGGAAAGACTTTTGCCGATGCCCAAGGCGATGTCTGGCGCGGCATTGAGGTGATTGAGCACGCCTGCAACATTCCCTCACTCATGATGGGCGAAACGGTCGAGAACGTCGCTCGCAAGATTGACGGCTACTCCTACATCCAACCGATGGGCGTATTTGCCGGGATCACGCCCTTCAATTTCCCCGCGATGATTCCTCTCTGGATGTTCCCGATGGCAATTGCTTGCGGCAACACCTTTATCTTGAAACCCTCGGAACAAGACCCGATGACGCCGATGCGACTTGCGGAACTTTTCCACGAAGCGGGCTTCCCGAAAGGACTCCTGAATGTTGTTCACGGCGGAAAGGAACAAGTCGACTTCCTCCTGACAAACCCCGACATCAAAGGCGTCTCGTTTGTGGGCTCAGTCCCCGTCGGTCAGCACGTCTACCGCACAGGGACCGAGCATCTCAAACGCGTGCAGTCCTTTGTCGGCGCGAAGAACCACATGATCGTCATGCCCGACTCCAACAAGTCGCAAGTCATTAACAACCTCGTGGGTGCCTCGTGCGGAGCTGCGGGTCAGCGCTGCATGGCCATCTCGACGGTCGTCTTCGTCGGCGAGTCGCAAAAGTGGCTGCCTGAACTGAGAGAAGCCATGTCGAAAGTGCGCCCCGGCGCCTGGGACGACCCCGAAGCTGGTTACGGTCCCGTGATCAATCCGGCGGCCAAGGCCCGCATTGAAAACTTCATTTCCACTGCCGAAAAAGAAGGCGCCAAGCTCCTGCTCGATGGCCGTGGCTACAAGCACCCCACCCTGAGCAAGGGCAATTTCATCGGCCCGACTTTGATCAGCGACGTCACTCCCGAGATGACCGTTTACAAAGAAGAGATCTTTGGACCCGTTCTTCTCACGATGAACGCAGCCTCTCTCGACGAGGGCATCGCGATCATTAACAAGAACGAGTTTGGCAATGGAACCTCCATCTTCACCTCGTCCGGCGCTGCCGCTCGCAAATTCCAACACGAAATCGAAGTCGGTCAGGTCGGAATCAACATTCCTATCCCGGTGCCGCTGCCTTTCTTCTCATTTACGGGATGGCGGGGAAGCTTCTATGGTGACCAGCATGCGTACGGCAAACAGGCCGTGCGCTTCTACACCGAGACAAAAACCGTCACCGCACGATGGTTCGAAGACGACATTCAGCACACGGGCCCCGCAAACATGACCATTCGCCTGTCCTAAAGGAGCCTGAGCGATGAACTTTGAACTGAGCGAAGAACAACTGGCGTTTCAACAGGTCGCGAGAGATTTCGCCGCGAAAGAACTTGCCCCCAAGGCTGCCGAATGGGACGAGAAAAAGCATTTCCCAATCGACGTGATTCGTCGTGCGGGTGAGATGGGTTTTTGTGGCATTTACACGCGAGAAGACGTCGGAGGAATGAATCTCGGGCGCCTCGACGCTGCGGTGATTTTTGAGGAGCTAGCGGCCGGCTGCGTTTCAACGACGGCCTACCTTACGATTCACAACATGGTCACCTGGATGATCGACAGCTTCGGAAAGTCTGACCTGCGCAGCGTCCTTGTTCCTGAACTTGCCTTAGGAACAAAGCTTGGAAGCTACTGCCTCACCGAGCCCGGAGCGGGTTCGGATGCGGCCTCGCTGCGCACGACCGCCACAAAAAAGGGCGACTCCTATATCCTCAACGGAACCAAAGCGTTCATCTCAGGCGCCGGGGCCACACAAGTGCTCATCGTTATGGCACGCACGGGAGACGCTTCGCCGAAAGGTATCAGTGCCTTTGTGGTTCCAGCAGAAGCTAAGGGTGTGAGCTACGGAGAGAACGAGAAAAAAATGGGTTGGAACTCTCAGCCCACACGAATCGTAAATTTGGAGAACGTCGAAATTCCCGCGAGTCACCTCTTGGGCGAAGAAGGCGAAGGTTTCAAGATCGCCATGAAGGGCCTTGATGGAGGTCGCATCAACATCGGAGTCTGCTCGATTGGTGGAGCCCAGGCGGCGCTGAACCACACCCATCGCTACATGCATGAGCGCAAGCAGTTCGGAAAAGAACTCGCGCAGTTTCAAGCCCTACAATTCAAGTTCGCTGATATGCTCACAGACCTTGTCGCATGCAGAACTCTCATTCGCCTCGCCGCAGCCAAGCTCGACGCTAAGGACCCTCAGGCTACGAGCTACTGCGCGATGGCCAAATGCTTTGCCACGGACCATGGTTTTGAGATCGCCAACAATGCCCTCCAAATTTTTGGAGGATACGGCTACACCAAAGACTACCCGATCGAACGCATTGTGCGGGATCTTCGCGTGCATCAGATCCTAGAAGGCACCAACGAGATCATGCGCGTGATTATTTCGCGACGAGCCCTCGAAGACGCTGCACTCGAGACGCTGCGCTAGACACTTTTTGTAAACGAGGAGCTCCGATGAATCACCAACCCAAGACCGCCAAGCTGAAACTCGAAATCCAGGGTTTTACGGCCATCGTCACCAACACCAATCCCCCTGCTAACACCTGGGACATCGAGAGCCTCACGGCGCTCAGGGATTTGGTCCGCTCTCTCGACAAAGATAAGAACATTTACGCACTCGTGCTGTGCGGAGACGGCGAAAAATTCTTTTCCGCTGGAGCCGATCTCAAAATGTTTGCCGATGGCGACAAGGCGCGGGCGCGCGCTGTTTCCAAAATATTCGGCGAAGCCCTCGAGACCCTGAGTCTCTTCGGCGGAGTGTCGATTGCAGCCATTCAAGGCTACGCGATGGGCGGCGGCTTAGAGGCCGCTCTCGCCTGTGACATCCGCATCTGCGAGCCACAATCTCAGATGGCCCTTCCTGAGGCGGCCGTTGGGCTGCTTCCTTGTGGCGGCGGCACCCAAAACCTGCCCTTGCTTGTGGGCGAGGCCTGGGCCAAGCGCATGATTCTCTGCGGTGAACGCGTAAACGCTGAAACAGCGTTGCGCATCGGACTCGTCGAAGAAATTGCCGAAAAAGGGCAAGCCCGCGCAAAAGCCATCGAACTCGCAACGAAGGTGGCCTCACAGAGTCCCAGCTCGGTGCGTGCCTGCAAGAGCCTCATCCAGGCCTCGCGCTTCAATCCCCCCTTTCACACCCTGCCTCGTGAGCGAGAGCTCTTTGTGGACCTCTTTGACACTGCAGACCAGAAAGAAGGCGTCACGGCCTTCCTCGAGAAGCGTAAACCCGTCTGGAAGAACGGCTGACAGGAGCCCGCAATGGATTCGAACGATGTGATCTTGTTTGAGACCCACGCCAGTCCCGGGGGTCAAAAGGTCGCCTTTGCGACACTCAACTCCGAGAAGACCTTAAACTCGCTTTCAGCAGCAATGATCGAGGCGCTCACGCCTCAGCTGGACGCATGGGCCAAGGACACGAGCGTCGCTCTTGTTGTCCTTCGGGGAGCCGGAGAAAAAGCCTTTTGCGCCGGCGGCGACATCCGCGCCCTCTACGATGAGATGATCCGAGTTCCGCTAGGTCAACCCGTCGAGAACGCCAACAAGTTTTTCGCGTTGGAGTATGAGCTCGACCAAAAAATCCACACCTACCCTAAGCCGATCCTCTGCTTGGGTCATGGCATCGTGATGGGCGGAGGCCTGGGCCTTATGGCAGGCTCCAGTCACCGGGTTGTGAGCGAACGAAGTCTCATCGCCATGCCAGAAATCACGATCGGACTTTATCCCGACGTGGGCGCTTCGTGGTTTCTGAACCGGATGCCTGGGCGCACGGGTCTCTATCTCGGTCTCACGGGCACGCGTCTCAATGCCGCCGATGCACTTTTTGTGAAGCTTGCCGACCACTTTGTCCCAAGGTCTGAACATGCCGCACTCATTGCCAGGGTGCTCAGCGAGTCGTGGAGCAGCGATTCTCGCGACAATCATCGCAGTCTCTCCAAGATCTGCCGTGGCTTCCACCATCGGCATAGCGGAAGTCTACCTGAATCCGCCGTTCGTAGTCACTACGACTTCATTGGGGAAATCACGGATGCCGATACGGTTGTTGAAATTTTCGAAAAATTTTCTCAGCTGCAGATTGAAGACCCTTGGGTTCTTAGCGGAAAGAAAAGCTTCCTTGCAGGCTCTCCGACTTCGGCGGCCGTCATCTTCGAACAGCTTTCGCACACACGCCACTTCTCACTCGCACAATGTTTTGAGTTTGAATTTCAGCTCTCCAAGGGTTTCGCCCAGCATCCAGACTTTCGCGAGGGCATCCGAGCGCTTATCATCGAAAAAGACAATGCTCCCCGCTGGACTCCAGCTCACGCGAGCGAAGTCCGCTGGACTAATGTCCGCAAGATGCTTGCCGGAAGCTAGGCCTGGGCGATAGAAGCTCTAGTACAAAATCCTGCCGCTGCGCGGAGCTCTCGTGGCCGTGAGGACCTCGGGACCGAGAACCGGAAAACTTAGGACAAATTCCGAACCCACGCCGAGTTGGCTTGTGGCTGTGAAGTGGCCTCGATGATTTTCAAGCACGCGAGAGCAAATGGCGAGACCAAGGCCCAACCCACGCATAAAATGTGATTCGGATGCTTGTTTGACATCGTTACTCTCGTCCATGGAACGTACAAAGGGTTGCACAAGTCTGTCGTAATCAGCGGAGTCGAAGCCGACGCCATCATCGCGAATATGGATTTCTTTGAAGAGCACATTGTCTGTGCTGAGCGTCGAGGACCAAATTTCAATGGTCACGGAGGCACCCTTGGGCTGTCCGAACTTGATGGAGTTCGAAAAAAGATTGCGGAAGAGCGTTTCGACTTGCCGCAGATCTGCGTAAACGAGTCCCAAGGATCCTTCCAGCTTCAGCGTCGATTCTTTGTTGAAATGAAACACCTTTAGGTCTTGGAACACCCTAAGGACCAAGGAATCGAGGTCAATTTCTTCGTAGGTGATTTCCTGAAAACTCGAACGACTGAGCTGCAAGAGTGCGTCGATCATATTGAGTCCCGTGATTGCGTTGAGCTCAACCCGCTTGATGAAATTTGGATCTCCGGTCCATCGACCATCGGCGCTAGGATCTTCTGCAATCTCCATTTCTCGCAGCCTGACTAAAGACAAAATTGCTCCTAGAGGTTCTTTGAGATCATGCGCCGTAATGGCCGAAAATATGTCTCGATACTGCCTGTTTTTTTCCAGGTCCACGGACATCTCATTGAAAGATTGCATGAGCTCGTTGATCTCTGGACTTCCCAGAACTTCAGGGAGCCTTCGCAAACGTCGACCTTTGCGAATATCTATCAGCTCGGTCGAGAGACGTTTTAGAGGTTTAAAAACCTTGAGCCGAAGCAGTCGCTGCTGGAACAAAAGAAGGACGATGCCTACAATAAGAAAACATGCTGAGAGACTAAGAAAATAAACAAGAAGCCTCTCCATCTCAAGTGTGGAGACGGATACTATATTTTGGAGATAGCGCAAAAGATCGGTCTCATAAACTTGAGCCCCGCTTTCGAGCAGCCCTAATTGACTTCGAACAAAACTCAACTCTGAGTCTTTACCTGCGATTTCAAGGTCAGCAATCGCGAGATAGGCTGAGACGATCTCGAGTTGAGCCTCAGAGTAGCGGGCGACATAACTCGCTAGAAGACGGTCAGGTGTAGTCAAGTTATCGAACTCGCCGACAACCCTCCGAAATACTTTACTCTCAGCGATTACCTTCTCGGATCGATGCAGGTCCCTCGAATAGTGAAGCTGGATCAAGTGGCTCTCGATACGTCCCTTGATCGCTGAGAGCTCTCGAAAGGCTTTAGTCATTGTTTCAGCGTGAACCGACTCTATCCTCAGCGCCTTCAACTGACTCGATGTCATCACCGCGTAGTATACGATTGGAAACACGAGACAAAGCAGCAGGAGCAAACCTGACAGCAGAAGCCTCAGTCGAACTTTCATTGAACGCATGGTTCCTGCCCTACCTGATCAAACTCGCGCGGTAGCCCATTCCTTGCACGGGCTCGATACGAAAAGCGAGGTCACCGATCTTCTTACGGAGATGCGAGACATGGGTGTCTACGGTGCGATCTTGTACAGCCACCTTCTGACCCCAGACTTGGTCGAGAATTTGTTCACGAGAAAGCACACGGTCAATGTTTCGAGAAAAATACAGCAGCAGACGGAACTCCAAGCCCGTGAGATCAAGCGTGTCGTTCGATGAAGTGCAAATCACCTGCTGGCGATCAAGGTCGATGATGATGTCGCCGAGGCGAAGCTGATTGCTTTTATCTTTCTTTTTCTCTGAGCGCTCTAACTTCGCCTGAATTCGAACTTTTAGTTCGAGGGGATGTATCGGTTTGCAGAGATAGTCCTCGGCTCCAAGACGAAGAGCCGTCAGTTTGTTTTCGATGTCTGTCGATGCGCTTAGAAATATTGCGGGAATTCCACGACTCTCAAAATTATCTTTGTGCAAAGAGTAAAAGCGAATCCCATCTCCGTCCGGCAAGCTCACGTCAATCACGACCAGATCACACGGAGCTTTGGCTTCAAAATAGCTTCTCGCTTCTTGAAGAGTCGAGCACATCACGAGAGTGAAATCCTTCAAGGTTCGTCGAAAGATTTCTTGGTAGTCCGGCTGGTCTTCGACACAAACGATTGTTTTCATATGAAGCTTTTCCCCATGGTAAATTCTTAATAGTCGCTACAAATCTCAACAATACACCCCTCCTATACTTGTGACTATTGAAAGTCGGTCATCGAACGAGGGGGGAATTGATATGTTCACACTAAAGCTACTGGGGTTTACGCCCGACTCGAAGCTTCTTGACGAAATCTATATCTCGTCAAATTCTGTTTACAATGCACTCCCCATTGACTCCGATCTGAACGTTACTCTTACTCAATCTCCGGAGAAAGATCTATTTCGCTGTATCGTACGCTTCAATTCTCTCTGGGGCCACTCCGAAGCGTATGAATCGTGGATCAATCCCAAGCAGGCTCTTCACGCGGCCCTGGTATCGATCCGAGATGATATCAAGATTTTGAGGACTGCCGTCACGTCGCTTGCGGGATAAATTTCCCCAAAGGAGGAGAACTTATGCGCATCACCTATTCAGGCCTTGGGTCCACGAGCCACATCGCAGCCAATGCGGCGGCGATCAATGAATTCTTTGAAGACCATTTCTCGAGGAGCGAGCTCATCCTCGATGAGCTCGAAGAAAAGTGGATCATCGAAAAGGAACAAATCATAAATGACGAGGACTTGGACGATCCCGAGGACTGGATCCACTCGCTCTACAATCGACAAGTTCTCACTCCGCACTGAGAGATTTTTTATTGATTCCATTCCCAGTATTGCAAGGTGCCTTGGCTCAGCCTAAAACTTTCATATGCGTCGAATTGCATTTATTGGACTTGGAAATATGGGTGGCCCGATGGCGGCCAATCTTCTCAAAGCTGGATTTGAGGTTGCGGTCTACGACATCCAAGCCTCAACCCGAGAACGTTTCAAAGAATTGGGTGCGAAAGTTTCTGAGAGCGCCGCCGCAACTCTCCATAACGCCGACTGCGTGGTGAGCATGCTGCCCGCGAGCGCTCACGTCGAAGCGCTTTATTTGGGAACTGATGGACTCTTGTCCAAAATTGCCCCAAACGCTTTGGTCATTGATTGCTCTACCATTGCACCGCAAAGCGCTCGCAAGGTTGCCACCGAAGCGGCACGACTGGGAATCACCATGATCGACGCCCCCGTTTCTGGCGGGACGGCAGGCGCGACAGCGGGCACGCTCACCTTCATTGTGGGCGGCCCCTTGAGTGCACTTGAAAAAGCTCGACCCGTTTTAGAGAAGATGGGCAAGAACATCTTCCATGCGGGCGAAGCAGGTGCGGGCCAGGTCGCAAAAATTTGTAACAACATGCTGCTAGCGATCCACATGGCAGGAACTGCGGAAGCACTCAACCTTGGAGTCGCAAGCGGTCTCGACCCCAAAGTCTTGTCCGAGATCATGCAAAAGAGCTCGGGTCGCAACTGGTCGCTGGAGGTCTACAACCCTTGGCCCGGAGTGATGGAGAATGTGCCTAGCTCTCGCGGCTATAGCGGCGGCTTCGGGTCAAAACTTATGCTGAAAGATTTGGGGCTTGCGCTTGAAGCCTCTCAGAGTGCTGGAGCCGCAATTCCCCTAGGAGCCAAAGTAGAGTCGCTCTACGCCGAGCACTGCCAAACCGAAGCGGGCGCGCAAGATTTCTCGAGCCTTCTAGCGTCCCTGCGTGCGGGACTCTTTAAGTCATGACATCCAAGCCTCTAGCCCTCGGCCCAGATGCGCTTAGCAAAGCCCTTGAGCGTCTACCCGCATGGAAGCTCGAGGACGGAAAACTCAAACGCGATCTTCGTTTTGTGAATTTTATCCAAGCGCTCTCGTTTATCAACGAAGTTGCCGTTGTCGCCGAAGACCTCAATCACCATCCTGAGTGGTCCAATGTCTACGATCGCGTTCATATCGAGCTCATCACGCACGACGCAGCCCCTCCACGCGGCGCGCTCTCGAAACTCGATTTGGCACTCGCCCAGAAGATCGACGCCATCGCAGCGACATACCTCCCCCCTTAATGAGGGTACCAAAAACTAAAAAAGGGCTTCTCCCGAAGGAGAAACCCTTTTGCGACTTGAGTCGTAGGTAGACGCTTAAGCTTTACGAGCAGCGTAGTACTCGGCCAGAAGACCCTGTTCGAATGGGAACGGGATATTCAGCGCGCTTGGACGCTCTTTAACGGTACCGGTGGGCTCTTCGCCTTCGGTCTTCGAAAGGTAGTCTGCGAGCTCGAGACGGGGCGACGTCTTGGCTTGTTGGAAGTTCGTGCTCTTGTAACCGGTCGCAGTGAGTTTGATCTCAGCGCCGACGGGAACAAGGGCCGAACCAATCGAGAGTTTCTTGCCGTTCACAAGCACATGACCGTGGCGAACCATTTGGCGTGCAGCGCGGATGCTCGGCGCAAAGCCGAGACGGAAGATGACGTTATCGACGCGGCTCTCGAGATTGCCGATGAGTTCGTTAACCCAGTCCGTGGTCTGACCGCGTTTGGAGTCGCGAACAAAACGACGAAGTTGTTCTTCGCGGAGGCCGTAGTGAAAGAGAAGCTTTTGCTTTTCTTCGAGACGGAGCGCGTATTCAGAAAGCTTGCGGCGTTGGTTGCCGTGTTGGCCGGGCGGATAAGGGCGACGATCAAGAGCGCCGGGCTTTCCAAGACCAGGAAGTTCCGTCGAGAGACGGCGTTGGCGCTTAAAGCGCGGTGGAATCACAGAGGTTTTCTTTGCCATTTGTTAGGGCCTTTCTATGTTTTGCCTTCATCGCTCAAAGAGCTTTACCAAGATCGTGGATCGCAGCACCCGCTGCGGACGATACGAGGCCTTTCCGGCCGTTTAATTTCGAAGCTTTGGGGATAGTCGAGGCCCCCTGCGAAGTCAACGATTAGAGTGCCGCTCGGCCCTCCCCCGTGCGTATTCGATCCCAGGAGCGTTCTTGAGACGGATTAGGGGTCGCCTGAGGCCTAAAATGACCGATCGCAGCTTCAGTCACCGTAAAGTAGGCTCGGTATTAGAAACAGGAGCAGGTCACACGCACTCCAGGACTGTTAGGTGCCGTCGTGCAAGAATTATTGATGTAAGACCCTCCCGAACAATTGGGTCGACTTGCACAAATGCTCCGACAGGCCGCTGGTTTATTTATAGGGCTGCAATTATTCCCCTGACCTGTAATCATTTGATTAAACGCGGCTGCTGAGCAGGCGGCCACAGGTACAGGTGGTACAGGCGGAGTTCCGCCCGTCGGAAGATCTCGACAATCGAGGCTGCCGTCGGCACTAAACCCAGCAATGTATTTGTTGGGACCGACCGTATCGCAACTCAGACTCGCAACCGCAGTGACCCCGACCGGAGAGCATTTCTGAATATTGCCAACGGCGTCGGTGTGAAGAATAAGTGGAATACGGCTCGAAAAAGATTGAGCTCCGAAACTCTGGTTGACCGGCTGCGAATCAATCACGATCGCAATAGGATGCCTGGCTTGGCTAGCTGTACCGCTACCTCCACCAAAAAATGGCTCAATGCGCATGCCTGTAATTTGGATGTTTTCAACCTTGCCGTTTCTGACAAGCTCCTGGGTGCCCGCGACGACTTTGTTAAAAGAAACACTGCTGTCAGTGTAGCGAATAGGGGTATTGCTTGCGTCTACAAACGCGTTCTGGCACAGGTCACCCTTGTGCGAAAGCATCGAAAACCACATTCTTGTTTCGAGTTCCGTGCTGCGGTTACGGACGCCTGAAGTACCCTTATTGGAAGTGTCGATTATCTTGAAAAGTGCGATCGAAACAAAGCCCAGTAGACCAAGCGCCACCATAGTACTGACCAGACTCATTCCAATTCGCGATTTGGTGAGTGAAACTTGCTTCATGTTACTGATTCTACGTTAACCGTGAGCAAAGAACATATCTCTGACCGAAATATTTGGATAGAGCTGTCCGATTTGGAGACGGCTGACAGCAATTCGCTCAACGCTGTCCAACTGT
>CAMCVE010000014.1 GCA_945881775.1 Bacteriovorax stolpii
TGGTGGAGGCGGTGGGAGTTGAACCCACGTCCGAATTGCCTGAAACCTAAGTCACTACGTGTGTAGTTTCCTGATTAATCTCGTCGATGCATCTAGCAGGAAACCCCCGAATGCAGCGACCAGCCCGCCATTAAATCTCGACCTCGTGAAGAAGACACACACGAGATCCAGCCGTCATTATAACGGTCTGTTAAAGCCCAACGACCGAGACCTTAGAGACCGTGCGCTTAATCTCTTAAGCAGCAAGTGCAACGTTGTCGTTAGCACATAGTTTTGTTTGAGGAGATTTACGAGTGTCCCAAACACCACTCGACACGCGACCCAGGCAACGCGACATCCGTCGAAACCCGGCGCCCCCATATTTTCAAAGAACAGTCCTCAGGACTAACACGGACTGGCCCCGATCACCATTGGCTTCTCAGTCGAGTCCGATGCCGTCATCGTCAAGGAATGTTTTTTCAAAAACGCTGTCGATCACCGATTCACTCGTGCGCGCGGCAAGGGCCGAGTCCACGTCGTAAAAGGATTGCGAGTCGCCATAGCGCGATCCGAAGTCGAGTCCACCCATGGCGTCAATCAGGCTTGTGCCGATCATCTTGTCGTCAGCGATCAGGCCGGATTTTTTTGAAGGGGACTTCTTCTTCTGACGCTTATGGCCGAGGTTTTTGAGGTTTTCCAAGCGTTGCATTGTTGTGAAGAGGTCTTCCATGTTCTCTATTCTCCCTTTGCTGTCTTAGACAATCTGTCCCAACGCTTCGGTTAAGGGTGTGTTAAAGAATTCAAGATAAGTCTCTAAGGCTTTGTAAATACTTGAAATAGAAAGGAAAAATTTCAGCACTTCGAGCTCAATTTCACCTCAATGATTTCCCCTCGAATGACGATACAATGGGTTAGGGGACAAAGTTTTCAAGCGACTATGGTAAACGAGAAACTCGACGATCTGCTCCTCCTCGAAAAGCTTGCCGCAGGCGGTATGGCCGAGGTGTATCGTGCGATTCAGCAGGGCTACGGCGGTTTTGAAAAAGTTGTTGCCGTCAAACGTATTCTTCCCCACTTCGCCAGCGACGAAGAATTCAAGAACATGTTTGTTATGGAGGCTCAACTCTCGGGTCTCATGCAGCACCCCAACGTAGTTCAAGTGTTTTCCAACGGAGAGTCCGACGGGTATCTCTATCTTGTCATGGAGTTTGTCGACGGCAAGAATCTTCGACAACTCCTGGCTCGCGCTGACAAACAGAAAGTTCGCATTCCAATCGAGATCGCCTGCTACATTCTTGCCGAGGCCGCGAAAGGTCTCGAGTACGCCCACTCATTCGTCGACGAAAGAACGGGGCAGGGTATGGAGATTGTCCACCGAGACATGAGCCCTCAAAACATCATGCTGAGCTACGATGGTGGCGTGAAGATCGTGGACTTTGGTATCGCCAAAGCTGCGGCACGTTCTGAGCACACCCGAGCCGGTGTTCTAAAAGGAAAGTTCGGCTACATGTCTCCCGAGCAAGCTCAGGGAATGCCGATCGATCGACGCACCGATATTTTTGCTCTCGGGATTATCTTTTTCGAGCTCCTCACTCAGCGTCGCCTTTTCTCTCACGACGATGACATGCGGACACTGCAACTCATTCGCGAGTGCAATGTCCCGCGCCCGTCAAAGTACAATCCATCGATCAGTCCGGCCCTAGACCGTATCGTACTCAAGGCGCTCGCCAAAAATCGTGGCGACCGCTACGCCAATGCCGGCGAGCTCTATGCTGACGTTCATCGCTTCATGAACCAAAAATATCCGCAGTTCCTTTCGATGGACTTCGGAAAATTCCTGAAAGCAAAAATTTTCCAGGAAGACATTCTAACCGAGCGCAAGAAACGTGAAATTTTAGCGGCTGAAGCACCCGCGCGACTGGGTAATTCTCAACAGTCCCGGCGCAAGGTGAGTATGCCCGAGGGACAGGCTGAGGACAAAGAGTCGACGAAGGTCGATTTTTCCGATGATGTGTCTGAGATCACCAAAGCGTCGCAGATCCTCGGACTCGCGCCGCCCAGGAACTCCCCCGAGGCCAAGCCTAAGCCCGAGCCCAAATTAGACGTTTCAGAGATCGACGAGCAGGCCTCGGTGGAACTATCCCCGCCCAAGTCCTCGGATAGCACGCGTCTTACGGATTCGAGCGAAGAGTCCCTTGAACTGCCGTCTTCTTCTGTTGCACAGAAAACAACCCAGCTAGAGAGCGGCGAAAATGCCGCCTTTAAAATGAGCTCTGGCCCGAGTCATCTTTCGCTCTCAGTTCCTGTGGGTGAGCGTGGACCGCTGCCGCTTCGCAAGCCTCTCACGCCTCGACCGCAAGCAGACAACCGAAATCTTCGAATCGAAAACGTCAGCCCAGAGTCTGCTCCTCCGTCGATGGCATCCAATCCCGCTTATCGAGACGTGAAGTATACTGGCCCCGACGACTCTGCAAGGCGCGCATTCGGCGGTCGCATGTATGTGGCTCTGATGGCACTAGCTGGTCTTGGTGCTTATTGGCATTTCGTGGAAGGCAAAAGCACGCCGACCATACAAGTGGCACGTCAGGATCAGACACCCGTGCAAACCGACGCTAGCCCAACAACCTCGACAGATCGTACGCCCGCCTCGAAGCAGCCCGTGCTCGAAGCTCCCGTGTATCAACCCGAGGGGGCCACTGGATATCTTAATTTGAAAACCTTCCCTTCTGCGACTGAGGTCTATGTCGATGGGCATGTGCTCGTGGATAAGGAAGGTCTGCCTGTTCGCGCTCCCGCAAACCTTCAAAAGGTCCAGGTTGGTAACCGCAAAGTCGTCTTGCGCAACAAGGCGCTTGGGTTATCGTGGGAAGGCGAGGTCGACATTGAATTCGATAGCGTCAAAACACTTGAAGTTCGTCTAAAGTAGGCGAGTAGCTCCCAAAGTACGACAACGAGGTAGAGACAACGCATGGGCTCACTGATTCTAGAGAAAAATCTCGCACAAACCTTTTTCAAGCGCGTCGATCAGAGCGCCTCTCGCAGCGCCATGATTCGAAAGGTTTCAGGGACATGGCGCACACTGACATGGTTGGAATATCGTAGCGAAGTCTACCGGATCGCCCAGGCTTTGCGCAAAGAAGGTGTAAAGCGTGGCGAAGTCGTGGCCATTGTTTCTAACAGTCGCCCTGAGTGGGCTTGGATTGACGTCGCGTGCTTCTGCCTCGGCGCGATTAGTGTGCCGGTGTATCCTTCTCTCCTCGCTGAAGATATGCGGTATATCCTCAAGGACTGCATCGCAAAGATCGTCTTCGTCGAAGACTCTGGGCAGAAGGCCAAGATCGAGGCCTCGCTCAGTGAACTCAACCAGATTGTTCGTGTGGTGATTCTGAATGAGTCGGTTTCGGAGAACGAAACTTTCGTGACGTTTGCGGAGTGGATCAGCAAGTGGGGTTTGGCAGAAAAAGTTCCAAACACCAACGAGGTGAGCGAGCTCCGTGCTCTCACGGAAGATCTCGAGTCGAGCGAAATCGCCAGTATCGTTTACACATCGGGAACCAGTGGTCAGCCCAAAGGTGTGGAGCTGTCGCATGCCAGCTTTCTTAATTTCATCGAAGGGACTGAGAAGGCCTTAGGTGTTTCTGAGAACGACACCACGCTCCTTTTTTTGCCTATGGCTCACATCCTCGGACGCGTCGAGCACATGCTTGCTCTCGGGGTGGGATGGACCAATGCCTATGCTGAGAATCTCAAGGTCATGATCGACAATCTTGTCGAAGTCCGTCCGACTGTTCTAGTTTCGGTCCCTCGGATTTATGAGAAGATCTATTCCACCGTGCTTGGTAAACTTTCCAAAGGGGGCCAGGCAGAAAAGTTTATTGGCGAAAAGGCTGTAAGTTTTGCGAGCGAATACAGTCGGGTTCTCGAGTCCGGTCAAAAACTCGACCTTTTTCAGAAACTCCAATACGCAGCCTTTTCAAAGGTTCTCTACAATAAGGTTCGCTCCAGATTCGGGGGACGTCTGCGCTTTTGCATCAGCGGAGGAGCTCCATTTTCTCAGGAGATCTCTCGCTTCTTCCATGCTTGCGGTGTTCTGATTCTCGAAGGTTATGGACTCACTGAATCCACTGGTCCCTTAACTTGCAATCGTCCGGGAGATTTCCGTATGGGAACTGTTGGCAAGGCACTCGAAGGCATTGAACTTAAGATCGCCGAAGACGGTGAGATCCTCGCTCGTGGTGCGTCAATCATGAAGCAGTATCACGGCCTCACAAGCGCTACAGCCGAAGTGTTCACGCACGATCGATTCTTCGCTACAGGAGATATTGGGCGGGTCGATGAAGAAGGTTTTTTGCACATCACGGACCGCAAGAAGGATCTCATTGTTACCGCGGGCGGTAAGAATATTGCTCCTCAGAAGATCGAATCGATGCTGCTCGAGGATCCCTTGTTTGCTCAGGCCATGGTGGTCGGGGATCGTCAAAAATTCTTGGGCGCACTCGTCGCATTGAACTCTGGGGAAGCCCGTCAGTTGGCGCGCGCTTCGGGTATTGAGAAGACTCAGTTGGAAGAGCTGTACTCCGATCCAAAATTCAAGCAGCTTGTTTATCGACGCGCGGCCCAGGTCAACTCAAGACTGGCATCGTTCGAGAGCATCAAAAAAATCCATATTTTGCCCCGTGAACTCAGTGTCGAAGAGGGCGAAGTGACACCCAGTCTCAAGGTTAAAAGAAAATTTTGTGAGAAGAAGTACTCCGAATTGATCGATGACCTATTTGCATGACAGAATAGGGCTTTATGACGGCAAGAGACTTTTTTGAAAAGAAATTCGCGACCAAGATTTCTGCTAACCCTGCGTGCCTCCAAGACGCTGGTGTTATCTCAAAGAGCATCGCGCTTGATATTGAAGGTTCCGAAGGCGGCCAATGGACTTTCCAGTTCGATGAGAAAGGAATGCTGTCGATGAAGCCAGGCGCAGCAGCCGACTCAGCCTGCGTGATCTCCATGAAGGATGATACCTTCACCGGAATGATCAGCGGCAAGGTGAATGTTCCAATGGCTTTCATCACCCGTAAGATCAAGGTCAAAGGTGAGAGCACTTTAGCGGCTAAGCTCGGTACCTCGCTTCAAAAGCTATTTCAGTAGTCTGCAGCTATTTTTTTTGACAAAAACAAAACGCCTCGTGGATTTCTCCACGAGGCGTTTTGTTTCAATTCAGTGAATTGTGTTTTAGCGGAGGCTGATTGCCTTGAGGACAGCGGCGTTAGCGTCGACGAGTCCTGCTCCAAATTCGTTGGGACGCTCCGCGCTTGCGGTCATCGGTGATGAGGTCTCAGACAGGATCTGACGTACTTGCGCGGCCGTTAGATTGCGGTTAGCAGCCTTGACGAGCGCTGCGACTCCAGCCACGTGAGGAGAAGCCATCGAGGTGCCGCCCAATGCCGAGTAGTTCGTTTTAACGACGCTAAGCGAAGCGCGGGCAACCTCACCAGCTTGGAGGGCGGCCACAACAGAATCGCCAACTGTCTTTTCGATCATCGCGACTGGAACTCCAACGCTTGTTCCGTCTTGGGTTAGAGCTCCCGAGATCAGGCCCACGGTGTTGTTGAAGATCAGGACACCGGCAGCTCCTGCGCCGACTGCGGATTTGACCTTCTCGGCGAAGGGAATCTCGCCGCGTTGGATGAGTGCAAACTTGCCGCGCAGATCCTTGCCGGTGAAATCTTCAGGTTTGCCAAGTCCGACGAAGACGAGTTCAGCAGTGAGGGGAACTTCGTTCTCTTCGGCTCCAACGAAACTTTTGCTCTTCACTTCGCCCTTCACAGGGCCTTCCATTTCAACTTTGGCTTCGCGGCCGGATCCCGTAGGAACGGACGAGAGGACATCAACGCCGGGAGCAACGATCGCGAGCTCGGGACCCCAATTGGAGAAGCTGGCTTTGGCGAGACGGCTGTCAATTGCTCCAACAGCCATGGATCCGGGGTAAGCGGCGGGGAAAGACACGGATGCTTGTCCGTCGTTGCCCGAGGCGCAGAT
The DNA here is from genome assembly GCA_945881775.1 of Bacteriovorax stolpii. Classification (GTDB taxonomy): domain Bacteria; phylum Bdellovibrionota; class UBA2428; order UBA2428; family UBA2428; genus CAMCVE01. Next base: position 6,013 of record CAMCVE010000014.1, read on the forward strand.
CACGGTGACATTGGCACGATCTGCAGCAGCGACAGCTTCGCGGGCTGCAGTAGAGGCCATTGGACCGCCAAGAGACATGTTCAGGACATCGACCTTCTGTTCGATTCCGTACTCGATGCCACGAATAATGCCGACAGAGGTGCAACCAAATTTGCCACAAACTCGACCCATGAGGAGGTTTGCGAGAGGGGCAACTCCTGAAACGCCAGAACCGTTATAGGCGCCGAGAATGGTGCCCGAAACGTGGGTTCCATGGCCGTTCTCATCGAAGTAATCATATTTCGTGCTCGAGCCCTCAGCACCACCAAGGAGATTGGCCGCTGAAGGGAGTAAACTATTGAGAGCGCCAGGCAGAACTTCTGTTGTTCGTGCGAGGAAATTGCGACCGGCTTCGAAGCGCGAAGCGATGTCGGTGTGATCGCGGTCGATGCCCGTATCCAAGACGAGCACGCGAGCTCCGCGGCCAGCGATCGTCTGAGTACCATCAGCGGATTGAGCGGATTTCCAGGCGTCAACCGCGCGAACAGCCTTCAGGCCCCACGTAATTTCGCCTTCATCGAAGAGGTCTTTAGGGTCGGGGAGTGTTGCAGCATCCGAAACAGCTGCAGGCTTGGCAGTGCGCGTCGCGAGGGGTTGCGGTGCAGGGAAGAAATATTCTTTCTCGACGAGAGCAACGTTGGGATCGTTCTTCAGAGCCGCGATTTCAGACGACGTGGCAAGGATCTCAAGCATACGCGTGTTGCGCAAGGCGTGAACGACGCGAAGATCGTTTTGCATGACGCGAACTCGGGTCTGAGCGCCGCCAAGCGCCGGAGACGAGAGTTGGCGAGCGACATTTTGAACGATTCCGGGAGAGTGGTATTGCACCAAATAGCGGCTTACGGCCTCTTCGGCTTGAGCTCCGAGACTCGTGGACAGGACGAGACCCGCGGTAACCACAGTGGCTGCGAAATTCTTGCGAGATGTTTTCATGACGACTTTCTCCCTTATCTTTCGACTCAAGTTCTCGGCACGAGAACTCGTAAACCCCCAACAGGTCTGATAGGTTCATACGGGATGGGACTCTTTCAGACTCCTTAAAAGAGCTTACAATGCGGGATTTTCTGGAATTTTTAAGGCGCCCAAAACCTTCGCTGCCCCTGATTGGCTTTGTTCTGGTCCTTGGAACTTTGGGAGTCCTGCTCCTCGTTTCGAGGCTTGCTTGGTTCGAGCTAACTCCGGAGTCTCGGAGCTTCTGGCAGGGCAGTTCACGGGCTGGACTTTTTGTGCCCAGCCCACTCGAAGCCTATTTCCTGGATACCCGAGAAGAGCTCTGGCCTGACCGCTTCAATCCAAAGGATCCGCTTCGAGCTACTGAAATTCCAGCATTTTACACACATTTCATCCGGCAAAATCGCTGGGACGTCATCTCACCCTTTGAACTTGAAGGGGCTCGTCAATGGTCGATCCTTGCGAACTCGCAGCATCTCAACGAACTGAAGGCTCTTCTCAAACAGCCTAGCTCCCTTTCGATTCGCTCCGAAAAGGAATGTAGCCCGCTTATGCAAGAAACTTTGTATAGAATTTCGCAGGTTTGGCCGGAGTACCTGAAGGACATTCGGGTCTATTTTGCCGGCTGTGCGCCCCGCGGTATCCATCTTCTTTGGTGGGAGTTTCAGGCGGCCTTGGAGAAAGAGGATCCCGAGTCTCTCAGGGCCATCGGCCTAAAATTCCAAGCCGGAATGAACGATTATCCAGGGCAGTGGTCAAGATGGTTCGCTCTTGAGGCCTACCAGATCGCTCACGTCATGGCAGCGCGTTTCGAGGAACGGGCGACTAAGGAGCCCTAAAAAACGCCTCAATCTGTCCTTTGAGCCAGTCAATGTCCTCGCGTTTGGCGCGTCTCTCCAGGACGACTCCCGGTTTGGATTTGAGCTTCAAAAGCCAGTGCCCGCGAGTGGCGTAGCGGTCTTGGCGACCTCGGTTTTGGGCCGCAACGGCGGCGACGTTGACGGCACCTTTCCAGTTGTCCACTTCGAGATCCTCAAGTCCTGCACACTCGTAGTTTGCGGTTCCCCAGCGAATAGGACCGAGGGTTTGAGTCGTGCGAATGAGGAGTTTGCTGTCGGTTCTTTCAAAGGTCACGCTCGATTTGTAGAACCAGCACACAAAGCAGACGAGAGGATAGGCGAAGAGAATAAAATAGAAAAAGGCCGCGAGTCCTTTATCGAAGAGCTCACCCTGTTTCCACATGATGTCAAAGAGGGGGGCCGCGGCTAGATACATCGCCGCAAGCACCAGACCAATGAAAAGAAAGCTTCCTCCGACAGCAAAACGTTTTGTGGTGCTTGTGAGCACCAAAGTGGTGGGACGACTGTGGCGAAGATCGAGTTCAAGCGGAAAAACAAGGCCCATGTGTCTGAGTTCATTCCCTTGAGAGGCTGGCGTCAAGCACCCTTTTAGCAAGGCCTCTGGCTTGATAGGAGTGCTTAGGGGTTCTAGTCTGCAGGGTCTCATGTCCTCAAAAGACTCAAACGAAGACCGCCTCAAAGAAAAACAAGCCCGCGCCCGCATGGCGCTCGATTATCACCGGGGCTCGAGCCGCCCGGCCGGAGCTGGGGAGCTTCGTTTCGGCAAGATTGAGGTGGTGGCCTCTAAGCCCCTCATCACTCAGCGCGATCTTTCGCTCGCTTATTCTCCGGGGGTCGCCGAACCCTGCAAAGAGATCGCTCGTGATCCAGACGAGGTTTACTCCTACACAGCTAAGGGCAACCTGGTTGCAGTCATCACCAACGGCACGGCGGTTCTAGGTCTTGGCGACATCGGACCGCTCGCCTCGAAGCCGGTCATGGAAGGAAAGGCCGTTCTCTTCAAAAAGTTTGCGGATATCGATTGCTTCGATCTCGAGGTGGACGCCAAAGATCCTGAGCTTTTTATCAATGTTGTTGCGGCGCTTGAGCCCACTTTTGGTGGGATCAATCTCGAAGATATCAAGGCACCTGAATGTTTTGATATCGAGCGTCGACTCAAGGAGCGTATGCAGATCCCCGTGTTTCATGATGACCAACACGGCACCGCGATCATCAGCGGTGCTGCTCTCATCAATGCGCTCGAACTCAGCGGCAAAAAAATTGAGGAAATCCGCGTTGTGTTCTGCGGGGGTGGGGCTGCGTCGATTTCTGTGGCTCGTTTCTGGCTCACTTTGGGAGTCAAACTCGAAAACTGTGTGATGACGGACCGAATCGGCGTCGTTCGCTCCGATCGAACAGAAGACATGAATCCCTACAAGGCGGAATTCGCCCTCAAGGAAAAGTCCTGGCACAAAAAGCTGCCTACAACTCTCGCAGAAGCGATGGACGGCGCCGACGTTTTTGTGGGTTGCAGTGTGGGTGGGGTCGTAAACGGTGCCATGATCAAGTCGATGCGCGAGAGTCCCATCATTTTCGCACTCGCCAATCCAGATCCTGAAATCGGCTACGACGAAGCGCGTGCTGCGCGCTCAGATATGATTTTCGCTACAGGCCGATCTGATTACCCCAACCAAGTGAACAACGTTCTCGGCTACCCCTTCATCTTCCGTGGCGCGCTTGACGTCCGGGCCAAGACGATCACCGAGGGCATGAAAATCGCGGCGGCGCGAGCGCTTGCCGAACTGGCGAAACAGCCCGTCCCGGAGAGTGTGGTGCAGGCCTACGGAGGCAATCCGCTGCGCTTTGGTCCTGAATACATTATTCCTAAACCTTTCGACCCTCGAGTTTTAATTTGGGTGGCTCCCGCCGTTGCAGAAGCTGCGGTTACGGAGGGAGTCGCTCGTCGTGATATCCCTGGCCTCAGTGTCGATGCTTATCGTTCACGCCTTGAGCGCCTGCTCAATCGTAGTCACTCGGTGATGCGCGACATTAAAGACCGGATCCGCACTCCTCAGAGCTCGGGCAAACGTCGGGAGGTTCGAATAGTACTTCCTGAGGGGGCCAATGAGCGGATCCTTAAGGCGGCGGCGACAATGGTTGAAGAGCGGATCGCGAGACCGATTTTGCTGGGAGATCCGAAAGTTATCGGACCTATGATCGAAGATCTCAATCTCTTCACCCTTCGGGATGTCGAGATCATCAGACCTTCTCGCGATGATGAGTACGAAGCTTACGCGCATCAGCTTTGGGAGCTGCGAAAGAGAAAGGGGCTCACTCCCGACCTCGCGGCTCAGCTCATGAAGGACCCAATGTATTTTGGATCAATGCTCGTTCGCAAAGGGCGCGCCGATGCGTTTTTGGCGGGCGTCACTCGTAGTTATCCCGAGACTATTCGTCCTGCGCTCCATGTTGTGGGCTCAAAGGCTGGACAAAAAGTTGCCGGTATTTACATGCTCGTGCATCAGCAGGACGTCTATTTTATTGCAGACACGACAGTGAACATCGACCCTTCGGCGGAAGATCTTGCCGAAATCGCGATCAACACGGCTCACGTCGCGCAGAGCTTGGGCTTTGATCCTCGCATCGCGATGCTCGCGTTCTCGAACTTCGGCTCGAACACGCATGCTGATGCAAACAAAATGAGTGTTGCTGCACGCATCGTTCAGCGTCGTCGGCCCGATTTGATTGTCGACGGAGAGATGCAGGCAGACACGGCGCTTTCGACAGAAATCATGCAGGATCGTTATCCCTTCTGTCGTCTCCGCGACAAGGGCGCCAATATCCTCATTTGTCCCAATCTTTCGTCGGCCAATATCGCTTACAAGCTCCTGGGCCATATCGGCAACGTGCAACTCATTGGACCGATTCTTACCGGCATGAACAAACCGATGCACATTCTGCAAATCAATGCGGCAGTTCCGGAAATCGTGAACATGTCGGTCATCGCCGTCATGGACGTTCAGCGCCAAGGTCTTGACGAAATGCCCGTTGGCCATGAGTGGACGGCGGTCATCGATGAGAGGACAATCTAAGGAGTGAGGGCGAAGAACTCGAGAGTCGCGATTTTTCGACGTTTGACGCTCTGTTTGGGGCTGGGTCTCGGCTCGGTGTCTCTCGCTCAGGATCTCGATTCAGAGCTCGAACTAAGGCCTCGCGCTCGCTGGGTCCTCGAGCAAGGATTCGCACCCCAGCTTCTCGATTGTCGTCTCTCCGATAAATCCAATCTTCAATGTGTCGCGGGAGACAACTTGCTTTCTGTCCGATGCGAAGCAACTCATTTCGGACGCCGTGCCGACGTGCAGACCAGCTTTAAAGGTCGTGCTTTTTCTTGCGAAGGCACGCGCTTCGACAAGCAGTCTCTGATGAGTCAGTGGAAGATTGTTCTCAAGGCCGAAGGCGGATCTGAATCCGTTTGGATTGTAGATGGGGCCGATTCGGAGCAGCTCGAGCGTCTCTATCGAACGGAGATGCACGCGTTTGCTCTTCTTGCAAAAGTCGAGCGACCCTTCTGGAGTCTAGCAATTGCAAATCGCAGCACCTCGTGGGGATCGGAATCACAGCGTCTCCTTGGGGCAGAAATGAGTCTAGGGCGAAATCGATGGCGCGCAGGCGCCGAACTCTTTCAAGCGCTCGATCCGCTCGATGTCGAAGCGAAGAATCTGCTGCGTTTGAGTGGCGCACTTTCATTGGGAAGCGGTGAATCGGGTCGCGGATGGGTTGTCGGCGCCAATTCGGGACATGATTTTCTCAAAGGCGGTAGACGTGCTTCCTCACTCTGTCTCGGCCCCGAGTACATCGCCAATCCAGCTTCGTGGCGCTTTTCTTTTGCCGCCGGAAACTGCTGGTTTCCCTCTTCTCAGATCACTCTCGCTCCTTGGGGTTCGGCGGGTGTGAAGCGCAAGATCGTAGGCCCGTTCTTTATTACTCTCGATGCTTTCGCCAGATACCTGACAGGAAGCTATCGGTCGCAAGCTGTCGGCGGTGTCGAGCTGCGTGGGCAACTCGGCGTGTCAGTGGCCATCGCTCCTCAGTGAGTTGTGTTTGCAAGAACTTAGCTTAAACTAATCCTAAGCAAGAGGGGGCTACTGCAACATGGCTGACGGCACAGGACTCACTACAGACGTTCAGATTTCGCACGCACTGACAATGTCCGATCTTATGTTGGCGATTCGCGAGGGCGCGCCATGGACTTATCTCATCCTTATTATCGGGGTTTTCGCTCTGGTGATTTTTGTAGAGCGACTCTACGTTTTGTACTTCAAGGCGAGTGTGGACAAGGAGCGTTTCCTATCCACCGTGCAGCGCGCGATTGTTGCGGGAGACCTGAACTCTGCGGTTAACTACTGCAATGATCGCAATGCTCCGCTCAATAACATTGTTAAAGCGGGCCTTATCGCGGTGATGAACAAGGGTTCGAACGAAGACATTCAGACAAGTATGGATGTCGCAGCTCTTCGCGAAGTTCCGGTGATCGAGCGTCGCACACCTTTCCTTTCGCTGTTTGGGAACATCGCAACTCTCGTCGGTCTGCTCGCCACGATCGTGGGTCTGATCATTTCCTTTAAGGCCGTCGCCGGCGTGGATCCTGCTGCAAAAGCGGGCATTCTGTCTTTCGGTGTCGCCCAGGCGATGAACGGCACCATGCTCGGTCTGGTTGTCGCGATTCCATCTCTTCTCGGCTACGCGCTGCTAGCCGCTAAGACTCAAAAGATTCTTGATCATATCCAAGAAGTTTCCGTCTCAACCCTAAACCTGATCATCCAAAACCGCGACAAGTTCCCGATTCGGTGAGGCGATCATGGCAGGGGGCGGCGGCGACAAGTACAATCTGAACCTCGTTCCTTTTATCGATCTCTTCTCGACCCTTGTCATCTTTTTGCTCTCCACCGCGGTGTGGGAGCAATTGGCGGCGGTTCCGGTGAACCTCGGCAACTCGGATCAGAACAAGGTCAACATGCCGACCAGCAAGGAAGAGGCGAAGTTAGTAAAAGGGGACCTTAAGGTTTTCATAAAGAAAGACTCCGTTGAACTCTTCGATCAAGGTCGTTCGACTCGCTTTACGCGCGAAGATCTCGTGGGTTCACAGTTCGCAGCCGTTGTGCAGTTTGCTGATGATGCTCGTCTGAAGTACCCGCTCAAGAACGACGTTGTTCTTCAGGTCGATGACGATGCCGTTTACGAGGACATCGTGGCCGTAATGGACAAGTTCCTAGGGCGCGATTTTGATCAGCTGGTCGTGATGGGGGCGGAGTTCTAATGGGTATCACCAAGCCAGGCTTTCATCTCCATTCTCGTTGGGATTTGCCGAGTTTCCGCAAGCGTCACGGCAAACCTCTCGGCGGCCGTAAGGTTTCCGAAGAACTCAACCTAACGGCGATGATCGACATGTTCTCGGTTATCGTTCTTTTTCTTATGACGACGTTTTCGGCGACGGGTGACATTCTCGTCACCAATCCAGCGATTAAGCTTCCCACCGCCGCGAATGCGTTTCTCTTGCAACGTTCACCCATCGTGACCGTCTTCGAGAAAGGCGTCTTGATCGAGGGTCTGCAAGTAGGCGACAATTCCGAGATTCAATCGAAAGTCGAAGACTCAGACTGGGAACTGCCACTACTGAAAGAACAACTTCGCTCTTACAGGGCCTTCTTTGAATCTGCTGACGCGGGTGTTCCTTTCCCTGGTCGAGTGATTCTCCAGGCCGACAAAAAGCTAAATTTTGTCTACCTCAAGCGAGCCATGTACACGCTCGTGGAAGAGGGTTACACGAACATCGATCTCGTGGTGCAAGGCGAGGCCATCTTCCGCCCGTCTGCGGAAACTCCAGCTGGCTCCGATGCTGGCGCCCGCTAGTTTATCTCTAGATCTTGGCTCCTTTTAGAAGTTGTTTTAACTCGCCAAAAGCGCGGTTGCGCTGCTGGTGCGCTCGGTAAATTAAACACAAAGAATCTTCTAAGCTCGGAGCCTTAGTCACTTTTACAAGCTTCTCAGTTCCTGCCACATTGAGGGCCACGCGTTCGGGTAGGATTCCGACTCCCATCTTTTGGAGGGTCAACGTGCGTATCACTTCGAGGCTCGAGGAGCTCATTCGCTTGGGAAACTCTAAATTTGAAGTCTTCTTAGAACGTCGCACGAGTTCGAGTGATTGATGCAGGTCGGGATCGAGGATCAGGGTGTCGCTGCTTTTGAGCGAGGGGTGTTTCCAGAAAGTCACAGTGTCTTTGGCGAGAGGGAGCACGACGAGGTCGGGGTGCTGGGCAGGATTGATCGCCAGCGCCAAGTCGAGCTCGTTATCGAGGATCTTCTGAGAAATATTTCGCGAAAGATCGTGAACCCATGAGATCTCGAGCTCAGGCATTTCAGAACGAATACGCGGCAACAAAATGGGTAAAGTGTAGAGTGCAACCGAAACATGCGCTCCAATTCGGAAATGCCCGCCGAGGCTTTGTTGCTCTTGTGAGCTTACGAGTCGAATGCGCTCCCATTGGTCTAGGAGTGCCTGCGCCTCTTGGACAAAGAGGCGTCCCGTTGGCGTGAGACTCACCCCCGTTTTAAATCGCACGAAAAGCTCAGATCCTAAGGATTCCTCGATGCGCTTGAGGGCCATGCTGAGTGTGGGTTGGCTCACTGTGAGTCGTGTGGCGGCACGGGAAACGTTAGCTTGCCGGGCGACTTCAAGGAAGTAGTGGAGATCCTGAGGAGAAGGCATCATCATATTTGCGTATGATAAACATATTTACGATTAATTTTTCAAATATATAAAGCGAACTTAGAAGAGCTTCATGATGAATGTCTCAACGTCCCTGACTGACCCTTCTAGTATCCAGATTCTCACCCCCTCCCAAGGGGAAGGTCCTTTCTATCCGACAGTCCTCCGTCACGAGTGGCCGGAATCCGACTCGCTTTATTCCGATCAAGAGAGGCTCCCCACACGCGAACGTCTGCGTCTGCGAGTTCATCTCGATGCCAGCTCTCAAGAGCTTATGGGACAGGTCTTTCGAATGGAGCTCTGGCATGCCTCAAGAGAAGGGCGTTATCGCCACCCGGGTGATTCCGAGTGGATGCGGCTTTGGGATCCTGCTTTTCTGGGCTTTGCCCAGCAAAGCGTCTTGGCGGGCACGAGCGTTGATTTCACGACGAGCATCCCGGGCATCTTCTGGGACCCGAAAGACGGACCTCGACCCCGGCACATCCATATGAAGCTTCGAAGTGAAGACGGAAGCGACCTCTTCACCACACAGATTTACTTTCAGGGTGACCGACTCAATGCTTACGAGGCGTCCCTCGAGCGACTCGCACCCTCAAGGCGCAGTGAACTTATCGCGCCGCTGGTTTGGAACTCGGTCTTGCAACGTTGGGAGTCGGAGTTTCGAGTGCGATTGGGAATCCGCTTGCCTGGCTAAGGGCAGGGGTTTAAATCAAGGCCCATGTTGCGCCGCGGAAAAATTCTTCTCACCACGCTCGCCCCGGGCCCACAGAGCTACACCCTGACTCAAGAGGAGCCGTGGGTTCGCGATATTCTTATCGCATCGGCTCCGGCTCAAGAGATTATTGGCCTCAGTCCGGAGCAATGGGCCGATCAGAGCAAGCTCACCCTAAATCTGGAAATTGAAAAGCTCGCGGGCGGCGAAGACTATTCCCTGCGCGGAAGCGTTCAGGCCGATGTGCCCACGATTTGCTCTCACTGCGCCACCGTTATGAATGTCGCGCGGTCGGGTGAATTCCAGCTTTACCTGAAGCTTCTGGACCGCTCTCGTGGCAATGAAATCGAGGACTCGGGAGATCCCGACCTCATTTTCGTCGATCACCCTGAGGTGGACTTGTGTCCCATCCTGGCCGAGCAGGTGATGGTGCTCGAGCCCTTTGCAGAGATTCCTGATATGGATTCTCATGGAAACCCCCATATTTGCAGCAAAATCCCCGAAATTGACGCTGGACAAGGTCCGTCTTTCGAGGCAGTCTCACCGTTCTCAAAGTTGGCTGCTCTTAAGGGCAACAACTAGTTTAGTAAGGAGCCCAAGCAATGGCTGTTCAAAAATCAAAACGTTCGCGGAGTCGTCGCGGAGCAGGTCGCGCTCACTTTTCTCTCGCCCCCAAGGGTTGGACTGTTTGTCCCCAAACGGGTGAACCGGTTCCTCCTCATCGCGTTTCTCCATCCGGCTGGTACAAAGGCAAGAAAATCTTTGTAACCAAGGAAGAGAAAAAGGCTGAGGCAGCTAGCCAAAAAGCTTAAGTCTAACCGGAAGGTTACTTGCGAAAGTTGAGCTCGAAGTTCCAAACTTAGTTTTGGGGTTTCGGGCTTTTTTCGTTTCCTCTTTAAGGAGCAAAATGGGTTCTCGCAGATCAAAAATTGTCGGTACGGGTTTGGGGTATCCCGCGCGTATTGTAACCAACGACGACCTCGCCAAAAAAATCGACACCTCCGACGAATGGATTCGGTCGCGCACGGGTATCGCTCAACGGCGCTTTGTCGATTTAGAGAATGGCCAAACCATCACATCAATCGCGGTCGAGGGCGCCGAGAAGGCGCTCAAGATGAGTGGCCTCGATCCCCTCGATATTAGTTTTGTGCTTTGTTGTACGGCCACTCCCGAGGAGTGGATGCCCATCGAGGCGGCTCGTATCAAAGATGTTTTGGGTCTTGAGCGCGCGGCATGTCTCGATGTGAACGCGGCTTGCTCGGGATTTCTCTACGGTCTCCATCTCGCGGATGCACTTGTTAAAAGTGGGGCTCACGCTCATATTCTTGTGGTGGGGGGCGACGTTTTCCAGCGCATCTTGAACTGGGAAGATCGCACAACCTGCGTTCTCTTTGGTGACGGCGCTGGTGCTGCTATCGTGTCGGTTACAGAATTGAATGATCCCAAGAAAGACTCCCACATCCTTGGCTCTAGAGTGTATGCGGCTCTCGACCGTGACAACAATCTCACCGTGACCAAAAAGGATCCCGAGTTCCCTGCTCGCACCCAGCTTCTCACGATGAATGGCCGCGAAGTCTTCAAGTGGGCCACCAAGTGCATGGCGCAGGCCTGCATGGATATCATGACCGAGCAGAAAATTTCGCCCGAGGAGATCGACTGGGTTGTTCCACATCAAGCCAACATCCGTATCATCGAAAAGGTGGCTGAGTTTCTGAATTTCCCTATGGAAAAAGTCTACGTGAACGTCGATCAATGGGGCAACACCTCTGCGGGTACGATTCCGATCTGTCTCGCTGAGATGAACGACAAAGGATTGCTAAAGAAAGGTCAGCTCATCTTGGTGACCAGTTTCGGCGGAGGATTCACTTGGGGATCGATTTTGATCCGTTGGTGAGATGACGATGACTCAGAAATTATTTGTGTTCCCCGGACAGGGTTCTCAATATCCCGGCATGGGCAAAGATTGGTTTTCGAATTTTAAAGCAGCGAAAGAAGCCTTTGAGGAAGCTTCGGACTTTACCGGACTGAACCTCAAGAGACTCTGTTTTGAGGGCTCGGAATCTGAGCTGCGTGCGACCGAAGTCACGCAACCCGCAATTCTCACAACGACCGTCGCGATATTCCGCAGCCTTGAGATCAACAAGACGGGTCTCTATGCCGGGCACTCTCTAGGAGAATATTCCGCTTTGGTGTGTGCCGGTGCTCTAGCACTTGGCCCCGCAGCTCGACTCGTTAAAAACCGTGGCAGTTACATGCAAGAGGCCGTACCCGCAGGGAAGGGTGCCATGGCCGCTCTCGTGTTCCGTCCCAAGACCGACGGCACCGAGAAGGCCGATGCACTCTGTCGCGAGATCTCGGCTCTTGGACAGGGTTTTGTGAGCGTCGCAAATTACAACACCCCCGAGCAGATCGTGATTTCAGGAGAAAGTGAGGCTGTGAAAGCGGCGTCCGAGCGCGCTTTGCTCGCCCCCTACGAGGCTCGTAAAGTGGTGCCGCTCAACGTGAGCGCCCCTTTCCATTGCCGGCTTATGAAACCTGCTGCTGATCGCTTGGCTGGCGAGCTAAAGAGCGCGCCTTGGACGCCTGTTAAGACCAGCTATATTGCCAACGTCGATGCCACTCTGTATTCGCTCGAGAATACTCTCGATAAAGTCGCCGAGCGGCTCATCGAGCAAGTGGATCATTCGGTATTGTGGACTCAGAGCCTGCACACAGCTCTTCGTCTTGAAGCGCGCCGACTCATTGAAGTGGGGCCCGGCGCAGTCCTGAGTGGTATGGCCAAGCGTGTGTCGCTTGGTGAAATTGGTTTCGAAACGGTCAATATTGACCAAGTGGAGGGGTTTAAGAATGTCCAATCTCAGTTGGGGACTTGAAGGAAAAAGTATCCTTGTCACAGGATCGAACCGAGGAATCGGCAAGGGCATTGCCGAATCACTTGCCAAGGCTGGAGCCTCGGTTGGGGTCACTTACTCCGGATCCTCTCCCGAAAGCGAAGCCAAGGCTCATGCGCTCTGCAAGGAACTCGAAGGCTATGGCGGTCGAGCCATAGCGATCGCGGTTAACGTCGCAGACGAAGACCAATGTAAGGCTGCGGTCGACCGGATGGTCAAAGAGTTTGGCGGCCTCTACGGCCTTGTGAACAACGCCGGTGTCGCGATCGACCAACTCACGCTTCGTTATAAAGCCGACGACTGGGACAAACTCATGTCCATCAATCTCAAAGGAGCCTTTTTGATGTCCAAGGCTGCGCTGCGTCCGATGATGAAGCAAGAGCAGGGCGCCTCGATTGTGAACATGAGCTCTGTCGTGGGTCTGATGGGAAATGCCGGCCAGGCCGTCTACGCCGCATCCAAGGCCGGCCTCGTGGGTATGACCAAATCCCTCGCTCGAGAGTTCGCTTCGCGACAGTTGAGGGTCAATGCCGTTGCCCCCGGCTTCATCGACACCGAAATGACTCAGGCCATGACCCCAGAGGCCCGCACCAAGCTTTCTGCCGAGATTCCGCTCCAAAGCCTTGGCAATGTTGAGGATATCGCGGCTGGGACCCTTTATCTCCTGTCACCTTTGTCACGATATGTCACTGGACAGGTGCTCAGCATCAATGGTGGCTTGTATATGTAATTTCATCGGTTTATTAAGGGGCTGCCGGGTCTGACTCGGCAATCCGGGTAAAGCCGATTAGAAAGAGGTAGAAACCTATTATGAATATCGAAGAAAAAGTAAAAGACATTATCGTCGAACAACTCAACGTTCCCCCTGAGAGCGTTTCCCCTGAGGCTTCCTTCATCGATGACCTCGGTGCTGACAGTCTCGACATCGTCGAGCTCGTCATGACGATGGAAGAAGAGTTCGATCTCGAGATTCCCGACGAAGACGCAGAAAAAATCAAATGCGTTGGCGACGTGATCTCTTACGTCACAACCAAAGCTAAGGCGTAAATTTTTAGGGAGGCGGAGACCGGCATGTCGAAGCGGACTCTTGCAAACTCTGGAAAACGCGTTGTTGTCACCGGGATGGGCTGTGTCAGCCCTCTCGGTCACAATGTCGAAGACACATGGGCGTCTCTGCTGGAGGGGCGTTCAGGTGCCGCAACGATAACAGGCTTCGACCCTTCAAAGCTCGATGTCACTTTCGCCTGCGAAGTGAAGGGCTTTGATCCCACTCTCTACATTCCCAAAAAAGATCAGAGGCGCATGGACCGCTTCATCCTTCTTGGATTCTCGGCAGCCTCGCAGGCGATCGCGCAGGCTAAGCTCACCACTTCCGATCATGTGAATCCCGAACGCGTGGCGGTTTATCTCGCCTCCGGCATGGGAGGTCTGCCTGGCATCGAAGCCCAACACAGTGACATGCTCCAAAAAGGCCGCATCTCGCCCTTCTTTATTCCGCAAGTTATTCCGAACATGCTCGCAGGACAGGTCAGTATTCAGTTCGGATTCAAAGGACCCAATTTCAGTATCGCGTCGGCTTGCTCGAGCTCGGCGCACGCCATCGGTGAGGCCGCTCGTCTTATTGAGCGCGGCGATGCTGACATCGCGATCGCGGGCGGTGCAGAAGCAGCGATCAGTCCGCTAGGGATCGCAGGTTTTGCAACGATGAAGGCGCTCTCCACTCGCAACGAAGCTCCGGAGAAGGGCTCTCGTCCCTTCGATCGTGATCGTGACGGTTTTGTCATGGGCGAAGGTGGTGCGGTTCTGGTTCTTGAATCCCTCGAAAGCGCCGAAAAGCGCGGTGCCACCATCATTGCAGAGATCGTGGGTTACGGTTCCAACTCCGATGCCTACCACATGACCAGTCCCTCCGAAGGCGGCGAGGGTGGCGCGAGGTGCGTGCAGCTCGCTCTGCAGGATGCCGGACTTGATGCAAGCGAGGTGGATGTCGTGAACATGCACGGAACTTCGACGCCTCAAGGTGATGTCGCCGAGAGCTTGGGACTCATGAGCGTCTTTGGAGAACGGGCCAAGAAGATTCATTGCACCTCGTCGAAGTCCATGACAGGGCATCTGCTAGGCGGCGCGGGCGCTATCGAGGCTCTTTTCTCTGCACTCTACCTCAAGCACCAGGTTGTTTCTCCGACGATCAACCTCGACAATCAAGACGAGCGCTGCCTGCTGAACTACACTCCGAACAGAGCGCAAAGCGCGAAGCTTCGAGTCGCCGTTTCCAACAGTTTTGGGTTTGGCGGGACCAATGCCACTCTTGTGCTCAGGGCCATTTAAGCTCCCCACTTCTACAATCTTTCAGGCTCGATCCTTGCCAGGATGACCAAGGCTGCCTAGAACTTTTTGTGTGAAGTCGCTGTTTATCGCCGCTGATCACGCCGGGTTTGAGCTCAAAGACACGCTCAAGAACTTGCTGCCCGAAATCGCCTGGAAAGACCTCGGCACTCATTCCAAAGATTCCGTACATTATCCCGACTACGCCGCAAAGCTCGCTCGAGCTGTCATCGATTCGGGATTCCCGCTCACGGAAGCTTGCGGCGTACTCATTTGTGGATCGGGTGTGGGTGTGAGTATCGCCGCCAATCGCTTCCCCCAGATCCGCGCGGCTCTTGCTTGGAACGAAGAGATTGCTCGCCTGTCACGAGAACACAATCGCTCCAATGTCCTCTGCTTGCCGGCGCGTTTTTTGAGCGCGGAGGAAGCGAAGAAAATTGTCACAACCTGGCTCGATGCGAAGTTTATGGAAGGTCGACACGCTGAACGCGTCGAGCTCCTCAGTCAGCTCGGACCTCAAAGCAAAGAAGGGCTCTCCAGATGAACCGGCATTTCGAAGAAGATCTCAGCACCATAGATTCCGAAGTCCTTGCCGCAATGAAGTCCGAGTTTGGTCGCCAACGCGATCACTTGGAACTCATTGCTAGCGAGAACTACACGAGCCGAGCCGTCATCCAGGCCATGGGAACGATCCTCACCAACAAGTACGCAGAGGGATATCCCGGGAAGCGCTACTACGGTGGCTGCGAATACGTCGATATCGTCGAGGATCTCGCGCGCAAGCGCGGAGCTGAACTTTTCCGTCAGGGAGATTTCGTACCCCATGTGAACGTCCAATCGCACAGCGGCGCTCAAGCCAACCAAGCGGTCTTTCTGGCTTTCCTGCAGCCGGGCGACACCTATCTCGCTGCATCGCTTGATCAAGGGGGACATCTCACGCATGGATCGCCCGTGAACCAGTCAGGAAAATGGTTCAAGGCCGTTCATTACGGAGTCAACAAAGACACCGAGCGTTTCGAGATGGAAGAGATCCGTCGTTTGGCGCTGGAGTGCAAACCCAAGATCATCATCTCGGGATATTCTGCCTACTCGCGCAGTATCGACTTTGCCAAATTCCGCGAGATCGCCGACGAAGTCGGCGCCATGCTTATGGTCGATATGGCTCACATCAGCGGCCTTGTTGCCGGCGGAGCTCATGCCTCTCCTTTCCCTCACGCCCACATCGTGACCTCAACGACGCACAAGACCTTGCGAGGCCCTCGTTCAGGCATGATTTTGTGTCATCCGGAATTCGCCAAGAAAATCGATTCTGCCGTCTTCCCGGGTCTCCAGGGCGGCCCCCTGATGCACGTGATTGCCGCAAAAGCCGTGATGTTCAAAGAAGCGCTCGAGCCAGAATTCAAGAATTACGCTGCTCAAGTCGTGAAGAACGCTAAGGCCATGGCTTTAGCACTCGAAAAGAAGGGTTACCGCATTGTGAGCGGTGGCACAGACAACCATCTCTTTGTTGTCGACCTCTCTCCAAAAGGCCTCACGGGCAAAGAGGCTCAGGAAGCGCTCGACAAGTCGGGCATCAACGCCAATCGCAACACGATTCCTTTCGATAAGCAGTCGCCTTTTGTGACCAGTGGAGTTCGTCTTGGTTCTGCAGCAGTCACCACACGCGGGATGAAGGAATCCGAGATGCAAGAAATCGCAGACTCCATCGACCAGGCCCTACTGGGTCGAGCGGACGCCTCGAAGCTTCACCAAGTCCACGCCCGTGTTGCGACGATGTGCAATCGATTCCCAATCTATGCGGGAGAGCGCGGTTAAAGTGAATTGCCCGTATTGTAACCATCACGATTCACGAGTGCTTGACTCTCGTCCTGGTCCCGATGGTCATGGGATCAAGCGCCGACGCGAGTGTGGCGAATGCCTCAAGCGTTGGAAGACGATGGAGCGCGTCGACATCGAGATGCCGCTCGTCAAAAAGCGCAACAATACTTTTGAACCTTTTAATCGCGATAAGCTCCGATTAGCGATGCAGGTGTCGTGCGGAAAGCGTCCGGTGGCCTCGAGTCAGATTGACAAAGTTGTGGCCGAGATCGAGTGGAAAATCATCCAAAATAACCAAGAGCATGTCACCACGCGCGAACTTGGCGAGGCCGTGATGCGAGCCCTTCGAGGCATCGATGAGATCGCCTACATTCGCTACGCGAGCGTCTACAAGCGCTTCCGCGACGTTGAGGAAATGATCGAGGGAATGCGCGATCTCTTGACGATCGAGACGGGCCGCGACACTCCGGGAGAAGCTTAAATTTGAGCAGGTCCCCGGAAGAGCTCATGCGTTTTGCACTCGGTGAAGCCTATAAGGCTCCGCGCGCCGTCAGACCCAATCCGCGGGTAGGTTGTGCTTTAGAAACAACAAGCGGCGAGCTTGTTGTCGGGCATCACAAAAAGTGTGGCGAAGCCCACGCCGAAAGGCTGGTTTTAGATATTTGCCATGAGCGCGGACTCGAAACGCGAGGAGCTCGCGTCGCTGTTACCCTTGAGCCTTGTTCTCATCACGGACGCACGGCTCCGTGCGCTGACGCTTTGATCAAGGCCGGTGTCGCAGAGTTGATTGTTGCTGTCGAGGATCCCTTTCCAAGCGTCCAAGGACAAGGCCTTGCGAAACTGCGTGCTGCCGGTATCCGCACCACGGTCGGTGTCCTGAGCAGCAAGGCTGAGGCGGTCAATCGCGAGTGGTTGTTTTCGCAGCGCAAGAGACGTTCTTTTCTTACTTTGAAAATGGCCACATCATGGGATGGTGGCTGGCAGAGTGCCTCCGGAACTTCCCAGTGGATCACATCCGAAGAGGCACGCGTTAAAGCTCAGCAACTGCGCCGCCGTGTGGATGCGATCGTCACGAGTCGATTGACAGTGAGTGCCGACAATCCTCGCTTCACGGCACGCAATCCCGACGGAAGCGATTCTCGAGATCAGCCGCAGGTCTTTGTGCTCAGTCAAAGTTCAGAGCCGTTAGTACTTACCGGACTGGCTCTCGCGTCACATCCACGAGGAGCCGAGCTCGCTAGATTTGCCTCACCCGAACTTTTTCTTCAAGAGACCCACGCGCGCGGTTTGCACGATGTGTTGTTGGAAGCGGGACCGGGTATGGCACAGGCTTTTTTGGAGGCCGGATGTGTCGATGAAATCTGGAGTTTTGTTGAAACTCAGTTTCTCGGGGGTGGTGCGACTCTTAGATTTGGGGCGCCCTTTAATGGTGGAAGCTTGCCGGGACTGCGTTTTGCTCTCCGAGACCTCGAAGCTCTAGGGCCGACATCGCTTCTGGCCGTGCTCGGTCCAAAAGAAGGATAGGGTCATGAATCTTCAGAGCCAGCCTACCTCTGCAACAAGATGACGAAGCCAATATTTTTTCGCGGTCCTTAAAGGTAACGTTTCCGTCTACGTGAAGTCGCCACGAGGGGTCCGAAGCCTTGTGTGCGTGCTCAAACAGGGGTCCGTTTTTGCCGAGAACGCTCTCAAGAAAGGCGGGCGTCGGAGCGCCTCAGTCTTTGCGAAGACTGAGGTCCAACTCCTCTCGAACCTTAGAGTGGCCTTGATGCTCGGAGATGTTGCCGCAAAACGTTTGCGAGACGAGATCCTAACGTTGACGTAAAGGCTCATTGCATGCCATGAGCGGGTTTGGGAGAATAAACTTATGAGCCAAGCTTCAGATTACAGCGTTGAACTTGAATTTACCCCCAATCCCAATACTCTCAAATACACGACCAACGTCGCCTTTTTGCTGGCAGGAGCTCAGAATTTCAAAGATCTGGAAGCCGCACGAGGGAAATCGCCACTGGCGGAAAAGCTATTTGGGCTCGATGGGGTGGGCGCTATCATGGTTGGCAAGAACTTTGTCACTGTGACACTTGTCGATCAGGACAGGCTCACTGAGCTCAACGAGGATATCATCTCGACCATCAAAGCCTTTCTCGCGACCGGTGAAAAGGCCATCAAACTCGAAGCAATGTCGTCTGCTGAGTCCTCACAGCAGGTCGTGCCCAAGACCGACATTGAGCGTAAAATCGTCGAGATCCTCGACAACGACATTCGCCCTGCGGTGGCCATGGACGGTGGCGACATCACCTTCGAGAAGTTCGAAGATGGGATCGTCTTCTTGCATCTTAAGGGCGCGTGCGCGGGCTGTCCCTCCTCGACAGCAACTCTGAAGATGGGTATCGAGAACCGTCTTAAGGATTCGATTCCCGAAGTGACAGAAGTCGTCTCTATTTGATAGACCGGCGGCAGATGTTTACCGGTCTCGTCCAAGACACGGCTCGTGTCACCAGTTTCCAAAAAGACTCCTCCACGGACACATGGAACTTATGGGTCGAGACTAATCTCGACATTTCGAACTGGCAGATCGGTGATTCGATCGCAAACAATGGTGTTTGCCTCACGGTAGTTTCCAAGAAGGGCGCTCAGGTACATTTTCAAGTTGGGCCCGAAACCCTCAAAGTGAGTAATTTTTCCAAATTGCGCGTGGGTCAGGGCGTGCACCTGGAACCCTCCCTCAAAATGGGAGACTCTCTTGGCGGACATTGGGTCTCGGGACACGTCGACACGACGGCTCGCGTGGTCAGTCGTGTTCCAGGGCAGGAAGTCCTGACCCTGAGCTTTCGTCTTGAAGGCGAAGGTCGCGACCGAGTGGCGCCGTTTCTGGTCCCTAAAGGCTCCATTGCTATCGACGGCGTAAGTCTCACTGTGAATCGGGTCCGTGATTCGGCTGGATTGACAGACTTCGACGTGACGCTCATACCCCACACCGTTAAACTCACTCATTTTGCTGATCTTCTAGAAGGCGACTGGGTCAACCTCGAAGCCGACCTGATTGCTAAGCATGCAGCTCGGTGGGCGACGTACTGGAAGGAAGCCTAATATGACCGTTTTTGAGCGTGTTGAAAGAGCCATTGAGGCTTTGCGAGGAGGCGGCATCGTGCTGCTTACGGACGACGCTGACAGAGAGAACGAGGGTGATCTTGTTCTTGCTGCCCAGTTCGCCACGCCCGAGAAAATCAACTTTATGGCCAAGCATGCGCGTGGCCTCATTTGCCTGCCGATGGCCTCGCCTATTTTGGATCGTCTTGGACTTCCTCCGATGGTTCAAACCAACGAATCCAGTCTGGGGACTGCCTTTACGGTTTCGATTGGTTCTAAAAAAGGTATCACGACCGGGATCTCTGCCTTTGATCGTGCCCACACTATTCAAACGGCAATCGCAGAAGGGACGACTCGTGAGGATCTCGTTGTTCCGGGACATGTGTTCCCGCTTCGAGCTCGCGAGGGCGGGGTTCTTGTGCGCGCGGGCCACACAGAGGGCAGTGTCGATCTGGTAAAACTTGCGGGACTTTCGCCGGCCGCTGCCATCTGCGAGATCCTCAAAGAAGATGGTTCGATGGCCCGTCAAAAAGAACTCGAAAGTTTTGCGGTCGAGCATCGCATCCCAATGCTGAGCATTGCAGACCTCATTGTTTACCGACTCAACTTCGACAATTCAGTCCTCAGCGAATCTTCGACTGAGAACCTCGGCAGCTTTGCCGGTCGTCCACTTTCATTGCGTCGTTTCATGTCTTCTCTCGACGGGGCGGAACATTGGGCCTTTGTTCTGGGAGATTCGTCAAAGATTTCTTCGGAGACGTGTCGAGTCCGGGTCCAGAAATCTCAACCGCTCAGCGAAATGCTGGAGGGCCTCTCCAGCGGGACACATCCCTTTAAAAAAGTCTTCGATCGTTTGGCGGAAAGCTCCGTTGGAGTGCTCGTCTATCTGCGCTCTGCCGGGACTAGCAAGCGCTCGCTGGAAGAGGAATCCTCCGAAGAAAATTTCCGCAGTTACGGAGTGGGTGCACAAATTCTGAGGCGCATCGGCGTCAAGAAGATGGAACTTGTTACCGATCATCCCAAGAAACTTGTAGGTCTCGAGGGTTTTGGCCTCGAAGTGACCGGCACGAAAGGCACTTGATCCATGACCCTCTCAGAAGCAGCAAAAATGTTAGATCGCTGGCCCACAGGTTGGGACCTTCCCAAAGTTAAGAGCTTCGTTGAAAAACGTAAGCCTAGCGTCGTGATCCTCAAAACACTTTGGTATCCCGATGTGATCGAGGGTCTCGTCGAAACGGCCAAAAGCTATTTCCATGGCGCGGGATTTGCGCCTGCCGATCTTCTGGTCGTCGATGTGCCCGGCAGCTTCGAGTTGCCCTTGGCCACGGAATGGGCCTTCGAAGGTGTCCTCGAAGGGCAAAAGGGGGCGGCTGATTTGGTTCTTGCGCTGGGTTGCGTTCTTCGTGGCGAAACCCCTCATTTTGACTTTGTTTGCTCGTCCGCCTCACAAGGCCTCATGTTGGCACAGCAGAAATACAAGAAAGCCCTTGGTTTTGGAGTTCTTACAGTCGATACTCTTGACCAGGCGACCGCGCGTCGCTCCAAAGGTGCAGAAGCCGCTCAAGCGGCACTTTTCATGCACCTTATTCGGAGCAAGACGAACGAGTTTTCTTGGTTAGGAAAGGTATAACACTTTGGCATCCAGGCACAGAAGTCGAGAATTGGCCGTCCAGATGAGTTACCAGTGGGAACTGGATCCAAGCTCTTTGGATGATCCGCGCGCTATTGATCGTTTTTGGCGTGAACAAGCCTTGAGCTCCGAAGAGAACCGTGAATTTTTTGAAGGTCTCGTTCGAGGAATCGCGGGTCGAATGCCTGAGCTCGATGAACTCATCAAGAAATACCTAAAAAACTGGAAAGTCGATCGCCTCGACAAAGTTGACCTTGCGCTTTTGCGCGTCGCGATTTTCGAGATGCTTTTTTATAAAGGTAAGGACCCAGCTGATCCTGCTGTTGTAATCAACGAGGCTCTTGAGATCGCTAAAAAGTTTGGCACGCCTAAGAGCGCTGCTTTTATCAATGGTGTGCTCGAC
The DNA here is from genome assembly GCA_945881775.1 of Bacteriovorax stolpii. Classification (GTDB taxonomy): domain Bacteria; phylum Bdellovibrionota; class UBA2428; order UBA2428; family UBA2428; genus CAMCVE01. The sequence goes on from CAMCVE010000014.1 coordinate 27,477, forward strand.
AACGTGGCGAAGGACCACGGTCTTAGCAAGTCTTCCTAGCCATTTTGCATGTCGATCACGCTTTATCTTTCGCGAGTCTCAGAGTCTCTTCAACTCGGAGCTGACGAGCAGATTCCCGATGCATGGATGAAACTCGACGTGCTTTCTCAAGGACTCGTATCGCGCTATCTCGCTCGCGAGCGGGGCGCTCCCAAAGATTCGGACGCGACATCATCTTGGGTTCTACTTCGACCTTTTTCGCCACAGAGTCCCGTTCTCTACGGGGTCTGGAACTCTAAAGCACCACTCACAAAAGAGCATCTTGCTCCGCTGGTCGAAGTGGCCTTCAAATGTCATCTTGATAAAGCGTCTCTCTCAGCGATGGAGCAAGAACTCGTTCGTGCTCTATGGAAAGAGGTCGAGGACCTCGGTTCATGAGTCCCAAGATCTGGACTCCTTCTGAAATCCGTAAACTCGCTCGTCGCCATCGAGATGCTCAAAAAAGTAGCAGCGTTTCTCCCCTCCTGAGAGATGACCTGGATGCTGATGCACTGATCGACGCTGGAAAGTCCACGGACCAGGAGAGCTTCGAAAGCACCGAACTTAAGGGCAAGCTTTCCTACTGGAACCAGTTTGAAGAATCCGTGGGCAACCGTGTGGTCATCGCCATGCCGGCGGAGTGGGACGAAGACGAACCCGAGATGGAGCGGCTTTGTAAAACGCTAGGACTCGACGTGAAGGAAGTTGTTGTCCTTCGCAGCCGTGATCCCGACCCAAGCACCTTTGTAGGTCCTGGTCAGCTCTCTCGTCTGAAGAAGGCCCTGGCTAAACACGAAGCGAGCTCCCTCGTGGTGGATGCTCCGCTCAGACCCAGCCAGGTCAAGAATCTGGAGAAGTCCTTAAAGATCTCAGTCCTTGACCGCGAGGGCATTATCCTGTCCATTTTCCAGTCGCACGCTCGCACTCGCCAGGCGCAGCTCCAGGTAGAAATCGCGCAACTCAAGTATCTCTTACCTCGTTTGTCCGGAGTCTGGATGGGGCTCTCGCGCCAACGCGGAGCCAAAGGTGGTCTTGGTGGGCGAGGCCTTGGAGAAACGCGTCTGGAGCTCGATCGACGCGTTGTAAAAGATCGCATCGCTTTTTTGTCAACGAAAATGGATGAAGCTCAGAGGAGTTTCGAAGTTCAGTCCGCTCGACGTGCCTCGCTCCCTCGCGTTGCACTCGTGGGTTACACCAATGCCGGCAAGTCAACGCTGATGAAGCAGTTGACGCGTGCCGAGGTGCGCATCGAAGACAAACTCTTCGCAACTCTCGATACCACCGTTCGAATGTTGAATCCGCCAACGAAGCCCCAGATCCTTGTGAGTGATACTGTCGGTTTTGTGCGCGATCTGCCGCACAATTTGGTCGCCTCATTCAAATCGACTCTAGCGGAATCTGTGACGTCGCGATTGCTCTTGCACGTGGTGGACGTTTCTCATCCCTCCTGGATGGATCATTTTCGCACCACTGAAAAAGTTCTTGAAGAAATCGGAGCCGCTAAGATTCCTAGGATTCTCGTGCTCAACAAACTTGATATCCTGCCGGTTGCGGTGCGTCTTCGCCAAAGTCAGTGCAAGCGACTTCTGAAGGACTTGCCTGACTACATCTTCACTGTTCCGCTCTCGGCCGTTACGGGAGAGGGCGTTGATACGCTTCGAGACGTCATCGTGCGCGAGTGCGGTGCGACGATTCCTGAGTGGATGAATCCGCAGTTCCCGCTCGAAGAAGACTCATAGCGCATTTGCGTCTTGGTGGAGCTTGTGGGGCCGGCCTCCTCGCTCTAAACTTGTTGCATGGCTGAAGTCTTTGTTCTCAGTGACGGAACCGGCGAAACTGCCGACAAGCTCGTGCAGGCTGCGTTGGTGCAGTTCCCCGAACACGATCCTCAGGTCTCTCGCTTCAAAGCTCTTAAGTCCGAAGCCCAGATCGATTCGATTATGGAAGAAGCTAAGAGCCAAGGCGCAACCGTAGTGTATACGGTTGCGCGCCCCGATCTGCGTTTGAGCGTTGAGAAGAAGGCGCAGGTTCTTGGGATTCGTGCGATTGATTTGCTGGGTCCCATTCTCTCAGGCTTTGCAGAAATGCTCGGAGCAACTCCTCAGCTCCGCTCTGGTATTCTTCATGAAGTCAATGAAGAGTACTTCAAGCGAATCGAAGCCATCGAGTTTACCGTCAAGCATGACGACGGGTCACATCCCGACAAGCTCGGTGAGGCAGACATCATCCTGGTGGGGGTCTCGCGAACCTCGAAGACGCCTCTTTCGATCTTTCTTTCGCACAAAGGCTGGAAAGTTGCCAACGTCCCGCTCGTGAAGGGCATTGAGCCGCCTCAGACCCTCTTTGAGGTCGATCAAGACAAGATCATCGCTCTTCTGATCGATCCCGAGATGCTCGCAAAGATCCGCCGCGAGAGACTGAGCCGAATGGGGCGTGACCCCACAGGCAACTATGCGAGCCTTCAGCATATTCGAGACGAAATCGAGTGGGTGCGCCAAATTTATGCCAGAAATCGTCGCTGGCCTGTTTATGACGTGACGAATAAAGCACTTGAAGAAACGGCTGCTGAGATTGAGCGGACGATAGCGGCGCGGCGTCGTTCACGTTAAACTGAGAGGGATGGGTAAGCTTTCCAAAATCCTAGGGTTAACGACCTGCGTGATCTCCGCGGCCGGCATGGCCCAAGTGACCGAAGGCAACTCTGCCGTCGAGCAATATCGAATTCAGTCGCACTACGGCCCCGAAGAGGCGCTGCTCTCACCCCTCTTTCCGAGAGAAGAGAAAGTCGAGATCAGCGGCGGAGCGGCCATCGCTCCTCTTTCCTCGCTTATGGATTATTACGGTTATCAGGGTTCGCTCGTCTACCATATCAATCGTCGGCACGCCGTTGAGCCCGTGTTTTACTCGGCCAACAGCGGCGAGCTCTCGAGTTTCGTCAAAGAGCAGATTGCCAACAAGATCGACGAGTCTGGGCGCAGCTCGACGTTTGTCGCAATCCCCAAGCAGATTCTCGCAGCTTCTTATCTTTTCAGCCCCTACCATGCGAAACTCCACCTCAGTGAACGCTCGGTTTCTCATTTTGACCTCTATTTTGGTCTCGGGGCAGGGGCCGTTCAGAATGAGGCAACAAACCTCAATGGTGTTGCGGGCAGCGCCGAGTGGAACGCGGGCGGTTTGCTTACCGCAGGAGTGCGGATGCTCTTCCAGCCTCGCTTCGCGCTTCGCCTCGAAGCTCGTGATTTCGTAGCTGGCGCTGACAGTTTCGGCAAAAAGAGTACGACGCACAATTTCCAGATGGGCCTCTCGCTCAGTGTGTTTTTTGGGTCCTTCCCAAGCTTTTGATTTCGGCGCCCCAAAAGGCTATCGTCTGCCGTCATGCTAGACGGATTGCAAAAAAGACTCGCGAGTGCGCTTAAGAAAATTCGAGGGGTCACGCGCCTTTCCGAAGCCGATGTCGATGCTGTCCTCGGTGAAGTCCGGACCGGGTTCCTCGAGGCCGACGTCCATTTCCGTGTCACCAAAGACTTTCTTGCGCGAGTCAGGGAACGCTGCCTGAGAGGCGAAGTCGTTTCTTCTCTTTCACCAGAGCAGCACATCGTTAAAATTCTCTCCGAAGAGCTCGCTCAAATTCTCGGTGGCGAAAGTCGGGAGCTGGATTTGGCTTCGGCCCCACCTGTCGTCATTCTTATGGTCGGCCTTCAAGGCTCCGGCAAAACGACCAGCTCCGCCAAGCTTGCACGTCTCTTGAAGTCCAAAGGTCGCCGTCCTGCACTCGTGAGCGTCGACGTGCAGCGTCCGGCCGCTATGGAACAGCTTCGCGCGCTAGGCACCCGTGAAGATGTGCCTGTGCTTGACTCCAGCCCCACTCAAAAGCCTATCGACATTGCGCGTGAGGCGCTTAAAAGCGCCAACAATAAGAACTGTGACACTCTCATCGTCGACACCGCTGGCCGCTTGCAGGTCGATGCCGCCCTCATGCAGGAGCTCAAAGAACTCCGAGATCTCCTCAAGCCCAAAGAGACCTTGCTTGTTATCGATGCGATGATGGGCCAACAGGCTGTTGAAGTCGCAGAGGGTTTCGACCGTGAGATTGGTCTGAGTGGCGCGATCTTAAGCAAGCTAGATGGCGATGCGCGTGGTGGAGCCGCACTTTCGCTTGTCGCCGTCACGGGCAAGCCCATCAAGTTTATTGGTACGGGCGAGCGCCCGACGGATTTTGAGGTTTTCCACCCCGACCGCATCGCTTCACGACTCCTCGATATGGGCGATTTTATGTCGCTCCTGGAGAAGGCCCAAGAGGTGATCTCGGAAGACGACGCCGTGAAGGCGGGGGAAAAACTCCTCAAAGCTGACTTCAGCTTTGAGGACTTCCTCGATCAAATGAAAATGATTTCTAAGATGGGATCCTTTGGGGGCCTGTTGAAGATGCTTCCCGGAATGGGTGCGCTCAAGGATCAACTCGAGCAGGTCGACACCGATAAAGAAATGAAACGCGTCGAAGCCATGATTCAGTCCATGACCCACCAAGAACGTCGCAATCCCGACGTCCTCAACGGAGGACGCAAAGCCCGCATCGCGAAGGGCAGTGGCATGGCAGTCTCCGAGGTCAACTCCTTCGTTAAACGTTTCCTCGACGCGCGAAAAATGATGCGCCAGATGGGCAAGATGGGGGGGCTGATGAAAGGCCTAGGGAAGATGGGCACGGGCGCTAATGCGTCCGCACCGAATGCGGCATCAGCAGGAACAGCGTGGGCTCAAAACCCTGGACTTCCGTTTGGTCGTCGCAGTGGCGGCAAAGGATTTGGTCGCAAATTTTAGACGCAGCTTATTGGGTCGACTTGATAGCTCTGGTCTCCAGCCCTAGGACTGCGCGATGGCGAGCGGGATCTTCCTTCGTACCTTAAGGTGATCTACAAGCCAACGACTTGTCCTGATCCTTCACTGTGGATAGGCTGCAGGAATTCCTCAAGAAGAATGCCTCGGGGCTCTCTCATTCCATCACCAAGGACCTTCGCATTGCTCTCCAGGAGGACGAGCGTTGCGTGAAGATCCTTGGAAACTTCGCGTCGCCCCAGAAATTGGCTCGAAAACATTGAAATTAGGCTTGATTGCTGTGCTGAAGCAGGGCATAAGCTAGCCTTCTCGGAGGTCCCTAATGGTCGTTATTCGTCTAGCTCGTGGAGGCAAAAAAGGCGCTCCCGTTTTTACTTTGATGGTTGCTGATAAAGCGGCGTCGCTCGGTGGTCGTTTCATCGAGAAGCTCGGAACATTTGTGCCTAGCACTGCTAAGAGCAGTTTCAACTTCAACAAAGAGCGCTTTGAGTTCTGGCTCTCCAAAGGCGCTCAGCCTTCGGATCGCGTCAAGCTTCTGATGCGCACCTTCGCCAAGGGTAAAACCCCTAAGCAACCCAAGCCTAAGGCCAAAGCTGCTCCCGAGGCCGCTGCAGAGTAGTTTTTAGTTCGTGTCTGAACGAGATCCATTCATCGTTATCGGCACGCTTGTTCGCCCTCACGGTTTTCCCCGTGAGGGCGTTTCTCATTTTAAAGCCAATTTTGATTTTCCAGGGCATGCAACTTTGCCCGAACGCACGTCGGTTTGGATCTTCGATGGTGTGGCTTTCCTAGAATTTTTACTAGCTGGTCCAGCGGCTCCTCTCGGTGGCAAGTGGTCCCAGGCCACCGGCGCCAAACTTTCATTTTTTGAGAAAGATATCGCCTCGCTCGCCGGGGGACTTGCTGGAAAGAAGTTGGCTCTTCCCCGCTCTGCATTTGCGCCGCTGGACGGCTCCGAAGTTTACCTTTGTGACCTTCAAGGCGTCGAAGTCCGCAATGAGGATGGGACTCGTTTCGGGAGCGTCGAGGGTGCGGTCTCGGTGGGCAAAGATTCCTGGAATCTCACCGCGCGTGCCGGAAAAAAACCCTTCGAGTTTCCACTCAAATGGATCGACTGGACAGCCTCACGAATCGAGATAGGGCAGGAGCCACGTTTCGTCGTTGTGCCGAACGTTGCAATCTGGGTAGATATCGAAGCACTGGAGGCTGAACGCGATGACGACTAATTTCAAGCGCCCTGTCATCGACATCCTCAGTCTTTTCCCCGAATCCGTGCGAGCTGTGCTGGATTCCTCCATCCTGCGCCGGGCCCAAGCAAAAGATCTCGTTGAGCTCCAGTCGAGTGACCTCAGACCCTTTGCCGACGACAAGCACCGCTCTGTTGATGACACGCCGTTTGGGGGCCAGCAAGGCATGCTCTTTAAACCAAGCGTCCTTGAGAAGGCCATGGAGGCTCAGCTTGCCGCGGTCGGCGGCGACAGGCGCAAACTAAAAGTGATTTATCCACATCCAAGGGGCTTGCAGCTCACTCAGCCTGTCGTCCAGGCGTTGGCCGATTCCGTAGCAAACGGGGAGGTCGAGCGCATGGTGATCCTTTGCGGTCGCTACGAAGGCATCGACGAACGCATTGTCGACCTCTGGGTGGACCTGGAGCTCAGCCTTGGGGATTTCATCATGACCGGAGGTGAGTTGCCTGCTCTGGTGCTTACCGACGCCGTTGTTCGGCTGCTCCCGGGTGTGCTTGGCGATCAGCGTTCCGCTGAGAAAGAGAGTTTCTCTCAGTCACTGCTCGAACATCCTCAGTACACCAAACCACGTGAGTTCCGGGGGCTTTCGGTTCCGCGCCCCTTGCTGGAAGGTAACCACCTCGAGGCCGAGGAGTGGAAACTCCGCGAATCCCTGCTCCTAACCGCCGCCTTCAGGCCCGATCTGATTCGTGGCCATGTGGGGGAGGGGCTTCCGTCCTGGGCCCGCGACCTCTTGGAGCGACTTCAGAAACGACTCGATTTGCGTGGCGAATGCCCCTTGACCGAGACCCACCCTAAAGGTTAAAAGCGACTCCCTATGAAAGCCGAAAAGCCCGTTAAGAAAACGCCCGTCCGTAAAGTCGCTCAAGCCAAGACGGTCATGGACACCTACAACCTCGTGAAGTCCCAAGTGAATCAGAAAGTGATTCCTCCGTTCTCGCCCGGCGATAAGATCGTCGTTAAGGCGAAGATCAAAGAAGGCGACAAAGAGCGCGTTCAGGCTTTTGAAGGCATCGTGATCGCTCGCAGCGGCAGCGGCATCCGCGAAACCTTCACGGTTCGCAAGGTCTCATCGGGCGTGGGTGTTGAGCGTATCTTCCCCATCAACTCTCCTGCTATCGAATCCGTCGAGCTCATGGTCGAAGGTTTTGTTCGTCGTTCGAAGCTCTACTACCTCCGCGATCGCGAAGGTCGTTCGGCTCGTATTCAAGACAAAAACCTCAAGAACTCCGAAGCTCAAGGCACGCACAAGTCCAAAGCTTGAGTCGTGGCTCCTCGCAACGCCTCTTCGTTGGCACCGGAAGACGATCTTCGAATTCTCGAGGATCGTTTTTCTGTTTTTAAGAATGAAGCTTCACTCAAACACAGCGCCCACTGGATCGTGGGGCTTGATGAGGTGGGGCGCGGGTGCCTCGCGGGCCCCGTGACTGCCGCGGCATTTGCCTATCGCATCAGCTCGGCGAGAGTTTTTTGGAAACCTAGCTACCGAGTTGCCGATTCGAAGAAACTGTCTCCCGTGCAGCGCCAAACCGCGCAAGCGCACGTGCTCAACAATCCCGAATTTTTAACAGCTGTTTGCGAAGCTTCAGTCGAGGAGATCGATCAGATCAACATCCTTCGTGCGTCACTGCTCGCGATGAAGCGTGCCTACGAGAAAGTGCGTCGTCAAATCCCCGAGAGTGCCGAAGTATGGGCTCTTGTCGACGGCAACACGCTACCAACACTTGATGCCTGTGAAAGAGCCGCGATCATCAAAGGCGACTCGAAAAGTTTTGCAATCGCCGTGGCCGCAATTCTCGCCAAAGAACATCGTGACAGTCGTATGAAGGCTCTCGCTCAAACTTATCCCCGCTACAACTGGGAGAAAAATGTGGGCTACCCCACGCCCGATCATGCGTCTGCCCTGCAAAAAATTGGCGTGAGTCGTTGGCATCGAAAGAGCTTCCGCATGGGGGGGCTCGTGTTGCATGAATTTTGCGGAGGTCTCGAGTGCGAAGAGGTCGCCACCCATGCCCAGCACCCGTCAGATCCAGGGAACCCGTTTTGAATCAGAAGTCGCCCTGTCGCTAAGTGCTCAAGGCTACAAGATTTTAGCCAGGGGTTTGCGAGTTCCCGTGAGGGCTGGAGCCAGCAGAGCGCGCGACTGGGTCGAAATCGATCTCCTCTGTTCAGACCCTGGAGACTCCTCAAAGCTCTGGCTTGTGGAAGCCAAGAATCATCGCAATGCGGCATCTTCTCAGTTGTCCCTGATCTCCCGTTCGCAGCACCTTCGTCTGATGCGGGCGCTGAATTCGCTCAGGACCCGCTATCCGCAGTGCCAAGTTTTCTGGGCTCTCGCTTGGAGAAATCCCAAAGGGGGCGTCGAATTTAGTCCAAATCCCTGTTACTTTTAAGAGGTGATGCACACTCGAAGATCTCTCAAGGCTTCTCTGCTTTCGAGCTTGGTGATCGTGGCTCTTGTTTCGATGCCGACGACACCCCTTCGTGCTGCAACGTCGTCTTCTTCGGGTGCAAACAATCCTGCTCTTCAGGCTTTCATGCTTACGGCCACCTATGGAGTGATCGCGGGCTCTCTGACTGGACTGGCCTCGCTTGCTTTCTATAAAGAGGCTGGGGCCCACACCCGCAACATCGCGATGGGAGCGAGCCTAGGTCTTTACATCGGACTTCTTCTGGGTGCTTACGTGGTCTACGTGCCGACTCTCAAAAGCTCGTCTCCCTCCCGCGACAACGATGCGCCTTCTCTCGATCAAGATCCTATCAACCTTAACTCAGAGCATGGGGGGCCCTCGCAGCCCACGCCTTGGGTGAACTGGGATCCCAAACGAGGGGGACAGCTCGGAATCGTCTATAACTTTTGATTGATTTCAGGCACTTAAAGATTCTTAAATAAAGTGTCTTTCACATTAACCGCGTCAGGGCTTTGGCGGGTCTAATCGGCAGAACCCGGTGTGTGTGTGATGAAAAGTTTGATTTGGAGCAAGGGTTTTCATGGACGAACAGGAATTGATCGCGAGAGTGAAATCTGGGGACGGCCCCGCTTTCGAGATCCTTGTTCGACTTCATTACAGAGGAGCCTATAACTTGGCTCTTCGATTCATGAAGGACCATGGAGGCGCTGACGATGTCGTACAGGACAGCTTTGTGAAAGCTTTCAACGCAATGGAAAGTTTTCGAGGAGATTCCTCTTTTAAAAGCTGGCTCTTTCGAATCGTTTCCAATACCGCAAAAAATGCCCTCAGACCACGTCACGAGCGCATGCGGGCCGATCTTGAAGAAGAGGATCTTGGAAGCGTCCAAGGTGACTTCTCGGGACTGGAACGCGCCCAAACGTCCGAGATTCTTCGGGCCGCAATCCAGCAACTTCCCGAGAGACAACGGCTTTCCCTCGAACTCAGGATCTTTGACGACATGAGTTTCAAAGAGGTGGCTGAAGTGATGGATTGTCCCTTTGATACGGCGAAGGCCAATTTTCGCCACGCCGTGCTTAACCTAAAGAAGATCTTACAAGCGTCTCAGGGAGGTAAGGCTTTAGAAGAAATGAAGCAAGCCTTCCAGAGTCTGCAGGAGGACTACGATCATGAACGCAAATAACGACGACTATAAAAGCATCCTCGGTGAGGCGGGTCTGTCGGAAGATTCGGATGAGCTCAGCTCACTCTTGAAAGACCTCAGCAACCAGCCGCATCGCTACGGACGGGTGGAACCCCCGGCGGGTTACGAAACCCACCTCCTCGCTGCGCTCAAAACTCGTCTCCCTCTCGCAGCAAAGAGTCCTCCTGTCATGGAGGTCTCCGCCAAAGTGTCGTTCTGGAACTTTTTTGCAACCGCTCGCGTGGCCTGGAGCTTTTCCGGTGCCATGGCCATCTTTGTAGCGGTTTTGGCGCTCCAAAGCATTCGCCACGTCGAGACTCTCGCATCGTCCGACTTTCTGACTCAGACCGCTCAGCGCGGTAGTTCCGAAGCGGTCGAGCGCTGGGTCGCGTCGGTGGCCGATATTGGTGTGCGAATGCAAGACACCAATCAAGGGGCCTTGGTTGAAGAGCTCTCCAAAGCCGATCCCGTAGCGGCCACTGAGGCTCTCGAATCTGTGGCCAAAAGTCTTGGAATGAGGAACGGGATCTGAAACGTCTGGAGATTCAGCTGGAGAGTGTTATAAAGGATCTACGATGACGCGGGCGCAGGGCTCCTCCCCAACAACGATCACTCGATACGTAGCAAAGTCCGGAATCGTGGGGCTTTGCTTTTCATTGCTCTTAGTGGCGGCTCCTGCGGCAAACGCTGTGGACATGTCCTCCAAAGACCTCAAGGACCGTCTCAACAAGATTTTCTATTGGCATCTCTCCGATGAGCTCAAACTTTCTCAGCAACAAGAGAAAGAATCCGTCGCAGTTTTAGAATCTGTCCAGCTCAAACGTGAAGAGGCTCTGAGGATGCGAGAAGTAGCTCTCACGGAGCTTCGTAAACTTCCTAAGGATGCCGGTCTCGATAAAACCCGTCCGCACCTCCAAAAATATTTACTCTCGCTAGAGACTCTCGCGGGACTTGATCGCGAAGAATACAACTCTCTTAAGAAAGTTCTTGGTGAAGAACTCCTCGGGCGCTTTTATATCATTCGCGACGACGTCACCACGCGCGTCCGTAAAGCTCTGCGCAAGTAAATTGCGCTCCCCAAACGCTGATAGACAGTGACTCACTAAGGGCTTAGATGCAGATCTAAGGAGCATGAAAGTCGTATGACTCTTCAGGACCGCGAGATCATCTATCGGATTCAAACACTGAAGGCCAAATGGGGCCCAGAGCTGATGATTTTGGGACACCACTATCAGCGCCATGGCATTATCCAGATCGCCGATAAGATCGGTGACTCTTTTGGTCTTGCCAAAGCGGCAGCTGAGAGTCCCCACGTCAAACACATCGTGTTCTGTGGCGTGCGCTTTATGGCCGAATCAGCCGCGATCCTTTGCCGTGACGATCAACGCGTCTTGCATCCCGAACCCGAAGCCGGCTGCCCCATGGCTGATATGGCTCCCATGGATTCCGTACAATTTGCGTGGGACAATTTAAACGCGCGCAGCGACCTCGGCGGGCGCTGCTTGATACCCGTGACCTACATGAATTCCCATGCACCTCTGAAGGGATTTACGGGCGCCAATGGGGGGCTGGTTTGCACCTCGAGCAATGCCGAGAAGGCTCTCGAGTGGGCCTTCTCCAAGGGCGAGATCGCCTTCTTCTTCCCGGATCAACATCTCGGACGCAATACCGGGAAAGCCATGGGCCTCACGCCCGAAGAGATGCCCGTCTGGTATCCTTCCAAACCCAACGGCGGTTTGGAATCACTCGAAGGCGTGAAGATGATTCTCTGGAACGGGAACTGCCCCGTGCACATGAAGTTCAAGGTCCGCGACATCCATTTTGTTAAGAAAAATTTCCCTGGTTCTTTTGTGGCCGTTCACCCCGAATGCGAACAAGACGTGGTGGATGCCGCGGATGCCGTGGGCTCAACAGAGTTCCTCGCCAAATACGTTAGATCTCTCCCCGAGGGCAGCCGCGTATTTGTAGGCACCGAAGTGAATATGGTCGAGCGACTGCGAATCGAGAATCCCAAGATCAAGGTTGAACTGCTCTTCCGCTCTTTGTGTCCCACCATGTACATGGTGGATCTCCAGAAGGTCGAGAGGACATTGATCAATCTCGAGACTGAGGATCCCGTACCCATGCCTTCCGAGATTAAGGATCCAGCTCGTCTCGCTCTGGAGCGCATGCTGGCGCTCCAGAACTAGGGATAAGGATGGATTCGCTTTCTCGTCTTGCAGATTTCAATGACCTCGATTGGGCCCCGCTCCTTGAGCTCGCATTCCGCGAAGATCGTGTGGCCAGCGATGTCACCACTTTGCTTTGCGAAGAGTTCCTCGATGGACGCATCGATCCATCCCTGGAGGTTGGCTTTTCGCTCCTGAGTCGTGAGGAAGGTGTTTTTTGTGGCGAGCATTTGCTGGACCACCTTTCCGCCGTTCATAGCTGGCGTTTTGATGCTCGACTCGTGGACGGCGACCACATACGCGCGGGCACGTCGATTGCCGAAGGCCGTGCGCCTTGGGCGGCGCTTCTGTCGCAAGAACGAAGCGTGCTTAATTTGTTGCAGATGCTATCGGGAGTCGCAACGGAAACGGCGCGCTTTGCTCACGCCGTCGAGGAGGCTTGGTCTCTGTGGTCCGATTCCGAGAAGGAACTTTTCGAGAAGCCGCGTCTTTTTCACACTCGCAAGACGCTCGCGGGTCTAAGACCCTTCCAAGTCTACGCGGCTTGTGTGGGTGGTGCCTCTCGTCATCGTTTGCATCTCGCTGACCGCGTGATGCTCAAGGACAATCACAAACAGATCCTCGAGTCCCAGGGCTTAGGATTTGTCGAGCTTGTGGCTTGGGCTCGAACAAGACCCGAATTCGCTTCTGAGTTGTGGCTTGTCGAGGTCGACTCTGCCGACGAGGCCATGCGTCTTGCGGCTGTGGGCGTTAGGCATCTTCTTCTAGATAATTTTTCTCCCTCCTTGGTCCGCGAAGTCATGCCGGCGCTTAGAAGTGTGCAGAGCCTCGAAGTATCCGGAGGTCTTCGCCTCGAGACAATCGCAAGCTATGTCATCCCTGGAGTACATCGCCTCAGCGTCGGTGCTCTCACACACAGCGCACGCTCGCTCGATATCAGCATGGAGTTTCAATGAGTGGTTGGGATCTTATTGTTGTTGGATCTGGTCTCGCTGGAAGCATCGGAGCCCTTAGGGCAGCTGAACAAGGTCGCCGAGTGCTCCTGATCGAGGGCGACAAAGACTGCGCCAGTGCTTGGGCGCAGGGAGGCATTGTCTACCCTCGCGAGTCCGACTTCGCCGATCTCACGCGAGACATCTTCGATGCTGGCTGCGGTATCAACAATCCTGAGGCCGTCAGGAACGTGGTTCACGATGGTGCGAAGCTCGTGCCTTATTGGCTTCTTGAGCGAGCCGGTGTTTCGTTTGACCGCGACAGCGAAGGCAATCTTGATTGGGCTCTCGAAGCCGCTCACTCACGACCACGGATCCTCCATGTCAAAGATCACAGCGGACGAGCGATCATGGATCGGCTTCGTCTCCTGGTTGAGGCGCATCCACTCATCGAGCGTCGAGCAGGGGTGCTTGTTGATCTCCTCGTGTCGGACCGGCACGACGTTCGCGCTCCTTCAGTTTACAAGACAAGCTGTTGCGCGGGTGCCTACGTCTTTCTCCGCGGGGAACAGCGCGTAGAAGCCTTCGTGGCTCCCGCTGTCTTGTTGGCGACCGGCGGGTTTTCGGGGCTCTTTGAACACTCAACAGGAGCTCGCAGCCTACGAGGCGATGGAATTGCGGCCGCTCACCGAGCCGGTGCCAGGACTCTCCACCTTGAGTATGTGCAATTCCATCCCACATCTCTCTACGTTCCCCACGAACGACGCTACCTGCTCACCGAAGCGCTGCGCGGCGAGGGGGCCAAGCTCCTGAACATGAAAGGCGAGAGATTTGTTGATGAGCTTGCTGCTCGCGACGTGGTCGCTCGAGCCATCCACGAATCGATGCTTCATGATGGCACAGAACATGTCTGGCTTGACTGCCGTGGCATCAAGAATTTTGCAGATCATTTCCCCGGGATTCTGAAATTGCTGAGAGACAAAGGCCTCGATCCTAGCAAGGACCTCCTACCGGCCGTGCCCTCGGCGCACTACACTCTCGGCGGCGTTTGGACTGATTCGGTCGGACGCACAAGCCTCGAGGGACTCTTCGCGGCAGGAGAAGTGGCCTGCACAGGACTTCACGGCGCCAACCGCCTCGCTTCGACGTCTCTGCTTGAAGCCTTGGTCTATGGCCATCGCTCCGCCGATGCCGCTCACGAATACCTTGGCTCGCTCGAGAACTGGGATTTTCAAGCGCAACCTTGGGTTCCCGGCGACGACGAAGTCGATCCCGCACTTCTGAGTCAGGACTGGCAACTTCTACGAAGGACTCTCTGGAACTATGTGGGACTCACTCGCAATGAAGCCCGACTGAAGCGAGCCGAACGGATGCTGTCTGATCTCCGCCGCGACGTTGAGACCTTCTACAAGCGAGGCAAGCTCTCGGAACCCCTGATTGGCCTGAGGCACGCTGTGCAGGTGGCCACACTGATTCTCTACGCAGCTCTCCGCAATCCTAACTCTCTCGGCACACATCATCTCGACGTTGAAGCCCAGGGACGCCTCTAAATAGCTCCACGAGCAGCCCGAAATTCTTCATCAAAACTTCACGAATGCAATTTGTGCCCTGGTGCTGATGCGGGCCCAAAACATTGTTCTCCACACGCCCTCTAAGCAACTGAAGTTACGGCTCATATGTCCTTCATGCATACTTAATGACGCGCCAGGCTCAAGACGCCTGTCTCTGCGACGATAAGAGAAGAGGAACGATTAACCGTGAGACCCTGGGGCCGGGTCTTACTAACGAGGGACACAAAATGTTTAAGGAGGGTCACATGAACAAGTACTTTTTGATGCTGGTCGGAGCTCTGACTTTGGGGCTTTCGGCTTGCGCGTCGATCGATCGCAGCACAGCTTCGGACGAAAGCGTCCAAGCCGACAAACCGTCGAGCCTTGATCGCAATTCTCAGTTCTGATCCGACCGCTAGAGTCGAGTCAGCACTTCGCAAGAAGCCGCTTCCAACGAGGATGCGGCTTTTTTCGTTTTTTCCTTTGTCGCTTCCCATTTATTTCGCTAATTCCCAGCGTGTTTCTGGTTGTTACAGGAAAGGGCGAAAGAGTTGGAACTTTGGAATTCGAAAAAGAGCGCTGAGCTCTACGGTATCGATAGTTGGGGCGCAAATTACTTTAAGATCAATGACAAAGGTCACGTCGAAACGTGCCCTTTCGGCAAAGACGACTCCCGTAAAGTTGATCTCCGTGCGCTCGTCGACGATCTGCAACACCGTGGTCTCCGCTCACCCGTCCTGATTCGCTTCCCTGATATCGTCAACTCGCGCATCAAGGCGCTTGCGGGTTCCTTTGAGCGGGCCTTTGAAACTTTCAATTACAAGGGCGGCTACAATGGCGTCTATCCGATTAAGGTCAATCAGCAACGCCATCTCGTCGAAGAGATGGTTGAATTCGGCAAGGCAACCAAACTGGGTCTTGAGGCAGGTTCAAAGCCAGAGCTTCTGATTGCGCTCGCTGTGATGGACAATTCCGAAGCACTGCTGGTCTGCAACGGCTTCAAGGATTCGGAATACATTGAAACCGCACTTCTCGCCCGAAAACTCGGACGCAACACGATCATTGTGGTCGATCGTTTCTCGGAACTCCCGATGATCATTGAGTCGTCGAAATATCTCGGCATTCGTCCTGTGATCGGGTTCCGTGCGAAACTCGAATCCAAGGGTGCCGGAAAATGGGTCGAAAGTTCGGGAGCAAAGTCCAAATTTGGTCTGACTGTTTCTGAAATTCTGCGCGGTGTTGAGCTTCTACGTGCCGAGGACATGCTCGATTGTCTTCAGATGACCCACTTCCATATTGGATCGCAAATCACGGCTCTGCGTGCCCTGAAGGATTCGCTCATCGAAGCCAGCCGTGTCTTTGTTGAACTCGCAAGCCTCGGTGCGGATCTCAAGTACATCGACGTGGGCGGCGGACTGGGCGTGGATTACGACGGTTCGCAAACCAACTGGGAAAACTCCGTCAATTACACCATTCAGGAATACGCAAACGATGTCGTGGGCCAGATCGCTTCAGCCTGCGACGAAAAAGGCATCGCGCACCCCTCAATTATCACCGAGGCCGGTCGCGCGCTTGTGGCTCACCACAGTGTGCTTGTTTTTGACATTCTTGGTACGCACCAGATCCAAAGTCTCCTCGCGCCCGACAAAATCAGTGCGGAGGATGAGCATGAGATTCTCGAAGACCTTCTCAAACTCAGCGACACTCTCAACCCCAAGAATCTCAACGAACACCTTCAGGACGCTTTCCGGCTCCGCGAAGACGGAATGAATCTCTTCAACCTCGGCTATCTCAACCTCAAGCAGCGCGCTTATATGGAAGATCTCTTTTGGAACTTCTGCACCAAGGTCCTCAAGCTTGAAAAAACCTTGCCGCGCCTTCCCGAAGAGCTTGCTGATCTTAAGAAGACCATGTCCGACTCCTACTACTGCAATTTCTCGCTCTTTCAATCCGCTCCTGACATGTGGGCCGTGGATCAGCTCTTTCCGATCATGCCGATTCACCGACTTTCCGAAGAACCCACGCGTCGCGCGATTCTTCTCGACCTCACCTGCGACTCGGACGGAAAAATCGACAAGTTCATCGACATCAAAGACGTCAAAACCTCTCTAGAGCTCCACGAACTCAAAGAAAATGAGCCCTATTATGTGGGCATGTTCCTTCTGGGTGCCTACCAAGAAATTCTCGGAGACTTTCACAATCTTTTGGGAGACACCGATGCGGTTCACGTCTCTGTGACTGAGAACGGTTACACCATCGATCACGTCGTCGAGGGTGATTCCGTCAAAGACGTTCTGGGTTACGTCGAATACGAGCGCCCCCAGCTCGTCCGCCAAATCCGCAACGCCATCGAGAAGGCTCTTACGGACAAGACGATCAGCATGGAAGAGTCGAAACTGCTCATGCGCTACTACGAGGAGGGGCTTTCCGGGTACACCTACCTGGAGGGTTCATCTGAGGAGCGCACCGAGGCCCCCCTAGACGGGCTCAAAAAAATCGGGCAGAAACAGATGGAAGCCATGAAATACTCGTCTTCCACTCCAGGGTCCCTCTAAGTATGCCCGAGCTGATCCTCGAAGCGAGTCGTATTCCTGTTGATCTCTCTAAACCCGTGACCGGGTTTGATCTGGCCAAAGCCCACCTCAAGGGAACACGTGTGTACGCGATCAAGGTCGACGGCGTCGTGCGCGACCTCTCGCGCGAGGTGCCTGCGTCGGCCCGTGAGATCCAGCTCCTCACCGAGAAAGACCCCGAAAGCCTTGAAGTTGTTCGCCACGGCACGGCCCACGTTCTTGCACAAGCCGTCAAGGAGCTCGAGCCTGAGACGCAGGTCACCATTGGTCCCGTGATCGAAAATGGTTTCTTCTACGACTTCTCCCGCAAAGAACCTTGGAAAGAAGAAGACCTCGCGAACCTCGAGAAGAAGATGGCCCACCTCATCAAGTCCGGCCATCCCGTAAAGCGCGAGGAATGGCCCGTCGAAAAAGCGATTGAGTTCTTTAAGGGGCTCGGCGAACACTACAAAGTCGAGATTATCCAGGATCTCATCAAGAACGAAGGCGCCACCGTCGTCTCGCTCTACACCCAAGGGGCGTTTACCGACCTCTGCCGCGGCCCGCACATCCCCAACACTTCGCTCATTCCAGCCTTCAAGCTCACGCACGTTGCGGGCGCCTACTGGCGCGGCGACGAAAAGAACGAGATGCTCACACGCATCTACGGCACTGCCTTCCTCTCTAAAGAAGCCTTAGCCGAGCACCTCCACCGCATCGAAGAAGCCAAAAAGCGCGACCATCGCCGCATCGGTACCGAGCAACGCCTCTTCAGCTTCCATCCCGAAGCACCCGCATCGCCCTTCTTTCATCCGAACGGCGGATTCATCTACGCTCAGCTCACCGACTACATTCGCAAACTCAACCGCAAGTACGGTTTCCAAGACGTCGTCACACCTCTCATCATGGATGAGAACATGTGGAAAAAGTCCGGCCACTGGGATCACTACAAAGAGAACATGTACTTCACCAAAGTCGACGAGCGCGACTTCGCCGTGAAGCCCATGAACTGCCCCGGCCACTGCATGATTTTTGCGACTCACCGGCACTCCTACCGCGACCTCCCTTGGCGCGTGTCGGAGTTCGGCCGCGTGCATCGTCACGAGCGCAGCGGCGTCACAGCAGGCCTCTTTCGCGTGCGCAGCTTCGTCCAGGACGATGCCCATATCATGTGCACCGAAGATCAGATCGAAGGCGAGATCCTGAACATCCTCGAAATGATCAAGATCGTCTACACGACCTTTGGCTTCGAGTACTTCGTCGAACTCTCGACCCGTCCCGCGAGTCGCCTCGGCGATGATGCCACCTGGGACAAGGCCGAAGGCGCGCTTAAGAATGCGCTCGAGCGCGCAGGCCTCAAGTACAAACTCAACCCGGGCGATGGTGCTTTCTACGGCCCCAAGATTGACTGCCATCTGCGCGACTCCATTGGCCGGACACACCAGTGCGGCACGATCCAGCTCGACTACCAAATGCCCCAGCGTTTTGAACTCCAATACACCGGAGCCGACAATGTGAGCCACGCACCTGTGATGATCCACCGTGCGATCATTGGCTCTATGGAGCGCTTTTTCGGAATTCTCATCGAGCACGTTGCAGGCAAGTTCCCACTCTGGCTCGCCCCTCAGCAGATCCAGATTCTCTCAATCGCCGATGAGGCCAAGAGCTTCTCTGAGAAGCTCTTCCAAGATCTGAAATCTCGCGGTTACCGCGTGATTTTGGACGATTCAAACGATAAGCTCTCGGCGAAGATCAAAAAGTACCAGCCCGATAAGGCGCCGTACATGCTTATCGTCGGTGGCAAAGAGGCCGAGCTCGGTGTCGTGAGTGTCCGCGATAGAGAAGGGCAGCAGCGCCAAGGCGTAACCCCCGCTGATCTATTTGCAGAACTCGCCGAGCAAATGAAAGTTGGACAAATCTAAGGCCCCTGGCTTTGGACCCTTTGAAGGAGGATAGACCCATTAGCAATCCCAGTAGCAGTAGCAGCAGTGGCGGAAGTGGCGGAGGCGGATCCTTTAACCGTGATCGCCGTCCTGACTCCAAAAACGCCCACCTGATCAACCGTCAGATTCGCGCATCCTACATTCGCGTGATCGGCAAAGACGGCGAACAGCTCGGAATCCTTGATACCCGACAGGCTCGAGACCTCGCGGAAGGACTGGGCCTTGATCTCGTAATGATGTCGGCCACGTCTGATCCACCGGTCTGCAAGATCATGGACTACGGCAAGTTCAAGTACGAGGAAAAGAAGAAGGCGCAAGTCGCCAAAAAGAAACAGGTTCATGTCGAGGTTAAAGAAGTTCAACTTCGCCCGAAGACCGACGTCCATGACCTTCAGCACAAGGCCAATTCAACTCTGAAATTCCTCGAGGATGGCAACAAGACGAAGGTTACGGTTTTCTATCGCGGCCGCGAGCTCCAAAACTTGGCGCTTGGCTGGGAAACCCTTCAAGAATTTGCAGGACTCCTTAATGACCAAGCGGTCATCGAAGGCGGCCCCAAAATGGAAGGCAAGCGCCTCTGGATCCTCTTTGCGCCCCCCCCTCCGGGCAAAAAGGTTACTCCTGGAGCCCTCGTCGCTCAGATCCCTTCGGGTCCTCCCGCGGGCTATTCTGCGCCTCCGCCGCCCCAGCGCCGTCCAGGGACATTCCGCAGGTAATTAAAGCCCCGAAATTACGAAATAAGTCTTGTCTCGCTGAAAGATGCGTGGCAAGACTTTGGACTTTGTAGCAGCTAAAGGAGACGAACGTTCACATGCCAAAAGTTAAGACGCATTCCGGCGCTAAGAAGCGCATGACGAAGACCGCAACCGGTAAGATCAAGTTCACCAAGCCTGGTCGTCGCCACAACACCGGACACAACTCTGAGAAACAAACACGCCGCCTCCGTGGCGCTGCTTACATCTTCGAAGGCATGCTTCGCCGCATCGGTCGCCTTCTTCCCAACGGCTAAGAGAGAAGGATCATAAAAAATGGCACGCGCTAAAGGTGGACCTAAAACCCGTCGTCGTCACAAAAAAGTTCTGAAGATGACAGAAGGCTTCCGTAACTCGGCAAGCCGCTCGTACTCAAAAGCTTTCGAAGCCCTCAACCGCGCTTTGAACTACGCTTTCCGCGACCGTAAGGTCAAAAAGCGTGACTTCCGCGGTCTCTGGATTCAGCGTCTCAACGCCGCTGTTCGCAATCACGGTTCGACCTACTCGGGTTTCATCTCGGGTCTGAAGACCAAGAACGTCGAGCTCGACCGTAAGGTCCTTTCTGATATCGCTCTTCAGGATCCCAAGTCCTTTGAGTCGATCGTTCAGATGACTCAGAACAACTAAACTTTTCGCAGAGTCCGCTTCTTCTGTGGAGCGAAGACCCTGCACTTTCAAAGAACCTCGGTGTCGCAAGACATCGGGGTTTTTTCATTTTCAGCGCCCTCGAAAAATCTGTTGCTTGCCTCTATAACTAACGACTCATGAGCATCGAGAACCTGCTGCAATCCTTGAGTGAACTCGAACAAAAGTCGCAAACGGCTCTCGCCGCAATCGACGGTCCCGATGCGCTCGAAAAATTTCGTGTCGAATGGCTTGGCAAGAAAGGTCAGCTCACCGAAGTCATGAAATCCATGGGGCAGCTCTCTGCCGAGGACCGCCCCAAGGTCGGCGCTCGCGCCAACGAAATCCGTACACAACTTCAAGTTGCGGTGGACCTGCTCGCCGAGGATCACCAGAACAAAGAGTGGGCCAAGCGCCTTGAGAGCGAGCGCATCGACGTGACTCTGCCGGGACGCAAAGTTTCTGGCAATCAGGAGCATCCTGTTCGCACGACGATGGAAGAGCTCGTTCGGATTTTTGAGAAGTGCGGTTTCATGCCCGAGCTGGGACCCGAAGTCGAACACGAGTTTTTCAACTTCGACGCTCTCAATATTCCAGCAGCACACCCAGCACGCGCACTTCAGGACACCTTCTATGTGAAGGGATACCCACAAATCGTACTCCGCACGCAAACCTCTCCTGTACAGGTGCGCACGATGCTCGCTCAGAAACCACCGATTCGAATGGTATGCCCCGGACGAGTTTTTCGAGCCGATTACGACGCCACGCACTCTCCGATGTTCCATCAGATCGAAGGACTGTTCATCGACACCGACGTTCACATGGGCGACCTCAAGGGAATTCTTGCGACGATGATCCGAGATTTCTTTAGGGTCGAACTCAAAGTGCGCCTCAGACCCAGCTTCTTCCCTTTCACCGAGCCCTCGGCTGAGATCGATATCCAGTGTCCTTTCTGCGAAGGCAAAGGCTGCAAAACCTGCAAGAGCTCAGGCTGGGTCGAGATTGGCGGGTGCGGCATGGTGGATCCCGAAGTCTTCAAGGCCTGCGGCATTGACCCCGACAAGTATAAGGGCTTCGCTTTCGGAATGGGTATCGAGCGAATGGCCATGCTCAAATACGGCCTCGATGACCTTCGCACTTTCTACGAGTCCGACCAAAAATTTGTTTCCCAGTTCTCGAGGTGGAGATCATGAAAATCTCTTTAAAATGGCTCTCTGAGTTTTTCCCGCATTCAAAATTTGCCTCGAGCCCAACGGACAAGGCCGAGCTGCGCGCGCGACTGCCTTTCCTCGGTCTTGAGATCGGGGGCGTCCAAGCTCAAGGTGCGGGTCTCGAAGGTGTTCGTGTCGCGGAAATCAAATCTTTTGAAAAGCACCCACAGGCTGATCGCCTGAATATTTGTCAGGTTTCGATGGGCGAGGGGACGGATCTACAAATTGTCTGTGGTGCCCCAAACGTCCGTCAGGGCATGCGCGTTGCACTTGCGACCATTGGCAGCGTTCTTCCCGGAAACTTTGAAATTAAAGCCTCCAAGATCCGCGGCGTTGATTCGTCGGGGATGCTTTGTTCCGGCAAGGAGCTGGGACTAACCCAGGACGGTGAAGGCATCCTTGATCTTTCGTCGGACTACAAACTGGGCTCGCGTCTTGTCGATGCGATGGGTCTCGATGATGAAATTTGGGAAGTGGAACTCACCCCCGACCGGGCGGATTGTCTTTCTCATCTTGGACTTGCGCGCGAAGTGGGCCGCCTGATCAAGAACAAGGTCCAGCTGCCAGAGTTCGAGAATCTGGAATCGGCCACTAAAGACGTTGCGCTTGTGAGCGTCGAAGTCCAGGCGACTGAGGCCTGTTCCATATACACCGCGGTCTTGTTTGAAGGAGTCGAGCGCACAACGACTCCACCTGCCATGAAACAACGGCTCGAATCACTTGGGCACCGCTCGCTAGGAGCCCTTGTCGACGTGACCAATTACGTCGCACAAGAACTGGGTCATCCGCTCCATGCTTTCGATGCGGATAAAATCAAAGGATCTAAGATCATCGTTCGTTTTGCCAAACCTGGAGAGACGCTCGTAACGCTCGAAGGTACCCAGCGCACTTTGCATCCAGAGGACCTTGTGATTGCAGATCTCGAGAAGCCTTTGGCTCTCGCGGGCGTGATGGGCGGACTCGAGAGTGGTGTGTCCGACGCCACAAAACGTATCGTTCTTGAGTCGGCTGTTTTCGATCCCATTGTGATTCGTAAAATGGCTCAGCGCCACCGCATTCATTCCGAGGCCTCTCACCGTTTCGAGCGAGGCGTTGATCCGAACAACACCCTGCGTGCTGCGGGCCGTGCGGCACTCCTCTTCAGGCAGACCACAGGAGCCCGGCGCCGTGGTGCGATCATCGAAGTGAGCTCGGAGCGCGGTAAGCGTTCTCAGCAAAAACTCTCTCTTAACTTCGATCTAAGAGCCTTCCACAAACTCGTCGGTATCGAGGATGCTCAGTCCGACTCGGATGCGATCATCAATGTTTTCTCGAGCGTGGGCATCGACGCTCAAGTGAAGTCGACCAATGTTCTCAAAGTTGAAATTCCCACTCACCGGGTGGACCTCTTTCGTGAAGTCGATCTCATCGAAGAGGCGGCGAGACTGCTTGGCTACGACAAAATTCCCGAACGCTATCCCGCCCAAAAGACTCAGAGCAGCTCCAAAACCTACGACCTCTACGCCAAACTTCGACGTGTGCGCTCACGTGTCCTGGACACGGGGCTTTGCGAAATGATGCCGTATTGCTTTGTATCGGATCGTCAACTCTCCAAGCTCCAGTCACCGCGTGCAGTTGAGCTAGAAAATCCGCTCTCAGCGGACTGGAAATACCTTCGCCCCAATCTCTTCCTCGGGCTCTCTGGGATTTTGTCGAATCACGTGGCCCTAGGTCAGCACGACGCCCGTATTTTTGATGCGGGACATGTCTTCGAGATGAGCACAAGCGACTTCGACCCCACGTCTAGTGCTTCGGCATCAAAGATTCCCGTGCGAGAGTCCTATCACGTTTCGTGGGCCATCATGGGTCGCAGCTGTGAGGAGCACTGGTCGACCGACAAAACCTCAATCGATCGTAAACGCCTCGTGGACTTTTACGACGCGCGAGGGGTCTTTGACAAACTTGTTCCCGATCTGGCTGCGATCGAAGGACGCTGGACCAGCACGCAGTTCATCCCGCTCCAAGACTTCCTCAAGAATGCCGATTGGATGCGTCTGCTCGAAGCAGATGCACCTTGGATACCTGTTAAGCTCTTGCACCCTTCCAGAAGCGCTGTCCTTGTCTGGCCCGGTAAACCCCCTGGGAAGATTGTGGGCTTTGTGGGCGAACTGCACCCTATGGAAAAGTCGGATTGGCTCAATCTCCCAACGGGTCTCAGTCTTGGCGCTGCGGTGGGCGAAATCCGTGTCTTCGACGATCTCGGACGTATTATGGGTGAGCTGCGCGCGGGAAAGATCGAGAAGGAAGCGTCTCCTTATGGAAAAATTGGAGTGAGTCGCCGTGTTCCCATAGTGGAGCGCGATATTTCTCTCGTGTTTGGTCCCGAGGCCTCTCATGCTGAAATCGAGAAAACTGTTCAGAAGTCTGTCGGTGGCGGGTTGCTCCGTGAACTCCGTTGTATGGACCTCTACCAAATGCCCGATGGCAAGCGCTCACTGGCCTACAGGCTCTACCTCCAGGGTGAGGGCACTCTCTCAGATGCTGAGATTCAGGGGGCCGTAAACCAAGCTGTCGAGGGCCTGAAGAAGAAATTCGGCGCTGAAATCCGCTAGGTTTTTAGTCGCCATTTAAGGGTCCGCAAAAGGCGCGTTTTGTAAAGAATCTCGACAGGCTAAAGTGCCTGCGCAGGATCCAAGTCCCCGTTATCCGATATGGCATAAGTACTGCTCAATGGAGTTCCATGTCATTCAATCGGTTGAACGTTGCCTCTCTTTTCTTAACTGTGTCCCTACTGGCCTCCCTCCCGCTCAGGGCCGAGGTCGAGTCGGAGATACCGTCCGCAAGTTCAACAAAGTCTCTGTCGGAAATGTACGACAGTGTCCGAGAAGGAGAGACTTTTCTGTGGGTTCTCGAAAGCGCCGAAGGTCATGAAGTCCTTTTAGAAGAGAATTTCCAAGACGGGCACTGGGACCGCAAGCTCCTCGTCTCGGAGGGAAGTATCCAGGACGGCGCCGAGGGTTCTGATCGTCAGTCCGACATCACATTCAGAGAACTCAGTGCCTCTGAACTCCCCAAGATCGAAGCTCCCAAGGAACAAAGCTCATGGAGCAGTTTCCTCCGGAACACTCTGAAGATTCCAGAGGGCGTGGGACTCGGCCTGGGTTCGCTAAGTTTCGAAACCGATCGCCTTAAGGTCAAGGGCGGATTCAGGATGCCTCCTCGTCAGGAGCGCGATCCCGATGCGATCTGGTACGAAGTTCTCCGAGCTGAAATGGATGTCACGATCAAGTTTTAAATTCTTAAAAGAATTTCTGAAAATCGATTGTTTTTTAAGGCCGCGCCGTTCAAACTTTTCAAATGAACGTGAAGCTTCTGTTTCTGGTGCCCCTTCTGGGGCTGGTGTCTTGTGCAAGTAGCAAGACTTCGGTTGGGGTAGGGGCCTTCAGCGATGCAATTCACAAGGTTGCTCGCAATGATGATGGAAGTAAGGGGTGGCTTTCCCCACTCGTGTATCCACTCGGAGTCAAAACACGGTTTGGCGCACAAACTCCTTTAGTGATCGCCGTCGACTACACACCCCTCGCACGAAAAGATGCCCAAGGCGAAGTGACGAACCGGTACCTGCTCGCTCGGACTCTACTCGGAGTAGGACCCGCGGGATTTGCATTTGGCCCCTCCTTCACCATGCATTCTCAAAAGGGAAGCGGCAAAGTTCTTGAGCTCAATAACGGGGGCTCAACTTCTGACTTCGCGGTCCCTAATTCGAGCGTGAGCTCAAAGACCATCGGTCTCAATTTGGCCTACGATCTTCAGTTCGGCTCCTTCATTCTCGGGAACGAAGTTTTTTGGAACGGGTTCATGAACAAAAATCGATGGAACTTTGCTTGGCTGGTTTCACTTCAGTATCAGTTCGGCGGCTCGTCACAAGGCGGAGGAACGACAGCACAATGAAAACACTCATCATCACACTGGTGACCCTAGCTTCACAGTTCGGTCATTCTTGGACTCTAAACTCCCAGTATCCCGATCAACGGGGCTGGGCGCAGCGCCCCCTAGTTTTTCATGTGAATCGCACAAATTGTCCTGCTGATCTCGACGTCTTTCTCGATCAAGCGGTCGAACTCTGGAACTCTGTTCCAGGTAGCTCACTGAAAGTAGAAATTGGTTCTGATACGACCAATACCATCGGCCAGCTGTGGGCTGGATCTGCCACAGATGTTCCAATGATTGCCTGTGATCCTAACTTTTCAGCGACAGCCTCTGTTGATGGCAATTCAATTCCAGGGGTGGGCTTCTTGCGAGGTTCCTCGCTCAACCCGGTCACAAACGGCGGCCTGCTCCTGAATGTCGAGTCGGGCGCAGACGCCAACATCAACCAATTGAGTGACACGTTGGTTGCGGTTGTCGTCGCTCACGAAATCGGACACGTGCTCGGCATCGGCCACACGAGCGATAAGAGCGCTCTGATGTATTACGACGCCACCGCCAAACAGAATCTTGCTCTTTCGCAAGACGACCGCGACGCCGTGAGCTTCCTCTATCCTCGAGATGAGATCTCCAATCTCGACCTCATTGGCGGCTGTGGAGCGATCCAAAGCCTGGCACGGGGTTCAGGCCCCGGGGCTCCTCCTTGGGGAGGCAATTCTCTGGGCCTCATTGGGGGACTCTATCTTGCGTACTGGGTTTTCCGACAGCTCCGACGTCGCGAGCGCTTGCCAGTACTTTAAATACCCAGTCTAAGAAGCCAGAATGCTTGGCCTATAGACGCCGCATTAAAGCTGTGCTTTTTTAAGGCCTATGGCTTTTTACCGCATCAAAGAAGCGGCCGAGAAGATCGGGGTTGTCCCGCATGTCTTACGTTTCTGGGAATCCCAATTCCCGTTTTTGAAACCCAACAAAACCAGTCGTGGACAGCGTCTCTACGCCGAAGAAGATGTCGAGAACTTCCACAAAATCAAACATCTTCTTTATAACGAAGGGTACTCCATTCCCGGAGCCCGCAAGTTCCTCAAAGAATCACGCTTCAAAACACCCGACAGTTCCGGCGCCGTTGACCTGAGCATCCGTGAAGAATTCTGCCGCGAAATCGTCGAAGAGTTGAAGTCTCTCAAAGAGACCATCAAGGAGTACTAAGATATGTCACCAGCCAAAAAAATTAACGTGAAACCCGCCGACGGCAAACTCGGCATCCTGCTTCCCGGAATGGGAGCCGTCGCCAGCACCTTTATCGCAGGTGTGCTTTCATCGCGCAAAGGACTCACGCGTCCTTTCGGATCTCTCACCCAGATGGGCACCATCCGCATCGGAGCACGCTCCGAAGAACGTTTCCCTCTGATCAATGAGTACGTTCCACTCGCTCAGCTCAAGGACATTGAGTTCGGTGGCTGGGACATCTTCCCCGACAACATGTTCGAGGTCTGCACGAAGGCTGAAGTCCTCGAGACCAAGCACATCGAAGCAATCAAAGAAGAACTCTCTTCGATCAAGCCGATGCCTGCTGTCTTCTCGCCGAAGTACATCAAGAACATCACCGGTCCGAACCAGAAGACCGGAACGCTCTGGGAGAAAGCCCAAGCTCTGCGTGCCGATATCCAGAACTTCAAGAAAACCAAAAACTGCGCGCGTCTCGTGACTGTTTGGTGTGGTTCGACCGAAGCCTACTGCAAGCCCTCGAACGTCCACGCGACGATCGAAGCCTTTGAAGCGGGCCTCAAAGCCGACTCCGAAGAGATCGCTCCATCCCAGATCTACGCTTATGCTTCGATCATGGAAGGAGTGCCTTTCTGCAACGGCGCTCCCAACCTCACGTTGGATATCCCTGCGTTCTTGCAACTCGCCAAAGAAAAAGGCGTTGCTATCTCGGGACGTGACTTCAAGACGGGCCAAACCCTCATGAAGACAATTCTCGCTCCTGGACTCAAGAGCCGCATGCTCGGTGTTGCGGGCTGGTACTCTACAAACATCCTCGGCAACCGCGACGGAGCCGTTCTCGATGATCCTGCGAACTTCAAGACCAAAGAAGAGTCTAAGCTCGGTGTTCTAGACACGATCTTCCAACCAAAGGTCTACCCAGAGCTCTACGCGAACCTCTACCACAAGGTCACGATCAACTATTACCCACCTCGCGGCGACGCGAAGGAAGGTTGGGACAATATCGATATCTTCGGCTGGATGGGTTACCCCATGCAGATCAAAGTGAACTTCCTTTGCCGCGATTCTATCCTCGCAGCGCCACTCGTTCTGGACCTCGCGCTCTTTAGCGATCTTTCGCAGCGCGCTGGTTTCTCAGGTATCCAAGAATGGCTGAGCTTCTACTACAAGGCTCCCTCTGTGAACGAGGGGAACGTGGTCGAGCACGACATCTTCATTCAGTCGATGAAGCTCAAGAACACGCTTCGCACGATGATGGGCGACGCTCCTGTCACTCACACGGACGACGCCGTCGAAGCCTGAGGACATTCACTGTTTATCGAAGCTTTCAAAACGGGGCTTTCGGGATTTTCTCTGAAAAGAGAAGACCCGAAGGCCCCGATTCTTTTTCACCTCGAGCCGCAGTCGCTTTACACTTTGCCTGGGATGAGCCATGGCTTGGCCCGTAGAATTGCCACTGTCGCAACCTATCTGCTTCCTTCTATCCTCTTTGTGGGGCTCGTTATTCTTCTCGAACTGTTTGTTCCCCTTTCGTTTTTGTTTTCTGATTTTCTGATTCGAGGCGTGGCTCTTTCTCAGGCGATTCTCCTGGGCGCAATTCTTGCTGACACCTTCCGGCTCTTTCGTGGGAGTTTGAAGCATGGTCCTCGATATGTTCTCGTTTCGTCGGTTTTGGCTGTTGTGCTGACACTTGAAGCATGGCCGAATGCTACAATTCTTTTCACATGTGCTGCTTATGCGGCGATTCATGCCGCGGTCGATGCCCACCTGCGTCGACTAAGGTCGCAGAGTTCCAAACTTCAACTGGATCCTTTGCTGCTGCTCGGTCTCTTGGTCCTCGTGGTGCTCGGAGCGTGGGGCACGCCGTGGGCCGCTCTTGCTCTTCTGAGCGACGTCTGGAGTGACCCCTTCCTGAGCGGGCAACTCGCGCGCTCTTGTCTTTGGGCGGCCTTGGGTCCCTCGCTGCTTCCGGTGCTTCTACTGCATTTGGCCTATTCGCTTGCTGGACTCTGGGGTCTTTTGGCCTTGGGGCTCGGATTGCTCTCGGTCTTTGTGATTGTCGGAAATCGCTCTCCCACAGCTTTGCCCATGAAGAATCCCGAAGTCCGCGGATGGATCGCAGCCGCGTTTCACGCGGGCTTTGTGCCGGCGCTTGCTCTGCTCACCATTGGGACTCTTGCGACATGGCCCGAGAACATTCAGTGGGAACCGATCTACTTCTTTGTGATGCTTCTTGGATTTGGACTACGTAGCCTAGGTTGGAACCTGAAAATCCTCGTTTCTTTGGCGTGGGTCGTCTTGTGTGTCCAAGCAATTCTTGAGAGTCTCTAGGCTCATGACGAGAGAGCGCAAAAGCATCGGAATCTTGGGCGGTGGCCAGCTCGCGCTGATGCTTGCCCAAGCCGCGCATGATCTAGGACACGACGTGGTGGGCCTCATCAAAAGTCTCGATGAACCCCTCGCGCAGCTGTCCTTCGTGCGCGTTCTCACTGCGGAATCGCTTACAGATTTTGCCAGATCGATCGATGTTCTGTGCTTTGAAAGTGAGTTTTTTGATTTGCGCCAGGTCGAGGCCATTCGCGCCATCAAGCCGGAAGTTTCGCTACGACCTGGTATCGACACCATGTTGCGTCTTCGCGACAAACTCGAACAAAAGAAACTTTTTGAAACGCTCTCAATCGCTCAGCCCGACTACTTGGAACTCCGTGAGAGCCATTTTGATTCGGACCTTGCTGAGGCTGCGCAACTTTTTAGCGAGGGCTTTGTCGTGAAGCGGGCGCTCGGTGGCTACGACGGCAAAGGCAATTTTTTCATAGAGGAGACTCGCGCGGCCACTCAGCACTCAGGCTTGCGCGACTTCTGCGAAAGAGGGTTCTCGGAATCTTCTCGTCTGTATGCCGAGCAGCGCGTCGATTTTGATCACGAGCTCGCCATTGTGGCAGTTGTGTCGGCATCGCGAGGCGAGTTTATTAGCTATCCGCTGATGCTCACCAAGCAGGTTTCAGGTGCGTGTCAGGAAGTGTGGGGGCCCGCCGTACCTATGGGTGTCGAAGCTGAGTACGCTCTTCAGGCTTCGCGGTGGGCCATGAGTATTGCTAAGAATTGTCCGGACCTCGCGTGCTTTGCTCTAGAGTTTTTCCTTGATCGCGAGAAAGGGCTCTTGGTGAATGAGCTCGCCCCGCGAGTGCACAACAGCGGGCATTTCACGCTTCTCGAGCGCGAGCGTTCTCAGTTTCACAATCACATTCGCTCTCTCGTGGATGAGTCGCTTGCACCCTTTAACCCTCACGGTTTCTATCTCATGCGCAACTTGCTTTCCCCCAAAGAACTGGGTTCTAGGCCCGTTGATCCCGAGCAGGTCGAAGAACTCAAGGTCCTCTGGCCTGGCGAATTCGCCTGGTACGGCAAGACGATACTCGCCCCTGGGCGCAAGATGGGACATGTGAGTCTCCGCCAAGAAGACGCAAAAGCGATCGAAAAAGCACGACTCGACCTTGAATCCCGAGAGCCTGGCTTCTGGGGACGCCTCAAAGCCTAGACTCTAGCCCAGCGCCCTTAAAAATGAGGCCATCTTGATCACCTGAGAGGCATGATTTAAGGTTTGGCCATGGTCGCAAACTTCCGCAAAAATCTCGTAATTTCGGCAATTCTCGCGGTCTCCACCGCTTTCTCGGCGTCCCTTAGCGCCGCCCCGACACTGAAGGTTGGGATCTACCTCCCGATGTCAGGCCGCACCGCAAGCTTCGGCGCGGATGTCTACTCTGGCATGAAGATGGCTATCGACGAGATCAACAAGGCCGGCAAAGTGAAGATCAACGCCATTCTCGAAGACGAGAAATCCGAGCCCACCGATTCCGCTAATGCCGTCAAGAAGCTCATCAACATCGACAAAGTGAACATCGTCCTTGGAAGCGTGGCTTCCTCGAACACCAACGCTGCAGCACCGATCGCACAAGCGGCAAAGATCCCTCTCATGACTCCCGCTTCGACAAATCCCAACGTCACTAAGAACGGCGAGTACATCTCGCGCATTTGTTTCATCGACGACTTCCAGGGATCGGCGCTCGCGAAGTTCGCGAAGAACGATCTCAAGGCGACAAAAGCTGCAATCGTCCTCGACTCAGCTTCAGACTATTCGCAAGGTCTCTCAGCTGCGTTCCGCAAAGAGTTCAAAGCTCTAGGCGGAGAAATCGTGACCGAAGTTTCCTATCAAGCCGGCGATCAGGACTTCTCTTCGCAGCTCACCAAGATCCGTACGAAGAAGCCAGAGGTTATCTTCGTTCCTGGCTACTACTCCGAAGTTGGCAATATGATGCGCCAAGCGACTAAGCTCAAAGTCAAAGGCCCCTTCATCGGTGGCGACGGCTGGTCCGCTGACGAACTCGCGCAACTCGCGGGCGACGGGATTGAAGGCCACTTCTACTCCGCGCACTTCTCTCACGAAGACACCGACCCAGCAGTTCAAGGTTTCGTGAAAAAGTATAAGTCCCTCATGAAAAAGAACCCGTCTGATATGGCTGCGCTTGGTTATGATGCGATCTATTTCGCCGCCGACGTCTTCAAACGCAACGGCTTCAAGACCGATGCGGAAGGCCTCAAGAACGCCATCAACACCACGAAGAACTATCCAGGAATCACGGGTAACATCACCCTAGATTCCGATCGCAACGCGACGAAGCCACTCGTGATCATTGCTACCCATAAAGGCGGCCACAAGTTCAAGCAACGCGTCCAGCCTTGAGCGAAGATTGAATGAGTGAATTCGTTCAGTATCTCGTCAACGGCTTTGCGCAAGGTTCGATCTACGCTTTGATCGCTCTCGGGTACACCATGGTGTACGGCATCTTGAAGCTGATTAACTTTGCGCACGGTGAGATCTACATGATCGGTGGCTACTGCGGAATTTTCCTGCTGAGCACGCTGGGTTTGCCGTTCTGGGCAGCTTTAATGCTTGCCATGCCGATCGTAGGCATCTTCGCCGTTCTTATTGAGCGCTTCGCCTATCGTCCGCTTCGCGGAGCTCCTCGCATCGCGCCGCTCATCACGGCCATTGGCGTCTCCATTGTTCTGCTCGAGCTCACGCGTCTGGTCGCGGGCGCTCAGCCTCGTCCTTTTCCTCAGCCTTTCGAGGACATGAGTTACGAGCTCGGCAACTGGATCCCCGCCCTCGACGGCGTCATCATTCAACGCAACCAAATCATGGTCTTCATCATCGCTATCGTACTAATGGTGCTGCTGAACGCCATCGTCATGAAAACAAAGATCGGTCGCGCCATGCGTGCGCTCTCGATGGATTTCGATGCGAGCCGCCTTATGGGTGTTCCCATAGACCGCGTGATCGCGTTTACATTTTTCATTGGAGCTTCGCTTGCGGGCGCAGGAGGCATGCTCGTGGGGATGTACTACAACCAAGTTGAGCCCTACATGGGACAACTCGCGGGGCTCAAGGCCTTCACGGCCGCTGTCCTCGGAGGCATCGGCGTGATACCGGGCGCTGTCATTGGCGCGTTTATCTTGAGCATTTCTGAAGCGCTTGTCGTGGGATACAGCGAGAGCTCGTATCGAGATGCGATCGCGTTCGCGATTCTCATCGTTGTTCTGATGTTCCGCCCCTGGGGTATCCTCGGCCGTCCGGAGCGCGTGAAGGTATGAACTATCTCGATTATCTGATTCCGCTTTTGCAGCTTCTTTGCATGAACGTGATCCTTGCGGCATCCCTCAACGTCATTAACGGATACTGTGGCCTGTTCTCGATCGGTCATGCCGGATTTTTTGCGATCGGCGCCTATGCGGCCGCGGCGGGTAGCAAGCTTTTAATGCCTGAATTTGCGGCCGCTCAGCCCGCACTCGCACTCATTGCTTGCGTGATGATCGGAGCCGCCGCGGCTGGCCTCGCAGGTCTTGTGGTCGGGATTCCTTGTCTGCGTCTGACGGGGGATTATCTGGCGATTGCAACAGTAGGCTTTGGCGAAATTATCCGTATTGTGCTTCTCAACACTGAAGCCGTTGGAGCCTCGAGAGGTTTCCCTGGCATTGTGCTGCTCACAGGCAAATGGTTCCCGCTCTGGGTGCTTCTTTTCACCGTGGGGAGTCTCTATTTTATCCATCGTCTCATGCGCTCGAGCACGGGTCGTGCGATTCTCTCGATTCGCGAAGACGAGATCGCAGCTCGCTCCATGGGCATCAATGTTCGTTTCTATAAGACCTTTGCCTTCGTCGTGGGAGCGTTCTTTGCGGGCCTCTCCGGAGGATTCTTTGCCCATCACTCTCAGTTCATTCATCCCTCGAACTTCAACTTTATGATTTCTGTGATGGTGCTTCTAATGATCGTTGTGGGGGGTATGGGCTCACAAATGGGCGCCGTTCTGGGTGCGATCATCGTCACACTCCTCCCGGAGGCGCTTCGTTTCTCTGAAACACTTTCTTCCATTCGCATGCTCATCTTCGGACTCATCATGATTCTCGTAGTTCTTTGGCAACCGCAAGGACTCATGGGCTTCTACCGCAAACTTTTCGCAACCCGGAAGGCTGAACACGCATGAGTGCACTTCTCGATATCGCAGCACTCACAATTCGCTTTGGTGGTCTGGTGGCAGTCAACAGGGTCGACATCAAGATCGAGAAGGGCGAGCTCGTGGGCCTCATCGGCCCCAACGGCGCTGGCAAGACGACTTGTTTCAATATGCTTACGGGCGTTTATGAGCCCACATCGGGAACGATCTGTCTCGAGGGCAAGAATATTAACGGGCTTGCGCCCCACCAAATTTGTTCCAAAGGAGTCGCGCGCACTTTTCAGAATATTCGACTCTTTAAGTCCATGACCGTGCTCGAAAACCTTCTGGTCTCTCTGCACCGCGAGCGTGGTTACTCTCTTGCGGAGGCTCTCTTCGGGCTCGGTCGTTTTGGAAAACGCGAACAAGAGATGCGCACAAAAGCCATGGAGATCCTTCGCATGCTAGGTCTCGATCACCGTGCCCATTTGCCGGCATCGAGTCTGCCCTACGGCGAACAACGCAAGGTCGAAATCGCTCGAGCGCTGGCTACTTCTCCTAAGCTACTGCTGCTCGATGAGCCTGCTGCAGGCATGAACCCGTCTGAGACGGCTCAGCTCGCCAAAGACATCCAGAAAATTCGTAAGGATTTCGACATCACCGTGCTCCTTATTGAGCACGACATGAGTCTTGTCATGAAAATCTGCGAACGCATTTATGTCCTCGACTATGGTCAGCTCATTGCCCAAGGCAAACCGGAAGAGATCAAGCGCGATCCTCGTGTGATCGAAGCCTATCTCGGTGGCGGCCTTGGAGGAGAGCAGCATGCTTAAGGTGAATTCTATTGGAGTGAGTTACGGTGCTGTTCGAGCTCTTTTTGACGTGAGTCTCGAAGTCAAGCGGGGCGAGATCGTAACTCTCCTTGGATCAAACGGCGCAGGCAAAACAACCACGCTTCGGGCGATCTCCGGGCTCGTGCCCACAAACAAGGGCCAGATCCATTGGAAGGACCAAGATCTCGCTATCTTTAACGGACAAGCTCACCGCATCGTGCAATCAGGCCTTTCACATTCTCCCGAGGGGCGACGTATTTTTTCTGGTCTCAGCGTCAAAGAAAATCTCGAGATGGGTGCGTACATTCGCTCGCGCAAAACAACCCAAGACAAACTTGCCATCGAAGAAGACTACGAGAAGGTCTTTACGCTCTTTCCTCGTCTTAAAGAACGCCTTCCCCAACTCGGCGGCACGCTAAGCGGCGGCGAGCAGCAGATGCTCGCAATTGCCCGCGCGCTTATGCAACGCCCCGAGCTTCTCATGCTCGATGAACCCTCTCTTGGCATCGCGCCACTACTCGTGGAAGCAATTTTCAAAGCGCTCGTCGAAATCAACAAGCAGGGCGTGACCATTCTCCTTGTCGAGCAAAACGCGGCAGCCGCGCTCTCGATCGCCCACCGCGCTTACGTGCTCGAGACCGGACACACCACTCTGACAGGGTCGGCTGCAGAGCTGGCGAACAACCCCAAGATCCGCGAAGCCTACTTAGGAGCCTGAGATTTTATGAGCACACCTCAACCGAAGATCGCAGTTCTGATGGGCAGCACAACCGACTGGGAGTGGATGCAAAAATGCGTCGATGTCCTCAAAGAATTCGGCGCTTCGTTTCATGCGCAAGTGCTGTCTGCTCATCGCAGCCCTCAGGAGATGCTCGACTTTTCAAAAGCGGCGGCATCAAACGGATATTCCGTGATCATCGCGGGCGCGGGTGGGGCGGCTCACCTGCCTGGCATGATTGCCGCTGCGACGACGCTCCCCGTGATCGGCGTACCCTGTCCCGTGGGACCTCTCGCAGGCCAGGATGCACTCTACTCAATTGTGCAGATGCCTCGTGGCGTACCTGTGGCAACGGTGGGCATCGGCAATGCGGCAAATGCGGCGCTCCTCGCGCTCAGGATCCTCGCGCTCCAGGATAAATCTCTTTCCTTGAAGCTCGCGAGCTACGCTGAAACGCAGAAGCAGGCCGCTCTCTCGTCAAAACTTGATTTTTAGTGGCCTCTTAATCAAATCTTTATCCGGCCCGCATCCGACCCACGTTAGATTGAACAGATGCAACGGGACGGCTCTCGGGAGCATAACTATTGTCGGATATTTGTCGCGGGATGCCTCCTCATGTTCTCCGCCGTCATCGAAGCCCAGCCCCGAGGCTTCCCTTCCACGAGCCACGCCGTACCTAAAAAGTCGACTCCTTCAAACAACGGCATCGCTCCGCGCGACGAGGACTACATCCAGCTCGTCAAAGGCCCGCACGACGTGCAGATCCAGGACAATGGCTCCGTGGCTCTGGACTCACGACTGTCCATGATCGAGCGCGCACAAAAAGACATTTCGATTGAATCCTACATCTTCAAAGCGGACCAATCGGGTTGTCTGATTCTCAATACTCTCATCAAAAAAGCGCGACAGATGCGCGCCAAGGGCAAGAAGTTTCCCATACGAATCATGCTCGACAAGCAACTTTTTGGACCCGATATCGACTCCTTCTTCGTGCACGAGATGGCCAAAGAGGGAATCGAGTTGCGATACTACAACGTGACCCACGCCATCAACATGGGCAAAGTCACGCACCGCAATCACAAAAAGACCTTTATGATTGATTCGGGAAGCGACAATAGTGAGCTCATTCTCGGCGGCCGAAACATCGGCGACGAATATTTCGACCTGCACAAGTCTGCAAACTTCACCGACATAGATGTGCATATTGAAGGAGCGGCTGTTTCAAAAGTGCAAAAGATTTACGACCGCTTCTGGAGCTCGGCGCAGGTTACTTCAGGTGAGGATCGCCCCGATAAGCCGCGTCTCACCTACAGCGGTCCGCCACATCACGGTGGGGGTTTTGCACAGAGTCAGTCCCAACGAGCCGCTTGGGAGAGAAATGTAAAAGAGGTCACCAACTGCCTCGCCGATTCTCCACACAAACAGGCGCTCCGCACAGCAGTCGCTAAGAAGGCCAAAACCATGGCCAAGAAAAATCCCGTGGTGCGCACGAACTCTGTGCTTGTGGCCTCAGATACGCCCGATTGGAAGGCCGCGGGACGTACACTTGGCGACGAAATGTACGCGCAGATCGCGGCAGCAAAGAAGAGTGTGGTTATTGAGAATCCCTACTTCATTCCGCAAGACAGCGAGAACGACGCCTTGAAAACCAAGATCGGCCAAGGCGTAAAAATGGAACTCGTTGTGAATTCGCGTAAAGCCACGCCTGAATTCGGCATAACCTCGATCGCACTTTACCGCGCCATAGGCATTGCAAAGGCCGGCGGTGAGGTGCATCTGTACAAGGGTTCTGGAGCGCAGGACCGCATCCCGGGCGTCGCCTACGACGACGACGTGCGCTGGGCAACGCACTCAAAGACCATGGTCGTCGACGGAAAAACCGCCTACGTGGGTTCGGGCAATTTCGACCCGCGCTCGATCAATCGATTGAACTCGGAAATCGGCCTGATCTTTCCGGACAGCCCTGAACTCTCTAAAAGCCTTACGTCTTCGATCAGACGGCGCATCAGCGAATCGACTCAAATTGATGGGGAGGGGCGAGGGCGCGACGGCACAAAAGTGGACACGGCGAACTACGTCAACATCCTGCAGTTCATAAAAGTGGGCGGGATGCAGCTCTTCGAGGACCAGCTCTAGGCTGGCGCGTGATCCAATAGACTGCAATTTGCCACTCTGATAAACTTCTCTGGCAATGAGGTATAGGCTCCTTGTCCCTATTTTTTTCTCTGCCATGGTGGGATCGTTAAATGCCCATGCAGATGTGTGTTTGAAATGGTTTGAACGAGCCAAGCTCGACCCTAAAAGCTCTTCTTGTGTTTCTGATTGTGTCTCAGTTGACGTCAATATGGGAACCTTTTCCTGCCCCACTCAGTGCGCTTCTTTTTGTAAGAGACCCCTGCATAAAGACTTCATTTTTAAGGTGTCCGAGCTCTACGGACTTACGTTGGCAGAGAGAGCCCTCGTTGCTCAGATGCCAGAACTCAGTTGGAAAGCCTACCGGCTATCCCATCAAGCAGAAAATCTTTGTCAGAAGAAGTATGCAAGCAGCTTAACGAATGACGTCAGCGACGCTTGCCGACATTTCTTGTGGGCCGCGCTGATGACTCGTGATCTCGGATCCACAGCCACTTCTCAGTTTCTCGAGGCTCACGAAGAAGATCCCAAACAGCCGGCGAATGAAAGGGCCATGGATCTCGCAAACAACCGACTCGGTGCTCTTGTCGCTATCGAGCTTATGAAGAGTAAAAAGAAATTCTCGGACGAA
Organism: Bacteriovorax stolpii; assembly: GCA_945881775.1. Classification (GTDB taxonomy): domain Bacteria; phylum Bdellovibrionota; class UBA2428; order UBA2428; family UBA2428; genus CAMCVE01. Next base: position 64,837 of record CAMCVE010000014.1, read on the forward strand.
AGTATTTTTATCGAATTTGAAAATGCGGTGAAGTCAAAAAAACTAGTCATTCTCAAAGAAAGGCCAGGGGCTCAATGAAAAAGTGGAATTGGATAACTTTGGCTTCTTTGTTTATTTTTTCAGCAAGCATGGGGGTTGCTAAACATTTTTGGCGAGGGGAGACCATGTCCCCTACGAGCGTTGAAAAAAAGTGGGGCTTGAGTCCTTTCGATGCGGATCTCTTTAAGTCTGGGGACTACAAAATCAGGGCTTCGATGGCGGCGTCTTTGCTGCGAAACCCTAAAAAGTATATTGGTCTCGATAGGTCCCTCATTCGCACTCAGTTAGGTGATTTTGATGGATTTTATTTTTCAGACATGTTCCCGACCTACATTATTGAGCTCGGAAAGAACCACGAAGAGGATACGTGGCAGATTGTTTTCATCTTAGGGCGCGAAGAAAAAGTTTCGGACATTATCGTGCATAAAAATTGTTGCGATCGTTAGGCATGCAGCTCTTCGAGGACCAGCTCTAGACCGGTCCTCGAAGCAGGAGATTAACTCTCTTTAGAGATCTTAGAATCGCCGCGGGCAAAAATCGAAGCTACGTACTGGAGCACGTCTGTCGCAGAGACTTCGTCGTAGCCGAAGTTCTTGATGAGACGCGCTTTGACGATATCGATCTTCTCTTGCGTCGCCTTGTCGACGACGTTGGAGACGAGCGTGGTGAGCTTGATGGAGTCCTTCTGGTCTTCAAAGAGCTTCAGCTCGAGAGCCTTGTGGAGGCGCTCATTGGTCTTGTAGTCGAAGCTCTTGCCGTCGATGGCCAGCGCGCCGATGTAGTTCATGATCTCGCGACGGAAATCGTCTTTGCGGTTTTCGGGGATGTCGATTTTCTCCTCGATGGAACGCATGAGGCGCTCGTCGGGCTCCTCGTACTGACCCGTATAACGGTTCTGGACTTTCTCTTTTTGAGTGTAGGCCTTCACGTTATCGATGTAGTTTGAGCAGAGCTTGGCGATGGCTTCTTCGTCGGCCGAGATCGCGCGCTGGACTTCGTTTTTGACGATGTCCTCGTACTCTTGCTTCACGATCGAGAGAAGCTCACCGTAGTACTTCTTCTTCTCTTCGTTGTTGATGAGGGAGTGACCCTTCATGCCACTTTCAAGTTCATTGAGAACCATGAAAGGGTTGAGGGATCCCGCTTCTTCGCCCAGAAGCACGATTGCGTTAGAAATCTTGTCCTGGATGTAGCGTGGCGAGATCCCATCGAAGCCTTCGCGGTGAGCTTCTTTGCGCAGCTCCTTGACGTTGTCCTCTGTGAAACCAGGCAGAGTCTTACCGTCGTAGAGTTTGAGCTTCTGAAGGACCGTGAGGCTAGCTTTTTTCGGTGGCTCGAGGCGCGTTAGCACGCCCCACATGGCAGCCATCTCCAAAGTGTGGGGCGCCACGTGCACGCCGCGAACCTTTTCCCGAGAAAAGCTTTTTTTGTAAATTTTTGTCTCGAACTTCCACTTCGTGATGTACGGAATGTCGACCTTGATCGTACGGTCGCGAAGCGCTTCCATAAATTCGTTGGATTGGAGTTTGCGATACTCCGGTTCGTTCGTGTGACCGATGATGACTTCGTCGATGTCAGTCTGCGCGAACTTCTTGGGCTTGATCTTGTGTTCCTGAGAAGCGCCCAAAAGATCGTAAAGGAAAGCCACATCGAGCTTCAAGACTTCGACGAACTCGATCAGGCCGCGGTTGGCGACGTTGAACTCGCCATCGAAGTTGAATGCGCGAGGATCAGAGTCCGATCCGAGGATCGCAATCTTGCGGTAGTTGATGTCGCCCGTGAGCTCGGTGGAATCTTGGTTCTTCTCGTCCTTGGGCTGGAAGGTTCCAATGCCGACGCGGTCCTTTTCGGAGAACACGAGACGGCGGATCTTCACATGCTCGACGACCTTGTTGAAGTCGCCGTCGTAGTGGCGCATGAGCTCGGTGAACATGTAGCGCGAAGCGGGGTTTAGGTCGCCGAGGATGCGCAGTTTGTACTCGCTCTTGCGGCCGCGCGACATTTCTTCGACAAACTTATCGCGAAGCTCAAGAGGCAAGAGCTTTAGGGGTTCTTCGTTCATGGGGTCGGGCATCTCGTCGACGCCCATGTCTTTCAGGAAGCGGAAGACGGGGATGTCTTTGTTTTCGGGGTTGATCCACGAGAAGGTGTAGAGGCGCCCTGAATCTTGCTTGGTGTAGGTCTCAAAACCCTTCTTCAGCATACGGGCGATAGTGGACTTGCTGGAGCCCACAGGGCCGTGCAGAAGGATAATGCGGTTCTGCGGCCCGTAGCCCTTGGCAGCAGATTTAAACACGTTAACGAGCTTCTGGAGAGGCACCTCGAGGCCAAAGACGGCGTCGATGCCGTTCTCGATGGGGTCATCGAAGAAGTTGTAATGAGTGATCTTCTTTTTGAAGTCCACAGTCTCATCCGAGCCGTAGGAGAGGATCATATCGTAGAGACGCTGGTAAGCGTTCCGGGAGATCTCCGGCGTTTCTGTGACCAGGTTGATATAATCCTGGAAAGTGCCGGTCCAATTGACCTTTTTGTAGGCCTCAAGGCTTTGGTTTGTTGCCACGAACTTGTGCAGATTGAACGTGTCAGCCATAGATCTCAGTATGACATACCCCTATGAGGATCCGGTTAAGAGGGGGTAAAAAATAAGGTATTTTGCGCATCGCACTAAAGTTCTAACGCCATGCTCCGAAGAGATGTACATGCGGCGCGTTACAAGGCGCAAAGCATAAGGAGTGGGAAATGTCGAAAAACGAAAAACAACAAGGTGGACCCCAAGCTGAAGCCCCTAAAGCCTGCAAATCTGAGGGCTGCAAACACAAGCCCACGAAGTTCGGCTTCTGCACCGATCACTACGAACTCTACATGGCCGGCGTCATCAAGGGCGACGGATCCAAGCCCATCGATTACGAGCAAAAACTCTCTCAGTACATGAAGCAAAAACAGAAAAAAGCCGCCTAATTTCCGGGCGACTTTATTCTCCTTCAAGCCCCAAGGTGTTTGCCGCACCTTGGGGAATTTTCGTATTTCGAGTAGTCTAGCCGTTCATGGATGGAGAATCGCGCAACGAGAAATACCGCTATCCGGTCGACGAGCAGGTCTCCGAGCTCACGCCGATGGCCTCAATCGAGGTCTACCTTGGCAATACCACTCTTCGCGTGATCAACGTGTCCCTAGGCGGACTCGCACTTCTTCTCGATAAAGCTCCCGAGTTTCTGCCCGGCGACCCGCTTGACGTCTCCGTCTCGATCCGTGGTCGCGCTTTTCCCCTGCAGCTTGAAGTCAAACAGGTCACTGATCTGCGCGTGAGCTGTGCTTACCTCAACGCTCCTCCGGCCTTCCTCACGGCCTTACGAGAATTTCTGGGACCGAAGTTCCTCGGTGCCTCGCTGCAGTTTCAAAGCACGCACCACAATCTGCCCGCAGCCCTCGAGCTCGTGCCCGGGGCCCAGGCCTACGAAGCGCACACGGGCACAAACCAAACAGGTGTTTTTTTGTGGATGGGCGAGGGGAGGCGACTCCTAAGGCTTCTCGCTTCATCGCGTGATCTTGTGGTGGCCTGGGAACCAGCGAGTGGTGCTCGCACCGGACGACTTAGCGCAAGTTCTGGACTCGACGACATCAGCTGGGACCGTATTCCTGAAATCACAGTTCTGCATTACATCGCCGACATTTTGCTAGCCTGGCGCCCGCAATCCATGGACCGTGGCTGGATCGAAACACTCTTCGATGTCCCGCCCAACACTGAAGAAGCCAGGAGTCTCAAAGTTCCTTACTCGTTCTCGGCCTCATCCTAAATTTCTAGAGGCAGATTGCTTGTCGCCTGCCCCCACACGGCTTATGCTCGACGTTGCGCTGTGCCCGTAGCTCAGCTGGATAGAGCACCTGATTTCTAATCAGGTGGTCGCAGGTTCGAGCCCTGCCGGGCGCACCAATTAATCCTAAAATATTACAAGATCTTAAGCTCGAAACCTCTCGTGGGGTCTTCGGTCAAAACCCGGATTTGCCACACATTTGCCACACTTTTTGTGGCAGGCGTGGTCACCGAGGGTCTAGGCCGGTCAGCCGATTCTGCCTTTCGTTCTCTTTGCTCCACTGGCTGAGAATCCGATGATTGCAGTTTGTTGCTGAATGTACTCACTCGAGAGATGAGCGTATCGCTCGGTCATCTTGATATCTCTGTGACCGAGGATCTTCTTGAGATCGTAAATCTTGCCACCGTTCATGACGTATTGAGCGGCGAAGGTGTGCCGAAGATCATGAAGAGTGATCGCCTTCACTCGCGCCCTTCGAATACACAATTCGAAGGAGCCACGATAGATGCTCTTGAGCGTCCGAAGTTTGCCAACGCTGTTTGGAAATACAAGTTGGTTTGAATTCGGACGCCCTTGCTGCAGGTAGAGCTTTCGAAGATCCTTAGAAAGTTCTTCGACAATTCCCACAACTCGGAGCTCATGGTTCTTCGTGGTGGACTCGATACGATGTCTGACCCAATCGACGTTTCTTCGAATTTCGACGCGATTGCGATTCAGTTCGACCTGGTCCCAATGAAGGGCACAGGCTTCGCCGATTCGCGCGCCGGAGTTGAGAAGAAAGCTGTAGAGAGCAAAATCTTCTGGGCAGGTCTTCTCAACCTCGCTCAGAAATTTCGTGATCTCATCCATCTCCCAGTAAGGGAGTTTCTTGAGTTCCAAAGCGAGTGGTTTGATCCCTTTCACAGGATTGCCTGCTCGGAGATTCCACTGCTTCGATGGGTTTGTGGCGTCGTTAAACAACTTGCTGACAATCGACATGACGTAGTTCGCAGTCCTTGGTCCGCGCTCCGCATCGAGAATCTTCTCCCTCAAATCGATGAGATCGAGGTCTGTGATTTCGTCCATGCGCAGGTCGCCCAAGTTCGGAACGAGCCACTTGCCGATATACAGCCGAGCGTTGTCGTAGGTGCAGTACTTCACATCGACTTTGTATCGGGGGAGCCACTGTTCGCAGAACTCACTGAGAGTGAGTCCTGACTTCGACTGAGTGGGATTCTTTCGCACAGATGCGGTTTCGCGTTGAAGCCAATCTTTTGCGTCAGATCGTTTGTCGAAAGTCTTCGCGAAGAACTCCCCGCGATGTCGATACCAAGCCTGGTGTGTTGTACCTTTTTTTCCTTTGCGAGTTCTTATGTTCATGGGGCCCTCCTAAGGGATGCACCCAAATCTAAGTTCTACGCAGTCTGCGACGGTTGCGCCGAATGATGTGTTCAATTTGCTCCGAGGTCAGATAAATCCGACCTCCTGGGCAATACTGAATTACTTCCGATCCGTTTCTCTTAAGCTGTCGGTACAAACCAAGAGCCGTGAGTCCGGGTCGAATCATTTGCGCGGCCGTCTTCAAGTCGAAAAGTTTTCCGGTATCCGCTGATGCATTGTCAAAGAACGAATCTGAGTCCGATTTTAGCAGAGAACCGTGCTGGGCTCGATAAGGCGTATCTCTAGAATGGCTCATTTTTTCTCCTCAAAAGTTGCACAATCTCCGAAGCGAGCGTGACCAAAGGCGAGGCAGAAAGGTTGGGCCTTTCCGCTCTCTCCTCGGGATCCCAGTCGCCCTGTGGACCCGTCCTCACCGCGAGGACCACGTTTACCTTCTCCGCAGGTTTTGCGAGCGTCTCGGGAGCCTGGATCACCTCCTGGTCCTCCGTGCCCACCTTTGCCGCCATCTCCGCCTTGTCCGCCAGAACCGGGGATGCTCTGAGGTTTCACCTCGAATCCTAGGGGATTCTCGACTGTGATAAGTAGACGTGGAGAATCTCCACCCGGAGCGCCGGGACCGCCCGGCTTACCGTCTTCGCCCCGCTCACCACGTCCTCCGTCACCCGTCTGGTACTTGCAGAAGTAATTCTTGAAACACGGACTTCGCGGGCCATCCGGTCCACCGGGGGCAAAAATAGTACCATTCGCACTCAAACACTCTCGAGTGAAGTCGCTCTCCCCATTGTGACCTCTTCCGCCTTTGCCACCGTCGGCACCGCGCTCGCCTGTAACTCCTTTGCCTCCTTCCTGACCTCGCGCTTCCAGGTGGAGAACACCGTGACCCAGCCCCAGGTTGAGTCGGAACTCGCTTAGAGCAGTGCCTGCTTCGAGAGGTGGCGCTACTTCGTCTTTCGGAGAGATGATGATCTTGGAGTTTCTCGAAATGAGTTCCGCAAAGGACAGTTCTTTTGAATCATCATGCACAAAGTAAGTTCCATCTTGCTCAAGAAAGAGACGGTGAAACCCATGATCAGTGCCGGGCAGTTCTGATCCGGTCTCGAGCTCGAGATCTTTCGGAACCGCCACCTCAACACTCGCAAGATCCCTATAGGCCGTGTCCTCGATGAGCGAAAGAACGTAGGTGTAGTTCGCGCCGCCCTTAGCGCTATGGTCGGTATAGGTCGTTTGACCAGACGCGATCACATCGAGACTTCGGATCTGCCCCGTAACTTCCTGCCGGCGAACGGCAAGCGTAAGACCGTCCTCAACCTTGGGCCATGAGAGCGCGACCGAATACTCATTCGGCTCCGTCCGTGGTGTGACTTGAATCTGCAGACCGTTCTCCGTGTTCATGATCTCAAAACTCTTGCTATTGGCTTTATCGGAGCCTGGCTTAAAGGCACAGGCTCCCATGAGCGCGAGCGCGCCCGTAAATATTAGATGCTTCATTTGTCCCCCTGCTGCTTTCTACTTAGACTTTCCAGGAGATTTTTTGTCAGTGCGTGGACATAAGTAGGCCCTGATCTCACCAAGGCCGGATGGAATTCGACTGAGGTCGAGTTTGACCGCAGGACGTGACATCGGCTCATCCTTGTTGTTCCAGTGACCTCCAATATTGACACTGTAACCGTTATGCCAGAAGACGATGTCATCGTCGGGAGCCTTCGCTTTTCGACGACGCTCCTCTGCTTTTTCGTCGAGACTCTGAACAAAGTTCTTAGTTTCGTGTCCGATACGTTGTGGGGTTGTGTGGTTATTGTTTTCCGATTCTTTCATGGCTTAGCTTTCTTTTCCTTTGAGGAAATGGAGGCCACGCCATCAAATGTTGCGGACAAGTGATGAGTGGGATTGTTGATGACGTCCAGGCTGAGAGGAACGGATGAACGCATAAACCGTCTGCGATCACTTTCGTTCAAGCCCAGCTTGGGTTGTTGGTTGTATTTGCGTATTTCAAACGGAACTCGAAGTTCCTTCAGTGTCTGAGTGCTTTTGACACTGTAGATACAGCAACCGACGGGGAGTTCCTTAATTCGGTCAGGACTGATGCGAAACTCACGCCCCTCGCGCATCGATGTCTCGCCGGTTCGGTCGCCGTTACTTACTCGGTAAGTGCTGATTTCTGTCTCCTTGGTTCCGAAGAGTCGTGACCAAGTCTCGGCGTCGTCAGGATCATCTTGTCGAAATATAAAGCGGGCGTTGACGTTGCCCATAATCCTTCCGGCGAAGGTCTCGGAGACCTGTCGTAGGTCCGAAAGCGTTTGGTGCGCCATGTGAATCATGAACTTCGATGAACGCCCTTTATTGAGAAACATCGCAAAACTTTCGGTGGCAAACGCGTCGAACTCATCCACGTAGATTGGGAAGGGTTGTGATGGAATCTCGCCGGTATAGGACTTAAAGAGTCCGGAAACGTTTACGATCTCTTGAAGGAGAAGGCGACCGACACGCTTTGACTGCACGGCCTTTGATTCAGTGGGAAGGTCCACAAAAAGAATCTTCCGACCTTGGATCACGTCGAGCAGATGAATTTC